>JBIKSL010000006.1:0-93009 GCA_044348645.1 Crocinitomicaceae bacterium | reverse complement strand
CACAGTAAAAGCAGTTTTTTTAGTCATAAGTAATAAATGGCTGCAAGTTAATATCAATAATACTTTCAGAGGTTTTTAGGCACTATTTTGTCCATTAACCCGAATAAATTGATTTTTTAGCTCATTGTTAATATAAAAAAAACAATATTGTTTCTCGTACATAAGACACTATTAACTATATTTGTATCTCAAATAAGATATAAATGAAAGAGGTTTTCAAAAAAATTATCGTTGAACGACAAGAATGGTTGAAAAAAATCAAGCTCATTAAACGGGAGATAACTATTGAAAATGAAGCAAATTATGCGTTTACGGGTTTGAGACGCGCCGGTAAATCCTATTTTTTATATCAGATCGTTCAGGAAAAACTAAACAAAGGAAATTATGAACGTTTGTTGCTCATCAATTTTGAAGACGAACGCCTACTGGAGGTTACACATCAGGATCTGCAACATGTAATTGATGCCTACTTTGAATTATTTGAACTAGAACCCATTATCTTTTTGGATGAAATACAGAATATCCCCCATTGGCAAAAGTTTGTTCGGCGTCTAGCAGATGAAGGAAGGAGAATTTATGTGACAGGAAGCAATGCGGAAATGTTGAGCCATGAAATTGCAACAACTTTAGGTGGACGTTTCATCAACAAAGAAATTTTGCCGTTTTCATTTCGTGAATATTTATCCTTCAAAAACATTCAAGTTTCTTCAAAATCCAAATACACTGCCGATCGTTACAAAATCATAAAAGAGTATGACGAGTATTTGCATTTCGGAGGGTTTCCGGAACTTTTGCAAATGAAAGAAAAACGTGAATTTCTATCGAGTGTCTATCAGAAACTGTTTTATGGTGATCTGATCGCAAGGTATAAGGTTGCCAATGTGGTCACACTGAAATTGATGGTAAAAAAATTAGCGGAAAGTGTAAATAACGAAACCTCGGTCAATCGTATAAAAAATCTAATCAAGTCAACCGGTGTAAGCATCGGAAGCAACACACTTTTTGATTATTTGAATTATCTAGAGTCGTCTTATTTAATTGCATCGATTTCCAATTTCCACAGCAAATTCACCGAGAAAGAAACCAATAAAAAATATTACTTTCTAGACACCGGTATTTTAGATTTGTTTCTAATCGATCAACCCACAAAATTGCTAGAAAATCAGATTTATATTGAATTACGGAGAAAAGGAGATAATCCTTTTTTTCTTAATCGAAAAACAGAAGTTGATTTTTACATTCCTGAAAAAGGAGAATTAATTCAAGTTTCGTACAACATCAATAATCCGGAAACAGCCGTTAGAGAAATAAAAGGATTACGTGCTGCCATGAAAGAGTTTAATATAAAAACTACTTGGATTATCACGTATGATGAAACAAAAGAAATAGAAGTCGAGGAAGGTCTCATTAAAGTTGTTCCTGCTTGGCAATGGTTATTAGATATTTAAAATTGAAATATGGTTAAAATATCAGTCTTTGTGATGTGTTATATTGTAAGCACATTTATGCGTGCCCAAACCATGCAATGTTCCTTCCCTGCACTTTCCAATCAAAAGGTCAAATTTGGCGTGTTCGATGGGCTTCAATCCAAAAATATCGATAGCGTTTTTGTTGGACCAAATGGGAGTTTTTCTTTCAATTTTCCAACTGATAAACCAGGAATTGGATTTTTGATAACCGAAGAAAATATACCCTACTTTTTTATTCTAGAAAAAGGTGAACAAATTTCTTTTAAAGGAGAATATCTATCAATTCCTGAAACTATTAAAGTTCTTTCAGGTAAACAAAATCAGGCATTTAGCAAATATGCTGCAGAACATCCTAAACGCGAGCAAACCTTGAGTGCATGGCGCTATTTGAATCAGATTTATACATCAGATCCACTTTTTTCCAAGGATACGAAAGCAAAGAAATTCATTGATGAGCAATACGCGCTAATCAAAAAACAAGATCAGGATTTCCTCAATCAATTAGATCCAAAAAGCTATGTCTCTTGGTACCTCCCGATTCGAAAATTGGTCAGTGATGTTTCGATAATCACTCAATATAGAGCAGAGGAAATCCCTTCAACGATTCAAGCTTTTCGAAAACTGGATTACACGGATGAACGCCTTTACAGAAGTGGCTTGTTGCGAGATGCGATTGAAAGTCATTTTTGGCTATTGGAAAACTCTGGAAAATCCTTGGATTCCGTTTTCATCGAAATGAAAGTTTCCATTGATTCCATGATGACCAGATTGGTTAAAGACGAGAAAAAACTCAATGAAATAACCGATTATTTGTTCGATTTACTCGAACGCCATAGTCTTTTTCAAGCATCCGAGTATTTGGCGTTAAAAGTTCTGAATGAAGTGAGTTGCACGATTGATAATAATCTCGCCAAACAACTGGAAACCTACCGAGCCATGAAAAAAGGAAACATTGCTCCTGATTTTTCTTTTTATCCAAATACCATTTTTCCCTCGGATATCTCACGAGATAAAACGCAAAAACTTTCCGATTTAACTACACAATACACACTTATTGTTTTTGGCGCGAGCACTTGTCCAAAATGCGCTGAGGAAATCCCTGAAATTGCAAAATTGTATTCGAAATGGAAAGCTCAAGGCGTTGAGGTTGTTTTCATTTCACTGGATGATAAGGAAGAAGATTTTCAGAAATTCATTGGTTCGTTTCCGTTCATCAGTTCCTGTGACTTCAAAAAGTGGAAAAGTCCAATTGTGGAATCCTATTATGTTTTTGGAACGCCAACGATGTTCCTGTTAAATAACAAACGTGAAATACTCCTTCGCCCAAATTCCGTTAAGCAAATGGATGCCTGGGTAGATTGGTTTTTGATTCAGGGGAATCGCTGATTTCGAAAATTACATCGTCAGGTTTTTTTGTTTTTTCTTGATCTATTTAAGTAAATTGGTGAGTTAATACATTGAAAATGTTAATTTTAGACATGTCTAAAATGATATTTAAGAAAACAATTGAATTTTTTGATGTATTCAAAAAGCAATTACTAGTTTTGCTTTATATAAAAAGTATATAATGGAAGCCAATTAGCATACTTAATTACTATCCAAAATACTCCCAATGGAGTCACTACTCTTAAAGATTGAAAAACATAGCCTACCGATTAGTGCCAAATACTTTCAGATAAGTAATAAGCCTTTAAATATGGAATAACCTGGCTATCAAATTTGATGCAGGATAAACGGATTAATGCATTCCATTGTAATTAGACTCAAAAAAAACAAATAATAAAACTATATGTAATCATTTAGGGACAATTTGATTATAAAGAATAAATGCGAAGTCAACAAAATATAATTATTTAATTTTCAATTAATTGAGGGTTTTTAGCAAGGCCAACTCAAAAATTCCTCTGCTATTATTCATAGATACAAAGTTGGCTTTTTTTCTTACCCACATAAAATCATATTGAACCAATTTATTCTTCCGATTTGTTTTTTAGTGTCATCAAAAGTCCATAAGAACCATTAAGAACAATTTGTTGATTTTCAAAAATTTCTGAATTTAACACCTGAGTCCAACCATTTTCCGTATTTCCAATTTCAACTTCTCTTAACTCAAAGGTGTTTTTCTTGTTGGTTTTAACAAAAAGATAATTCCTGCCCTCAAAAGAAACAACGGATTCTTCTGGCACAGCAAATGACTTTGAGTTTTTCAAATCAATCTCAGCATTCATATACATACCTGGCAATAATTCTTTATCATATTTATCAAAATGACAATGCACTTCAGCTGTGCGATCAGATGCAATATCTTGGCTAATTAAAATGATATTGCAGTCGTATTTTTTATCCGGACGCGAGTTTGTAAATGCAACCACTTTCTGACCTACAGCCAATTGAATCAAATCCTTTTCAAAAACATTCAAGTTCAAATGAATGTCACGCGGGTCAACCAATTCAAAAAGAACGTCTGACGGATTCACATATTTTCCAATATTCACATTCACTTTGGAAACATACCCTGAAAATGGAGAAAACAATTGAATGCTTTTCGAAATGTTATTTTCGTTCAACGTTTTTGGATTGATGTTGATTAAACGCAATTTCTCCGCAAGTGCGCTTTGCGAAATTCTTAATGATTGAAAACTCGCTCGTGCTTGTTGAAACAATTTGTCGCTGCTCGCTTTGCTTTGATTCAAATCTTTTTGACGGTTGAATTCCAATTCAGCCAATTCAAGTTTGGACTTGGTTGTTAAATAATCTTCTTGTAATTGAATGTATTGTTGATCCTCCAAAGTCGCAATTACTTCTCCCTTCGTCAAATGCATTCCTGGCAAAAGTTTCGTTGATTTCAAAAATCCACCCATTGGAACACTCACAGAAACCAAATTTTGTGGTGGAACATCAATTTTACCATTGACTTTAATTGAACTTGATATGGTTTTCAATTCGAGTTTACCAAAATTCAAGGCTGCTGATTTTAATTGAACATCAGTTAAAGTAATACTATTTTCAATGGATTCTTTATTCGTATTTGATTCCTCTGTTTTACTTCCGCAAGCAAAAACGAGTAAGGAAATTGAAATGTATTTTAGTATATTTTTCATGCTATATTTTTTTATTTCGATTATAATGAATTGGTGAGAAACTGAACATAAATAGTTGTTTCATTCAATGATTTTAAAACGTCAAGGTAAGCGTTTCGAATTTGTATGGCTTGATTATTCAATAATGTCCATTCCATATAATCGATTTCACCTTCTTCAAATTGCATTAAGGCCGTTTTTTGAATCAATTGCGCATTGGCGAGTTGCACGGTTTCATAATAAGTGGCTCGCTCCTCCAAAAGTTGCAAAGTCGCATTCGCTTTATCCAATTCAGTTTTTAATTGCTGTTTGGTATAATCAAATTCATTTTTTGCAATTTCAACATTGTTTCCTGCTGCCTTGATTCGCGCCTTTTGTGCACCATTAAAAATTGGAATTCCGAGCGCAACCTGTCCCCCATTGAATCGCTTATTCAAACCGTAAGTCATGTTATCCGCTCCAACGCCTTGAATACTTTGATTAAAATAACCGGCCGTCAAATCAGGAAGTAATTTCGACTTTTCTAGACTCACATTTGAATTGGCAACATCAACTTGCTTTTGCACATAAATTAAATTCGGATGCGAACTCAACTGATTCAAGTTCAATTTTGGCATCAATCGATAATTATCAGAAACAGGACTCAATTTTTCAGTGGTATTCAAAAGCAATTGCAGCTGCAACTGAGCAACTACTAAATCAGTTTTCAGACTCATTAACTGCATTTGAACATCCGCTTTTTGTGTTTCCGCGGACGTTTTTTCCAAGATATTGGATTCCCCTTTTTCAAATCGAATAGTCGCTTTTCGAACGAATTCGGTAAATATACTATCCGCTTGAATGAGCATTTGTTCCTTTTCTTGAAGAATTAAAATGAAATAAAATACCTCGGCTACCGATTTCTTCAACTCAATTTGCGAAACATTGACCGACTGAGCAGCCAAATCCCAAGAAGCAGTTAAACTTTGTTTTTGTCTTTTGTAAACTGTTGGGAAAGAAAAACTTTGAACTAAACTGATTTTTGTGTCAAAATAGGAACTGTTTATTTGCCCCATTTCGGTCGTTAAATTCGTATTTACAGGATCAAATGATGTGTTAATTAGACTCTTCTGATATTCTTCTAGAAGTTCCTTATTTTTTACTCGTAGGTTGTTTTTACTGGCAATTTCAAAAGCTTCCACTAGGGTAATTTTTCTCTGCGAATTCGAATTGAATGGAATTATTGAAGCCAAAAAGATCAGTATTGACGCTATCGAAGAAAGACTTTTTTTCTTGAAGTAAATTTTCTCAAAAAGAACATAAAGAATCGGCAAAACAAACAAGGTGAGAAAAGTAGCCAGCAACAAGCCGCCGATTACCACAGTCGCCAACGGACGCTGAACCTCCGCCCCTGCTCCGTGACTAAGAGCCATCGGTAAAAATCCAAGTGAGGCTACAAAGGCGGTCATTAAAACCGGGCGCAAACGAACTTTCGTTCCCATAATCACAATTCGATGTAAATCCTTCAAACCTGATTCTTTCAGTCGATTAAACTCAGCGATGAGGACAATTCCGTTCAACACAGCCACACCGAATAAGGCAATGAAACCAACACCCGCACTGATACTAAATGGCATACCGCGCAACGCAAGAAAATAAATTCCTCCAATTGCAGAGAGCGGAATCGCGGTGTAAATCAGCAAGCCTTGTTTCACGGAACTAAAAGCAAAAAATAACAACAAGAAAATCAATGCCAATGAAACAGGGACGGCAATGGAAAGTCGTTGCTTCGCTTCGTTCAAATTCTCAAATGCCCCACCAAATGTGATCGAGTAACCAGGACTAAATTTCAATTGTTTCTCCACTTTGCCTTGCAGTTCCTCAACAATACTTTGAACATCACGACCACGTACATTAAATCCAATCACAATTCTGCGCTTCGTTTCCTCACGCTGAATTTGATTCGGCCCATTTACAATTTCAACCTCGGCCAATTGACTCAAGGGAATTTGAATCCCTTTCGGTGTTGGAACAAGTAAATTTTGAATGTCCTCTAACCTATTCCGTTGTTTGTTTTCCATTCGAACAACCAAGTCAAAGCGCTTTTCACCCTCATAAATTGAACCTGTCGCTTGACCAGCAAAAGCAGTATTTACCACTCTGTTGACATCAGCAATATTTACATTGTATTGCGCCATCACCGATCGGTTGTATTTGATGACAATCTGCGGCATTCCGGTTACCGGTTCGATAAATAAGTCTTGAGCTCCATTCACCGTTCCAACAATTTTACCCAATTTATGAGCATAAGCCGCCAAGGAATCCAAATCTTCACCAAATATTTTGCAGACAACATCTTGCCGCGCGCCTGTCATCAATTCGTTGAATCGCATTTGAACTGGATATTGAAATCCTGTCGTAATTCCGGGGACATCCTTCAATGAATTCCCCATTTTTTCCGCCAACTCTGGAAACGTTTCCGCGGAAGTCCATTCGCTTTTATCTTTTAAGATAATCATTAAATCCGCTGCTTCCATAGGCATTGGATCCGAAGGAACTTCCCCACTTCCGATTTTAGTAACCACCTTTTCAACCTCAGGATATCTTGTTAGTAATACGTGTGCCGCTTTTTGGGTATATTCAATGGACGTTTTCAAATTACTACCTGGCAAAACGCGCGTTTCAACTGCAAAGTCTCCTTCTTCCAAGGCCGGTATAAACTCACCTCCTAAATTAGATAGAACTAAAATTGAACCGATGAATAAAATGGAAACAGTTGCTAAAACTATTTTCTTTCTTCGCAAAACTTTGGTTAAAGTCCTCTGATAGATTGTTTCTACTCGAATCATTAATCGATCCGACCAGTTTGGTTGATGCTTGATTTTCTTACTCAAAACGAGCGAACTCATCATTGGAATATATGTCAACGAAAGAATAAACGCACCGATTAAAGCAAATGCAACGGTCTGCGCCATCGGTTTAAACATTTTACCTTCAATTCCACTCAATGATAGAATTGGCAAATAAACAATAAGAATAATTACTTGTCCAAAGACCGCACTATTCATCATTTTTCCAGCTGAAGTTCCTACTTCTTGATCCATTTGTTGCTGAGAAATTCTATTGATAGAGGCAAATCGCTTTCCATGCGATAATTGATGCATCACGGCTTCAACGATAATCACCGCGCCATCTACAATTAATCCAAAATCCAAAGCTCCTAGCGACATTAAATTTCCACTCACACCAAACGTATTCATCATGATTATTGCGAATAACATCGCCAGAGGAATGACCGAGGCTACCAAAAGTCCAGCTCTAAAATTTCCTAGAAACAAAACCAAAATAAAAACAACGATTAAGGCTCCTTCAACCAAATTTTTCTCCACCGTTCCAATTGCATTGTTGACCATTTTAGTTCTATCGAGAAACGGTTCAATTACAACTCCTTTGGGCAATGTTTTTTGAATCTCAGCTATTTTCTCTTTCACATTTTCGATGACCTCACTGCTATTTGCTCCTTTTAACATCATCACAACCGCACCGGAAGTTTCACCTTTATCGTTGTAGCACAAAGCACCATAACGAGTAGCATATCCAATATTCACTTCAGCGACATCACTAATAAAAATAGGTGCACCACTTTCCGTTTCTTTAATGGCCACATTTGCAATATCCTCTTTGGTTCCGATTAATCCTTCGCTTCGAATAAACAGAACAGTTGGGCCTTTTTCAATGTATGCTCCACCAGTATTTTGGTTATTCTTTTCAAGTGCCGAAAAAACATCGTCCATGCTCAAATTGTAGGCTTGAAGTTGATCCGGATTTACAGAAATCTCGTATTGTTTGAGCTTACCTCCAAATGAGCTAACTTCTGCAACTCCTTTAACACCAAGTAATTGTCGTCTAACAATCCAATCTTGTATGGTTCGAAGTTCCATTGCATCGTATTTACATTCGTAACCTGTCTCTGCTCGAACTACATATTGATAAATTTCTCCCAAACCTGTTGAAATAGGTCCAAGCTCAGGATTTCCAATTCCTTGAGGTATTTGCGATTTAACATTTTGAATGCGTTCAGCCACTTGTTGACGCGCCCAATAAATATCTACATCATCCTCAAAAACGATTGTAACGAGCGATAGCCCAAAGCGGGAAAAACTTCTTATTTCCTCAATTCCACTGATGTTGCTATTTGCTTGTTCGATGGGAAATGTAATTAAACGTTCAATATCCGTTGCACCAAATGAAGGCGCGACTGTGATCACTTGAACTTGATTATTTGTGATATCCGGAACCGCGTCTATGGGAAGTTTTGTCGTTTCATAGATTCCGTATCCAACTAGACCAACAACAAAAAGCCCAATAATTAATTTATTCTTTAGGGAAAACCCAATTATTTTATTCAGCATGAAAATTTTGATTAATCCAACATAATTCAACGAGTCGAAAAATAATAAACTCGCTAACTAATTTAATGTCTGATTAACCAATTTGAGGCGGTTGCCAAATAGAATGAAAATTTTTGTTGTAAAATGAAGAATGTTTGGATTCATTCTTAGATGAGGACTCAACAAAATTGGGAATTTCCTCAGTAACAAACTTTAAGTCAAATTTCTCAAAATTCATGATCCCAGTTGCAACTTGAATGTTTGCTTTCAGCGGAAGATGCTTGTGGTCTTTCTCAAATTCAGTTAAGTTGTTAAAATAATGTTCTTGAACAAAAGAAAGTAAATCCGAATTTTCATTTCTTGACAAATGATCTTGATAATGTTCAATGAAATTACTCAAGTTCAAGAACTGTGCCCCTTGCATATTTGGAGCGAATGAGAGAATTAAAAAGTAGATTGAAAAAAGTAAATAAAATACTCTCATTTTGCGAAGTTAATGATTTTTGAAAATTGGTGAAACGAGAAAACTTTATTTTTAAAGTGTAAATTAACTAGAGATTGCTTCGGTCGATTATAGTTTTGGAGCATTGGTTGATTGACTAAAATCAGGTTGACAAATTAAAGACGAGTGAAAAATTTATTGAATTACTCAAATTTACGTGTAACATTCTAAACTATTTTCATTATTTATAAAGAAGTCGATAGGACTCTATTTCGTCAAAACGACTAAAAGAAAGATTTTATTCACCCAAAATTAATAGTCATGAGAATGTTATTTTTTGTTTTTAGTTTATTTTCTTTTCTAACATCACTTGGTCAATTGAGTCATTTGAATGGTTTTAAAAAGAACAAGTATGACTTGTATGAAATGACTTTTAGCAATGCAAAAGAGGCTATTCTGAAATATAATTTTGTTAGTGACAAGAATGGAGCTGACACGAGTGGTTATGTTTATAACATCATGGAGAATCCAATTGACTTTGCATTTTTTAAAAATGAAAAAAGTGGTGATATGACATTTGTTAGCATACTTTTTTCAGAGGGCGATGAGTATAAAATAATGTTTGGTGAGATCGACGGTTCTGAGGATAGAGTTTTCTTTGATATTCAAGATGAATTAGGAGATCCAATAACACTAGTTTATAAGTTAACTAAATAAACAGTATGGCATTTTTTTTGAATTGTTTAACAATATTGAATTCCTCTGAGTAAATTGTTTTGGAAAACAATGGGCATTTGTGCATGTATGAGGATCCAAACTGTGTCAATGAAATTATTTAAAAGGCAAATAAAAGAGAAAACTCTATTCTTTGTCGACTTATTCATTCAAGCCTTTACCATTAAAAATGGCCGGTTTACATTTTTGAATACGATTGATTCTTGTTTGAGACTGCTTCGGCTGGGAGAAATGCAAAATGTAACCACGTTGTCGTCCAGGCGTTAAATTCTTGAATGCTATTTTAAAAATAGAATCATCCTCAAATGCCAAATCAAGCTCCTCGGGGATTTCAAGTTTGGAATGATCTATTTTGGGTAATTTTTTACCTGATTTTTCAATTTGAATTGCTTCAAGGATAATTTTGCGAATTGTATCTTTTTCCTTGTTGATTTTATCCATTCCTTGAAACCGAATCAAACGGAATGTATTTGAATTTTCTCCACTTTTCTCCAAAATTGGATTATCCTTCAATAAAGCTCCTTTGAAAAAACTAACTGCACAATTGTCTTTAAAAGTTGCTAACATTAGAATATTCTTTCCATTAAAGACATAACATGGAAAACCCCATTTAATTTCTTCCTCTAGACCGAACTCCAAAATAATTCCTCGCAAGGTATTCAATTCCTCTGGCCATTTATGAACTTTGCATTGTGGAGTTTTATAAAATTTGCATCTTCCACAACCATCTGTAAGAAAAAGATCTACTTTATGATTCATAAATTCGATTTAGGTGGAGTTAAACACGATTTCTTGCACCTTCAAATTCCATTCTTTCGATTTTTAAATATGGATCCTCACAATTCAACAAATCTTTTATTTTCAACTTTTCTGGAAATTGAATGGCATGAATTTTAAGCTCGAAAAACTTTTGACCTATTATTTGAATTTCGGTAAAATGAGACTCATCCTCAATGCAATAGAACGATTTATCATTACAAAGTTTACGATATTGAGGATATTCAATCATTTACAAACGTTCCAGAGGAGTTTTGAACCCATCTACTAATGAATAACAAGCCAATTTATCCTTGAAAACAGATGATTTGAAAATGGATCGATTTAGCAACATTCGGACACACTCCTGAATTCCTTCAACTATAGAAGGATGTGGGTGAATCAATTCGGAAAGAACTTCTATCGGCATATTAAGTTTGATGAGTAATCCAACTGCTTGAATTGCTGTAGAAGCGTGAGCTCCCACTACCCGCATACCTAAAATTCTCATTTCATTATCGTTAGTCACAATTATCTTGAAAAATCCTTGAGTTTTTCGCATGGCAATCGCTCTCGTTATCAGTGAATAATCAATTTTAACAACTTTAACAGGAATATTTTTCTCAGTACATTGCTGTTCGTTGAGACCAACAGATGCCACCTCGGGATTTAGAAACATGATGGTACAGATGTTATCGTAATTTAACCGCTCGGGTTTGTTTCCAAAAGCCTTTTCGACTGCATGACGAGCCTCAAGTTCGCCCATGTTTACAAGAGCTATTCGACCTGAAACATCACCAACTGCGTATATATTAGGAACACTAGTTAAGGTATCATCATCACCAATATGCACTCCTCTTTTTGACATTGAAACACTAGCGTTTTCCAATCCGAGTCCTTCAATATTGGGAATTCTTCCAATGGATAGCAGTGCTTTTTCAACACGAATAACTTGATGACGACCATCAGGGAATGAAAGTTCATACTCAACTTCACCATCTATTTTTTCTAATCGTTCCAATTTCGCATTCGAGTGGATTTCCACACCACGGTCGGTTAAGTTTTTAGAAATCAACTTTGAAATATCCTCATCTTCGAAAGGCAAGATGCGCTCTTGTCGATCGATGATATAAACTTTAGTTTTTCCAAAATTCGAGAAAATAGTAGCATATTCGCAACCGATAACTCCGGCGCCAACTATGACCAAACTTTTGGGGTAATCTTTAACATTATCGATTCCATCAGATGTCAAAATAGTTTCTTCATCCACTTCGATTTCGGGCATTCTTCTGGGTCTGCTTCCAGTGGATAGAATGATATTTTCCGCCCAAATTATCTTGATTTCTCCTTCATGAGAAATTTGAACTTCATTTTTCGAAATCAGTTTTCCATGTCCTCTTTCGTAATGAAGTAACTTCTTCATCGTTTCCGTTTGAAGTAATTTGATGTGCGCAGAGTATTGAAATTTCCTTTCAAAGACCGCTTCGGCTAGATTTTTTTTCACATCTTCCCAGGCTAATTCAAATTTCGAACGTCCTTTTGAGACAATCATGTCATTTATATCAGCAACTCGATTTGATAATTCCCAAAGCGTTTTTGAGGAAAGTGCGCCATTGTAAACTCCTGCACCACCCACTTTGTCTTTTTCAATCAAACAAACTCTTTTTCCGAAATCAATCCCACGCATGGCCGCCGCGTAACCCGCCGGACCACCTCCAATTACTACTAGATCAAATTTTTCCATAAGCGAAAAATAAGCGCTAAATATAAATAGAAAATATTGTAGGAAAAGTTTTTATCGGAACTTCAACAAGAAAACAACAATTTTTTGTTTGGTTTTCTATGTTTGATACAATCTAACACGAATTGTGCCTTTAATTAATCAAGTCGCAATTATTTATATGAAGCCATTGCTGAACTCAATTTCTCCTAAATCAATGAAGAATTCAAAATCTATCATCTTCGTTGTTAATTTTTCGATTCTCAATTAGCAATTTAAACCTTATTTTTGCAACCATATGAAGCACATTCGAAATTTTTGCATCATTGCGCACATCGACCATGGGAAAAGTACCCTCGCTGATCGTTTGTTACAAACCACAGGAACGATTTCAGATCGTGAAATGCAGGCTCAAGCGCTTGACGATATGGATTTGGAACGAGAGCGCGGAATCACCATAAAAAGTCACGCCATTCAAATGAATTATAAGTTTGAAGGCGAAGATTATATTCTAAATCTTATCGACACACCGGGACACGTGGATTTTTCATACGAAGTGTCGCGCTCCATTGCTGCCTGTGAAGGAGCTTTGCTAATTGTTGACGCATCCCAAGGAATTGAAGCACAAACGATTTCAAATTTGTATTTGGCCTTGGAACATGATTTGGAAATAATTCCGATTTTAAATAAAATGGACTTACCGGGGGCAATGCCGGAAGAAGTTTCAGACCAAATCATTGACTTGATCGGCTGTGATGTAGAGGATATTATTCCTGCATCAGGTAAAACAGGTTTGGGTGTCGATAAAATATTGGAAGCTGTTATTCGGCGAATTCCTGCACCAAAAGGAGATGAAAACGCTCCACTTCAAGCCATGATTTTCGACTCGGTATTCAATCCGTTTCGTGGAATTATCGCTTATTATCGCATTCGTAATGGCGTTTTAAGAAAAGGAGATAAGGTTCGCTTTTTCAATACGGGAAGAGACTACAATGCAGATGAAATTGGAATTCTGAAAATGGACTTATCTCCTAAAAACATGGTTGGAACTGGAGATGTTGGTTACATCATTTCAGGAATCAAGCAGGCGAAAGAAGTTAAAGTTGGAGATACGATTACACTCACAGAAAATCCGTGTGATACAGCCATCAAAGGATTCGAGGATGTTAAGCCAATGGTTTTTGCCGGAATTTACCCTGTTGATACAGAAGATTACGAAGAGCTCCGTTATTCGATGGAAAAGTTACAGTTGAACGATTCTTCTCTAGTTTTTGAACCGGAATCATCTGCCGCATTGGGCTTTGGTTTTCGTTGTGGCTTCTTGGGAATGCTTCACATGGAAATCATTCAGGAACGTTTGGAACGTGAATTTAACATGACTGTTATTACAACTGTTCCCAATGTATCCTACAAAGCATACATGAAAAAAGATCCAGATAAGCTTCTTATCGTGAATAACCCATCTGAATTACCAGACCCTTCTGGGATGGATCGAATTGAAGAACCATATATCAAGGCTCAAGTTATTACCAAAAGTGAATATGTTGGCGCAATCATGACGCTATGTATTGAAAAGCGAGGTGAATTACGTAATCAAGTTTATTTGACACAAGATCGCGTTGAGATAACCTTTGAAATGCCTTTGGCGGAAATCGTATTTGATTTTTACGACCGACTGAAGTCTGTTTCTCGAGGTTATGCCTCATTTGATTACCATCCAATTGGCTACAAAGAATCCGACTTGGTCAAAATGGATTTACTTCTAAACAGTGAACAGGTAGATGCTTTGTCTGCGCTTGTTCATAGAAGCAACGCTTTTGATTTAGGAAAGAAAATTTGCATCAAACTACGCGAACTTATTCCAAGACAACAATTTGAAATTCCAATTCAAGCGGCAATTGGTGCGAAAGTAATTGCACGAGAAACAATCAAAGCTTTGCGTAAGGACGTGACTGCAAAATGTTATGGGGGTGATATTTCACGTAAACGCAAATTGTTAGAGAAACAAAAAGAAGGAAAAAAACGTATGCGCCAAGTAGGCCGCGTGGAAGTTCCACAAGAAGCGTTCTTGGCAGTATTGAAATTAAACGACTAAAAACAAAATAATATGCTTGATTTACTAAAACACACACATTCAGGGCTACGTTGGGTAGCTTTGATTTTATTGGTATTGGCGATTGTAAATGCCGTTTCATCCAAAACATATGAGAAAAAACACCGTTTGATTAATTTGTTTGCAATGGTTTCGTTGCACACTCAATTATTAATTGGGCTAGTTTTATATTTCATTTCTCCTAGAGTACAATTTGTAAAAGGATGGATGTCAAGTGAAGTCGCAAAAGGGATGTATCGCTTTTACAATTTGGAGCACATTTCATTAATGATTATTGCAATCTTTTTGGTTACGATTGGTCATAGCAAGTCAAAAAAAGGAACTACACCTGAAGAAAAATTCAAGCCTATCAAATTGTGGTATGTGATTGGGTTGTTGTTAATTTTAGCAGCTATTCCTTGGCCATTTAGAACAGTTTTAGGAGGAGGATGGTTCTAAGGATTTATTTCATCTTCGGTCTTTTATTCGGGCTAGCATCTTGTTCCAATAATCAGTCACAAAACGATGTTTTACCGCCTGAAACTCCCGAAGAAAAAGGCGCTTCATTATTCATCATGCATTGTGCTTCTTGTCATGGAGAAGATGGGAAATTAGGTGCTTCTGGCGCTAAAGATTTAACCATGTCCAAACTGAGTGATCAGGAAATTGAAAAAATTCTTGTGAATGGTAAAAACGCAATGCCGCCAATGAGTGTACTTTTGGAAAACAAAGAAAATATTGATCTTGTTATCAAACACGTCAAATCGTTGAGAAACTAATGCAGGAGGGACACGTTACCGTTGATGCCGTTGAAGAATCGTGTGTGCTGGTCGGTGTAATTACTTCCGATATTTCAGAAGAAACAGCTCAAGAACATTTAGATGAACTTGAATTTCTAGCCGAAACAGCTGGTGCCATTACCATTGAGAAATTCACACAAAAACTCCCTTACCCAAATCCTAGAACTTATGTTGGAACGGGGAAATTAGAAGAAATCAAACTTTACATCAAAGCGACAGATGTCGAATTGGTCATTTTCGATGATGAGCTTTCTCCGTCGCAATTAAGAAATATTGAGCGTGAACTCCAATGTAAAGTACTCGATAGAACCATTTTAATCTTGGATATCTTTGCTAGTCGAGCCAGAACTTTTCACGCAAAAACGCAAGTGGAACTCGCGCAATTACAATATATGCTTCCGCGATTGACGCGTATGTGGACCCACTTGGAACGTCAAAAAGGAGGAATTGGACTACGTGGTCCGGGAGAATCTCAAATTGAAACCGATCGTCGAATTATACAGCAACGCATTTCCTTAATGAAAGAACGTTTAAAGGAAATCGACAAGCAAATGACCGTTCAACGAAGTAACCGAGGACAATTGGTTCGGGTAGCTTTAGTGGGTTATACCAATGTGGGAAAAAGTACCTTAATGAACTTACTTTCCAAGTCGGATGTCTTTGCTGAAAACAAGCTTTTCGCAACTTTAGATACAACTGTGCGAAAAGTGGTGATTGACAACATGCCGATGTTATTAACAGATACTGTCGGTTTCATCCGAAAACTTCCCGAACAATTAATGGAATCCTTTAAATCAACCTTGGATGAAGTGCGCGAAGCAGACTTGTTAGTTCATGTCCTAGATATCTCACATCCCAGTTTCGAAGATCACTTTCACGTCGTTAATGAAACGTTAAACGAAATCGATAAAACTGAAAAACCGACGATTCTCGTTTTCAATAAAATTGATGCATACCAATCACCCGAATTAGAAGAAGGCGAAGAAGATAATTCTTCGCTAGAATATCTTAAAAGAACATGGATGTCAAAGATGAACAAGACTAAATGTGTTTTTATTTCCGCTCAGAATAAGGAAAACGTTGATGAGCTAAAAGCCGTTCTTTATGAACAGGTGAAAGAAATATTTCGAGTGAGGTACCCATACAACAACTTTTTGTACTGATCGAATCAGTAAAATCAATACTTTCGATGCATCCTCAAGAAATGACAAACTTGTTGGTAAATATGCCGAAATTTAACCTTACAAGCAAACAAGTGAAAAAATTTTAAAAGTATTGGATGACAACAAAAAAGGCGAAACGCATGGGTCAGCCGCACTTCGTTGATGCCTTTGTCGGTTTAGCTTCCCTACTATTGAATTGGTCAGCATACCCTACTTAAATCCAGTTGATTGAAACTCTTTAAGATAATTCGGTGCAAAATGATTGATATCAACGAAATCGGAATTTAAGTATTTAGTGTAGGCCTTTTTTATTTGTCCAATTGCACTCGGTAGAATTGATGAATCGAATTGAACCATCGGAGAAGTCCAAATGTTTTTCATTTTATCGCAGCCATCCCCAACACATATAAAGGGTTGAAAATCAACGTAATCATTCTCGTCTAAAATATCTGCACTTAGTGGTTTGATTACCGATGTATTTTTGTCCCAAATTTGGCTGTAAACTTCCATTCTTCTGGCATCCAACATAACACAAATGTTTTTGTTAGGGAATTTTTCTCTTGTCAGATCGTGTATTGAATCCAAAGTTGGTATAGAAATCAAAGGAATTTTTAATCCATAGCATAATCCTTTTACAGTTGAGGCACCGATTCTTAATCCGGTATATGAGCCCGGGCCGGAGGAAAAGGAAATGGCAGTAAGATCAAAAATATCAATTTCACCGATCTTTAGCACCTCTTGAATAAATAAATTGAGTTTTTCACCATGTATATACTGATCTGATTGAGTCTCTTTTAAGGCAACTTCCATTCCGTTCAAGGAAAGGGCAACGGAACAAACTTTCGTTGAAGTTTCGATATGCAGAATGTAATGGTTCATTCTTGAATCTCCAATTTAAAACCAATTCCATGAATATTTGAAATATGAATGTTTGATTCTTCTTTCAAATACTTTCTTAATTTGCTTATGAAAACATCCAAACTTCTTCCAACAAAATAGTCATCCTGCCCCCATACTGCATTCAAAATTACTTCTCTCGGGATAACATTATTCTTAAACTTGTATAAAATCTTCAATATTTGAGCTTCTTTCTTAGTTAAATTTTTAGATTCGGATTTGGATCTCAGGATTGAGTTTTCTATATCAAACGTAAATCGACCTAACAAAATTATTTTTTCCTCTGGTTTGTCAACTTTGATATGGATTCTTTTCAATAATGCTTTTACCCGCATTTGAAGTTCTTCAACACTAAATGGTTTGGTTAGATAATCATCTGCACCCATATGGAATCCGGTTACTTTATCTTCAGTCATTGATTTAGCTGAAAGAATCAGAATTGGAATCTCTGCATTTTGCTTTCGAATATCTCCAACTAATGTGAAACCATCTTTTTTTGGCATCATTATGTCACAAATGCACAAATTAAAATTTTCTTCATTGAATAACTTGAGTGCCTCCACGCCATCCGCACAAAGTGAGACAGAATAGCCTTCATTAGTCAATTGATCTGAAATAACCAAGCCCAAATTTAGGTCATCTTCCACGAGAAGAATCTTAATTTTCATAAGTGTTTTAATTGTTTTTTAATGTCATATGAATCGTCAAAAATCCTCAAACTTATTTTTGAAAAATCTCCTTATGGCTTATAAAATGAGAATACTTTTTGCTTTCGTTTTCATTTAATTTGAAATACATAACAATAAAGAGACTCATTTAATTGACTAAATATTTATTTGAAGGTAAATTTTTTTGTCATTTACAGACTCAAACTTAATAAAAAACCAAGGGCTTTAGATAAATCCAAAGCCCTTGATATTCAACCTAACCTACTACTACACTTCAAAAATAATACTTTTTTCATAAAAGGTTGCAAAAAATTAAGGATATTTAACCAAATTGTTCACAATTCAAAGTTGTGGCATTTGTCGAATGAAATTTACGAGAATACGAAACAACCATTTATCTTTGTTGAAAAAGTAATATGGCTAAAATATTCGTTGTTGATGATGACGATGACATTCGAGAACTTCTTAAGTACAATTTAGAGATTAACGGTCATGATGTAGTTACTTGTGAAAATGGTTTAATTTGTAAAGAAAAACTAAAAGAATGCAAACCTGATTTGATTCTTTTGGATGTTATGATGCCTGAGATGGATGGGATTGAACTTTGTGAAAGTATTAAATCATCAATCGAATACAGAGATATTTTAGTTTGCTTCTTAACAGCCCGAAACGAGGACTACAGTCAAATTGCCGGATTGGAATCTGGAGGTGATGATTATGTAGCCAAACCGATTAAACCGAAAGTTCTATTGAGCCGTGTGAATGCAATTTTGAGAAGAAAGGAATTAGCAAAATCAAAAAACGATCAAATCCTCGAAATTATAATAGATAGAGAGAGATATATTGTTGTAAGAGATGGACGTGAACTGCATCTTCCGAGAAAAGAGTTTGAGTTGCTCGCGCTTCTATCCTCTAGGCCCAATTTTGTTTTCAAAAGGGATTTCATACTTGAAGCGGTATGGGGCACAGAAATTATAGTTGGTGACCGAACCATTGATGTTCATGTTCGCAAGCTTCGTGAGAAAATTGGCGACAAATATATTTCTACGGTTAAAGGAGTTGGATACAAGTTCAATGGCAATTAATTGATGACCTCCTGAATTCAAAGAAATAAATTCAACATATTGTCGGTTTAATGCGAATATCAAAAACAATTACCCATTGGGAATTGTCTTTTGAGGTTAAACCCCGAAAAGATAATATTCATTAAGCAGTGAAGTTTATTCATTGTTATTCAATGCATTTTCGATAAATGGAAACTTTTTGAAATAATTTCGTCTTTGAAGTAAACTAAACTATGTTTTTTTCGTTCAACCAACAAAAATGATTTCGTTATGAGGCAATTAAAAATAGCTAAACAGGTAACCAATCGAGAAACAGCGTCCCTTGATAAATATCTTCAAGAGATTGGTCGAGTAGATTTAATCTCAGCTGAAGAGGAGGTCGAACTCGCCCGACGAATAAGAGATGGCGATAGGACGGCTTTGGAGCGATTAACAAAAGCTAACCTGCGATTCGTAGTATCTGTCTCCAAGCAATATCAAAATCAAGGATTAGCGTTACCAGATCTTATCAATGAAGGTAATTTAGGCTTGATAAAAGCTGCCGAACGCTTTGATGAAACTCGGGGATTCAAATTTATTTCATACGCTGTTTGGTGGATTCGACAGTCGATTCTTCAAGCTTTAGCTGAACAAGCACGAATAGTGAGATTGCCCCTAAATAAAATAGGAAACATCAATAAAATTAATAGAGCCTATTCCGAATTAGAACAAAAGTACGAACGTCCTCCATCAGCTGATGAGTTAGCTGAGTTTTTGAATTGTTCAACGGAGGAAATAAAACAATCTTTGGCACAGAATGGTCGACACGTTTCGATGGATGCGCCACTGATTGAAAACGATGAATCATCTTCCAGTATGCATGACCTCATGGTTGGAGATTCTTTACCCAGTCCGGAAAATAATTTAGTGATCGAGTCTTTACGAAGCGACATCAATCAAACCCTAAAGTCACTAACAAACAGAGAAAGTGAGGTTGTTGCAATGTTTTACGGGTTAGACGGAAAATCACCAATGTCGCTCGAGGAGATCGGAATGAAATTTGATTTGACGCGTGAGCGTGTTCGTCAAATCAAAGAAAAAGCGATCAGAAGGTTAAAGCAAACTTCTAAAAACAAAGTGCTTAAGAGTTATTTAGGATAAATCTCTTTTTTAGATTGTTGGTTTGTTTTTCAAAGAACCTGACGATATTTTTTTGATTTAAACCCTAAAGCTTATTAATTTTACCTTTATCATTTCAATTGAAATCAAGTCGTGACTAAAGGTTTAACTTCACTTTGTATATTTTTCTTCCCTCTATTTATCAGAATTATTTTTGCTCAAAATTCCCTTCTCACACCAGTTTCTCAAAATAGTGGCTGGGTTTCTATTGGTGATTTAGATATTTCTGGAAATCAAATCACGATTGAAGCCATAGTGAGAAGAGTGAACAACACTAATCAAGGAAATATCATTTCAAAACACATCGATCCATCGAATGTAAATTATTTATTTCGAATGGCTGGATTTTTAATTACTACAACAAAAGGCTTTTACAATTGTGAAATTAACAACTCTATTTTTTCTTATGAACCGAACAAATGGTATCACGTAGCAGGAACTTATGACGGTTCCTTTATCAGGTATTATATCAACGGATGCTTATATAAAGAACTACCCGCAAACGGTAACTTAGTACTAAATGATTTCATTACAGCTATCGGCACTCAATCAAATAAAATTTCGGCTGAACATTTTCGAGGAAATTTGGATGAGGTAAGAATTTGGAAAGTTGCGAGAACTCAGAAAGAGATTCATGAAAATATGAATGACTTAACAGCGCCACAAAATCAAGTTGGATTAATGGCATACTATAAATTTGATAATGATTACATTAATGTTCAAGGAAATTCAGCATGGAATGGAATAGCTAACGGAACTCCTTCTTTCTCGACGCAGCCACCCATTTTCCCGATTCTCGCTATTCAAAACATATCAAAAATTGATGCAACTTGTTATGGATCAGCTGATGCTTCATTAGTAATTTCCGCATCTGGGCAAGGTTTAACCTTTTCACTCGATGGAGTTAACTTTCAACCCGATTCATCATTTAATGATATAACTGGCGGGGAAAAGACAATTTATGTGAAAAATCAATTTGGTTGCCTTATTTCTAAATCATACTCCATTGGTCGGCCTAATCAAGTCCCAACTCCCATCATAAAAACAAATACCCCAATTTGTTCTCAAGATACACTCACTATGTCAGTTGATTCCCTTTCTGGAGTGACTTGCCGATGGAACGGACCAAATGGTTTTTCCTCTCAACTTTTTGTTAATGTATTTGATAAAATTGATGTCTCATTTAGTGGGGATTACTCCGTTTATTATATGTTCAACGGTTGTTCCAGCGACACATCAGTTCAACCCGTCGTTGTGAATCCTATTTATTCCTTTCAAATTGACACAACTATTTGTTCGAATAAATTTTATTCTCTTGCTAACCAAGAATTTAATCAGATTGGGATTTATTCTGCCGATTTGAAAACAGTTGCTGGTTGCGACTCACTTATAAAATTGAATTTGAATGTAAATCCAGCTTTTTCATTTAGTCGAGACACCGCAATTTGTGAAGATGACATTTTTATTTATCAGGGACAAACATTGAATACAAGTGGAACTTATCCATTTTATCTTAAAACCAATCGGGGTTGTGATTCAACTATTACTTATAACTTAATCGTTTATCCGACACCGCCACCACCAGTCTTAATGAATAATAGTCCTTTGATTTGCCCTGGGGATCCATACTTTATGTATGCTGAACCATTAACAGGAGGTACGTTCAGTTGGTCTGGACCCAATCAATTCGTGTCAAATAATGAAACTATTTCTTTTAATGCCGAAATTGAAGAAATGGGAACTTACACTGCCACGGTTAGTGTTAACGGTTGCGAGTCTCCATCTTCAAAAATTGAATTGACCATCGAGAATATATTTACTTTTGATGACTTCGAATTTCCCAATGTACTGACTGCAAATTCGGACGGAACAAATGACAAATTTGATTTGGATAATTATTTCAAAACCTGTCAAGAATATACCTTTTACATATATAATCGCTGGGGAAATTTAATTTATCAAAATAAAAATAATGAACCACCTTTTGAGGGGCAGACGTTGGATGGGAAACAAGTGCAAGATGGAGTTTATTCGTTTCGTTTGGATTATGAAAAAGGCATCAAATCAGGTTTTTTTCATCTAATTCGTTAAGTTAATTGTTGATTTAATAGTCACAATAGTAAATGTACGATTAATGAATCCAGCAATTAATCTAGTTCAATTTCATGAATAACGTCTAAAATAGATGGATAAGTATTAGTTTTTATCATTGACATATTTGATTTAGAAAACCATCTTACCTCTGAAATCCCCTCCTCCAATTGTGGTTTTGTATATTTTTCACCAAAATAATCCAGTAAATACCAATGCGTTTTTTTTAAAACTGAACTGTCATTTAATTTATAGACGTGAAAAGTATTCAGTATTTTTTTTCGAATAACCAATTCTCCTGTTAAGCCGCACTCCTCTCCAATTTCGCGAATGGCCGCATTTTCAGGGCTTTCATTTTTCTCTAATTTCCCTTTAGGAATATCCCACAAACCATTCCTTTTGATAAATAAAAACTCATTTTCAAAACGAACCATTCCTCCAGCAGCCTCAATGAATTGAAAGTTTCGAAAAAAACGCTTCATTGCTTTAGATGGATTTTTCGCGATGATTTGATTGAACATACCAATTTTCTGAAAAAGACTTTCATAATTATCTGCAAATGAAAAAGCTATTTTTTCAACATCTGTAATTTCAAAATCGGTGAAATAAATTTCCTTTTCTTCTTGGAAAACTTTATATTTTTGTGCCATGATTATAAACAAAGATAGTGCTTTCAAAATTTCTGAAATTTTATTACAAGTGAAAGCCGTTAAATTACAGCCAAACAATCCATTTACATGGGCTTCTGGCTGGAAGTCACCCATTTATTGCGATAATCGAGTAACACTATCTTATCCTGCTGCCAGAACTCACATTCGTCAAGCCTTTGCAGAGTTTATTGTTCAAAAATTCGGGAAGCCTGACGTAATTGCTGGTGTGGCCACAGGTGGAATTCCACAAGGGGTTTTGGTTGCCCAGGAACTCGGGGTTCCATTTATTTATGTTCGCAGTGCACCAAAAGAACATGGAATGGGAAATATAGTTGAAGGGGCATTTGATAAAGGTCAACGCGTTATTGTCTTAGAGGATTTAATTTCAACAGGTGGTAGTAGCCTAAAAGTTGTAGAATCTTTGAAAGAGGTTGGCTTGGACGTTCGTGGACTTGCTGCCATATTTACCTACGGATTCAAAATGGCGCAAGATGGTTTTAAAAAAGCCGGATGTCCTTTCATAACCTTAACAGATTATACGATTCTAATCGAACAAGCCTTGAAATCTAATTACATCAACGAAAACGATTTGGCTGAATTACAAAGTTGGCGTGAAAATCCATCCAAATGGATGCAATCAACGGAATAATGGAGTTAAAAAGCAGTCAGGTTTCCGTCAAAGCTTCTAAAAAAGATATAATATCTTTTCTTTCGAATGCAGAAAATCTTTGGTTCATCTTACCTCAAGATAAAATATCCGACTTTCGAGCTACAACTGATTCGTGCTCTTTTAAAGTTCAAGGTGGAATTACCATATCTCTCGTTCAACATGGATTCGAAGAAAATAAGTTTTATCTTAAATCTGGGGAAAAAACTCCATTCCCCTTTAACTTAACCGTTCATTTAACTGAAAATGGTCCTTTAACTGATGGCTACATTGAATTTAAAGGTGAAGTAAATGCTTTTTTAAAAATGCTTGTTGAAAAGCCTCTTTCTGCATTGTTCAACTACATGTCTGAAAAATTGAGAAGTCATTTTGAGCGTTAGAGATTCATTGAAATCTCTAAAATCAAGGATTTAATTAACCTAAAATAATCCCAGATTTCTTTCTTCTAATTCAAATACTTCATCAATATTTTTGGCACATTCAGTAGCGGCTTTAAAAGCCAATTCATCACATCGCTCATTTTCAGGATGACCAGCGTGTCCTTTAACCCAAACAAAAGACAAATTGAATTGGTCGTGCAGTTGTAAATACCGTAACCACAAATCTTTATTCTTTTTTCCTTTGAATTGCTTTTGATTCCAGTTCCAAACCCATTTTTGGGTGATGGCGTCGATAACATATTTAGAGTCAGAATGAATAACAATCGGATATTTATTTGTGTTGAGATTTTCAAGCGCCACACACACCGCCATAAGCTCCATGCGATTGTTTGTTGTCAAGCGAAAGCCCGCAGAAATTTCCTTTACTTTACTTCCGAATTTAAGGATAATTCCATAACCTCCTGGGCCAGGATTTCCACGGGATGAACCATCTGTATATATTTGAATAGTTGACAACTTATAGAATTAATAGTTACTCTTCTTCCTCATCTACAACATGTAAAATATGAAGTAAACGATGTGCTATTGGAGACAGAAAAATTGCGACTGTTGTTAAAAAAATCACACCTGAAAATAAGGCATAAAAGGAGGCAAATATTTTTGCGTCCGAATCATGTAAGGGATCAACAGGACCCATTCCACCGAGAATCATGGATGCATTTAATAGGCTATCAACCCAGCTCAAATGCCCGAGCCAATGATATCCAAAAACACCAATAGACAATGAAACAATTCCAATTGAGGCCGCAATTAAAAAATACTTTATCAATCTGCGTACAAAGAGATGAACGGGAAGAATATTCTTATTTTTCATCTTATTTTTCATGACTTTTTTCGATTCGGGTTTTGATTCAGAAAAGCTTTCCAACTATTTCCTCCAGATTTATTGTGTTCACCAATGCCTTTTGAGAAATGATGACAAACCGCGACAGCTAAACCATCTGTTGCATCCAAATATTTCGGCATTTCATCAAAATTCAATAGTTTCTGAAGCATGGCTGCTACTTGCTCCTTGGATGCTGCACCACTTCCAGTTATGGATTGTTTCACCCTTCTTGGCGAATATTCTTCGAATGGAATGTTATGATTCAAGCAAGCTGCGATAGCCACTCCTTGGGCCCTCCCCAATTTTAACATGGATTGAACATTTTTGCCAAAAAACGGAGCTTCAATGGCCATTTCATCTGGCTTGTATTCTGCAATTAATCCGTTCAATCGGTCTAAAATTCGCTTCAACTTGTCAGGTTGATTTGCCAACTTACTCAATTGAATAACACCAAAATTCAACATGGATAATTTCCCCTTTTGAATATGAATGATCCCGTAACCGAGCACCGTTGTTCCGGGGTCAATTCCGAGAATTATCTTATCTTCAACCATTGAAATAATTTTCCTTGATTAAAACTAATTATTTTCGGCCGAAACTTGTTCTTTTCGTCAAAGGAATCCTATTTTGTTTGTTTATTTATCTATTCGTTTCGCATGCTGAAAAAATTCATTTTTCCGAAATACAATTCGAAAATTTCTGGGCATTCATCGGTTGTTTCTTGTTGACACCAGTCAATTGGTTTTTTGAATGGCTCAAGTGGAAATTAATAGTCCAAAAAATTAATGAAGAAAACAATCCATCGAATTTAACAGCCTTTGCTTCTGGGGTTATTTCATCTTTTTTAACGCCCTCTTTGAGTGGGAATTTTCTCGGAAGAATGTTGTTTTACGACAAATCAAAACGTTGGAAAATTACAGTTTTTTCAACGATCGCTAATTTTTCTCAATTTCTAGTTTCTGTTTTTTTTGGATTGTTGGCCATATCCCTTCTGGAGAAATCTTCACTATTTCAACTAAATTTCACTCTTCTTTTAAGCCTACTTATTCTTTTGATTTCCTTCTATTTTTTTGGAGAAATAATTACCGCTCAAGTTCCTATCATTCAAGTGCAATTATTTTTAAAATTGTTAAATAAAAGTCCATCAAGATTGCTTTTTTTAGTTATTTCTTTGTTGCGTTATGTTGTTTTTGTCTCTCAATATGTGCTCGCATTAAATGTCTTTGGAATTGAATTAGCTTTTGAAGTTGTCAACGTAATTCCAATTGTATTTTTGTTCATTACCCTAACTCCATCGCTGTTTTTTGGGAAAATTATCGTACGCGAATCAATCGCAGTTGCAATCTTCGGATTGATGGGATACGCGACATTACCAGTTATCTTGGCTTCGTTCACTACTTGGTTTTTTAATTTATTTTTAACGGCAATGATTTCGCTTTTTATAGTCAAAAAATCGAGTTGATGGAATTGGTAATAGTCTTCGCAATTTGTTACTTCATCCTTTTGTTTTCAATTCTTGGAATAGGATCAATATGTCAGCAAAAAAAAGAGAAAAGTTACCAGTTTGGAAAAAAGATACAACTTGATAATCTCACTGTGATAGTGCCATTCCGAAATGAGGAAAATCGAATTGATGGATTAATTCAGAGTTTGATAAACAGTAAAAAGTTACCCAAACAAATTTTATTTGTTAATGACCATTCTGATGATCAAAGTATTTTAAAAATAGAAGAGCAACTTTGGAAATTAAGTAACATTCAGATTTCGAATCTTCCTGATGAATTGGAAGGAAAAAAGCAAGCGATTCGATTTGGAATTGACAAAACGTTTACCGAATTTGTATTAACATTAGATGCTGATGTGCAATTTAACATACATTATTTTCAAGCATTGGAGCAACTCGGCGAGGCTGACTTATATTTATTGCCTGCCATTATGAAAGCAAAAAAACCATTTCATTTTCTCTTTGAAATAGACCTCCATCTGATCAACGCAATCAATACGGGCATAAATGGACTAACAAGACCAATTATCGCAAGTGGAGCCAACTTGCTTTTCAAGCGAAGTTCGTTTTTGGAATTTGATCAAATTGATGCACACAAACACATTCCAAGTGGCGATGATATCTACTTGCTGCGCGATTTCCGTGAGTCGAATTGCGATGTTAGACTTGTCGCAAATTCAGCATTTCAAGTGGAAACGGAGACTCCTCAGTCGCTGAATGAATTTTTACATCAACGCATTCGTTGGATAGCAAAAACGGTTAATGTTAGCGATCAATTGAGCACTGCTTTAGCGATCAGTCAATTCATATTCATTCTATCTTTTTGGGCAATTGAAATCGATTTGATTATTAAAAAAGATTTCATTTTGGCCATAGAATTTTATGGTCTGAAAATGACATTAGATATGCTGTTTTTCTTTTCCTACTTCAAAGAATTCAATCGACTTACAGCCTTGTTCTTAATACCAATTTACCAATTGATTTTTCCCATTTACAATCTACTACTAATAATTTTTATGCCTTTTTTCAAACCGATTTGGAAAGGGCGTTATGCTGGACTCAATGGTCACTTGCAGAAGTAATGTTGCCTTCCTCCACCAATGAATCGCCGCGCATTTTTAAAAATAATTGAATCAAGGCTATAACGTCTTTTTCACAGTAAACACGAATGCGATCTAAGTCATTTTCCTCATAATAAACGCGCGCTACATCTGCACCAGAGATATCATCTTTTGGAGTAGGAATATTGAAAACGTGACAAAGCAAAGCAAGTGAAGTGTACGACTTGTAATCTCCAAATTTCCAAA
Organism: Crocinitomicaceae bacterium; assembly: GCA_044348645.1. GTDB lineage: Bacteria > Bacteroidota > Bacteroidia > Flavobacteriales_D > Crocinitomicaceae > UBA952. The sequence continues at coordinate 65,110 of JBIKSL010000006.1, read as the reverse complement.
GTTCAAGTGTATCCAAATGGGAAACTTCCCAAGGTTTTTTACCTGCAATGTCTAGAATTGAGGGCAATTTAATTCCATGAATCAACATTCTTCGGCAAATATATGGAATATCGAACTCTTTTGAATTATGACCACAAAGCGAATGATACGGGGTATTGTAATGATCCTCTAGCAAAGATTTGAATTGTTTTAAAAGCGTTTCTTCGTCATCGTGGGCAAATGATTTCAATCGTATGGTTCTGCCGAGACTCGTTTCTTTAACCATTCCCACAGAAATACAAATGATTTTTCCAAATTCGGAAAGAATACCGCCACGTTCACCATAAAGCATTTCAAATGATTTCTCCTCATTTTGTGAGAATCGTGTTTTGGCATTGAAAAGCTCTCTTGTTTTTTCATCTAAATTCTGGTAGGCGTATATCTGAGGAACTGTTTCGATATCCAAAAACAGGATTTTTTCTAATTGAATTTTATCTAACATATATTTGAATTTTACTTGAATTTAATGAAAAAATTGCTTTCATCGAAGAAAAAATCGAATTTTGTTTAAAACTAGCTTAACTAAGAATGTTAAATAAATTAATTAAAAAACAAACGTTTTTTAACCTAACCTTGAAAATGACTCATGAGTTTTGTCTCATTTTTTTCATGTTACTCTTATTGACTGGATGCGCGGAAGTTGGAACGATTTCAGGAGGTATCAAAGATGAATTTGCCCCAAAAATTATAAAATCTACCATTCAAAATGGATCAACAAATTTCAATGATCAATTGATTGAGTTCACATTTGACGAGTTTGTGCAACTAAACAAGCCAACAGAAAATATTTTTTTAGTTCCGAATCATCCAGTTTTAGAGGCGAAATTATTAAAAAAGACATTGCAGATCAGGCTTTCAAAGGCACTTGAAAAGAACACAACTTATACTTTGTATTTGAATGCTGCAGTTAAAGATGTAACTGAGGGAAATGATTCCTTGATGCAATTTACTTTTTCGACTGGTTCCAAACTGGATTCGTTGAAATTTTCAGTTCGAACAACAGATGCCTTTTCAAGTCAAGTAAAATCGAGAATTACTGTCGGTCTTTTTGATTCCTTGAATGCTGTTAAACCCATATATTTTGGACAAACTAATCAAAATGGATTGATTACGCTAACTGCAATCAAGGAAGGAACATATTATTGCAAAGCATTTGATGATAAAAACAAAGACATTCAAATACAAAAAGACGAAGATCAAGATTGGAATTTTGAACCTATTTTGATTAACAGAAATTCATTGGATACGCTTAAGTTAAAGTTGTCGAAGCCGAATCAAAAAGATAGAATTAAAAACGCCAAATTTCTTCCTCCTGGATTAATAGGTTTGCATATTCCGAGTAGTTTAGAAATCAACAAAATTTTAATAAATGGTGACCTTTGTTCACCAAAACATTTCTTTCAGCCAAAGCAAGATAGTCTTCAAATTGCTATTGGAGATCGAGTGGAAAATGAATTCGAATTAATTATAGATTCAGATACATTCAACGTTCGCAGACTCGAAAAAAATAAAATGGTTCCTTTAAAACCGAGGAATATATCGGATGAAAATGGTATTTCGAATACCTCGCAATATGAGGTTATCGATATTATTCAATCTGTTGATATTGATAAAATTGAAGTTTTGAAATTACCCGATAGCATAAAAGTTAATTTTTTAGTCGATTTTGATAAAAATAAACTGAAAATTGAACCAACGGAAAAATTATTAAAAAAATACCATGTCTTGTTCAACGAAGGCACAATTAGGGGAATTTCAGGAAAGACAAATAATTGGACTAAAATTGAGATTTCCTTCAAAGAAGATCGTGAACTTGGATCCTTAAATTTGAAACTCAGCCAACCAATGGAATTTGGAATTTTACAGCTTCTCTGTGAACAAAAAGTGATTGAAGAGCAAAAAACAAGTTTATCCAATAAGTCAATTCTATTTGACAGATTAATTCCTGGTGATTACACTTTCAGAATCATAGAAGATTTAAATCAAAATGGGCAATGGGATGCAATCTCAATCGAAAATCGACTAAAAGCAGAAGAAGTTTTTCATTTCAATTTGCCAATTAAAGTTCGGGCGAATTGGGAGGTGGAAACGATTTTGGAATTGAAATAATGATGCTTATTTCATGCTAATAGAACAACGATAAAAGCAGTGTCTGTGTATCTATTTTACACGGTAAGATTTATTTAATTCAATATTTTGAGACGAAATCATTTTTGGAGATAACATGTAAGCTGAACAAGAGAGTCTTCAACGAAAGAATATCATCATTCGGATTTTAGAATACTCAAATAGGTCGTTCGGGGCTATCCATGATTTTTATTATTTGTTTCATCCATCTTATTTTGAAAACTATTTCCTAATTTTAGTAAAATGATTGGATATAATATTCGTCTATTTCTGTTTTTACTATTTGCCTTTCGTGGACTATCGTTTGCTCAAAAAAAATCCGAACATTCGCTTTTATCTGAATTAAAGCACAGTAAAAACGAAATTAGAAAAGTGGATTGTTTGAACCAATTAAATCAGTTTTACCAAAATCATAATTTAATAGAACAGGAAAAAATCATTAACTTACTTAAGACTGAAAGGCGAAAAAAAAATGCCGGAAAATCAAAAAATATTATTGAGCTTAACTTAATTGAAAATCATCTAAATCAATCCAACTTAAAAAAATTTAAAAGCGAATATGCAGCGCATCTGTTGAATGTAAAATTTCGCGAACAATTATTGAACCATCGAAATGAAGTTCTAAAAATAAAATACTTTGATTTGATTGGAAAAAGTGATCTATTAAGGCTTGCTGAAAATTTTGTTTTAAACGCTAAAAAATCTCGAAAAAATCAGTTGGTATCTGAGTCATATCAATTATTGGGAAAAGTATTTGCTCAACTCAATTTGTCGGATTCTGCATTCAATTGTGGTCAACTTTCATCTGAATATGCCGCTCGTTCAACCAGTAAAATTACCCTTGCTTTGTCATTGAGAAATCAAGCACAATTATATCGTTATTTTGGCGAAATACAAAAGGCAGTGATGAAAGAACTTGAGTATATTCAAATTTCAAATGAACTCAACAATGACTTACAAAAATCGTTGGGTTATCAGGATATTGCATTTATTTTATTGGAATCTAATAACATTGAAGGAGCGAAGTTGTATTTAAAAAGATCTCAGCAACTCGGCGAAAATTTATTAAATAAACATGAAATCTTAAAACTGCAATTAGCTCAGATTCTTTGTGATATCAAGAAAAAGGAAACGAATCATATTGAAGTCCGATTATCCCTTTTGAAATCAGATGTATTTACACTCCAAAACAATGAACTTAAAGGACTCTATTATTTGGTTCAAGCCAAATTATTGGAAACTAAAAATAAATGGGAAGAGGCGAAACTATTTTACAACAAGGCCTTACTTCACTATTCAGAACTAAATAATTTCCAAAAACAAAGTCAAATTCATCAACAAATTGCTGTTTGTCAAATCAATTTAAATCAATTTTCGGAAGCTAAACAATCTGTTTTTGAATCAATGAAAAGAAGCAAATTCCTTTCCAATTATGCTAATAATGAAAACAATAAAATTCTTTCCGAAATTTATGCCGCTCAAAATAAATTAGATAAGGCTTTTCAATTTCAGCGTTTGTATCTTTCCAATCAGCAAAATTCCTTTCTGTCCAAAGATGCTGTTACGATTAATGATTTAGCAGAGAGCAATCTTCGCGAGGAACGAGAAAAATTCATATTGAGTCAAAAGGAATCCATTCAAAAGGAGCGAGAGGCCAAAGAAAAACTGGAAAATCAACGAACGCGAAATCTGTTAATTTCGATAATTGTTGCTGTCATTTTAGTTTTAGGATTGGTTATTTTGATGCTTCGAAACAAGCAGATTAAATCTCAACAGCAACAAAAAGAAGCCGAAATGTCACAAGCATTGCTGCGAACCCAAATGAATCCCCATTTTGTATTTAATGCCATGTCGGTTATTCAAAGTTATATCTTCACTCATAATCCTGAGAAATCATCCATGTTTTTGGTGAATTTCTCCAAATTGATGCGACTTATCCTTGAAAACTCTCCAAAAGAATTTATTTCGTTGGAATTGGAAAAAGAAATTTTGAAAAAATATTTGAGCATACAAAAATTAAGATTTGAGGATCGTTTTGAATTTGAATTAGACTTCGATGAAGATTTAATTTCTCAAATGGCTCTTGTTCCACCCATGATCACACAACCTTTCGTTGAAAATGCCATTGAACATGGTCAATTGCACACCATAGAAAATGGAAAAATTATCGTCACTGCAAAAAAGTATCACGAAATGCTTGAAATTATTGTGATGGATAACGGAATAGGACGAAAAGGTGCATCGAGAACAAAAAAAATAAAAACCCATAAAAGTATGGCAATTGACATGACTAGAGAACGAATTGAAATCATAAACAGAAAATATAGATCTAACGGAAACTTGATGATTGAAGATTTTGACCTAAAAACAAAACTAGGAACAAAAGTTAGAATACTTTTACCTCTTAAATTTGAATGACATAACTAATTGATATGCGTAAAATATTGATAATCGACGATGAAAAACCAACTCGCGAATTTATTCGACACATGTTGGATTCATTTAATTTAAATTCCATCATTTACACGGATGGTGAAAATGTTGAAACAGGTGTCAAAGCCATCGAAAGCATTAAACCCGATCTTGTACTTTTAGATATTCAAATGCCAGACGGAAATGGTTTTGATGTCTTGAAACAAACTGTATATAAAAATTTTGAGGTTATTTTCATAACTGCATTTCAAGAATTTGCCGTTCAAGCTATTAAGTTTAGTGCCTTGGACTACATTCTAAAACCTATTGATACGGAGGAATTACAAAGCGCAGTTACTCAAGCATTAAATACAATTGAATCAAAAATTGACGAAACCCAATTCAAGGCACTTCAAAATAATCTCCAACCCAACAAAAAACGAAAACTGGTTCTCAAGACATTGGAAAGTATTCATGTGGTGGATATTGAAAATATCATTAGATGTGAAGCAGATAAGAATTACACTTCCTTTTTCTTGGTTGATGGAAAAAGAATTATCGTTTCTCGAACTTTAAAAGACTACGATCTCTTGCTTTCTGCGCATAATTTCTTTCGCGTACAGCAATCTCATTTGATAAATGTTAACTTTATAGAGCGTTATGACAAACATGATGGGGGTTATGTAGTGATGAAGGATGGTGCTGAGGTACCTCTTTCTCCAGCAAAAAAAGAGGCGTTTTTTCATTTGATTGAAAATTTATAGCTGTTAGGATTTTCTTTTACATCATCCCGCTATATGTGTAAAATGAGATACTATTTAAAGAAGTGTGTAAAGCCCAAAAATTGTGATTTTAGTGTTGTAAACTTTAAACTCATAAAATATGGACTTTATACAAGAACAAATTTCAACAATTTTAGATGAAAATGATTTTCAATAGTTTTCACTATCATACAAAACACTCAAGATTAAATTGAATTCTAGGTTGTTGGATATTTAAATCAATATCCAACTTTTGAACGAATTCTTTGTAGTACATCTTTAGCAACGATTCTTGCTTTTTTTGCTCCAACTTGCAGTGCACTATCAATTGAAAGTTGGTTTGACATCAAACGATTAAAGTCGATTCGCTCTTTTTTAAATTTTGTAAGCATCAGTTCAAAAAGTGCTTGTTTTGCATGTCCGAAACCGTATCCGCCGCGTTTGTAGTTTTCTTGCATCTCAATTATTTGATCGTTTTCAGCAAGCAATTTATAAAGAGCAAATACGTTACATGTGTCGGGATTCTTTGGTTCCTCTAAAGGTGTGCTATCAGAAACAATCGACATGATTTGTTTTCGAAGTTCTTTTTCAGGTAAAAAAATATCGATTGTATTTCCGCGTGATTTACTCATTTTTTCTCCATCTACACCCGGGATTAACATGGTTTGCTCCTGAATTTGCTCCTCTGGAATGATAAGTGTTTCTCCAAATTTTTGATTAAATCGGCTTGCTACATCCCTTGTCATTTCTATATGTTGTTTTTGATCTTTGCCAACGGGAACAATTTCAGCATCGTACAACAAAATATCCGCAGCCATTAGCATTGGATAAGTAAATAAACCACCGTTAATATCGTCCAGTCGATCCGACTTATCTTTAAAACTATGAGCCAAAGTAAGTCGCTGAAATGGATAAAAACAGAGTAAGTACCACATCAATTCCGTAACTTCAGGAACATCACTTTGTCTGTAAAAGACTGTTTTATTGTGATCTAATCCAAAAGCCAACCAAGCAGCTGCAGTTGAATAGGTGTTAGCTCGCAATTCCGAACCGTTTTTAATTTGCGTCAATGAATGCATATCTGCAATGAACAAAAAGGATTCATTCTGAGGGTCGGTTGCCAAATCCAAAGCAGGAAGAATAGCTCCTAAAATATTACCCAAATGGGGTGTGCCTGTGCTTTGAATTCCTGTTAAAATGCGCGCCACTTTATAAAAACTGTATATTTATATATTTCATTTATCTGGTTGAAATAAACTCAATCACTTTTCGATTCACTTTAATCCAATGGTAGGTTGAATAAAATTTAGTAACTAATCCGTTTTGTTTCAATTTAGCTGTTACAAATAAACAACATTCACAAAACGGTGTTATTCATTATTCTACGAATCAAATTTCTTGAAAATTTGTCAAATCTATCCACTTTCTGATTTCAACCTAATTTTGCTAAATTTCTTCTAAATTTAGTAAAAATTCGATTTAGAAAAATTGGATAAATAAAGACTACAAATGAATTACTTCTCCGTATGCTGCTGCAGCTGCTTCCATGATCGCTTCTGACATGGTAGGGTGAGGATGAACTGTTTTTATTAATTCTTCGCCGGTAGTTTCTAATTTACGAACAGCTACTAGTTCAGCAACCATTTCGGTTACATTCGCACCAATCAAGTGACCGCCTAATAACTCACCGTATTTTGCATCAAAAATTAATTTAACAAAACCATCTTTGGCTCCTGCTGCACTTGCCTTTCCAGACGCAGAGAATGGAAATTTCCCAACTTTAATTTCGTAACCGGCTTCTTTGGCGGCTTTTTCTGTCATTCCCACAGATGCAACTTCCGGAGAACAGTAGGTACAACCTGGAATATTTCCATAGTTTAACGGTTCAGGATGATGGCCTGCGAGTTTCTCTACGCAAATAATCCCTTCGGCAGAGGCAACGTGTGCCAAAGCAGGGCCCGGAACAACATCTCCAATCGCATAGTAACCGGGAATATTGGTTTGATAGAAATCATTTACTAAAATTCTTCCTTTATCAACAATTATTCCCACTTCTTCAAGGCCAATGTTTTCAATGTTAGCCTGAATCCCAACAGCGGAAAGAACAACATCACATTCAATTTTCTCTTCACCTCCAGCAGTTTTAACTGTTACCAAACATCCTTTTCCTTTCGTGTCAACCGATTCTACGGAGGCATTTGTCATCACATTAATTCCTGCTTTCTTGAACGATTTTTCCAATTGTTTCGATACATCTTCATCCTCTACCGGAACTATGTTTGGCAAGTATTCTACAATCGTAACCTCTGTGCCAATCGTATTGTAGAAATAAGCGAATTCAACTCCGATAGCTCCTGAACCTACAACCACCAGCTTTTTTGGTTGCTTGGGCAAAGTCATAGCCTGTCTATAACCAATTATTTTTTCCCCGTCTTGAGGAAGATTTGGCAATTCGCGAGAGCGAGCACCAGTTGCAACAATTATTCCTTTCGATGCGCTATATTCAGTTGAAACTCCATTTTCATCTTTTACAAGTACTTTTTTACCCGGTTTGATTACTCCATTTCCCTTGATTACGTCGATTTTATTCTTTTTCATCAAAAACTGAATTCCAGCACTCATTCCGTTTGCTACATCACGGCTTCGCTTAATGATGGCGTCAAAATCAGCTTTGGCATTACCAACTGTTATTCCATAATCAGAAGCATGAGATAGGTATTCAAAAACGTTTGCCGACTTCAAAAGAGCTTTAGTTGGAATACAACCCCAGTTTAGACAAATTCCACCCAGTGATTCTCTTTCAATAATTGCTGTTTTTAAACCAAGTTGAGAAGCACGAATGGCAGTTACATAACCACCCGGGCCGCTTCCAAGAACAATAATATCATAATTCATAAAAACTGATTTTAGGTCACAAAAGTAGTGAAAATATAAACAAATTAAAGTTGAACTAAATTTGATAATTTATTTGGTTTCAAACTTGTAAAGTAAATTGTAATCCAGACTAATTACCTCGAATTTCGTTAGTAAGATTGAAATAACTTGCTGTTCTACTATCTAGTTATATTTATATAAGAATTTATTGATTTTGTCATTTACTTAAAGATTTATCCTTGGACTAATTTGTGGTGGCGAGATGAATTCAAAACCTGAGAGGGAACAACTCCGTATAACTGGTTTTTGTGTAAAGTAATTTATTACTCCATTAATAATCAACGATTTAATCTGCAACCCTTTCTTGATTTATCCCGATACCACGGAGTAGTAACGAAGGTAAATCTTCATAAGAGATAATCCAATTTTATAAATCGGACTCTCAGGTCAGAAAGTAAACCTCGAAATTTAACTGATTTTTATTTTAAGTGAAATGTTACTTATTCGATAAACAAAGAACTTTACACTTGATGGATTAGTAATCATGGCATTAAAAAATCACAGATATCCATTCATAGGAAAAGTATCAACAAATTAAATAAACAAAGCCTTTGAAAAACAATTATTTTTGTAGTTCATTACGAAGAAAATGCTCGGACCAAGAAAGAAAAAAGATGCGAAAGTTAAGTTGACCAAAGAAAGTTATCGCAAAGCTAAAGGGATTTTCAGTTACTTAAAACCTTATTCATTTCTGTTTTTCATAGGATGGATTTTTCTTTTTCTATCAACAACAGCCGGTTTGATTTTTCCTTATTTAATGGGGAAATTGCTCGGATCGACAGGTCAATCTCAAAATTTGAATGAAAGCATTCGAACGATTGACATGGACAACATCAATACAGTTGCCATTTCGCTATTTATACTTTTTGGTTTTCAGGCTTTGTTCTCATTTGTCCGTGTTGTGATTTTCAATAAGGTGACTGAGAATACTTTACGAGACATGCGCAATGACGCTTTTTCGAAACTCATTTTCATGCCGATGGATTTTTTCAATCGTAATAGAGTCGGTGAATTGACAAGTCGCGTTTCGGCTGATATCACACAGATTCAGGAAACACTTCGCACAACAATAGCCGAGTTTTTCAGACAAATAATTATCATCGTAGGAGGAATCGCTTTTTTGCTTTTCATTTCTTGGAAATTGGCTTTAATCATGTTGGGAACTGTTCCAATAATGGCGATTATTGCCGTAGTTTTTGGTCGATTTATTCGTAGATTGAGTAAAGAAGCACAAGATTTTACGGCTCAATCAAATTCAATCATCGAGGAAGCATTAACAGGAATTTCAAACGTCAAATCCTTTACGAATGAAATTTTCATCTTGACGAAATTCAAAAAATCTACTCAGCAAACGCGAGATTTGAACGTAAAAAGTGGTCTTTGGCGAGGCGTTTTTGTTTCGTTTATCATCTTTTGTCTTTTCGGAGCAATTGTATTTATCGTTTGGCAAGGCTTGTTAATGACACAAGGTCAACATCCCGAATTATCCAGCGAAGGATTTTATCAATTCGTTCTGTTCACTATTATGATGGGCGCTTCGGTCGGTTCGCTGCCAGACATGTACGCGAGTATTCAAAAAGCGATTGGTTCGACGGAAAATTTAATGAATGTCATCAATGAAACAACTGAAATTGAATTGAATAAAGGAATTGCTAAACCAACAATCTCTGGAAAAATTAAATTCGAAAATGTTTCATTTTCCTATCCGCAGCGAGCTGATATTGAAGTGTTGAAAGGAGTTTCCTTCGAAGTCGATAAAAATCAAACTTTGGCTTTGGTTGGTGCGAGTGGATCAGGTAAATCGACCATTTCAAACTTGATATTGAAGTTTTATCAACCTGACTCTGGAACAATTTATCTCGATGATTCAAAAACTTCGGATTTCGAATTAACGTATCTTCGTGAACACATGGCCATCGTTCCGCAGGAAGTTCTTTTATTTTCAGGAACAATTTTGGAAAACATCCGTTTTGGAAAGCCAAATGCAACCATTGAAGAAGTTCAAGAAGCAGCGAAAAAGGCAAATGCTTGGGAGTTTATTTTAACGTTCCCGGAGCAACTGGAGACCGAAGTAGGGGACAGGGGAATTCAACTTTCTGGTGGTCAAAAACAACGAATTGCCATCGCTCGAGCAATTTTGAAGAATCCAACAATTCTTATTTTGGATGAAGCGACTTCTGCCTTAGACTCTGAATCTGAGCGTTTGGTACAGGAAGCGTTGGAAAAATTGATGGAAGGTCGAACCTCAATTATTATCGCTCATCGACTTTCTACCATTCGGAATGCTGATCAAATCCTTGTTATGCAGCAAGGTCAAATCATCGAACGCGGAAAACATGAGGAGTTAATTGCTCATGAAGGAGTTTATTCTGAATTAGTTCAATTGCAACGAATCACTTCAGTGAAATAAACTTTTTTCAAATTACGCTATAATTTTAACATTTCATAGTTTACAAAAAGAAGCGAAAAATTTGCAATATTAATTTCCTCTGAGTAAATTTGTTACTCAATGTTAGATGCGCTCATAACATCAAAGACTAGAATTCGCTTGTTGGTTAAGTTTTTTCTCAATCCAACGATGAAAGCTTATCTGCGTCAATTAGCTGATGAGTTCGGTGAAAGCACCAATGCTGTTCGTGTAGAATTGAACCGTTTAACTGAGGCCGGAATACTTGAAAGTGAAGCCGTTGGAAACGTGGTTAAATACAAAGCAAAGCAGTCTCATCCCTTATTTCCAGAAATCCGAAGCATCGTTTCCAAAATGACAGGCTTAGATTCCATCATCGAGTGGGTGATCCAACGTTTAGGGGATGTGGAAAATGCCTACTTAATTGGTGATTACGCAAAGGGAAGCGATTCGGGAATCATTGATGTTATATTTGTTGGAAAAGTGGATAAAGCATATTTGACAGAATTAATAGAAAAAGCAGAAGATTTAGTGCAACGAAAAATTCGTTATCTCGTAATGAGTCAAGTTGAGCTAGAACAATACAAACAACACGAAGAACCGATTTTACTGCTCTGGAGCAAGAATTAATCGGTTTTTGACATACACTACCTACTACTCACCGCAGCATTTTTTACAAATGACTGTGGCTGAGGATGGCGAAGCCGTAAGAAAAAGCAAGTGCAAGTTAGGCAAAATTTCACGATCACCAAATCTCATAGGACAGCTCATAACGGACATGAATCTGCTGTGGTTTGGTTATATGGATTATCAGGCTCAGGTAAATCTACTCTTGCCAATGCCTTGGAAAAACGTCTTTTTGAAATGGGCAATCATACGTATTGTCTAGACGGAAACAACGCGCGTTCAGGCTTGAACAAAGATTTAGGTTTTTCAGCAGTAGACCGCTTGGAAAACACAAGAAGAGTGGCAGAGGTAGCGAAAATTATGTCGGATGCTGGTATGATTGTGCTAGTTTCATTAATTACACCTTATAAAGAACAACGATCGTTGGTAAAAGAAATTTTAAAGGACGATCGACTGCTGGATGTTTACTTAGAATGCGATTTAGCTACCTGTGAAAAGCGCGACCCTAAAGGCTTGTATAAAAAAGCACGTGCGGGAGAAATCTCAAACTTTACTGGGATTTCAGACCCGTTTGAAGAACCAACTAAAGAAGCATTTCGAGTAAACTCTTCCAAATACGATGTTAATGAATGTGTGGTAAGGATTGCGGAGGAATTAACTAGAATTCAGAGGGATGAATGCAGAAGGTAGAAAGATGAATGCAGAAATCAATCACGCTTCAAACCTCTAAAATCAAAATTCTTACTTCTAATTTCTTAACTCTAGCTTCTAATTTCTACCTTGAACAAATCCTCTAAAATCTTCATCGCAGGCCACAAAGGAATGGTAGGAAGTGCCGTTGTGCGAAGCCTTGAAAAAGCCGGATATCAGAATTTGATGGTAAAAAATAGAAGTGAGTTGGATTTAACCAATCAAGCGGAAACTCGAAAATTTATCCAAGAGGAAAAAATAGATGTTATCATTGATGCTGCAGCAAAAGTTGGTGGAATATTGGCAAATGATTCCTATCCCTACGATTTCATCATGCAGAATATGTTGATTCAAAACAATTTGATTCAGGCGGCGGTTGAAAACAAGATTACGAAATTCATCTTTTTGGGAAGTTCCTGTATTTATCCCAAGAAGGCGCCGCAACCATTGAAAGAAGAATACCTATTAACTGGACCTCTCGAACCAACCAACGAATGGTATGCAATAGCAAAGATTTCAGGAATTATGGCATGTCGAGCGGCTAGAAAACAAATTGGGCTTAATGCAGTAAGTTTGATGCCAACGAATTTATATGGATATAATGACAACTTTGATTTGTATTCATCCCATGTACTTCCCGCTATGATTCGAAAGTTCTATGAGGCAAAGGAAAATAATACGAATGTTACCCTTTGGGGAACTGGAAGTTCATATAGAGAGTTTTTACACGTGGATGATTTGGCAGCAGCAACAGTATTCGCACTTCAAAATGACTTGGAAGATGACCTTTACAACGTAGGTTTTGGAATCGATTTATCTATCAACGAACTCGCCAAGTTAGTGCAAAAAATTGTTGGACACCAAGGATCCATCATTTGGGATAAATCCAAGCCTGATGGTACACCAAAAAAACTTATGGATAGCAGCAAATTTAGAAATCTCGGTTGGGAACCAAAAATTAAGTTAGAAGAAGGAATTCAAATCACTTACAATTGGTTCCTCGAAATGCTAGAATCCGAACAAAACCTAAAAGGAATTTAACGCTAACAATGAAACTGTTTCATTTACTAAAAATGTCATCTCTCCCATCTCAACTTTCATACAGCATTAGCAAAGTTCAAACAGTAAAAAGATTCATTTCAAAACCCACAATGCGCCTTGAAAGATATTGCTGGGAACCCACACGACGAAATTGCGTTGAAATTTCTGGCTGTTTGAGCCGAGGTACGATGGCGAGTTTCAGAAATTTTAGCAATGAGGAATATGTGGGTAGAAAAATCTTTCCAGCGCTAGACCTTTTTGTTCCTTTTTGGGGCGATGCCAAAAAGGAAATAAGATTTAAATAAAAACAAAAGTTGAAATTGAAAAACAACCAATGAAAACAGCCTTAATCACGGGTATCACAGGACAAGACGGCGCTTATCTCGCTGACTTCCTCCTCAAAAAAGGATACACCGTTCATGGTATCAAGCGTAGATCATCTCTCATAAATACACAACGAATTGATCATCTATACGAAGATCCGCACAACTCAAATACCCAATTGCGTTTGCATTATGGTGATTTGACGGATTCAACCAACCTCATTCGAATTATACAAGAGGTTCAACCGGATGAAATTTACAATTTAGGAGCGATGTCACACGTAAAAGTTAGTTTTGACTCCCCAGAATATGTCGCAAATGTAGATGGAATAGGAACCTTAAGAATCTTGGAAGCTGTACGAATTTTAGGATTAACCAACAAAACGCGCATTTATCAAGCTTCAACTTCAGAGTTATATGGACTTGTCCAAGCCGTTCCGCAATCAGAAACAACTCCTTTTTATCCGCGATCGCCATATGCGGTTGCCAAGTTGTATGGCTATTGGATTACTGTAAACTATCGCGAAGCATATGGAATGTATGCATGTAATGGTATTTTGTTTAATCATGAATCGCCTCAACGAGGTGAAACTTTTGTTACTAGAAAAATTACTCGTGAGGTTGCCAAAATTGCGTTGGGAAAATCTGAAACTCTTTATTTGGGTAACCTTAACGCACAGCGTGATTGGGGTCATGCGAAAGATTACATCGAAGCCATGTGGTTAATGCTACAACAAGACAAACCAGAAGATTTTGTAATTGCAACGGGTATTACCACGACTGTTCGTGATTTCGTAAGAAAAGCATTCAACATAATGGGTATTGAACTAACATTTGAAGGAGAAAACGAACATGAGATTGCCAGAGTAAAATCTTGTAGCAACCCTCAACACCAGTTAGAAATAGGTAAAGTAGTGGTTTGCGTTGATCCGCGCTATTTCCGTCCAACTGAAGTCGACTTGCTAATTGGTGATGCAACAAAAGCTAACGAAAAATTAAACTGGAAACCAAAATACGACTTGGATCGTTTGGTCGAAGAAATGGTGTTGAGTGATGTGGAACTTTTTATATAGAATTTAGAAGGCGGATGGTTGAAGGCAGAATGCAGAAAGATTAATTCAGAATTCAGAAGGATGACGGCAAAAACAGCAAAACTTAAACACGATTCTAATCTCTAACATCTAACATCTAACTTCAAACCTCTAAATTCTAATTTCTTAACTCATACTTCTACCTTCTGCCTTCGACATGAAAAAAGATCTAAAATCTCGCACATTTGAATTCGGAATACAAGTGATAAACTTGGTGGAGGAAATGGATTACAGTCAAACTAAGAAAATTGTTACCAATCAACTTGCGCGTTCGGCAACATCAGTTGGAGCAAATTATAGAGCTGCTTGCAGAGGAAGAAGTGATAGAGAATTTATTTCAAAAATGAATATTGTTCTTGAAGAAATAGATGAATGTTGCTTTTGGCTCGAAATAATTAAAAGAAAAGATTGGAAAAATGTTGATGAATTATTGAAAGAAGCAGATGAGCTTACAGCAATTTCAGTTTCAACCCTAAAAACAATGCAAAAAAGATTAAACAACTCCAAATAGAATTCAGATTAAAGAAGGATGAATACAGAATTTAGAATTCAGAAATATAAATTCAGAGATCAAACACAATTCAAAACTCTAACTTCATAATTCAAAACTCTAACTTCATAATTCTAACTTCTAATTTCTAAACTCTAACTTCAACCTTCTCAATTCAAAGATGAAAGAAACCTGGACAGAAGTAATCCAACCAAAAAAATCATTTTTCCAACTGAATCTCTCAGAAATTTGGAACTACCGCGATTTGATTTGGATTTTTGTTCGAAGAGATATCGTATCCGTTTACAAACAGACTGTTCTTGGACCACTTTGGTTTTTCTTGGGCCCAATTTTTACAGTTTATACGTTCGTTTTTGTTTTCAATCAGATTGCAAATATTTCTACGGATAACATTCCAGCACCACTTTTTTATTTAGCGGGAACAACCTTATGGAATTATTTTCAAGCATGTATTACCGGAACATCTTCAACGTTTATAAGTAATGCAAACATATTCGGAAAAGTGTATTTTCCTAGATTAGTTTCACCGATTTCCATGGTAATCTCTAATTTGCTCAAATTTGGTATCCAATTACTCATGTTTTTGTGCTTTTGGATTTATTATTTAGCTCAGGGTACAATTCAACCCAATGCTTACATTGCACTTTTACCACTTTTAGTTTTGTTAATGGGAGGAATGGCACTTGGTATGGGAATTATCATTTCCTCGCTCACAACAAAATATCGTGATTTAAGCTACTTTATAGGGTTTGGAATAACCTTGCTTATGTATGCTACTCCGGTAATTTACCCAGTTTCAGCAATCCCTGAAATGTATAAACCATTTGTGATTTACAATCCAATTGCTCCAATCATTGAAACATTTCGATATGCATTCACAGGGGCAGGGTATTTTTCATGGAACGGATTGATTTTTAGTTCAGTATTTACAATAGTTGTTTTATTAATTGGGACAGTTCTTTTTAACAAAATTGAAAGAACATTCATGGATACCGTTTAAACCTTTATGACCGTCATTCAAGTAGAAAACCTTTATAAACAATACCGCCTAGGTCAGGTGGGAAGTGGCACGCTGCGTGATGACTTTTCGCGTTGGTGGAATGGGTTATTAGGAAAGGAAGATCCCCTCCAAAAAATTGGCGAAATCAATGATCGAACTTCTATTGCAACTAGTGACTACGTTCTTTCGCTTCGTGACATCAATTTTAGTGTACAAGAAGGAGAAGTGTTGGGAATTATCGGTAAGAACGGAGCCGGGAAATCTACTTTGTTGAAAGTATTATCAAAAGTTACTGCTCCTAGTTCAGGACAAATAAAAATAAAAGGTCGCGTGGCTTCTCTCTTAGAGGTAGGAACAGGCTTTCATCCCGAATTAACAGGAAAAGAAAATATTTATCTCAATGGGGCTATTCTTGGAATGAAACGCCATGAAATAACAAGTAAGCTCGATGAAATTATTGATTTTGCAGGAATTCAACGCTATGTGGATACTCCGGTTAAACGTTATTCGTCGGGAATGTATGTTCGCTTGGCTTTTGCTGTAGCTGCACATTTGGAACCTGAAATCTTGATTGTAGATGAGGTGTTGGCTGTTGGTGATGCTGAATTTCAACAAAAGGCCATTGGCAAAATGCAAGATGTTAGCAAGCAACAAGGACGAACGGTGCTTTTTGTAAGCCACAACATGGATGCAATTTCTCGACTTTGCACAAGTTGTTTATACCTTAAAAATGGCGGACTTGAATTAAAAGGTCGAACAGATGAGGTGATTCAAAAGTATTTGAGTGCTGAAACGTCAATTGTTTCCAAAATAAATTATAATGAATCAAATGCTCCGGGTTCACAGTTTGTTAGACTCTTGGAAGCTCAAGTATTGAACAACCAACAAGAAAGTAAATTGAATTACACTATTGACGAAAAAGTGGGTGTAAAATTAACCTTCGAAGTATTGCAAGAAACCAATGATTTGATCGCTGGATTTAACTTGTATAATCAAATGGATGTCCACATCTTGAGTTCTCATGATACAATAAATCAAGGAAAAACATTTTCTCCTGGAATTTACAATGCAACTGTATGGCTTCCAGAGAACTTTTTATCTGAAGGAATGCACTATTGCGGGATAGCAGTGATGTCATACAAACCGTTTTTTGTTCATTTTCATGATGTTGCAAAAATTGGTTTTAACATTTCAGATAGACAAAATGGCGAAACCGTTAGAGGAAACTATACAGGTGTTTTTCCGGGTGTTATTCGCCCAAAATTGATTTGGGATAAAATTTAATATTTCCCCCTAATGCCTGTCCGCCTGCGGTGGAAAGGGAAATAGAGAGGAATGATTACCTAAATATAAGTAAAAATTTAATTTAGAATCCAAACAACAATTAGATACAATGGATAATAACTTAGAATGGACTGGTGAACGACTCGTAACCGATGTGGAGGGAGTTTTAGGTGTTGCTGAACATCTTCATCGGTATGCGTTGGCTGGTGAGTTTGTAAAAGATAAAAAAGTTTTGGATATCGCTTCTGGTGAAGGATACGGAAGTAATTTATTGAGTAAACATGCCGAACATGTTACAGGTGTAGATATTAGTGAAGATGCAGTAAAGCATGCCAATGAAAAATATGCTAAAGAAAATAAACTTACCTATCGCGTTGGTTCAGCTTCAAAAATCCCTTTGGAAGATGCCTCTGTTGATGTGGTTACTTCTTTTGAAACATTAGAACATACAACTGAACACGATGAGTTTTTAAAAGAAATCAATCGGGTTTTAGTTCCGGGAGGACTTTTAATCATGTCAACGCCGGACACGGTTCCATACAAAGTTAGAGAACCAATTAATCCTTATCATGTCAAAGAATTGACAACACAAGAATTTCAGGATTTGATTCGAGGTTATTTTAGCTTTTCTGAAATGTTTTCACAACGATGTTTGATTGGGTCTTTCATTACTTCTTTTAAAAATATAGAATCCAGCTTTCAAGCATATTCAGGTGGATATTCTGAGGTGAACAAAGGTTATGGCAATGATGACATGTATGGGATTGCATATTTCAATTTGGCCTTTGCATCAGATAGTGAAGAAACATTGAAAGGAATTTCAAAACATTCATTTTTTCAACATGTTCCTGATATGTTAAATGAATTCAAAGGTTCTCGGGGTTTGATGTTTGAATTGCAAGAAACTAAAAAATTAGCTGATCGCTTAGTTGAAATTGAAAATTCAAAATCATATAAGTTGGCTCAAAAGATTTCAAAGGTTTTTAACTTTTACAAGTAAATTGAAAATCAAATACATAGCTCTTTATTTACCACAATTTCACCCAATTGCTGAAAATAATTCGTGGTGGGGAGAAGGTTTTACGGAATGGACAAATGTTACCAAAGCTAAACCCTTGTTCAAAGAACATCAACAACCTATTCTGCCGGCTGATTTTGGATTTTATGACCTGAGGTTAGAGCAAACACGTATTGAACAAGCAGAAGTAGCAAAGGAGCATGGTATTGATGGATTTTGCTATTATCATTACTGGTTCCATGGTAAACGGTTACTTGAACGACCGGCTACAGATTTGTTGAATTCCAAAAAACCAGATTTCCCATTTTGTTTCTGTTGGGCGAATGAAACATGGTCGAGAAGATGGATAGGTGATGAAAAAGAAGTATTAATAAAGCAAGAATATTCGGATAAAGATGATGAAGAACACGCCAATTATTTGTGCGATTTCTTTTCTGATGACCGTTACATTAAAATAGATGGACGGCCTCTTTTTGTTATATACAGACCAGGGGATTTGCCAAATCCAACAAAAACAATTGAAACAATAAAACGGGTTTCACTCAATAAAGGATTAAAAGAACCATTTTTAGTGGCAAGTAACTCCCATTTGTGGGAAAATGAACAGTTACTCGGTTTTGGATTTGATTCTATTTTAAATTTCAGACCTCAATTAGGGATTTTACCTTATGCCAATACTGACGAATTTTCTTGGGGACGTTTAAAACGTAATTTCAAGAAATACAATCTATTGAATGGAAAACTTAAGATTTTCGATTACAATGAGGCGGTTGAAATCATGCAGATTATCGAACCAGAAAATTTTGATCAAGTTATTCCTTGCGTTTTCGTGGGTTGGGATAATACAGCGAGAAGAGGTGAAAATGGAATTGTGATGAAAGACAATCATCCTGATTATTTTGAAAAGGAATTACGTAGAGTCACCGAAAAACTTTCAAAATCTAAGTCAAATAGTCAAGTTCTGTTTATCAATGCATGGAATGAATGGGCGGAGGGTAATAAATTGGAGCCTGATGTAAAAATGGGTCGGCAACATTTGCAAGTTGTTAGACGAATGAAAGGAATTCTATGAGTCAAAAATTTAGGGCTTTAGCGATACATTTACCCCAGTTTCATCCGATACCTGAAAATGATGAATGGTGGGGAAAAGGATTTACTGAATGGAGAAATGTTGCAAAAACAACACCGAGATTTGAAGGACATTATCAACCACATCTTCCGGCAGATTTAGGATTCTATGATTTACGTGTTAGAGAAACACGTATGGCTCAAGCGGAAATGGCGAAAGAACATGGTATTTCAGGTTTTTGTTATTATCATTATTGGTTCAATGGTCGTCAGGTTTTGGAGACACCTGTAAAAGAGATTTTAAATTCCAAAGAACCCGATTTTCCGTTTTGCCTTTGTTGGGCGAATGAGAACTGGACGAGAAATTGGGATGGAATGTTTAATGATGTGTTACTTGAACAAAAATATTCAACCGAGGACGACATCAACCATATTCGTTTTTTGTTCAAATTTTTTGAGGATAAACGATATATTACAGTTGATGAAAAACCAGTCTTTATTGTTTATCGTACTGAACTTTTTCCTGATATTAAGCGAACTACTGAGATTTGGAGAGAAGAGGCATTAAAAGCTGGATTTAAAGGATTGTATTTAATTCGATGTGAAAATTTTACAACGGATGTTGATCCTGAATCGATTGGTTTCGACGCGTCGTTCAATTTTTTCCCAAATCATTACGGTCTACCCCTCTATATCATTCCAGGAAAAATTGAACAAAAAATGCATGAGTGGGGTTTTAAAAAATCACCTTATTTGGAGGATTTAATTTGGAATTACAGTGATATCGTAGATAAACAAATTACTAATCCACAAACTGTTGACTACAAGCGATTTCCTGGAATAACACCTATGTGGGATAATTCCGCTCGTAGAAAAACAAATGCAATGATTTTAAAAGACTCATCTCCTGAAGAATATGGCCGTTGGTTAAAACATATTACCAATACATTCGAACCTTTTTCTATGGATGAAAATTTCATCTTTATTAATGCCTGGAACGAATGGGCAGAGGGAAATCACTTGGAGCCTTGCCAGAAATGGGGGAAACAGTATTTGGAGGTAACGAGAGAGATATTAATTTAAATGATGTTTTGGTATCAGTTATCGTTCCAAACTACAACCACGCCAAATTCCTAAAAGAACGATTGGAATCCATTTTTAATCAGTCTTACCAAGATTTTGAACTCATCATTTTAGACGATTATTCAACAGATAATAGCAGAGACATAATCGAAAACTATCGTCATTTAAAAAATGTTTCAATCTATTACAACTCAAAAAATTCTGGCAGTCCTTTCAAGCAATGGAAAAAAGGAATTAAGTTGGCTAAAGGAAAATACATCTGGATTGCTGAAAGCGATGATTTGGCAGAACCTATCTTTTTAGAGACCATGATTCAGAAATTAAAATTAGGACATGGTTTAGCTTATTGCAGAAGTGGGGATGTAGATGAAAAAGGAAATAAAAAAAGTGATTTTTTTTGGGCTGATGGGTTGGATGAAAATCGTTGGAAAAGTGACTATGAAAACAATGGCAAAGAGGAGATTAGTAATTTTCTTGTTTACCGATGCACGATTCCAAATGCAAGCGCTTGTGTTTTCGAAAAAAAATATGCTCCTTTAGATTGTGGATTCGAAAGAATGAGATACAGCGGTGATTGGTTATTTTGGATTAAACTATTGGAGAAAACAAGTCTTGCATACTCTACTAAGACCTTAAGTCATTTTAGGCATCATGAAGGCTCTACCAGAAACAAAAAATCACCGAGGCAAGAATTAAAGAAAAAATTAGAAATTATTTCAATAATAGAAGCAATACGCAAAAAATTTAAATTGGGTTTGCCAAATGAAAATGAATTCTCCAAATATGATTGGGTTATTAAAGGATTTTATCGCCAATTGATGATACCGGATAATTTAAAACTTCGACTCATTTTTTATTCCAATCGGTATTTTCCGAATTTGTATCCGAATTACAGACTTTTGTTTAAAAAGTGAAATTCTCCGAATATTCACATATCGTTATTTCCCCTGATGAAAAGTATGCCTTACATGGATTAACGATGTTAAATTCATTGGTTGCTAACAATCGAGGAATGCGGTTTATGATTCATATACTGGATGGTGGAATTTCAATCAAAAATAAACTGAAATTTCATTTATTTTTTATTAGAAAAAGTTTAAAATATCAATTTTATAAAATCGATTATTCAAGTATAATCAATGCACCAACTCATGGTCATATTTCACTTTCTGCGTATTCAAGATTATTCCTTCCGAGTATTCTGAGTAAAGAGATTTTTCATGTTCTTTATCTTGACTGTGATTTGGTTGTGGTTAATGATCTTAATGAGTTAATGAATATCAAAATTGATGAATATCATGTCGCAGCTATTGAGGAAATAATTTCTGAGGAAATGCGCACAACCCTAGAATTAAGAGGTTCATTATATTTCAATTCGGGGGTAATGTTGATCAATTTGAAAAAATGGCGTGAGGAGAACATGGAATCAAAATTTTTGGAATTTATCAATGAAAAACCAGAAAAGATAAAGTATTGGGATCAAGATGTTTTAAATTACTGTCTTAAGAATAAATGGATGAGACTTCCTCAAAAATATAATATAACGCATTTCTTTTTTTATCCGGAAGTTTATCCACCTGCTTATTTTGGAATGAAACAGGAGGAATATGATGAAAGTGTTAAAGATCCAGCAATCATTCACTTTACAAGTCATCAAAAACCTTGGATTGAGGGATGTAAACATCCAAGAAAAGAATTATATTACCAATATCAACTAACGTTTAAACAATTGTTGTTTGGCAAACTTAGTGTGTAACTTAAAATAAATCAATTGAATAAATCAATTCTCATTACGGGCGGTGCGGGATTTGTTGGCTCAAATTTATGCATTGGTCTCAAGCAAAAATATCCTAATTATACCGTTATCGCCTTGGATAATCTGCGTAGGAGAGGTTCCGAACTTAATTTATCTCGGTTAAGGGAGAACGAAATTAATTTTGTGCACGCAGACATTCGGAATCAAGAAGATTTAGATGATTTACCTCCGTTCGATTTTTTGATTGATGCATCCGCTGATCCTTCTGTTTTAGCAGGAATAAATTCTCCGCTCATGCCATTAATCAATAGCAATTTGCTAGGAACTGTTCATTGTTTGGAATTAGCCAAAAAGCGTTCAGCTGCTTTTATTTTTCTTTCAACAAGTCGAGTTTATCCGATTGATATACTTGAGAATGCGGCTTTCATCGAGCAAGAAACACGCTATGTATGGTCAGACAATCAAAATTTACCTGGAATTAGTTCACGAGGCATACGAGAAGATTTTCCCATTTCGGGTAGTCGCTCGTTTTATGGATCAACCAAATTGGCTTCTGAGCTACTTATTGACGAGTACCATGCCTTGACAGGAATGAAGACTGTTGTAAATCGTTGTGGAGTGCTCAGTGGTCCTTGGCAAATGGGAAAAATTGATCAAGGAGTTTTAGTTCTTTGGTTGGCACGACACTATTTTAAAGGTTCTCTCAAATACATTGGTTTTGAAGGCAAAGGGAAACAAACACGAGATGTCTTACATATTGACGACTTAGTTCGATTAATTGACTGGCAAATCCATCACATTGATCAAGTGAACGGGGAAACCTTTAATGTTGGTGGAGGACTTGATGTAAGTTTTTCATTGCTGGAATTAACTGAACTTTGCCAAGAAGTAACGGGTAATAAAATTCAAATTCTGCCTGAATTACAAACAAGAACGGCAGATATTAAAATCTATTTAACTGATAATTCAAAAGTAATTTCCTCAACGGGATGGCGCCCAACAAAATCGATGAAAGATCTTATTAAAGATACCTATCATTGGATGAAAGAAAATGAAAAATCATTAAAACAAATTTTAAACTAGTAAATCAAAATGAAAATAGCTTTAGTAACTGGATCAAGTGGATTAATCGGAGGAGAATCTGTTGAATTTTTTAGTTCAAAATTTGACAAAGTCATTGGTATTGATAATGACATGCGCGCTTATTTTTTTGGTAAGGAAAGTTCCACAAATTGGAATTTAGATCGGCTAAAAGAAAAATACGATCATTTTGAGAATTATAATTGTGATATTCGAAATTACGAAGATTTAGAAGTTATTTTCAAAAAATACGGATCAGATATTAGCCTAATTGTGCATACAGCGGCACAGCCAAGTCACGATTGGGCAGCCAAAGAACCTTTGACGGATTTTGGTGTAAATGCCACTGGAACATTGAACTTGTTGGAGTTATACAGAAATCATTGTCCTAAAGCGGTATTCATTTTTACAAGCACCAATAAAGTTTACGGTGACACACCGAATTACCTTCCGCTTGTTGAATTAGATAAAAGATGGGAGATTGATTTGAATCATCCATATTTCAAAGAAGGCATTGATGAAAAAATGTCAATTGATCATTCAAAGCATTCAGTTTTTGGAGCAAGTAAAGCCGCAGCTGATATTATGGTGCAGGAATATGGTAAATATTTTGGTCTGAATACTGGAGTTTTTCGAGGAGGTTGCTTAACTGGTCCTAATCATTCGGGAGCTCAACTTCATGGATTTCTTTCATACCTAATGAAATGTGCAATTACCAAAAATCACTACACTATTTTCGGATATAAAGGCAAACAAGTGAGAGACAACATTCATAGTTACGATTTGGTCAATATGTTCTGGCACTATTATTTAAATCCAAAACAAGGAGAGGTATATAACGCCGGAGGTAGTCGACATTCGAATTGTAGCATGGTTGAAGCCATTGAATTGTGTGAAGAGATAAGTGGAAATAAAATGAATTTTAGTTATGCCGAAGATAATCGCATCGGTGATCACATTTGGTATATTAGCGATGTTCAGAAATTTAAAAATCACTATTCTGAATGGGATTATAGCTTTGACCTTAAGTCAACTTTAGTTGAAATGCATGATAATATGACAAAAAGATATTAACTATGTTCAAAAACTTAAGATTGAAGATTATCAAATTCCTGATTGATTTAAATGAAAAAATCTTTTTTGAGAGAAGATTGAAAAAGTTCTATTTGAATTACCAGCAGATTAATACTGTTTTTGATATTGGTGCGAACAAAGGACAAACTATTGATTTTTTTCTTAAAATAAATCCAAATTGCTTCATATTTGCTTTTGAACCTAATCCGAAATTATATCAGATTTTAAAGTCAAAATACAATGCAAAGAAAAACATTAAAATTTTTAATATAGGAATTTCAGATACTACAGGTTCAAAATTGTTTTTCGAGAATGTATTAGACTACACATCGAGTTTTGAACATCTGAATTATGATTCTGAATACTTAAACAAAAAGGCAAAAATATTGGGTTTTTCTAAAGATAATATTATCAAGGATAAATATGAAGTATCAACCATGACTTTGGCAGATTTTTTTAAAATAAATAGTAATATTACGACAATCGATGTTTTAAAAATAGATACAGAAGGTCATGAATTAAATTGTTTAATAGGATTATTTTATGGAAAAGATCTGCCGAAAATAAAGAATATACAATTGGAAAGTCACAATGATGATATGTATTTAAAATCAATCCATAAAGAATCTATTTCAGACTTATTAGAAAACAATGGATTTCGAGAGAAAGCAAGAATTAGGCATGGCTTTGGTGATTTTGATGAAATAATATATTGTTTATCACAATGAAATTAAGTATCGTAATACCTGCCTATAATGAAGAGGAATCAATTCCCGAAACTCTTCATGCCATTCACAAGGCCTTTGGTGAAGTTAAAATTGACCATGAAATTCTGGTGGTAAACGATAACTCCAAAGACGGAACGGAGGCTGTTTTGAAATCATTAACTCAATCCATTCCTACCTTAAGGTATGTCACCAATCCAGGACCGAATGGTTTTGGTTATGCTATTCGTTATGGCTTAGACCGATTTGAAGGCGATTGTGTTGCAATAATGATGGCGGATCTTTCAGACTCTCCTTACGATTTAATTAAGTTTTACACCACCATGTTGGAAAAAAATGTGGATTGTGTCTTCGGCAGTCGTTGGATGAAAGGAGGAAAAGTAATTGATTATCCCTGGTTGAAAAAAGTCATCAATCGAATTGCCAATCGAATTGTAAGAATGGTGATGCGAATAAAATACGATGATACCACAAATGCATTTAAATTGTACAAGCGTGAGGTCATTATAGGGGTTCAACCCTTATTATCACCTCATTTTAATTTGACTATTGAAATCCCTTTGAAAGCGATTATTCGAGGGTTTTCGTATGAGATCGTTCCTAATTCTTGGACAAATAGAAAGTATGGTGAATCCAAATTGAAGATTAAAGAAATGGGAAGCCGTTATTTTTTCATTTTAATGTATTGTTTCATTGAAAAACATTTTTCTCGTGGAGACTATAAAAAATAATGACAAACTTTTTTTGAATATGAGTGCAAAAAGATTCAATCTCATTATTTTAGGCGTCATTCTGCTTTCAATTGTTCCTAGGCTTATTTCTATTGATCAAAATTTATTAGATATTCAACCTTTTCGACAAACTCAAACTGCTATTACAGTTTGGAATTACACGCAAGAAGGATTTAATTTTTTTAATTATCAGACCCCCATATTTGGACCTCCTTATCAAGCACCATTTGAGCTACCTATATTTCAATCTTTTGCTTTTTTCTTAACCAAACTAGGCGTAGATAATATCGAGGTGGCCTGTCGCTTAACAAACATTTTATTTTATGCTTTATCAGCTCTTTTGTTATCGGCCGTTGTTTCTAAACTGATTAAAAATAACTTGATAACATTCTTAACTATTCTTCAATATTGTTTTATTCCTTTCGCAATTTGTTGGAGCCGAAATGTGACTATTGAATATTGTTCGTTAGCATTTTGTTTGTTTTACGTTTTTTTATTTCTAAAAATCAGAGAAATATCAGGAATGAGGCGTTACCTTTTAATTGCTTTTGCCTGCATTATTGGATGTTTAGCATATAGTATTAAACTTACAACGGCATTTCCATTTGTTATACTAATTTCTATTATTTTCGGCTATGATTTAATTAAGGAGATTTTGCCAATTTTGAAAGAAAAAAAGTTTTTGAAATTTATTTTTTCAAAAACATCTTTTAAATACGCTATTATCGTATTCTTTGTTTTTTTAGTTCCGTTTATAACGATGTATCTATGGGTTCGTCATTCTGATATAATGAAAATGCAATCTTCGTTCAGTTACATAACAACCTCCAGTAGTCTAAGAGATTGGAATTTTGGAACCTGGGATGATAAAACAACTATTTCAAATTGGTTCACTTTATTCAATCGAATTGGCTTTGGGATAGTTCCATTTACTCTTTTAATTCTTGCATTTTTAAGCTTAATAAAGAAGGAGTTGAGATCAATCCACGTAAAACTGATGTTTTTGCTTTTGCTTGTTTTCATAACCATATTCATATTTTTTAATCTATATTTTGTCCATGACTATTATCTTGTGGCAGTTTTGCCTTTCTTATCTGTTTGTTTTGCACTTGCCTTTTATTTGAGTCATAATTTATTTCTGTCACTGGGGTTTTTCAAAAATAAATATGCTTTAACTTTTGTTCTTTTAGTAATTACTTGTCTCCCATTTTTACCTCCAAAAGGAATGAATTATAGTAAAGAATATACACGTTTTATCTGGTCAAAAAATACGAATTCAGACTATCCGCAATTTGTTCTTGGTCAAGAAGTTCAAAAGCAAACGAATAATCAAGCTAAAGTAATTTTCACAGATTATGAATGGAGCTCGGAAATGCTATATTACTCAAAAAGAAAAGGATTAATGTGGACAAGTGGAAATGAAACTGACATAGGTCGATTTGAGAAAGATTTGCGGAAAGAAAAATACAGTTTAATCGTCTCAAAAAATCCTGATTTATATCCGAATTTACTATCGAAATTCAGAGTTCTTAAAAAAATGACGTTTCATTCACATACATTTATTTTTATTCAATAAATTTTGAAAGAAGGAATTACCATACTAATCAGTACTTATAATGGTAAAGATAATCTTCCAAAAACATTGGAAGGACTTGCTAAATTGGACATCAATCAAATTCCTTACGTTAAGTTAATTTTAGTTGATAATGCAAGTACAGATGGGACCTGCCAATTTGTGAAACAAAAATGGAATAAGTTAGGGAGTCCCTTTGAATTGGAGATTGTTAACGAAAGTCAACCGGGTAAAATTCATGCACAGACAACTGGGTTGAAACATGTGCAAACTAAATATGCCTTGATTTGTGATGATGATAATGAACTATTTACGGATTACTTGATAAACGGATATGAATTGCTTAAATCCAATTCAATAATCGGAGCTTTGGGCGGAAGAGGAATTGTACAAAGTGAAGTTGAAATTCCAGCTTGGTTTGAAGGGATGGCTTACATGTATGCCTGTGCTCCACAAGCAAAAAGAACCGGTGATGTGCGTCCTGAACGTAATGTCATCTATGGCGCAGGTATGTTTTTAAATATGATTGCTTATCGAAAAGCAATGGAAGCTGGCTTTCAAGTTTTGTTGCCCTCTCGTATTGGAAAAAGTGTTGTTACGGGAGCTGAAGATGGCGAATTGTGTTGGTGGTTGCGATTTTGTGGTTATGAAATTTGGTATTCCGAAAACTTACTATTTAATCACCATTTAAGACCATCACGATTAACAGAGCAATATCGAGATTCTTTACTAACTATGTTTAAAGTAGGTTTTCCGGTTGGGAAATTATACCTGAGAATATTTTCTGGTGAATTGCGAAAACCTATTAAATATTTTTGGATGAAAGAATTGCTTTACACACTTAAAGACACTGTAAAAATTCCTTTTATTAATGGCGAAGTAAGAATTATAGAGTGGAAACGCAGTGTTTCTCAGATGCGATACTTTCTAATTGAACGTTCAAACTACGACAAAACGTATCGAAAACTCTTATCCATATACCAAACCTTGAACCCTGGAAAATAGACCTTTTTTCTCAGTAATTTTGCCGGTTTATAACCGTGAGAAAAGGATTTCAAGAGCCATTCAGTCCATTTTAGATCAGGAGTTTGAAAATTGGGAATTGATAATTGTGAATGATGCCAGTACGGATGGGACTAAAGAAATTTTAGATCAAATTCAACATCCTAGAATTAAAATAATTCACAACGAAAAGAATTTAGAGCGGTGCATTTCTCGAAATGTAGGAATTGAACAAGCATGCGGAGAGTTTATTTGCTTTTTAGACAGTGATGATTATCATCTGCCCACACATTTGAATGAACTGCACGAATTGATCCAATCCAAGAATTTTCAACCGGCTTTTTATTTTTCAAATTCGTTTAATGAAACAGAGACAGGAAATAGATCAGATCGTTATTGTCCCGAATTCACCGAAAATGCCCCCTTTCATTACTTTTTAAATTATACTGTTAACCCTCAACGATGGGCTGTTCACCATTCAATTTTTGAAAAAGTAAAATTTGATCCTGAGGTTATCATTTGTGAGGACATGGATACTTCTATGCGAATTGCTGCTGCTAAATTTCCTATTTATCAATTGAATGAACGAACGACCGTATATGTTGCAGCAGTAGATAGTTTTACACACGGGGATAGTAAAAAATGGGAAAAGGAATTGTTTTATCTCAAACGAATTTTTAAGAAAAAAGAACTTCAAGGAAAACTGCCTATATTCTCAAAATGGCGACTTTTGAGTATGTGTTACTTTCATTTGGCTCGTAAAAATCAAGAAGATCGTAAAATATTCAAAATGTATCAAAATGCCTTGAGATCATTTATTTTATTCCCAAAAGGATACAATGGGCGAACTAATTTTCCAATGTTAGTAATGATGATTTATGAATTTCCATTTTTTGGAAGATTACTTCAATTTTTTAAACAAAGGAATCAAATTAATAAGACACTTTTACCATGAATCTTCAAAATAAAAAGGTTGTTGTTCTAGCTCCTCATACGGACGACGGAGAACTAGGAGCGGGAGGTACTATTTCGAGATTAATAAGAAGTAATACAAAAGTTAGATATGTAGCATTTTCAACAGCAGAAGAATCCGTTCCTGCTGGATTTCCAAAAGATATTTTGAAAACGGAAGTTCGAGAAGCAACCAAAAAACTTGGAATTAATGAGTCTGATTTAACAATTCTAAATTTTCCAGTTCGAAAATTAAACTATCATCGACAGGAAATTCTTGAAGCTTTAATTGAATTGAGAAAAGAAGAATTTGACATTGTTTTTGTCCCATGTTTGAATGACATTCATCAAGACCATAGCACTATTGCCCAAGAAGCACTTAGAGCATTTAAAAACACTACTATTTTGGGATATGAATTAATATGGAATAATTTATCTTTTAATACAACTTGTTTTATTGAGTTAGAAGAAGAAGACATTCGAAATAAAGTTAATGCCCTTAAAGCCTATGAGTCCCAGAACAAGAGAGACTACATGAGTGAGGATTTTATTTTTTCATTGGCTAAAACACGAGGGGTTCAGTCCGGTAAAAAATACGCTGAGGCTTTCGAAGTAATACGTTTAATGCTTACACTATGAATGTATTGATGACAGGAGCAGGAGCACCTGGAGGTCCCGGAATAATTAAATGTTTGAAGGAAAATTCAAATCTAGATTTGACCGTTTGCGATATCAATGAAGAAGCATCCGGAAGGTTTTTAAACGATTCATTTTTTAAAGGAAAGATAGCAAGTGACCCTGGCTTTATTGATTTTATGCTTGAACGTTGCCTTGAATTAAATATCGATGTATTATTTCCACTTGTTACGAGAGAACTTTTTGCATTTGCAAAAAACAAACATTTATTCGATCAGCATGGCATAAAAGTGATTGTATCAGATTATCATTTTTTGAATATTGCAAATGACAAGGGGCTATTGCATAAGCATTTAAGTGAAAACAAATTACCAGTTTCACAATTTAAAATTGTAAAAACAATAGAGGAGTTGAATAGGGCATTTATTGATCTCGGTTATCCAGATAAAAAAATATGCATCAAACCTACTGTTTCAAATGGAAGTAGAGGGGTGCGAATTATTGATCCGGATGCAGATGAATTTAACATGCTTTTCAATGAGAAACCGAATTCGCTTTTCATTTCAAGGGATAAATTGTTTCAAATCCTTGAAGGCAGAGACTTCCCAGAATTATTGATTTCTGAATATTTGCCCGGTGAAGAATATACTGTTGACACGCTTGTTGAAAATGGAAAATTGAAAATAGTTGTTCCTAGAAAAAGAACAAAAATGAGCGGGGGCATTTCTGTTGGTGGCGAAATAGTTGAAAATTTTGAGATTATTGATCAAGTAACAAAAATTTCGAGTTCAATGAAACTTCATGGACCCATTGGCTATCAATTTAAAAAATCGGATTCGGGTGAATTTCGAATTTTAGAAATGAATCCAAGGATACAAGGAACAAGTGTCGCATTAATGGGGGCTGGAGTTAACTTACCGCTTTGGGCTGTCGAACAAGAATTAAGATTCGAAAGAGAAATGCCAGCTGTTAAATGGGGAACTAAATTTGTAAGGTATTATAATGAACTTTATTATTAAAGTTTAATGTCCATTGACACTTACGATATTTTTTTAGTTGATTTAGATGATACCCTTTATGACGAAAAATTGTATCTTTTCGAAGCTTACAGTCAAATTAGCCTTTTTCTTTCCCAAAGTCAGAATATTCAATTTGAATTAATTAATGAATATCTAAGAGCAACTTTTCTAAATCAAGGTAGAACAAATTTATTTGATAAACTCTTCGATAAATTTAAATTAGGAAACGAATTATTGGCTGATATATTGGAAATAATGCGAAACATGAACCTTGAAAATAAAATTCAATTATTTCCTGAAGCGTATGTTTTATTAGCACAATTAAATCAAAGTAAGAAAAAAACAATAGTAGTTACTAACGGTAATAATGCGCAGCAAGCGAATAAAATTAATAACCTAGATTGGAAAGGATTAAGGAATTCTTTTGAAGTAATTTTCGCCAAGGATTATGGCTCAAAGCCAAATCGCAGTGTTTTCGAATTTACATGCAAAAAATTCAACCTAACCAACCAGAAGATTGTAATGATTGGTGATAGTGAAATTGATAGTGAATTTGCTAAAAATTGTTCAATAGATTTTATTCACAAAGAAAATGTTTTTGAATGGGTAAAATAGAAGTAATAACAGATTTACCGAAAAATATAACTGCTGAAATCGAGCATTACTTTTTGATCCGTCAAAAGTATAAAGTAAGGACACCTGAGGTTCATCACCTGAAAAATGCATTTGTTTCAGAACAAGGATTAGTGGTCAAAAACCTATTGCTTAATCGATATTCGGCATTTAATTTATGTGGACGTGAAGATAATACTTTCTACTTACCTTATTGGCGCTTAAGTCTTGAACAGATGTTAGTTTCTAAATTCGGAAAGAGTTTGAAATCGATTTCACTGAAAGATGAGAAAAACTACATTCTCATTTATTCAAAATGGTTTAATTATTCATTTTGGATTAACTCATGTTTGGTGAGATTAATAATGGCTGAAAAAGAAGGTAATCTTGAAAATAGTTTATTGCTTTACCCCGAAGGTTGGGACAACATCCCTTTTGTAAGAGACAGTTTACAATGCTTCAATGTTAAAAAAGCATTAATTCCAACCGACCATCATATATTTGTCAAGAATCTTGTTTTGCCTGAGACTAGGGAGTGGACAGCTTCATTTTACCCTTCACAAATTCAAGAAGTTAGAGAAAGAATCGTTCCTTTTGCTTTGGAGCGGACAAATTTGAAAAAATTTCCTCAACGAATTTATTTAACCAGAAGAAAAAGAAGTGTTCGTTGCGTGGATAATGAACAAGAAATTTTGCCAATTCTAGAATCATTTGGATATGAATCAATAAACTTTGAAGATTTCTCATTCTGGGATCAGGTTGCACTAATGAACAATGCCAAATCGTTTATTTCAGTTCATGGCGCTGGTTTCTCAAATGTTATGTTTATGAAAGCTGGTTCCACAGTATTGGAATTAATAAACGAACCTTATGCAAAGGTAGAGTATCAATTCCCATTTTGGAAACTGAGTTCAGCCTCAAAATTAAATTACTTCGCTCAATTTTGTTCTCTTCAATCTAATGCATCGAAACTGTTAAGAAGAGGTAAAAATCACGATAATGTAAATACATATCTTGCAGATGAAAATGTAATAGTCGATGTTGAGCTGTTTAGGCAAAATCTTGAAAAAATGCATTCAAAATCAGCGTAGGAATTAAATGAAACCAACTTTTTCAATAATCATACCCACTTACAACCGAGCTAATTTGCTTCCCGAAACAATTCGTTCTGTTCAAAATCAAACTTTTGAGGATTGGGAGTGTATCGTTGTGGATGATGGTTCCACCGATAATACCAAACACGTTGTTGAGGAAATAATAAAATCTGATTCTAGAATCAAATATGTTTTTCAAGAAAATGCTGAGAGAT
Organism: Crocinitomicaceae bacterium; assembly: GCA_044348645.1. Taxonomy (GTDB): domain Bacteria; phylum Bacteroidota; class Bacteroidia; order Flavobacteriales_D; family Crocinitomicaceae; genus UBA952. Next base: position 32,226 of record JBIKSL010000006.1, on the reverse strand, counting down.
CAGCCGCTAGAAACAATGGATTTTCAAATTCGTTAGGAGAATGGATTTGTTTTTTAGATAGTGATGATTTATTTGCTAACAATCATCTTGAACTTTTAAAAAAAGAAATAGAACGCTTTAATATTCAGGCATTTTTTTTCACTGGATCAAGTACCCTTAGCGATTCTGGAATTGAAATAAACAAGCATGAATCATACTTCAATCAACCAGAGTATTTTATAAATAATTCAGTAATTCCTGCAAGAGTTTGTATTCATCAAAATTTATTACGATTTTTTAAGTTTGATCCAGAAATTGTTATTGTCGAGGACACAGTTTTATGGACATATCTTCATTTTAACTTTCCTACAATACAACTTGATTTAAGTAGTGTTATTTACAGATGGCATGACGATAACTCTGTAAACATTTCTAAGAATTGTTTCCTCCCAAGATTAAGAGGATTAAAAAGAATGTTTAGTGATAAGGAAATTCGTGCTAAAATTTCAAAAATGATTCGAAATCAAGCAATTTCAAATTGTTATTATGGAATTGCGAAGTATCATGAGTTCAAAAGGAATTTTATAAAAATGAGTTGGTGGGTTTTTTTGTCTTTATTAAAAGATCCTCGCTCTCCTCAAACCAAGTCCAAAATTTACATGATTTATGCTTTTTATAGGTAAGTTAATTTATTCAACTCTTTCCTCAAAGAGCAAAGTTGAAAATATTCAGCAAAAAATACGGGATGTAGAATGGCAATCCATTTTAAAATATATTGACGAAAATAGTTCATTTTTAGATGTGGGATGTGGCGCAGGATATGCCATGCAAAAAGCTCAGAAAGATAAAAATTGTATTATTACAGGTGTCGACCCAGAGCCAAATAAACATGGTGTAGGTCGTTATGAAAAAGATCGAATTAGTATTGACCTTCAAATCCTAAAAGGTTTTTCTGAAAATTTACCTTTGGAAAATGAATCTTTTGACGTTGTATACAGCTCTCATGTTTTGGAACACGTAAATGATGAGATCAAATCATTGAAGGAATTCAACAGAGTTTTGAGAAAAGATGGAATAATTATTATAGGAGTTCCCACAGCTAGTATGGCATTGGTTAATTTCGTTTCTCAGATTTTGTTTACAACACACATCAAAATGTATGAGTTTTTTCGATTTATACTAAAAAAAGGCTCGTTCAATCGTCTTATTTCAATTTTCAGAATTACCTCTCACAGTATTCCACGGGCAAGTTCTATTTGGTATGATATTTTTTATTATCGAACAAAACGATGGAAAAATTTGATTGAAAGTGAATTTGTAGTTAATGAGATAATTTATCCTTTCTTCTATCCCTATCCCGATTATATCCAATTTTTTAAAGCAAGAAAGTTAAATAGGATAAGTAGTTCAGTTTTTTTTATCTGCAAGAAAAAATCATAAACCATGTGCGGAATAGCCGGAATCGTATCGAAGTCTAATCAAGTTCAAAGTCACGAATTGAAAGCGATGACGGATATTATTTATCATCGCGGACCGGATGGAGATGGACATTGGGTTAATGAAATTGGAAATGTTGGGTTTGGTCACAGGCGTTTATCCATTATTGATCTCAGTAATCATGCTTCCCAACCCATGCATTTTGGTAATGGAAGATTTACAATTACTTTCAATGGTGAAATTTATAACTATTTAGAATTGCGACAGGATCTTCTTCAAAAAGGGGTTACTTTCTACTCTAACTCAGATACTGAAGTATTATTGGCTTTGTATGCTCTCAAAGGTGCTGCTTGTCTTGATGAATTGGATGGAATGTTCGCTTTTGCCATTTGGGATGAACTTGAAAAAGTCCTATTCTGTGCACGAGATCGTTTTGGTGAAAAACCGTTTCATTACGCTTATACGAATGATGGAAAATTTGTTTTTGGTTCTGAAATTAAACAACTATTTGAGGTTGGGATAAGTCATAAAATCAATCAAAAAATTTTATATAATTTCTTTCAAGCTTCACACGTATTGCATGATCCAAGATGTCCGGAAGAAACTTTTTATCAAGAAGTTAAGCGACTTGAACCAGCCCATTATATGATATTAACCCCAGATTTGAACTTTGTGAAAAAGCGTTACTGGGACTTGAATATGGATTCTGAAAACAAAGAAATCTCCCTTCAGGATGCTGCTGAAAAGTTTTACGAATTGATGTTACAATCTGTTAAACTCAGACTGCGCTCGGATGTTCCAGTAGGATCAAGTTTGTCAGGTGGTCTGGATAGTTCGACAATTGTTTGTTTGATTGATAAATTAAATGCCAATCAAACCATTGCACAAAAAACGTTTTCGGCACGATTTAAAAATTTCGAACGCGACGAAGGGAAATTCATGCAAATGGTTATTGATTCAACCAATGTCGAACCAAACTTTACTTTTCCCGATGAACAAAAATTTGTCTCTGATTTTAAAAAAGTATGTTGGCATCAAGAGGAGCCTTTCGGTGGACCAAGTGTTTTTGCACAGTGGGAAGTTATGAAACTGGCGAAACAACAAAATGTTACCGTTTTATTGGATGGACAAGGTGCAGATGAATCATTAGCTGGTTATCATTACTTTTTTCATACCTACCTCAACGAACTGAAAAGAAATCAATCCTCGCTATATGAAAGCGAGCTGAATGCTTACAGGAGTCGACACAATCCAAATTATGGTTTGGAACAATCAATTTCTTCGTCAAAACAACAAAGTTTTGAAGATAAATTGAAGGATTTAATTCGTCCCATTTACCGAACGTTCCGTCCGATTAAACAAGATGCTCCAAGTGGTCATGTTCCTGATTTTCTCAATAAGGAATTTACTTCACAATTTGAATCGGAGGAAAAATTACCTGAACATACCGGAGGATTAAAAGAGCAATTGTATGTGAATAATTGTGTGATTGGTTTAAATAATCTACTTCGCTTCGCAGATCGTAATTCCATGGCATTTTCCAGAGAAATGCGTTTGCCATTTTTAAGTCATCATTTAGTTGAGTTCTTATTTTCCTTGCCGAATGAGTTTAAAATTCAAGATGGTTGGACTAAATATATAATGCGTAAAGCATTCGAACCAATTTTACCAAATGAGATAACTTGGCGGGTAGATAAAATTGGTTATGAACCACCACAAAGTCGTTGGATGGAAAATAAAGAGATCATTGATCTTGTTCAGAATTCAATTATTGAATTAGAAAAACAGGGAATTGTTAATAAGAAGAGAAAGTTAACGGGGAAATCCGATGAATGGAATTCGCTGGTAGTGAATGAAACATTATTAAAGTAAATGTTCAATTAGTTTGAAAAATATAAGTTCGAGAATATCAAATAAATTAAACCGCACCTTTACGGATTTAGTTTTTAAGACTAATCTTGAGAAACTTATTTTTTCGAAAAAAAAAGGCGCAGTCATTTTATGTTACCATGGTGTTGATTTATACGAAGATAAGCGCTTTAACATGCGATTTTTTTCAAATAAAACCTTAGAAAAACATTTTTTTTACCTAAAAAAATATACGAATGTTATTTCAATCCAAGATTATTTCGAACAAAGATGGGATAAGAACAAATTGAATGTAGCACTTACATTTGATGATGGCTATCGAAATAATTATTTGTATTTGAAACCGTTGGCGGAAAAATATCAACTTCCAGTTTCTATCTATATTACCGGTTTGAATAATACGCCTTATAAATTCCTCTGGGCTGATTTTGCAGATTTGGTGTTATATTTCACAAAAAGAGATTCTTTTGTTTTAGGGAATCAGGAATTTCGAAAAATTGCTAATGGAAACTTTTTTAATGAGGAAGGATTAACGCCAAAGTTAAAGATCAAAGCAGTTGGAAATTGGCAATTTAAAGAAGAATTCTTCAAATTATTTGAATCTGAATTCTATGAAATTCAAAAAAAAACGGAATTATCGGATTATTGGCAAATCATGTCAGACGAGGAAATACAAAATTGTTCCAAATCCTCCTATATCTCAATTGGCTCTCATAGTTTTTTTCACAATAACTTGGATAATATTAACCTTTCCGACGCGAAGCAAGAACTTGTAGATTCGAAAAAATATTTGGAGAATTTAATTCAAAAAACGATTACAGAATTGGCCTATCCGGATGGTGCATACTCCGAAGAGCTTGTTTCATTCGCAAATGATGAATTAGTTTTTGATAAGCAATTAGCACTTTCATTTCGTTTTGAAAGCGATTGTAAAAAACCATACATGAGATCCCGTACAGGTTTGTATCCAGTCGATTCGATTCCAAATCAGTTAAGGCAAATTGAGCCAATATTAACTTTTTAATGAAATATACGAGCGAAAAACTTTCGGAAAGCAACTTACCTCGGCTAGCTTGGTTATTTGAACAAGAACATGGTGCTAAATTTTCGTTGGAATATTTTAAACGAAAGTTCAATACAGATTGGACCGGCAAAAAACACATTGGATTTTTTGCAAAAGATGAAGCAAATCAAGTGGGTGCATTTTACGGCGGATTTCCTTGTCAAATGAAAGTGGATGATGAAATAAAATTAGTTCTTCAATCTGGAGATACAATTACACATTCGAATCACCGTAAAAAAGGTTTATTTATCCGACTGGCAGAAGAGACATATAACTTTGCAGAATCAGAAAACTTCGAGTATGTTTTCGGTTTTCCCAATAAAAACTCAGAACATGGTTTCTTCCAAAAGCTAAGTTGGGAAAATTTAGGTTCTAGCACCAACTTTACATTTACTTTTCCCAACTTTAACTGGTTTGGACTCTGTCATAAGTTTACTTTTTTGAAACCATTTTATAACGGGTTCTATCGAAAACAAATTAATAAATTTTCAATTTCCCCCGAAAAGGTCTTTAAAAATTACAAGCAAACATACAATGGGGTGCTTAAGGATGAAAATTTCCTGAATTACAAATTGAATTACGGAAATTCTGCACTTTTAAAAATAGACGAAAAGGTTTTTTGGATAAAGAATGACAATGGAATTCGGCTTGGTGATTTATTTGTAATCAATAATGAAATTGATATTTATTCATATCTAGAACCTCTTGCAAAAACATTTGGGGTTAAACAAATTCATTTTTCTTGTAACGAGCATCATCCCTTATTCAAGGTGTTATCGAGGTCAAACGCTAAAGAAAGTTCAGGTCATATTGCGGGAATTAGAGGATTGAAAAATAAATTTTTACCAAATAATTTAGCATTTGTGTCGGGTGATTCAGATGATTTCTAAATGGTTAAAGAAAAATTAAAAATACTTTATGTAATTCCAACAATGGGTGGCGGTGGTGCCGAAATTATGTTGGGAGCCATCATTGAAGAATTGCACAAGTTAGGTCATGAAATTTTATTAGTTTCCATGTATCCGATGGATGAAACGTATGAGAATTTCCCCAATAAAGATTTTTTGGATCAAAACATTGAAACGATAGAATGTTCGACCAGGGTTTTATTTTCATTGAGAAAAAAAACAAAAACCACAAACAATCATTTTCAGAAAATTGTTGAAGATTTCAAGCCAGATGTTATTCATTCACATTTGTTTGAAGCCGATATCGTTGCCCGATCTTATTGTAAAAATGGAGTTGCCTATTTTTCTCATGGACATGATAATATGTGGCAATTGACCAAATTGAAAAATCTAAAAAAAATCAATAAACAAGCATTGACTAACTTGATTGAAAGACGTTGGTTGATGAAGCAATATCAAAAAACGAATACGACTTTTTTAGCAATTTCGAAGGATGTTGAATCATTTTTCTTGCAAAATCTCGATAAAAAACTATGCAACAAAATTTTACTACTACACAATGGTATTGACATAAGTCGATTTCGTAACGACATAGAACGAAAAGTCGCTAAAGGAGATAAAATCAAAATTATATCCGTTGGAAATTTGGTTCCTAAGAAAAATCATCGATTTTTAATTGATATTGCAGTGGAGTTGAAACAAAGAAACTTTGATTTTTCGATTGAAATTTTAGGTTATGGAATTTTACAAGATGAGTTAGAAAAATATGCCAAAGAAAAAGAGGTAGCTGATTTAATTTTTTTTAAAGGTAACGTAAAAAATGTAGAGGATTATTTGAAAGATGCTAATTTTTATGTTCACCCTGCAAACTATGAGCCTTTAGGCTTAGTAATCATTGAAGCTATGGCATCGGGACTTCCTGTTATTTGTTTGGATGGTAAAGGAAATCGAGACTTAATTATCCAAGGAAAAAATGGATATATTTTTCAAGAAGAAAACGCTTCATTATTTTCTGATCAAATCATTGAACTCATCAATGATTCGAAAAAGTATTCGAATATTTCATCTTTCGCTAAAGAATTTGCAAAGCAATTTGATATAAAGAACTATTGTGAGAAACTATTTGAAATCTATCGCATTAAAATCAAAGAATAGTTTCATTTTAAATGCCAAACCTTATCATTAAAAATCAGTGTTCGTAAAATGATTGAAAGTCAGAATGTTGAATTTAAGTCAATTTGGAAAGACGAATATTTGAGATATGTATGTGCTTTTGCTAATTCAATAGGTGGAAATTTATATATTGGGGTAAATGATAAGGGGATTGTATTAGGTGTTGAAAATATTCACAAGCTTTTGGAAGATATTCCAAATAAAGTTATTCAACAATTAGGAATTTATGTTTCAGTAGATTTGATATTAAAAGACGGAAAAAACATGATTGTTATTCATGTCAAATCAAGTCCTATTCCAATTTGTTTTAAGGGTAAATATTATGTTAGGAGCGGCAGTACAACTCAAGAAATCAAAGGCTTTCTTCTCGAACAATTTATTTTAACTAAACTTGGTAAAACATATGATGAATTTATTGCACCGAATGCTGATCTCGATGAGATAGATACTAATTCCTTACAACTTTTTCTAAATAAAGCACGAAGAAATAATAGGATTAATTTTAATGCTGAAATTGATAATATTGAAGTTGTTTTAAAAAATTTAAATCTTTTAAACAATCAAAATCAATTGAGAAATGCCGCCATACTTTTATTTGGAAAAGAGGTAAAAAAGTATTTTAGTTCGGTTACTTTTCGAATAGGACGTTTTGTTAAAGATCACCAAGATTTAAAGTTCTATGATGTTATTGAAGGGAATTTATTTGAAATGCCCGAAAAAGTAATGGATGTTTTGAAGTCCAAATATCTTGTGTCTAACATTCAATATGAAGGTTTACAAAGAATTGAACAATTAGAATATCCTGAAGAAGTTTTACGTGAAGCAATTCTGAATGCAATCATTCACAAAGATTACTCAGGTGTTCATACTCAAATGAGTGTTTATGATGACAAAATTATTCTTTGGAATCCTGGACAACTTCTCTCTGACTTAACGATTGATCAATTGAAAGAAAAACATCCTTCGATCCCTCGAAATAGATTTATTGCTGATGTGTTTTTTAAAGCCGGGATGGTTGAGACATGGGGGAGAGGAATTAATAAAATAATTCAAGGTTGTAGTAATGCTAATTTGCCTGAACCAATTTTTGAAGAAAAGGCAAATGGATTTCAACTTATTTTACAAAAGGATTTATCGATCAAAGAAAATATAAATGTCCCATTAAATGTCCCATTAAATGTCCCATTAAATGTCCCATTAAATGACAGAATGACTGCGATATTGAAAGAACTTTCTAATCACAATAAACTTTTCATTACTGAACTAGCTATTAAATTTAAGGTAAGTGAAAAGACAATTAGAAGAGATTTAAGTCATCTAAAGGAGAACAATCTAATCGAGTTTGTTGGAAGTAAAAAGACAGGAGAATGGCGGATTATGATGAATAAATTGCAAGGTTAAATATGCCAACCGCTAAAAGAAAAAACCTAATTCTTTTTACCTCATCCTTTCCATGCGGTACGGATGAAGTATTTCTTGAAAATGAATATCCGTATTTATTGGATGCTTTTGAACAAATTTTAATAATTACTTCGTCAACAGCGCCAGTTCAAAAACAATTTGAACACAAAAAAACAACGGTTATTCAAATTTCAAAGACTTTATCAAATGCCGAAAAATTAATTGGAACACTTAAAAATGTATTTTCTTCTATTTACTATCAGGAACTGCGTTTTGTAAGAAATAATTTTGGTTTAAGAGTAAATCGATCGATTCAAAAAACTTTAATTTCAGCTATAATTCTTCAGAAAAAATTTGCTAATGAAGTTTTTGAAATAATGAAGTTTAGAAACTTGAATGCTTCTGAAACAACCCTCTATTCCTATTGGTTTGATGAATTTGCATATACTACGGCATTATTAAAAAAACGATGTCCTGACGTAATGGCTATATCAAGAGCACACGGCTGGGATGTGTATTTTGAGAGGCATCCAAATAATTATCTTCCTTTAAGAAAATTCACCTTGTCAAATCTTGATCAATGTTTAGTTGTTTCTGGCTTTGGTGCTAACTATATAAAAAATAAATTAAAAGGATTTGATTCAAAAATAAGTACATCACGATTAGGAACTCCTTTAATACTCACGCAAAATATGCCTTGCAAAGAGCCTTTTCAATTGGTAAGTTGTTCAAGTACTATACAACTTAAACGAATTGATCGCATTATACATGCATTGCAATTAATCAAAAGTACAAAAATCCATTGGATACATTTTGGTTCAGGGGCGCTTCAGGATAAAATTATGGATGAAGCATCCTTGAGATTGAAAAATTCTCCAAATATATCATGGGAATTTAAAGGTCTTGTTTCTAACGAAAAAGTGATAGAATATTATAAAAACAATCAGGTTGATCTTTTCATAAATACAAGTGAAACCGAAGGTATTCCTGTTTCTATAATGGAAGCGCTGAGTTGCTCAATTCCTTGCATTGCTCCGAATGTTGGTGGGATTTCAGAAATTGTAAATGAAGATGTTGGGCATTTACTTAGCTCAACTCCCAATGAAATGGAAATAAGTCTCGCCATCGAAAAATTCTTGAAGTATGATGCTGAGTCTCGAAATCGAATAAGATCAAATTCCAAAGACTTACACGGAAAACATTATCATGCTGAAACAAACTTTAAACGTTTCATAGCGGATATTTCCAGCCAGACATATTTACAATCTTACCAACAATGTTCTCGCTGTCTATTCGATAATCATGTTTATCCCAACATTACATTTAATTCAAAAAGTGTTTGCAATATCTGCATTATCTATGAAGAGCTTCAAAATAGAACCGTTTTAAAAGGGCCTTTAGGTGCTCAAAAGTTATCAAACTTAATCAATGAAATAAAATCAAAGGGTGAAGATAAAGAGTTCGATTGCATATTAGGTGTAAGTGGTGGTGTTGACAGTTCCTATGTGGCTTACTTAGCAAAAGAATGGGGTTTAAGACCTTATGTAATTCATGTGGATGGAGGTTGGAATAGTGATATTTCAGTTAAGAATATTGCCAGTTTACTTAAGAAACTCGGACTTGATTTACATACACATGTAATCGATTGGCAAGAAATGAAAGATATACAGCGTTCCTTTATTAAGGCGTCTGTTTTGGATATTGATTTACCATTCGATAATGCTTTTATGGCTATTCTTTATCAAACGGCGAATAAACTTGGAATAAAATACATCCTTTCCGGACATAATACAGAAACTGAAGGGTGGATGCCCGAAACATTTACACATTACAAATTAGATACAATTAACATTAAGTCCATTCATAAGAAATTTGGGGAACAAAAAATCAAATCTTTTCCAATGATTGGTCCAATTCAAGCACATCATTATAAAAGTCGAAAAGGAATTCAAATGGTTTCTCCTTTAGATTTAATTGATTACAACAAGGCCGAAGTAAAAGAATTTTTAATTAAAGATTTTGATTGGATCGATTATGGAGGAAAGCATTACGAGAATACGTTTACGCGATTTTACCAGAGTTATATTTTGTATCATAAATTTAACATAGACAAGAGAATTTCACATCTTTCAACATTGATAAACTCAGGTCAAATGACCAAAGAACAGGTACAAGAAGAGCTTCAAAAATTACCTTATAATTTAGATACCATTGATAAAGAAAAAGAGTTTTTTGCTAAAAAATTAGGATTTACTTTAGAAGAATTGGAAGAATATGTGAAATCACCAGGTATTCCACATGTTGCTTATGGATCTTATTTGAATCTATACAAAAAACTAAAGAATATGAGAGATACTATACTCTTCAAATAAACCCTTGAAAAAAGTCCTCATCATATCCTATTTCTTCCCCCCTTGTAATCTGACCGCTTCGAATAGAATTGCCGGATGGGAAAAACATTTGCCGGAATTTGGTATTTATCCCATTATCGTAACGCGCAATTGGACCGGATCTGAATTGACAGCTGAAGAACGATTGATGGATTCTGGTTCCGAACTTCGAATAGAGAAAACAGAACATTCCGAAGTTCACTATTTGCCTTATCGGGCCTCACTGCGAGATCGTTTTTTTCGAAAATCAGGGAATAATTCAATTTATCGATTGTTTAGTAAATTCCTCACATTCGTTGTTGTTTTTATTCAATCTTTACGTATTCGAGCAATTCCATACAATAACCTATATTTTCATGCTAAAAGTATCTTGAAAAATAACGCTGATATTAGCACCGTGCTTATTTCGGGAAATCCATTCGAGCAATTTTATTTTGGTTATAAACTTAAAAAAGCATTTCCAAAAATTTCGTGGATTGCAGACTACAGAGATGATTGGACAACTTCAGAAGTTGTAAAAGTCCCATTTCGTTCTTATCATCGTTACTTTGAAAAAAAATGGATTTCATCAGCAAGTTGTTTTACGACCATTTCACCGTATTACCAAGCAAAAATTTCGAATCTAGTTAAAATACCCGGTCATACCATTTATAATGGTTTTGATAAACTAATTGAGAATACACACAAAAGTTCTCCTGATTCTTTGGTCATTACCTATAATGGAACCTTGTATGAAACACAAAAAATTGAGATTTTCTTAGAAGGATTAAAACTTTTCATTGATACAAATCCTCAGAAAAAAATCATCTTTAACATGCCTGGAATTTTATTCGATCAAAAGCAGGCAAATCGTGTATTGAAATGCATGAAAGGGTATGAATCTCATTTAGTTATGACAAATCGCATTTCAAAGGAGGAAGTGATAGAAATTCAAAAAAAATCAGACTTGCTTTTGATGGTGTCTCATACAAATGTGAAAGGAGTTACTTCCAGTAAGATTTTTGAATACATTAGCTTGCAAAAACCATTTATTGTTTGTCCGAATGACAATGATGTATTGGAAGAGATTGCCAATGAATCGGGATTAGGAATTAGCCTAGACGATGGTAATGAAATTTTTCAGTACCTTAGTAACTCAAAACTGAATGAAATTCAAATTGACATCAAAAAAATTATGCGATTTGAGGATAAAGAGCAATCTAAGAAATTATCTGACGAAATTGTTAATCTAATTGTCAAAAAGTAATAACGTGTAACTTTATTTTAATCGCTCTTTTTTAATGATACCAGTTACTAAGACTTTCCTCCCGCCTATTGAAGAATATATGGCACAAGTAAAACATGCCTATGACAATGGTTGGTTAACTAATCGTGGTGAGTTGGTGGTGGAATTGGAACAAAAACTTAGGGATTATCTTGAACTAAAGGAAAGCAAGATTCTCTGTATGAACAACGGAACGATTCCCTTACAAATAGCATTGAAACTATTAGGTAATGGAGGAGAAATCATTACTACTCCTTTTAGTTATGTGGCTACTACAGCTGCTATTGTTTGGGAAAATTGCACTCCGGTATTTGTTGATATTCATCCGGAATATTTGACCATTGACGAAACTTTGATTGAAGCAGCCATTACTGAAAAAACTACCTGTATTCTCGCAACCCACGTTTTTGGAAATCCTTGCAATGTGGAAGAAATTGAACGAATTGCGAAAAAACACAATCTCAAAGTAATTTACGATGCGGCACATTGTTTTGGCGTGAAATACAAGGGGAAAAGTATTTTTGAATATGGTGATGTAAGTACTTGCAGTTTTCACGCAACGAAACTTTTTCATACGGGTGAAGGTGGGGCAATTTTTTGTAAGGATGAAGATTTGTTTAGTAAAATATCACTTTCTCATTCTTTTGGTCATATCGGAGATGAATATTTCCAATTAGGAATCAATGGTAAAATGTCAGAGTTACAAGCCGCAATGGGTTTGTCGGTATTACCGTACATGCAACAAATTATTGATAAGCGTAAACATAATTTTGATTGTTATAAATCACAATTAAAAGATAGGATTAAAACTCTTCGAATACGTGAAAAGACAGAATACAATTTTAGTTATATTCCATTTATTTTAAACTCGGAATCTCAACTAAAACAAATAATGGAAAGATTAGCTGCTATTCATGTCTTCGCACGAAGGTATTTCTTTCCCTCCCTGAACATGTTAGACTTTTATTCAGAAAACATTTCTTGCCCAAATTCAGAAAAAATTGCCAATTCAATTTTGTGTTTACCAAACTACTTTGAATTAGCTGAAAAAGAAATCGAAAAAATTTGTAATCAATTTGATTAGAATAATATGAAAATAGCCATAATGCAACCTTATTTTATGCCTTACATTGGCTACTTTCAGTTAATAAATGCAGTGGATAAATTTGTAATTTATGATGACGTCAATTACATTAATAGAGGTTGGGTAAATAGAAATAAGGTGTTGATTAATGGGAAATCATCTATGATTACGGTACCATTAAAAGAAGCTAGTCAAAATAAACTTATTAATGAAATTGAGGTTTATTCGAATGAAAAATGGAAGCAAAAGATGCTTAAAACTATTGAATTAGCTTACAAAAAAGCACCTCATTTAAATTTGGTTTATCCATTGCTTAATAAGATTATTAACAATAATGCAGCTACAATTTCTGAATTCAACTTCACAGGAATAAAAGCTATTTGTGATTACCTAGGTATAACCACATCTCTTGTCTCAAGTTCTGAAATGTATGCAAATAATAAATTAAAAGGCCAATACCGAATATTGGATATTTGTATTAGGGAAAAGGCAAATCATTACATAAATCCCACAGGAGGAATGGAGTTATACAGCAATGAAGTATTCAGTAAAGAAGGCATATCACTAAGTTTTATAATATCTGAACTACGGCCCTACAAGCAATTTAAAAATGAATTTATACCTGCACTTTCTTTGATTGATGTTATGATGTTTAATAGCACAGAAGAGGTAAATAAGATGTTAAACCAATATCAATTAATATGAAAAAAATTAAGTTTGCCTTTTATTGTTCAGGTAAAGCAAGTAGAGTAATTAAATTTTATGAAAGAAGAAGTTTAGAGGAATACTCTGTAGATTTTGTTTTATATGATGGTGGAATATCAGAAGTTGAACAAAAACTAGAAAAGTTATTTAATTCTAAAGTCCTACTATATAAAAATCCGAATGCTTTAAAAGGAAAAGATTTAAGTCAAGAAGTCTCTAATTTACTACTTGAGAATATGCAAAGATCGGGTGTTGATTATTTATTTTGTTTTGGGGACAGGGTTCTAAAACCGAACTTAATAGATTTCTATAAAAATAGAATAATTAACTTTCATCCATCTTTATTACCGGCATTTCCAGGCATCAAGGCAATAGATCAGGCACTCGCTTCTAGCGTAAAAATATTGGGTAATACGGCTCACTTTATAGATTATGGTATTGATACTGGTCCCATAATAATGCAATCTGTTTTATCTAGATCGAGTTTCAAAGATTATGAGGATGTGTTAAAACTACAGTTACCCATGTTACAACGAATTTGGAGATTATTAGATCATAACAGAATAATAGTAGAGGATAATAGAGTATTAATAATTGAATTAGAAGAGAGTTTGGAAGAACAAACATTTTTTTCTTTATGAATTCGATAAAACCAATGGTATCCGTACTAATGATAACTTACGGTCATGAAAAGTATATAAAGCAGGCTATCGAAGGTATATTGATGCAAGAATGTAATTTTTCTATCGAACTCTTGGTTGCCGATGATTGCTCACCTGATAAAACAGAAAGCATTGTAAATCAGATAATTCACAATCATATAAATGGCGATTGGATTAAATATACAAAGCATAAGCAAAATAAAGGTATGAATGCAAATTTTGTTTGGGCTGCAGCACAATGCAAAGGTAAATACATCGCCCTATGCGAAGGAGACGACTATTGGACAGATCCCTGCAAATTGCAAAGGCAAGTAGATTTGTTGGAACAAAATGACAGAACCTCAATGGTTTTTTCTAATTGTCAGGTCCTAGTAAACGGAAATATAAACGAGATTAATTTAAAATACCCTGAATATTTTTCTTTTTCTGAATATCTTCAATTGTACAACGCCATTCCAACCTGTACCATGGTTTTTCGAAGAAATTGTTTTGACCTGAATGATAAAACTATTGAATTGTTAAAAAAATGCCCTGTTGGTGATTTTCCATTGAGGTTTTTAATAGGTGATACAGGCGATTTTATTTTTCTTTCGGAATCAACTGCAGTTTATAGAAAACATGATGGTGGTGTTTCGAATAATTTTCATAATTCAAAGCATTATTTGGGAATATTACGCATGTATAAAGAGTTAAACGCTTATTTCAATTACAAATACGATCATTTTCTTGGTATTCACTTGCAAGATACTTACGAACGTCTTTTCTATTCTTATTGTAAGGACAAATTGTTTTTTTTAGCTTTTAAAACATTTTTTAAGGCTTGTGTTGATTTTGATGGTAAATTTTTAAAATACAAGCGTTGTATAAATATTTTTAAACACGGTGTTAAGGAATTTATCCGAAAGTAATTTGTTTCTTTGCATAAACAAGTTTATCAATATTTGGTTAATTCAAACAATTCTTATTGAATTGAAGTCGGAATAACAAAATATAAACAATAAATTTTATTCTTAATAAAGATTTATTTCAGGACAAATCAATCTTGTCAATCCTAAAAAAATCCCTCATATTCTTCCTCAAAACGATCCCTCCACTCGGATTAAAATGTATGAAATGAATATTGAGAATTAATGTAAAGTTATAATTATAATTACAGTATTTGGATAAAATTATTATTTTTGTAATTATAATTAAATAATTTAGACATGCATGTTCCCAGTCAAATAATACATCGCGAACGTTACTTAAATACGTTAAAACCTTTTATAGATAAGCGTTTAATAAAAGTTTTGACAGGTCAAAGAAGGGTTGGTAAAAGTTATTTAATTTTTCAACTAATCCAATATATTCAACAAACTAAATCAAAGGCGCCGATTATTTATATCAATAAGGAAGATCTGGCCTTTTCTCACATTAAAAATGCGATTGATTTAAATGATTATGTAAGTGAAAAAGCTTCAAAAACTGAAACAACCTATGTTTTTATTGATGAAATACAAGATATTGAAGATTTTCATGTTGCTTTACGCTCACTACTACTCAATGAAAAGTTAGATATATACTGCACAGGAAGTAACGCAAATTTATTATCCAGCGATATTGCAGGCAATTTAAGTGGAAGATATGTCGAAACAGTAGTATACAGTTTATCCTATTTAGAATTTTTAGAATTTCATCAATTAGAGGATAGTAAAGACGCTTTGGAAAAATACATGAAATTCGGAGGCTTGCCTTATTTAAAACACTTGCCGCTGAGAGATGAAATTGTTTTTGAATATTTAAAAAACATTTACAGCACAATTATTTATCGTGATGTTGTAAATAGATTTAACATCCGAAATACTAGTTTTTTGGAAAAATTAGTACAATTTCTTGCTTCTAATACAGGAAGTCTTTTTTCATCAAAAAGTATCAGTGATTATCTCAAATCGCAACAGTTAAATGTTGCACCCAACCAAGTTCATAGCTACATAAATCACTTGGTAAATGCATATATCATTTTAGCCAGTAAGAGATATAACATTCATGGAAAACGTTTATTTGAAATCGGTGAAAAGTACTATTTTGAAAATCTGGGTATTCGAAATGCAATTTGGGGTTATCGATTAGAAGATAGAGGTAAAATTATTGAGAACCTTGTTCATAATCACCTACTTTATTTAAATTACACAGTCAATGTTGGGGTATTAGGTGCCCATGAAATTGATTTTATAGCCAAAAAAAATGCCGAAGTAGTATATATACAGGTTGCATTAATGCTTAAAGAGGAGAATACCCTTGAGAGAGAGTTTGGTAATCTGCTAAAAATCAAAGATAATTATCCTAAAATTGTTGTTACATTAGATAATTATTCCGGCAGTTCCTACCAAGGAATAGAAATCATTCATTTATCCAAATTTTTAACTTCATCGCTTCGAAATTAATGAAAATCAAAATATTGATACTCGCTTCAAAAAGTTGAAATTCCAAAAATACTTTTTAAAACGTTTTGTCCTTTTTTAAAAGAATTCGAGACGTTTTGAATAAATTTACCAGAATTTTAGAAATTTGCAAACAATAAAAAAATCCCTCACCTTCTTCCTCAAAACGATTCTTCCACTCGGATTAGGCATCTACTTGTTTTGGTATTTTTTCTCTTCGATGTCAGAAAAATCGAAAGGGTTATTCTACAAAGCACTGGGTGAGGCCAATTATTTTTGGATTGGATTATCGTTAATTGTTGGAATACTTGCGCATTATTCGCGCGCTTATCGTTGGAAGTTTGTATTGGAACCATTGGGTTATGAAACGAAGGGTGTCAATCGTTTTTATACGGTTTTGATCGGATACATGGTGAATTTGACCATTCCAAGAGCAGGAGAGGCATCCCGTGTTGTAATGATAGGTCGTTCGGACGGTGTTCCTTTTACTGCAGGTATTGGCACAATCATTTCGGAGCGAGTTATCGATATGATTTCTTTGGCACTAATTACAGTTATCACATTTGTAATAGGTCAGGACGATTTCTTGCGCATTAAAGCGTTGATTGAAACCAATTTCGGCGGAACAAAAGAAACGCAATCCAATTTAATTTGGATTTTCATTGCATTGGCTATTATTGGTTTATCCTTGCTGCTCATTAAAAAGATTCGCAAAACGATTTTAAAAATTGTTGGTGAACTTTTTCAAAGCTCACTTTCGATATTTAAAATGAAAAATCCGGGTGGATATATTTTTCATTCCATCTTAATTTGGGTTTGTTACATTGTTTCGTTCATGCTGCCGTTTTATGCTTTTGAAAGCACAGAAAATCTTCCGATGAGTTGCGTACTCTTGGCATTTATCGCAGGTACGGTCGGAATTTCACTGACCAATGGTGGAATTGGAAGTTATCCGCTATTGGTTGGTCTTGTAGTTGGGTTTTTCTTGGTGGACAAGCCGGCAGATGAAGCAAATGCTATTGGCAATGCACTCGGACTTATCATTTGGTCAACACAAACCGTTCTGGTTGTAGTTTTGGGACTTATTTCTTGGTGGTTGTTACCCGTGAAGAAATAGTTTTTTCTCAATCCCAAAAAATCTCTTTTTTCTTTCTCGCATTATTTTGGAATCTAGGTTTTTTGACCTATCTTTAATTTCTATTTGAGCGTTCAATGCAGAAGTATTTACATATCTCTTTGATTATTCTGTTTTTTGCTTGTTTCCCAAGTTTAAAAGGCCTTGCGCAAACAAATTTCGTTCAGCCAAAGGAAAATCAGACCTTTTTAAATAGTGAAAACATTGTATTTCAAATCAATGGAAATGTAGGTTTGAGTTATCAAGTGCAATTCTCAACTACTTCAAGTTTTGGTTCTTTTATTCTCGATACGATTGTAAGTTCAACGAGTTTTCAACGGCGATTTTCGGGAAGCTCTGGAGCAATTTGGTTACGAACAAAAGAAGTTAACGCTCAAAATTGGTCGCCTACTCGTAAAATCAATTTGGTCAATCTTCCTATTGGACAGCGCTTGTGGTTACGCAGTGATTCCGTTGAAATTAGTGGAGGAAAAGTAGCTCAATGGTATGATCGAAGTGGAAATAATAATCACGCCATTCAAGCAACGGCCGCTTCAAGGCCAATTCGACCTAGTTCTTCGCCTAATTTAGCTATACCTGCTATTAAGTTTGATGGAGTAGATGACTTTTTATCGGGAACATCACTCACGGGTATCCAAAATAGTTCGATGACTGCATTTATTTTATTAAATGGTTACAGTCAAACAGATAATGGAGGTTTATTGACAATAGGTACCTTGGATCAAGGTTTTGGCTTGTATCGAGGGACTTATTATCAACGCTTTACGATGTTAAATAACTATGGCTCAAATAGTTTGGTTTTTGACATTCCCGATGCTATGCCAAATGCTGGCTTTCCCTTCAAATTGTATGGAATGACAAAAAATTTTGGAGTCAGCGCACAATTACATGGAAATGGAATTACGGGTTCTTCCAATTCAACGTCATCATTGGTTGGCGCATTCACTAATTCAAATTATATAATTTCGGGCGGTCCCTTGGGTAAATTGAATGGTGAAATAGCTGAGGTAATGTTATTTGATCAAGTCTTATCAACTCCTCAACGAAATTCTATAGAGAATTACATGATGGATCGTTATGCGCCACCTGTTAATTTAGGTGCAGATATTACTTCGACATACGGTTTTTGTGATATTACGCTACAACCAACCAATCAAATTTACACCTCGTATTTGTGGAGTACAAATTCAAATGCTTCATCTATTTCAATCAATGAACCAGGTCAGTATTGGGTGCAGACGGTGGATGTTTTCGGAAGAACATCTCGAGATACCATCAATGTCTTTCGCCCTGTTTACAATCAAATAGCTTTACAAAATGAAGTAGTTTGCGCAGGTCAACCAGAATCTTATTCCGCGCCAATTCCGAGTGGAGCATATTCCTTTGTAGCTTGGAGCGATGGTGTTACAACTCCAACAAGAACAATAAGTTCAGCTCAGACTTTAAGTTATACCATTCAAGACAATTTAGGCTGTCAAAGAACATCAAATATTGCTCAAATTACCCTTGATGCGTCGTTGGTAAATATGTCTCTGGGTCCAGATACTTCTTTATGTGCTGGAAATGCCATTGGTTTAGTTCAAAATTTGGCTGGATCGGTTAACTATAATTGGAATACGGGAAATACGCAACCTACACAACTTGTGGATACCTCAGGCACCTATGTTCTTCAAGTAACAAATGCAAATGGCTGCCAAAAAAGTGATGATATATCAGTGGTTGTGGTTGGAGTTGCACCAAACCTTAATTTCTTTATTTCTCCACAAGCTTGTCAAGGAGGAACCTTTACTTTTTGGGATTCATCCTCAGTAATCGCACCAAGTACAATTGACTCAACAGTTTGGCACTTTCAAAATCAACCGGATTTCATAGGGGCAACAGGTACGGTAATTTATCAAGATAGCGGAATTTTCACGGGATCAATTGAGGTGTTTACCCTTCAAGGATGCACCAATTCAGCGAATTTTTCCATTTACAGTTCACCCTTACCAATTTTGGAAATTCAAAAGTCCTACAGTTGTTCTCCTGGAATTCTTGAAATTTCAGCATCCAATGAAACGGGGATAGCTATTTCAAGTTTTGATTGGGATATAACACAAAACGGTGTTACAAGCCAAAGTTCGCTAGGTACCGGATTATTCCCACTTCTTTCGAATGACGAATTAAACATCCAACTTACAGTTGTTGACGCATTAGGTTGTTCAAGCTCAATTTCAAGTACCTTTCCAATTGCTCAGGAAAACACGGTTCAATTAACTACTCCGAGCAATAATGTCAACCTTTCAAATAGTGATCCAATCCATTTTTCGTGGACAGATTTTCCTTACGATCCCATCTCTACTGATTACACGATTGAAATTGCCAGTGATTCGTTGTTTGTAAATCTTATTCACCAACAAACAATTAGTCAGTCAAATTTAAACTTTTCACCAAGCTCTTTGAGTGGATTTTATTATTGGCGGGTCAAACGTTGTTATTCAGCAAATTGGTCGCAAATTCGAAAGTTTAGGATAGTCAATTTGAGTAATGGTCAGCGACTTTGGCTACGAAGTGATTCGCTTCAAATAGTAAACGGGAGAATTGCTCAATGGTATGATCGCAGTGGAAATGGATTTCATGCTATTCAAAACACAGTTAATTCGAGACCTCTAGTAGCCGCTTATTCTCCCAATATTGCATACTCGGCTGTAAAATTTGATGGTGTAGATGATTTTCTGAGTGGTCCAACTATTCCCGGAATTCAAAATAGCTCCATGACTGCATTTATCGTAGTTAATGGTTACAGTCAATCGGATAACGGAGGTTTGTTCACAATTGGTGAACTGAATCAAGGATTTGGTTTGTATCGAGGAACTCTCTTCGAGCGATTTACGATGCTAAACAATTATGGATCGAATAGTTTAGTTTTCGATTTTCCTAACTCAATGCCAAATTCCGGATTTCCTTTTCAGGTTTTTGCCATGACTAAGAATTTTGGTGCTAGTTCGCAACTTCATGGAAATGGTGTTAGTGGAGTGAGCAACGGAACCCCTTCTTTGGTTGGGGCATTTACCAATTCTAATTACGAGATTTCCGGCGGGCCATTAAAAAAATTAAACGGCGAAATTGCTGAATTCTTACTCTATGATCAAGCCTTGTCCTCATCTCAAAGAAATTCAATAGAACGTTATTTAATGGATCGTTATGCGCCACCCGTGAATTTAGGTTCGGATATTAATTCAACTTATGGTTTTTGTGACATTACGTTGAGGCCTAAAAATGAAATTTACACATCGTATTTATGGAGTAATAACGCAACTACTTCTTTCATTGATGTTAAAGAACCGGGAACTTATTGGGTTCAAACTGTTGATGTATTCGGCAGAACTTCGAGAGATTCCATAAATGTGTTTAGACCTAATTTTGATCAAATATTGATGAAAGACGAAGCGGTTTGTTACGGTCAAAGTGAATCGTTTTCAGCTCCAAAGCCTACTGGTAATTATACGTTTATTCAATGGAATGATGGATTAAAAAATCCAACCAGAGTAATTGATACAGTCCAAACGTTGAGTTTTACGATTCAAGATAGTTTGGGATGTCAGCGCAGTTCCAATTCGGTGAAAATATATATTGATTCAAGTTTAATTGGGGTTTCGTTAGGCCCAGATACTGCTTTATGTTCTGGAAATTCGATTTCATTGGAAAAAACTCCTGCCGGAAAATTGAACTATTCGTGGAACACAAAAAATACAGCTGCCAGTCAAATTGTTGATACTTCTGGAACCTACACACTTCAAGTTTCAAATCAAAATGGTTGTGCCAATAATGATGAAATCGAAGTTGAGGTAGTCGGTATTGCACCAACTTTAAATTTTGTTTTTCCAACTAAAATTTGTCAAGGTTTTCCAATTAATTTTTCCGATTCCTCTACAGTTCCGCTTCCAAATGAAATTACGGAGGTTGTTTGGCACATTGAAAATCAGCCAGATCTTATTGGAACAAATGGATCAACTATTTTCAATACAAGTGGAACTTTCAAATGCGAATTAGAGGTCAGAACCACAGAAGGTTGTAATAACAATGCAGTTTTTCAAGTAACTGTTTTTCCAAAACCAACTATTTCGTTCACAACCGTAAAATTCTGTCCGAATGAATTTATTGAATTCAACCCTTTGAATTCAATTTCGACAAAAATTTCAAGTTTTAATTGGCTTGGAGATGGAGGGTTTTCAAGTAATTCTTCAAAACCCTCATATCTATTTGGGGCAGCTGGAAATTATGACATTTCATTGGAAATTATTGATGAGAATGGGTGTAAGGATACTGTTATTCAAAACGTTCGCATTCAAGAAGGCCCAAATGTTGATTTTAGTATTGTGAATCCTTGTGAGAAACAAAAAGTTGAGTTTAAAAATCAAACCACTATTTCTGATACGTTATTATTAACGGGTTATCAATGGAAGATAAATGACGGGATAAGTTCAACAGATACTTCTATTACCAATGTTTTTTCTGAATTTGGAGAATACAAAGTTAGTTTATCAGCAATCGCTAGTAACGGATGTCGAGATACAATTCAAAAAAACATTACCGTTCATCCTATTCCTAATTTAGCTTGGGAAGTAGGACCGGCCTGTAAAAACACCTGGACAACCTTCAAAAATCTGAGTTCGATTGATTCTGGAAGTGTTTCACAAACAGATTGGTTGGTAAATCTACAATATTCCCTAGATGGAACAAGTTCGGCTTATAAGTTCTTGACTATGGGTTTACAGTACCTAAACTTATCTTCCACGACTGATCAAGGCTGTATGGTTGATACGCTTATCATTGTGAACGTTCAACCTGAAATCAACGCGTCTTATTCGATGAATCCAACAATGATTGTGGCTGATGTACCGGTTGTATTTACAAACTCAAGTCTTGGTGGGATTCAATACGAATGGAATCTTGGTAACGGAAAAATTATTCAAACGACGGATGTTCAACCTATTGAGTTACCTGGGTATTCTTCTTCATCAGTTGGAGATAGTATATTAACGTATTTAGCCATTCAAAACGCCATTGGTTGTAAAGATACCGCTTACCAATACGTTAAAGTCAACGAGCCACGTATTGATTTGGCAATCAATCAACTTTTCGTGCAAGACATCAACGGTTTTTACAAAGTAGGAGTGGAGCTCAGTAACCTTGGCTTCGTAGAAATCACCCAAACCGATTTATTGCTTAGAGTCAATAATTCTGCACCGCTGCTTGAAACAGATTTGGATCCTATTGCTCCTGGAGAAAGTCATATTTATTTATTTAATTCAAGTCCTTCAGCATTTATTTCAACTCAAGATGACGAAACCAGCTATTTGTGTGTGGAAGCTACTTCCTACAACGATTACCAACTCATCGAAACAGAATTGAGTAATAACATCTCGTGTGTAAATACCGAGGGTGAAAACTTCGTATTGTTGCCAATTTATCCAAATCCAACAAACGATAATCTCCAATACAAGCTCATCGTTTCAAAAGAATCTTCCATTTCAACCTGTTTGGCGGATGAAACTGGTCGTACAATGCAATCCAGCAAGGAACAATACGCTTCTGGTCTCCACACACCACTCCTTTCTATGCGTAATCTCCGATCTGGGGTTTATTATTTCCACATTTCTGATGGAGTCACCTCCAAAACAGTCAAGATTTTTAAGAATTGATTACGATTATAAGGAATTACGGGTTAAAGATGATTGAAGTGGAAAGAGTTTAAAACATTAACCTGCAAATCAAACTCACTTTATTAATGCCCTATTTCAAATTGAATATTATATCCATTTTTCATAAAGCTTTCGTGCTTTTGAATGATCAATCAATTTTCCAGCCTCCGCATCCTTTATGCCCGTGTCAATAGATTTTTTTTCATTTTCGGAAATCGAAATCCACCAATCTTTACTTTATTTTTGAATCAAATCCATTATTTTGTCGATAATTTTGGATCTTCGATTGTGGAAAGCCATTGTATTAATTCTAGTTTTCTGCTCGATAAATTGATATTCATTGCCATTTTAATTGCCATTAACCGAATATAGTGAATTTTGAAAGAAAAGTAAAGGTAAAATTTCTTGTTGTATTAAATTTCTCGTGTTTTTATTTCAATTTTCTATTTCCCAATTCCTTCAATCGATTCACGTGTGATTTCAACGCTTTCAAAAAAGTGGGTTTCACATTGTATTCCAATCCAAAATCTTGAGCTGTTTGTTGAACGATTGGTGCGATTTTTCGATAATGTATGTGACAAATATTCGAAAAAAGATGGTGTTCGACTTGAAAATTGAGTCCACCCACATACCAATTCAAAAGTACGTTTTTTGGAGCGAAATCGGCTGTTGATTTGAGTTGGTGAACAAGCCAATCGTGTTGAATGATCCCGTTTTCATCAGGTAATGGTTGTTCCGCGCCTTCTACGACATGTGCCATTTGGAAGATGACACTCATGATAATTCCCGCGGTTAAATGCATGAGTAGAAAACCGATTAACACTTGCCACCAGGAAAAAGAGCTAAATAAAATCGGTAAGATGAGCAGTGTTCCGAAATAAAGTAATTTCAATAGTATCAATGCGATAATTTCTTTTCTTCCATTCCTTTTTTGAGCTTTAGTAATTCCACTTCTGTTGAATTCTATAAGTTGATTTACGTCGCTAAATAATTTTGAGATAGTCATCATTCCGTAAAGCAAAAAAGCGTAGATAAACTGAAATCGATTATATTTTCGAAGTGGAGCGTGATTACTTAAACGAATGGCCGCTTTTGTTGAAATATCTTGGTCGTAGCCGTAAATATTGGTGTAAGTATGATGGAGCAGGTTGTGTTGAATTTTCCAATTCAGAACATTGCTTCCCAAAATAAACATTGTGGAAGCAAACAAAGAGTTGACCCACTTTCGTTTCGAAAAAGCGCCATGAGCAGCATCATGCATGACAGACATTCCGATTCCAGCTTCACCAATTCCCATGAGGATTGCCATCAAAACACCAAGTCTAGGACCCAAAGGAAATAGAATTACGACTAGAAAAGAAAGAATATAAATTGTAATTAGAATAATCGCTTTCAAATACATCCAAAAGTTGCCTTTTTGAGAAATGTTATTCAACTTGAAATACTCATTCACCCTTCTTTTCAATGTTTCAGAGAATTCCAGTTCTTTTTTATCTTTTGCTATGAATTGAATAGTTTTCATCCAAGTTCGTTGTTTGCGAACTTAATGAAACGTCTTAGAAATCTTATTACAATCAAAAAGGGTTGTAAAGAATCGATAAAAGTTAAAACTAAAGTGCGATTTAATCCCGAATTATGCATTAAATATCTTTTATGGTTTGAAACTGTCTAAAAATTAGGCTTCACACTTGCATTTTCGATTTCATCATATCGGAGGCTTTACCAAGCTCTACAAACAAAATTGTTTATTGTATTTTATATACGCCCTGCGAAGTTCTAATCACTAATTGGTTTAAAATAAGTAGAAAGAAGGGATTCAAGATTCATCTAAAATTTATTTGTCGCGACTTATTAATTTTGTTCAGTATTTTTGAGTTGAATATTTGAATTTATGAAATTAGCTCTTCCCTTTTTCATTAAATTTGAAAGCAAATTGAGAATATGACTCTAAAAGATCAAATCAAACAAGAATTTGACGAAGCATCGAAAATTTTAAACTCTTTTCAAACGGAAGAAAACTTTTCGAAAATTGAACAAGCCATATGGATTTTATCGGAGTCATTAAAAGTCGGAAACAAAGTTATTAGCTGTGGTAATGGAGGGTCAATGTGCGACGCAATGCACTTTGCTGAGGAGCTAAGCGGTCGTTATCGTAACAACCGAAAAGGATTAGCGGCAATTTCAATTTCCGATCCATCACATTTATCTTGCGTAGGAAATGATTACGGTTTCGATTATGTTTTCTCTCGATTCATTGAAGCTGTCGGGCAGCAAGGAGACGTTTTATTAGGAATATCTACCTCCGGAAACTCAAAAAATGTCATATTGGCCGTTGAAAAAGCAAAGGAAATGGGAATGAAAACAATCGTTTTGACTGGAAAAGACGGCGGGAAATTAGCAAATCAAGCTGACATTGAAATTAGAGCTCCTTATTCTGAATTTGCCGATAGAGCGCAAGAAATACACATTAAGATTATTCATAACTTAATTTTTGGGATTGAAAAAGCATTGCATCCATGATTAAATTCCCGAGTATTCAAAATAAATTTCTGACTTTTATAATCAATTAATCATTTTTTTAATTCCAACAGTCATCGTATGTTCAATTTGTTAAAAGATAAATATGCTTTGGTTTGTGGCAGTACACAAGGAATTGGTAAAGCTACAGCGCAAAAACTTTCAGAGTTGGGAGCGAATGTTGTGCTCATTGCCCGAAATGAAAAAAAATTAATTGAAACAATGGCTCAACTCCACACGGAGAATGGACAAAAACACGGTTATATTGTTTCGGATTTCACCAAACCGGATGACTTACGTGAAAAAATAAATGCTTTTGTTAGTAATGGAAATTCGATTCACATTCTTGTTAACAACACTGGTGGCCCATCCGGAGGCTTGATAATTGACGCCAAAACAGAAGATTTTATTGCCGCATTTAATCAACATTTGATTTGTAATCACATTTTGGTTCAGGCTCTTTATCCAGGCATGATCCAATTGGGTTACGGAAGAATTATTAATGTTATTTCAACATCTGTTAAACAGCCCTTACCCAACTTGGGTGTATCAAACACTATTCGTGGTGCTGTTGCAAGTTGGAGCAAAACACTAGCCAACGAACTAGGGAAGTATGGAATAACCGTTAACAATGTGCTTCCCGGAGCAACAAATACGATTCGCTTACAATCCATTGCTGAAGCAAAAGCCTCAAAAACAGGAGAAAGCATATCTGATATTTTTAATGAGATGGCTGAAGAATCGCCAATGAAAAGAATAGCTCTGCCAGAAGAAATAGCAGCTGCAATTGCTTTTTTAGCATCTCCGGAAGCTTCATATATTAATGGGATTAATCTGCCTGTAGATGGAGGAAGAACAAAATCATTATGACAAATTGAACAATCTCAATTCGTATTTTTTTTTTAAAATATAGAATTTGTAATTGCTTTTATTTATTTTTATTTTTCAAAATAACCGTATCGTCTTTGTTGTTTCTTTGAAACGTTTGTCATTTTACTGATTTAGATAATTTAAAGTACCTAGATTTATTAATCAATCTAAGTACTATAAAGTTAGATAGGATGTGCATCATTTCAACGGAATACAAAAAATTATTTATAAATTCTAACCTATGAAAATTTTAAAAATTCAAACACTCAGAGGTCCCAACATTTGGAGTATCACTAGAAAGAAATTAATTCAAATGCGTTTGGATCTCGAAGATCTAGAAGAAAAACCTACCAATAAAATAAATGGATTCAGAGAACGAATCGAACAATTGATTCCTTCTTTAATTGAACACCGATGTTCAGAAGGTTGTAGGGGAGGTTTTTTTCAGCGAATTGATCGAGGAACTTGGATGGGGCATGTCATTGAGCATATCGCATTAGAAATTCAAACCTTGGCGGGAATGGATGTTGGATTCGGAAGAACGAGAGAAACCAAAACTCCTGGAGTTTATAATGTTGTCTTTAATTATCTCGAGGAGAAAGTTGGATTGTACGCAGCCGAGGCGTCAGTTCGAATTGCCGAAGCTTTAATTACAGGTGAGGAATACGACTTACAACGTGATATTCAACGAATGAGAGAAATTCGTGAAGATGTTAGACTTGGTCCAAGCACTGGAAGCATTGTTGACGAAGCTGTTTCAAGAGATATCCCTTGGATTCGTCTGGGAACAAATTCATTAATTCAGTTAGGTTATGGTGTAAATCAAATGCGTTTTCAGGCTACAATTACTTGTAAAACCAGTAACATCGCTGTTGACATTGCCTGCAACAAAGAACAAACAAAAAAAATGCTTGATGCTGCCTCCATTCCGGTCGCAAAGGGTTCAATTTGCGTTGATGAGGATGATTTAAATTACACGATTAAGTCCATTGGTTATCCCATTGTTATCAAACCTTTAGACGGGAATCACGGCAAAGGAGCTTCCATCAATGTTACAAACTGGGAGGATGCTGCCGAGGGACTGCATTACGCCAAGAAATACTCAAGAAAAGTTATTGTAGAACGATTTATTACAGGATTTGATTTTCGTGTTTTGGTCATCGATAACAAAGTTATTGCAGCTGCACAGCGCGTTCCGGCTCACGTAGTAGGAAATGGAATAGATAACATTCAATTGCTCATTGATGAAACAAATAAAGATCCTCGAAGAGGTTATGGTCATGAAAATGTGTTGACTGAAATCACGGTTGATCGTGATACAATGGAACTTTTGGAAAAAAAGAAATATACACTCGAAACAATTCCGAAAGAAGGTGAAATTGTTTATCTGAAATCAACCGCAAACTTAAGTACCGGAGGAACTTCTATCGATGTTACCGATTTGATGCATCCTGAAAACGTTTTCATGGCTGAGCGTATTTCACGAGTAATTGGTTTGGATATCTGTGGTATTGACATTATGGCGCCAAATCTAACAGAATCCTTGAAGGAAAATGGTGGCGTTATTCTTGAAGTAAATGCAGCACCAGGTTTCAGAATGCACTTAGCTCCCTCGGAAGGATTACCTAGAAACGTTGCTTCGCCCGTGATTGATATGCTTTATCCTCCCGGAAAACCATCTCGTATTCCCATTATTGCCATTACCGGAACGAATGGAAAAACGACAACTACTCGCCTAATTGCTCACATTGTAAAGAATAACGGTTTTCGCGTAGGATTTACCACATCAGATGGAATTTACATCCAAAATCACATGATGGAAAAAGGCGATACAACCGGACCGGTGAGTGCTGAATACATCTTGAAAGATCCGAATGTTGAATTTGCAGTTCTTGAAACTGCTCGAGGTGGAATTTTACGCTCTGGACTTGGCTTTAGTCGTTGCGATATCGGAGTAATTACGAACATTCAAGAAGATCATCTTGGAATCAGTGATATTCACGACTTAAAAGATCTTTCACGAGTGAAATCCGTTGTTGTTGATAGCATCAAAAAAGATGGATGGGCTGTATTAAATGGAGAAGATGAAAACTGTTTGGAAATTGCCAAAAAACTCCGTTGCAATGTTGCCTTATTTAGCATGGACGAAAATTGTACTGCCATTATTGAGCATTGTAAGAAAGGTGGTATTGCCGCAATCTATGAAAATGGATTCATTACTATTAAAAAAGGGGATTGGAAATTAAGAGTCGAACGTGCAACTCATATACCATTAACCATGAATGGTAAAGCAAGATTCATGATTTACAATGTTCTGGCGGCAACCTTGGCTTCATATCTATATGGATTTAAAACAGAAGACATCAAATTATCATTAACCACGTTCCTCCCAGGTGCGGCTCAAACTCCTGGACGAATGAATATCTTTGAATTTTCGAAATTCAAGGTAATGATTGATTTTGCTCACAATCCAAATGGATACCGCGGAATTGAAGAATTCCTTCAAAGCATTGAAGCCACAAGGAAAATTGGAATCATTTCAGGAGTCGGCGATCGAAGGGATGAAGACATTAAAGAATGTGCGCGAATTGCGGCCAGAATGTTTGATCACATAGTTATTCGACAAGAAAAGCATTTACGAGGAAGAACCGAACAAGAAATTATTAATTTAATCATTGAAGGTATCAACGAATCGGATTCCTCTGTTACTTATGAAGTGGTTCAATTAGAGGTTGAAGCAATTAGACACGCTATTTCAATTGCGCAAGAAGGAACATTTATTACGGCGCTAAGTGATGTAATTGACAACGCTATTGACATCGTTCAAAGTTATCTGGATGCCGAAATAGAGCACGGGTATATTTCATAAATGTCCGATAAACAGATATTTACGCTTCAACAAGTTACTCTTTCCATTCGGAAAACAATTGAACAGCGCTACAATCAGTCTTATTGGGTAAAGGCGGAAATGTTCAAACTCAATCGTTTCCCAAGCGGTCATGCCTTTCCCGAATTAGTTCAAAAAGAAGGCGAAAAGATTATCGCGCAAATGAGTGGAACGATTTGGAAAAAACAACTCGTAAAGATAAACGAGCAATTTATTTCAATAGTTAAAGAGCCCCTGAGAGATGGTGTGACGTTATTGATGTTGGTGAAAATAAATTTCAGCGAGCTTTACGGAATGAGTTTGCAAATTTTGGACATCGATCCTTCTTTTTCACTTGGTGAATTACAGAGACAACGTGATGAAACACTCAAAAAATTGGAGTCGTTGGGTGTGCTCAACAAGAATCAACAACTTGATTTTCCCTTGATTCCAAAACGAATTGCCATAATTTCGGCTGATTCAAGCAAAGGTCTATCGGACTTTATGGATGTTCTAACCAACAATGATGAGAATTACACGTTTTTCACCCACTTGTTTCCGGCATATTTGCAAGGAGATATTGCGGTAGAATCCATTGTTCAAATCCTAGAAAAAATAAAACGCGTAAAACATCATTTTGATTTGGTGGTGATCGTTCGAGGTGGAGGTGCAGAAGTTAGTATGGCGTGCTACAACAACTTTGTACTCTGCCATGCAATAGCTGAATTTCCACTTCCGGTTTTGACAGGAATCGGACATTCCACAAATTTTACCGTTGCTGAAATGGTAAGTTTTAGAAACGCCATTACGCCAACAAAATTGGCTGAATTTTTGATTCAAACTTATCGTGATTTTGATCAAAAAGTAAAGGATCTACAACATAAACTTCTGAGTTTTGCAAAACATAATTTAAGTGTTTCCATCAATGACTTTCATTCGTTGATTCGCTTGTTTAAATCTATTTCAACATCTGTTATCGAACAAAAGATGTCTAAATTAATGAATGAACAAAATCGATTGGAAAGATCGGTTCATTACGTTCATGAAAAACAAAAGATAATTTTGAACCAATATCGTGTGAATTTTGGATTTGTCGCTAGAAACAGTTTAGGTAAAAAAGAATCTAATTTAAGAGAATCTAAGCTCCAATTGGAACAACAAATTAGTCAATTTATCGAACGCTCAAAAAGTAACATTTTACTGTTTGAAAGCAAGGTCAACATGCTCGATCCCATGGAAGTTATGAAAAGAGGATTTACCTTGACAACTTTCAATGGTAAAGTTATACAGGAAAAGAATTTTCCCAAACAAGGTGAAAAAATTCAAACGATAACCTCCATCGGTAAAATTAATTCGAAAGTTGAATACTAATGGGGTAATTATATTCCATGTTGCACTTCTTTTTTAAAAAGAAGTGCATAATAACCAAAAATAGTGTTGAAAATGGCAAAAAAGAAAATTCCTTTATTCGAATCCAAGACATTTTCTGTCAGAAAAGAAAAACATATTCCAAACAAAAAGACAAAATACATAAAAGAATTCGACTGAATTGAAGACTTGAAATAATAGTAAAAAGCCACTAAAAAAATAATTAAACCAAATATTCCATGTTTAATCAAAATCGAAAGATACTGATTATGTGCATTAAAACTTTCTAAATAGGAAATTATGTATCCCTGTTCCTTGTATTTGATTTTTAAATTATCAATTTCATCACCTGTCCCGCAGCCAATCAACGGTCTTTTTTTAATCAACTCAATCCCTAACAACCACCGTTGAGATCTCGGCTCCATCTCTAGTATATTCTGCTTGGATTTATTGAAATTGATGTCCTCTAAAAGATTGATTGAAAAGCGGTTTTTCAAAAAATCATTATTGACAATAAACAAAGAGCTGCTTCCAATAATCAATAAGGATACAAGGAAATACAATGCCTTTTTCTTTATGTAATAGAATGGGTAAACAAACAAAACAATAATCACCGTGTAGATTAAAACATTACGCGCAGCAAGAAACAATAGACCGATAGTCAAAATCAATAACGTAAAGGCAATCATTACTTTTTGTTGCCGTGTTGAAGTTGAATATTTGGTTAGTATAAAAATCAAACACAATGAAATATATATAGATAGATATCCAGCATGTATTCCTATCGGACTTGAAAAATTATGGTTGAAAAAAGTGCTTGAAAAAAGCCGTGAAAAGGGCTCATGTATTTCATATAAACTAAAGAGAGCATAACCAAATAAAATCAATATGGAAAGTGTGCAACTTATAGTAAACGTTATTATAAGTGCATTAATACGCTCCTTCGTGATTTTAATAGCTAATGGAATTATTAACGGGAAAATGAGAATTGCTAATTGCCTTTCTATCAAAAAACCTCCAACTGATTTATTGTGCGAATAAAAATAACCAGATACAGAAATCAAGAAAACTATCTGAAAAATCCAGAATTGATGAGGGATAGATCTTAATTTCTCTTTACTTAAATCAAGTATGGTAGTAATGATGATCAGATAAAGAATTAATGTAGTATAAAACCTGTCAAATGGTAAAAAAAATACAAATAGATTCAATAATATAAAACGAAGTTTTTCTGTTCGTGATTCAGGCTCTCCTACTACTAAGGAAAAATGAGAAAAATAACTATTCATTGTTTAATTTATTTAGACACCATCCCACTAAGTGTGTAAACTGAAAGATTCATAAAATCAGTCTGTCTTCAAAAATAACCATAAATTGATTCAGTACGGTTCCCCAGTCCTTGATTGGCATAGTCCATTTTTTTGTAGCCTC
>JBIKSL010000030.1:0-32222 GCA_044348645.1 Crocinitomicaceae bacterium | reverse complement strand
TAAACTCAACATTCTCAACAAACCATGGAGTTGTCAATCCCAAAGCCAACTCAAAAATTTCTCTGCTATTATTCATAGCCACAAAGTTGGCTTTTTTTATTACCCACACAAAATCATATTGAACCATTTATACCGATACAAAGCTAGTATAATTAATTTTATGATAATCAAATCAATCGGAAAGATAAATTAGTAATGGGGTTGGAAAATCAAAAGGAAATTGAGTCGGGTATTGTTACTAATTTAGGTTTTGTCCCAACGGATAATCAAGCATCGACAATTAGTTTATTCTGTCAATTTTTGTTTTCACAAAATCGTTTTGATTTATTCCTTTTATCGGGTTACGCAGGAACAGGAAAATCTTCTTTGATTGCAGCCATCGTTAAAACACTCAAAGCGAACCGAATCAAAACGCGCTTGTTGGCTCCAACGGGAAGAGCAGCTAAAGTATTGGCCAATTTCGCAAATGAACCCGCTTTTACCATACATAAACAAATTTATTTCTCCGGGAATGAAGTCGTTGGACAAAAAGTTACGTTAGCTAAAAATTTATTCAAAAATACCTTCTTTTTTGTGGATGAAGCCTCGATGATAGGCGCTACTGATGGTAATGAAGGAATTAATTTGCTCGAAGATTTGTTGAATTATGTTTATTCAGGTGAAAATTGTAAACTAATAGTTTTGGGAGATCGAGGTCAGTTGCCACCTGTTGGACAAGAAGATTCTCCAGCCCTGTCAGTTGATTATTTAAAGCACCATTATCCAAAATTGAACGTCATTCAATCAACACTTTCAGAAGTAGTTCGAATTGATAATCAATCGTCTATTTTAGCAAATGCATCCTATTTGCGGACACTACAAGATTATCAAACTCCTTTGATTGTACAAACTGATTCAAAACAAACGATTCGAATTACTGGATTGGAATTGAAAGAACAGTTAGAAAGTTCATATTCTGAGGTTGGAATGGATGAAACAATTTTATTGACACTTTCCAATAAGCGCGCGAACCGATGGAATCATGAAATAAGAAATCGAATTTTGTATCGGGAAGAGATGCTCGAGCGAGGAGACATTTTGATGGTGGTAAAGAATAATTACCATTGGTTGGATCCAAAATCAAATATTGGTTTCATTGCGAATGGTGAATTGGTAAAAGTGAAACGCGTATTGAAATCCGAGCAGCTCTATGGATTCAATTTCACGCATTTGGAAATTTCATTTATTGATTATCCCGAAGAATCAGATTTGAAGATTATTGCCCTTACAGATTCCATTGATGCTGAATCACCGAATTTATCACGAGACAAGATGAAAGAACTATTTTTTGCAGTTGAGAAAGATTATCAACACGAACGAAATAAGCAAAAACGCTATCAATTAATTCTTAAAAATCCATATTTCAATGCGGTTCAGGTAAAATATGCTTATGCGGTTACCGTTCATAAGGCGCAAGGTGGACAATGGTCGCATGTATATATTGATTACGGCTTTATTCCCGATGAAATGAAAACCCCGAATTATTTGAAATGGCTCTATACTTCTTTGACTCGCTCGACAGAAAAAGTTTACTTATTAAGCTTTCCTGATGAATTGATAAAAGACTCGAATTAAAAACGAAAATCTTTCATTCGAAGCGATTCATTTCCAACTTGAATCGTAGATTTCTCAATGGAACTATTGAAATTATCGATAATGATTTTGGCGCGATCTTGCGGTAGGTATTGACTGCAAAGAATATGAAATTCTAGCTTTAATTGATTTAAAACTGCAACACTGCGGTAAGCACTTAAAATATCATTTTTTGATAATCTTTTCTTCTCGACTAAATCTTGAAATTTGGCGTTTTTAAGAACAAGGTTTGAAACGACTGGATCTGTAAAGGACTCAATTTTAATGGCGATATTTCGATCTGCTTTCAAAAAAAGCTCCGTTTTACGCAATCGCTTGTATTCTATAGATGAGCGAGCATTTAATCGTTCATCAGCTGTATTTCCCGGATAGGCAAATTCTTCGATGGCTTCAAAATCTTTGACAACCTTTTTTCCATCCCATTTCCCGATTCCATTTCCTTTTATTTCGAATGAAATTTGTGGATTCAGTTTTTCAAATTGTTTGAAAAATCGTTTCAGTTTTGTTGAATCTGTATTTTGAAATATTTTACCGTTAAATGTATAATCATCCGAAGCAAAAACATCATTCAAGGTAATTTTAAAATCTGCATCATAAAAAGGTTCAACATCGATTTTACTGATGTGAAGCATTACTTCATCAGATGTTTCACCAATTAAATCGTCTGGAATTGAGATCAAACGAACTTCAAAACTGCTTGTGTCATTTGACGCTGGAAAAAGAAATTCCTGTGTTCTAATATCAAACGTACTTGAATCTTCAAAAATGTAAAAACCATCAATCTCTTTAAATTTCATCCATTTCAAACCCATTTGCTGCTTGTAATTATCGAGCACTTTTTTCTTCAATTCATATTCTTCCAAATATGGTTGACGTTCTTCGATGATATTTTTTTTATCGACTTCCAATTCCTCATAAATTTGATATAACTCCACTAAATCAGCTTGTTTTTTTGTTCGTGCTTTTCGCTTGGACTTTGTTGTTGGGGTAATGTTCGTTGGACCAAGGTCTTCGTTTTGTTTTTTTAGTTTTCGCGCAGCGCGAGAAGGACGTTTTTTTGTTTTAAAATTAGATTTTGTTAATTCGCCGTAAGAAGCCTCTTTTTCTTGTATTAAAAACATTGTTTCACTAAGTTGGCGATCGATTTCCTTGATTTGATCATTGAATCCGTTTTTTCCTTTAATTGTTTTTTCAAGTTCATTAAAGGTATTACCACTTAAATCGTTAATTATTTTCTGGAAAGTTACTCCTTTTGAAAAACTCGAATCAGGAGATAAAAAACGTGTTTTCTCGGAACCGAATAAATGATAGGTAAACCCATTTTTTTCAATAACCACGGTCGTTTGTCGATTGGTATTGTAGCCCCAAACATCAAAGTGTAAATTTGTTTGCTTGCCATTTCCGACTAAAGTCATTACGCGGTTGCAAATTCGCTCCGGAACAAGTTCATTTTCTTTGATTTTTAAATCGTAAGGAAACAAACCGACCGCCTTGGGTAAACCTTTGTTCCAATTTCCTTCATCGTCTCGTTCTCTTTCCTGAAGTAATCCTGCTGTGTAACTTCCATCTCCCGCTGCAATTAAATAATTTTCAAACACATCCGATACACCGCCCAAATAATTGAAAATTTCCAACGCTTTTATCTCAATCGTTTTATTGATGGCCAAATGCTGGGCTTCAAAAATTGTTTTTCTATCCTCAATCGAATTTACTCCCATTGATTTGAGTAGTAAATTCCGATCAAACAGGGATAAATTGCTATTGAAAATCGGGCTTAATGCTGGATTGAAAAGATTATCATAAAACTTAGCTCGCGTTATTGATTTTGGTAGCGCCTCATTGAAGTAATTTAAATAATCCTTGAAAACATCATTTTCTGTCTCATTGATTTTTAATTGAATACTTTGCAACGTTTTATTGAGAATCCAAATGGCTGTTTTGTTTGCCGCCTCAACGATTAATCCTTTTGGTGCTTTAGCAATTTCTTCTTTACGAATGACGAGTAATTCAGGTGAATTAATTAGAACTTTTTCGGTTGAATCATAATTGATGGTTTTATCGGGCAACAAAATTGTTGGTCCCATAAATTCAAATGCATAACCAATGTTATTTTCTAGAATGGGACTTTTTCGCACAATATGAAAAAGATAAGCTCGAATTTCAGGAGATAAGCGATTATCTGTTTGTGCAAATGAAATAGAAAATAATATCTGTATGATTAAGCAAAACAAAAGATGGAAATACGACAGCCGCAAATCAATTTTGAAAATGGAAAAATTTAATTTACTAAGTCTTGTTTTAAAAATTAAATTTCTCACTAATAAAAAGTTAGATTTCGGATGATTCTGTACTCTTGGATGCTCATTTAATGTATTACATGAAAAAACGAGTTGACTTATTATTTCCTCAAAACGAAATTCTGTCCTAAATAGACACGTCGAACTTGCTCATCCGAAGCCAATTCCTCAGCTGTTCCAGATTTTAAAATACTTCCTTCAAAAAGTAAATAAGCACGATCGGTAATGGAAAGTGTTTCCTGAACGTTGTGGTCTGTAATCAATATTCCAATGTTCCGTTTTTTGAGCTCCGAAACGATGGCTTGGATGTCTTCTACGGCAATTGGATCTACACCTGCAAATGGTTCGTCAAGTAAAACAAATTTTGGATTTGTTGCCAAAGCACGTGCGATTTCAGTTCTTCGTTTTTCACCTCCAGAAAGGCGATTTCCTAAATTCTTTCGCACATGAGTCAAATGAAATTCCTCAAGCAATCGCTCCAATTTTTCATGTCGTTGTGCTTTGGTAAGATCAGTCATTTCCAAAATGGCCATGATATTGTCTTCTACGCTTAGTTTTCGAAAAACAGAAACCTCTTGAGGCAAATAACCGATACCCATTTGTGCGCGCTTATACATGGGTGCTTTCGTAATTTCTACGTCATCCAAAAATACCTTTCCTTCATCAGGTCTGACCAATCCGACAATCATGTAAAAAGATGTAGTTTTACCAGCTCCGTTTGGGCCGAGCAATCCAACGATTTCACCTTGGTTGACTTCAACGGAAACGCCATTAACAACGGCTCTTCCGCGATACGTTTTCCGAATATTTTCTGTGTAAAGCTTCATTTGATTTGTCGAAGATACTAAAAACCTGAGTTCGATTCTAAAATTGACATTCAGATTGACATAAAAATCTGTTAGTCAAGGCATTCAATCGAAGGTTTAACTTCGTTGCTGCTTACGCGGTAGCGGGCTAAATCGAGATTGGACAACGCTGAGTAACTGGTTTTTATGCAAAGCGATTTGTTATACCGCTGATAAACAACAATTTACTTCAAAATGCCTTTTTGATTTATCCCGATAAATCTTCAAAAGCCTTGTTCGTAAATCATTGTTTCTAAGCGTTCTGAATCCAATTTTATAAATCGAACTCAGGTTAAAAATTAAACGCCAATTTCGCTCGAACCCCAAGTGGATTCATTCCCGGATCTAAATGTGTCATCCTCCAAACTAAATCCACACGAATTACTTTTAAAATATTCTCAATCCCTACACTAGTCTCCACATACGGAATACTATTGAAATTTCTTATGAATGTTGGAAGTAACATTTCCTTTTCATGGCGATCACTGATTTCACCAATGGCGATTTTTCCAGTTGTCACAAGCCTAAGTTTCAATTTATTCACCAATGGAATACGATCGAAAAACAATCCTTCCCACTGATTTTCAATGAATGCACTTGCATATTTATCAGTTACAAATTCAAGGAAATTTAATTTGTTGAAGGCGCTTGACATCAAGTACAAAGATTGATTTCCTGGAATAGCTTTCAAAAACGGATAAGCTGTCGTTCCGAAGATGTAACCAATCGAACCACCATAATACATTCGACCTAAAACGCCTAATTGACGGTAGTGCTCTATTTGAAATTCGAATTTTTGATACGAATACTCACTTCCCAACAAGCCTTTGATTCCGAAAACGCCTTGTAAGGATAAAATCGGATTCGTACAGGTGGTTGCCGTGCGATCAAAACTACCGGAAATAAACTCTTCATCCTTTGCCCACCGAATGCGAGCCGTTATTTCAGTAGTTCTGATTTTTGAAATCATATTGGTATCACCATTGATTACACGTTTGTAGTTGGCAAGACCAAGCGGGGTAAGTTCTTTAAGTTCAAATCCACTAAAAGCTACAAAATCCTTTTTGATATCTTTTTCAAAACTTAATCCTGCTTTGGTTACAAACGTTAATTTGTCAAAAGGTGCTGTGCTCAATACGGTTGTAAAAGTGTTTCCCATAGACAAGGCACTACTCGAAACACCAATTTGCTCTATGTCGTAACTGTAATACGAACTGAGAAGTCCACGCTTTTTTGGAGTAACATTGTAGCGAATCGTGGCACCATATTTAATTTTTTGATCGCCAAATCCGTATGCAATTCTGCCACCAAATTCAATTCGTTTGGAAAATTCGTTTGAAGTACGCAACGCAAAAGCCAATCTTAATTTTTCGACAGGATTAAACGCAACAAAAGATGCAATGCTTCCCAACTCTATTTTTCCAATGGGATAATATCCTGTTGAGGCCAAGTAGGTAACATTTTTCATCGTGTTGAAAAAACGATTTTTCTGCAACGAATCAATCATTTCATTTATTTTCTCTTCTTGCTTTGATAAAGGTGAGTGACGCATTGTTTGCCAATACGAGTCGCTTCTCAATTTTGCGCTGTCTAAAATTTCTACGGTATTGTCGCCTTTGTAAAATTCCGGTTCTCGCTTTTCGTTGATTTTAAAATAGCGTCGACTACTCGTTTTTCGACCAAACAAACCATAGACTTTCGTTTTTTCCGTCAATCGAATGTCTGCGATCAGTTTCTCTTTGGTCATCATCCACACTTCTTTCTCCACCTGTTCGAATTCTTGCTCAAAATAAAAATCTTGTATGTAATTCAAATTGGCATCAGGTGAGATGTTTGCACTGAAACGTTTTATCGCGTATGTTGTATCGTGAATCCACATTTCGCCAGAAAAAGTCAAATCACCTGTTCTTTTCGGCTTAAACCGCATTTTATAGCACCAATTTTTACCGATAAAGGTCGAATCCTCAACGTAAAAATGATAATAACCACGTGCGTAAATTGATACCGGACTGATAAAAGATTTAAAAAACATATCATAGATATTGTCGTAAATATTGATGTCTAAATACATGTCTCCCAGATATTGATTCATTTGTAAATTCTCAATACCCGAAACTTTTGTGGCTTTAACAATTTCTTTTTTCAGTTTTGGTTTATTTTTAAAGTAAAAATCAGAAACATTTTCACTCAGAATTACGGGGAGAAATGCACGTCCATCGTCAGTAGAATCAAGAAAATCCATGATTAAATCTAGGCGTTTCACGACTCCATTTTTCGTAAACTTATCACCCAAATTATTTAGATCTAATTGAATTTTATTGTATGCTTCATATTCATAAGCATCTAGTTTCTCCTTGTTGTTAATTGATTTATTGGCAATAACTCTTTTGTGCAGTTTAATGGCGAAAGGTTCATCTGGTGGACGGATAACAACCTCTTTAAGTAAGTTGGCCCTTGTCTCCAGTGTGATATTAATTTCTTGAGATTGATCCCGATTTACTTTTATGGTAGTTAATTTGTAACCAGGAAACATGAACATCAACGAATCTGTCGCGTAATATGTTTTGATACTGTAATTGCCAAGAGAATCAGTTATTGCTCCGATTTTAGAATTCATGAATTGTACTTTCACAAACTGCAATCCGAAACCCGTTTCAGCATCGATTACACGGCCATAAACCTGAGTTTGTTGAGCAAACAGATCCGTTCCTAATAGCAAAAAGACGACAGAAACAATAATTCTCTTCATCTTTGATTTACAGGTTTTTGACTTTTAAAGCATTTTTTTCAACTTGTATAGCAACCAAAATACCAACCTCATAGAGAAGATACAAAGGCAAAGAAACGATAATTTGTGTAATCCAATCGGGAGGCGTAATTATTGCAGAAAGAATTAGAATAATTACAATTGCGTGACGTCGGTATTTTTTAAGAAAAATGGAATCAAACAAACCAACTTTCGTGAGGAAATAAGTAACAATCGGTAAGAGGAAAAACAATCCAGTATAAAAAACAGTTGAAATAATGGTACTCATGTAAGAATCAATTGTATAAATATTTTCAATTTGTTTACTCATCTGAAAGGTTCCAAAAAACTGAATACTCATCGGCGCTACCACGAAATAACCAAAAAGAATTCCACTAAAAAATAAAAGACTAACGTAAAAAACAATTCCTTTTGCCATTTTTTTCTCGTTGAATTTGAGTCCTGGTTTTACAAAAGCCCAAAGTTGGTAGAATATGAACGGAAATGCAACAATGGCTCCCCCAACGATACTCATCATCAGAGCATAGGAAAACTGACCTGAGACCGTCATGCTTTGAAAATTTACATTTAGTTTTTCAGAGCAGATCCCGAAGTATTTACATAAGTATTTGAATGTAATGAAATCATCTTGAGCCATAGCTAAAAACACATTTTCGATGATTTCCTCTTGATAAATCCAGATCACTATTCCGGCGATGATGACGGCAATCGCTGCTCGAACGAGTCTCCAACGCAATTCTTCCAAATGCTGGAGAAAGGACATATTTGTGTCTTTAGACATAGGTTACAAAGTTAGTCATTCAAGCCTTAAATTAAGGTGTTATTCAAAAATTTGCAATTTGCAATGTTAAACCAGAATATGTATCAGAACTTCGTAATTAGGATTGAAAATGCGATAAAATAATTGTGTTTGGAGATTTTGGGATAGCAACCGCCATGGTGAAATCGAAAATACAAGTCTAATAGCTTATTTTGAAGTTGTATAAAGAAGAAATAGATCTTTTAATGCATAATTCAGGTCTTAAATTCAAATAAGAAGAAGAAACAAGTGATTTGAAAATATCTGATTATGCAACTAATTCTAACACAAATAATAAGAATAAATGTAAGGATTTTAAGCGCTGTCTTTACGACCTTTAATCAATGGAAAGCGGTCTGTCTCAGAGTGATATTTATAAAAAAATAAATGAACATGGTTTTAACGAATTACCTGATGTAGTCTCCAAAAATTGGTTAGACTTAATCAAACAAATTCTCAAAGAACCCATGTTTATTTTGTTAATTTCCAGCTCTTTCTTATACATGATTATTGGAGATTTTCGAGAAGGGTTAGTCTTACTAGCTACATTTTCCATCATCATATTGATAACATATTACCAAAATTTAAGAACGGAAAGAGCGCTTAAAGCATTGAGAAAATTATCATCACCAAAAGCCACAGTAATTCGAGATGGAATTGAAAGAACAATTGCTGCGCGCGAATTGGTACCAGATGATATCTTAATTCTAAATGAAGGAGATCGCATCACGGCAGACGCCTATTTAATTGAATGCCAAAATATTATGGTTGATGAATCCTTGCTTTCAGGCGAGTCATTGCCAATTTCAAAGTCTAATTTAGAACCTGATAATTTAGTTTTCGGGGGAACGCTCGTTGTGCAGGGCAAAGCAATAGCCAAAGTAACAGCAACAGGAAAAAATTCTAGATTCGGTAAAATTGGTGAGTCGCTTATGTCCATAAACTCAGAAGAAACCCGATTACAAACTGAAATGAAAAAACTAATTCGAAATCTTTTTCTTATTGGAGTTGGAATATCGATTTTG
Source organism: Crocinitomicaceae bacterium (assembly GCA_044348645.1). GTDB lineage: Bacteria > Bacteroidota > Bacteroidia > Flavobacteriales_D > Crocinitomicaceae > UBA952. The sequence continues at coordinate 22,857 of JBIKSL010000030.1, read as the reverse complement.
GTTTTTATCTCTTTTTATGTTACGCGCGGAAATCTGATTGCTTCCCTTTTGAATTCGATTGCTACTTCCATGGCCATTTTACCCGAGGAATTTCCAGTTATTTTGACCGTGTTTTTAGCCCTTGGATCTTGGCGTTTATCAAAAAATAATGTATTAACTCAGACTCCAGTTGCCATTGAAAATTTAGGATCAACAACGGTTTTATGTGCCGACAAAACAGGAACGATTACACAAAACAAAATGGAGGTAGTTTCAATGGTTTTTGGTCAAAGAATAATTATGAAACCCGATTTCATGAAAGAAAAAGAATCGATTTCAAAATTAGTAAAAGTGGCGTATCAAGCTTCAACAGAACATTCGAAAGATCCTATGGAAATTGCAATTAAGGAAATAAATGAGCGGATTAATCAGAATGAATTTTTAAGTCAAAAAAATGTAAAACAATACCCTCTGAGTCATGAGCTTTCCGCCATGACAAATGTATATCAAACAATAAAATCCAATTCGTTTGAGGCTTCGGCCAAAGGATCGCCGGAAGCAATCATTCAGCTATGTCAGCTTTCCGAAATCGAAAAAAAGGAACAACTGAATTTGATTAATCAACTCGCAGATCAGGGTAATCGAATAATTGCAGTCGCGATAGCAGAACACAGCGAGTCAGAATTTCCAAAAACGCAACATGGATTCAATTTCAAATTACTTGGATTTCTTGGCTTGGAAGATCCAATTCGACCCGAAGTTCCAAAAGCAGTCGAGGAATGTAATCAGGCCGGGATTCGGGTGGTTATGATTACGGGGGATTTTCCCACTACGGCTCGTAGCATTGCCAAACAAATAGGAATGAACATAAATTTAGAACTCATTACCGGAAAAGATTTGGACAATCTTAGTGAAGAAGAACTGAAAACAAAAATTCACAAAACGAACATTTTCGCTCGCGTTATTCCGTCTCAAAAATTAAGAATTGTAAATGCTTTGAAAGCAACGGGCGAGGTAGTTGCAATGACTGGAGATGGCGTAAACGACGCCCCGGCTCTAAAAGCGGCAGACATTGGAATTGCCATGGGTAAAAAGGGAACAGATGTTGCTCGCGAATCAGCTGCACTTGTTTTATTGGATGACAATTTTGCTTCGATTGTAGCAGCTATTCGTAGCGGAAGAAGAATTTTTGACAACCTTCAAAAAGCTATGTCATACGTATTAGCGATACACATCCCGATAATTGGAATGGCATTAATCCCCTCTTTTTGGTCAGAATTACCAATCTTTTTAATGCCTATACACATCGTGTTTTTGGAGTTGATAATCGATCCGATTTGTTCTGTGGCATTCGAATTAGAACAGGAAGAAAAGGGAATAATGACTAGGTTACCACGCGCTAAAAACATGTCTTTTTTTGGAATTCGGAAAATCAGTTTGAGTCTATTGAAGGGGCTCGTTCTGTTTTTGGCTGTTTGTCTGATGTATTTTTATTGCCTAATTCAAGGACTGTCAAATTCAGAAACCAGAGCAGTCTCTTTTTTGACGCTGATTCTAGGTAATCTCTTTTTAATTCTCACGAGCCTTTCGGATTCCCGAATTTTTTTTGCCGTTTTCAAGGAAAGAAATTTTGCAGTGTGGTTAATATTAATCGTTTCAATTACACTTTCCGCAATTATTTATTCTCAACCTGACATGAAAAAGTTATTCCATTTCGACGTGCCTAACTTAATTCATTTTTTTAGCGCATTCATTACAGGTTTTTCGGCATTAATTATTTTTGAATTCATCAAGTTGTTGAGGAATAAATTCCAAAAAAAGTAAATCAGAGTATGTTGACCTCAACTTTTAGTCCATCCTCTGCGACTTCTGTATTTTTAAAATACGCAGATGCTTCTGAAAGATGTTCTTCGGTTTCTGAATAACGTGATGAAAGATGCCCTAAAATCAATTTTTTAACGTTCGCCGCATCTGCAATCCGAGCAGCCTCTTTGGCTGTCGAATGAAAAGTTTGTTGAGCTCGGTCTTTGTCTATTTCGGTAAATGTTGCCTCGTGGTAGAGCAACGTAGAGTCTTTGATAAATGGAATAAGTGCTTCTGAATAAGCTGTGTCAGAGCAATACGAATATGAAAAACTTGGTTTTGGAGGCAACGTGTACCGTTTAAATTCGATGGTTTTTCCACTAGCATCAATCGGAGATTCTCCCTTTTTCAAACGATGATAGAATTCAATAGGAATTTGATCTTGTTCAATGGCGTCAGGATTCAATCGATACTCTTTTGGTTTTTCTTGAATTCGAAATCCAGTTGTTGGAATACGATGCTTCAATGGAAAACTTGTGATTTTAATCAGTCGATCCTCGAATAGTAATTTTTCACCATCCGTAGAAGTTGGTATGAAATTCAATTTGAACATCAATTTTTGTCCGCCGCATTCAAAGAGTTGGGTCAAAATATCGTTCAATTTAGGCGGGCCATAAAGTGTCACACCACGATTTCGGCCAAGCAAATTCATCGTACTCAGCAAGCCCGGCAATCCAAAAAAATGATCTCCGTGAAGATGAGAAATAAAAATATGTGAAATGCGCTGAAAAGGAATACCGAATTTTCGCAATTGCATTTGTGCTCCTTCACCGCAATCGACGAGAATGTGTCTGTTATTGCAAAAAATATATTGAGCTGTTGGATTCCGTTTGCCAGTTGGAAGTGCGGCACCACTGCCTAAAATGGTTACTGAAAAACTCACGAATTTTTGGTAGCCAAAATCGAGTCCTTAGAATCAGAAATGCTTAAAACCCGATCAAGCTGAGCGATTTCAATCATTTTACGCACGTTCGCTTGCAAACCACATAAATCGAAGGTTCCATTGGTGTCTTTACATAAACGATTAGCTACCAAAACAGCACTCAACCCAGAAGAATCGCAGTATTTCGTTTTCGATAAATCTAAAATCATTTCGTTGAAACCACTTTTATTCAAATGAAGAAATTGAGCTTTGAGCTCAGGAGCATTGCTTGCATCCAGTTTTTCTACATTTGAAGAAATAACTGTAGTTTTTCCAACATGTTCGACCGTGAAATTCATGACTTCCGTTTTGTCAAATGTAAAAAAAATTACCTTTCAATCTTCGATGCGAGCAAATAAATTACCGCCATTCGAATTGCTACTCCATTTTCAACTTGTTGAAGGATAATACTTTGCTTGGAACCGTTGCGAAGGATTTCGAAATCCTTCGCAACGGTGTTGATTTTTTAGATTATTTCTCTTTCTTATTGCGCTTGAACGTATGTTTTACTTTTAAAATGGCTAAATTCAATTCGATGGAAGTTTCAGTACCGTTCAGTTCCAAATTATCGGTTAAAACGGAAGAAATCAATTGAGTTGATTTGCTCAATAAATCTTCTTGTTTCTCGGGTGAATTTTCTTCAGTGACACGCTCAATAACTCGCGAAAGTTCTTTGATTTTTGCATACGTTTCGATAATGGCGATTGTTGTCTCAGTTGCTTTTGAACTTTTCAGAATGGTTGCCAACATATAAAGTCCTTTTTCTGTAAAGGCTTTTGGTAAAACGTATGAATGTTTTAAATTTTTGAACTGGTCGAAATTTTCGACCAGTTGATATTGCCATTCTTCTTTTGTTAAATTAATGATGTATCCCTCCGGAAATTTCTCAGGATTATTCTTAACCGCTTCATTGATGCGTTTGGTTTGCACATCATACAGAAGCGCAACGTCTTTATCCAATAATACTTGTTTTTCCCTTACTGTAATTAATTTCTCCTCAATCGTGCTTAGTCCTGTCATTGCTCACTTTTTCTATTGAATATACGAAAAAAGTGGGATTAAAACCAATTTATTTTTTCAAAATCAAGGTATTTTCCAGTTCCTTTTCAAATTCATTTTCATTGGAATAATTGTAAAAAGGAACCGCAGTAATCAAAAATTTATCTGTCTGAATTTGAATGGTTTTCTTTGTAAGTTGAATTTCTTTCAAGAATTCTTCTTTCCATTTGTCGTTGGCAATGAAGCCATTTCCTTTGGGTTCGATGAACACTTGAAAGGTTAATTGCTCGCTTTCTTTTTGTTTGCAGAAAAGCACAAAATCAGGTTCGAAGGCACGTCCGAGTTTATCGTAAATCTTTAATTCACGTTCATTACGAAGCAAGTAAATGTTCTCAAATTTTTGATTTAAGCTCTCGAAGCGTTTGGCAAATAACTCCACAAATTTCTTTTCTTCGCTCGTTCCATAATTGGCATTGTATGCATACCAAGGTTCATTGGCTACCAAGGTTTCTTGTCCATTTGCGCGCTCATCGTATTTATTGATTCGAACAGGTTTGTCCTTAAAGACTTTGTGAACGTATTCTTTCACATAATCAGAGCCTTCGAATTCAGTGGAGTTGCCTTTTATTTCTGATTCTAACTGCTGTAATAAGGCTTGAAGTGCAAACAAATAATCATCAAACGTAATTTCTGAAAGACGCGCAGTCGTTCCCGAAAAAGTAATTTTTAAACCTCCCAAATACGCCTCGTTTTCAATAAATTCCTTGATAGATTTGAGATTAGGGAAATACTGCTTTAATTTATCAAATCTAAAAAATGGATTTTTCGTTAACGCGAAATGAATGGTATGAATCGGAATTTCTGAAAGAGAAAAGGCTTTTTGTTTCAATACTTCGTCATTTGAAGTTGTATTTTCCAATTCAAAATTCAACGCGCTAGACATCCGACCAATACCAGAAGATAGAGTGAACCGAAAGTCGGTTTTCTTCAATCCGAAATCTTCGAATGATTGAATATCGCTAAAGTTTTTCGGCACTTTTTTATTGAAAAACACAACTCCACTTTGATACAAATCACTTTGTTTGAAATCAAGTTTCAGCGTTAATTGTTTGGTAATTAAATTATCGTCGTCTTCATAAATTCCGGATTCAACAAGTGCTTTTTTCAATTCGGAAATGTAGCGACTGTCTTCTTTTGTGTGGTAGTATAATTCTTCCAACACCTTCAAATCATTGGAAATATCATCGTCAAATTTTCGCGTGTATTTGTCTTGACCAACCTCCAACGCAAATGGAAAATAGCGCGCACCTCTACCGATTAATTGTGCTTCTGAAAGTGTTGTTTTTCCTGGTTTCCCGTCCTTTCCATCGCGGTCTTCGTATAAACGAACAATGTCAAACAAATTCAACACGTCCCAGCCTTCGTTGAGTTTTTGAACGGCAAAAATTGCCCGAATAGGATTGTTTTCATCTTCTAAGGTGTTCAACAAAATCTGATTTTGAGCCGCTTCCGAATCATTATTGGCACTCAAACAATTTTCGAATTTGAAATTGCTTTGGCTTCTTTTCACAATTTCCAAATGACTAATTTCTCGATTTTCAAAGAATTGAAAGGCTTTTTGGACAATGGGAACAGTTGACGTTTTTTGAATTTTCAATACTTTTTCTTCCGAGAAAAGATCAATTAAGTTGTGGAATTTCTCTTTATTTTCTTCCGATTCCTTGATAGTCTTTTTGGCTTTGAAAAGTATAACCGGCTTCAAATTGATGTTGTTGGAAGTCGCTAATTCTTGGCGATATAAGTTCAAGATCAAGGCTTGAATGATGCGTTCTTCTTCGTTGTAATGCGAGCGAATTAAGTTGATTTCCTTGGAATATTTATCGTTTCGAAATTCGGACAAATCGTATTTGTAAAGCACTTTATCTTGGTATTTCTTCAAAATCTCTCGACTTTCAAAATCCATAGTCGCAGTAAATTCCAACAAGATGTTTTCGAAATTTTGATGTAATATTTCCAACACTGTTCCTTCCCAACTGCCAAAAAGTTCGCCGTTGCTTTTCGTTGCCGAATTCAAATGGTGCGCTTCATCTGCGAAAAGCACAAGATTTTTATCCTTAAAATCTTCAAAAGTCACGCTGTTTTCTTTCGTATTATTCAAATCAATGTGCAACTGCTGAATAGTGGTGAATTTGATATTGATATTTTGATTGTCCGCTTCATCGAAATTGTCTATTTCTTTGATTAAAACCTCATTTCCATTGATGACGATTTTGTTGTTGAACAAATATTTGGACGACAGCGGATTGAGGAAATTATCTTTCGTTTTTTGAATGATGTTGTTGCTGTTTACGAAAAACAAGAAATTGCGATAGCCACGTTCATACAAATGCAACATCAAACCAGCCATGACGAGCGTTTTTCCACTTCCTGTTGCCATATTGAACAAAAGATGAAAAGGCTTTTTAGGTTTCTCATCAAAATCTTCTTGCTCCAAATAAATGAAGCGTTTGAATGCTTCCAATTGATACGCGCGTTGACCAAAACCTGGTTTAAGATTATCTGTAATTGAGTTTGGAACAACCACTTGCGCTAATGCTTTTTTCGCAAAAGGATTATTGAACAGTTCGTGAAGAAATGCCATTGCTTACTTTTTAAGTTGGTAAAAATCCGTGGTTACTTTCTTCTCTTCTTCCGTACAGGCAAAGGCTTCATCTTCCAAGTTGCTGCGATTGACATACAATTGATTTTTATCGAGCAACTCGCACAAGTGTTGTTTTTGTTCTGCCAAACTCAAGGCTTTGAATTCTTCCAAATGCGCTTCTTGTTTTTGAATATCCACGTTGTAATTCAAGAAGGATTTTTCTTTCATTGCTTCCCAAATCTGCAACAACTCATTCGTAGTTTTTGCTTCCTGAATTTGTTCGATAAATGCTTGGTTGTATTTTTTGAGTTCGAGGTAAACGAATTCGCCACCTCCTTGCCAGTTCAATGCTTTTGAAACTCCAGATTGTTCGCCGTTTATTACATTCTGTAGTCTAACAACGCTATCATTTTCACCGTAGTTTAGTTGTTCGATTCCAATGTATTGTCTTTTCATTTTATGTGCAACTGCAGCAGTCGTTCCACTGCCAAGATGATAGTCTAAAACTATATCATTTTCATTCGTTGATAAATCAATTATTCTTGCAATAAGTGTTTCTGGCTTCTTTGCTGTTGGAAAACTTACGCCTCCTTCATTTTGTGTATTTTGGAAATCAATATCAGACCAAAAATCACATAATAACATACCAAGATCTAAAGAATACTTCTGGTTTGAATAAACTTTCTTTATACCTTGTGAGAGTGGTGTAATCACTTGCCCATTGTAATACAACCCCTTTGAAACTCCTTCTACAAAATGTTCATAAACAGTATCTTTCTTTTCTCTTGAAATCTTTTCAGCATCTTTATTTTTGTGAGATTGCAGCCTACAAATATTTTCAGCATTTTTTAAATAAAACTCCTTAAATTTTCTGTCATTGATATTAATATCATCAAGTTTTCCAATGTTATTTAATTCTTCAGTAGACCTGATTTTATCAATTAATTTAGTGAGATGATAACCATCTTTTTTATTTAAAAACAAGGAATAATGGCCGTCCCAAGACTCTCTTTTCACATATTGAGGCGTTAAATTAAGAGAGCCTCCATTTTTATAAACTAAAATTAGATCTTTCTGCTTTATTATTGTTTTCTCTTTGTGAGCAGTTTTAGTGCCACTTGGAGTAGACGATTTTACTGCAATGACGTTAACAAAATTTTCTCGATTAAATATTTCATCACACAACACTTTTAAATATGCTTGTTCAATGTCATCAATATTGACAAATAACAAACCTTCTTTTTTCAATAAAACTTTAGAAATTTCCAGCCTATTTCTCATAAAACTTAACCACGTTGAATGGTTGAAGTTATCATTGTATTTAAAACTATCATTACCAGTATTGAATGGCGGATCAATATAAATCAACTTCACTTTTCCGGCAAACTCTTCTTTTAATGAATGAAGAGCCAGTAGGTTATTTCCTTTGATAATCAGGTTGTCTGTGATGGTTCCTTCTTCGTTGCGATTGAAATGGTCAAAAGCTTGCTCGCCCTCTTTGCTGTAGCGTTTGGCGTTGGTCAATACTTTTGGTTCTAGTAATTGCGTGATTTCATCTTGTGCCAACACTTCGTTGAAGAAAATTTCCTCGCGTTTGTCTTCTTCACGACTTTGTCCGCCCTCTAAAATGCAATCTTTGAAGGGCCAAACCAAGGCAACTTCATTCCGTTGTTTCAAAAATTTGCCGTCAATGGTTAAGCCTACTTTGTTTTTGAACTGCGTGTAACTGTTGTTCAGGTAGTTTTTCTGTTCCAAAAACTGAATGAATTGTTCTTGTTTGAAAACGAAAGTTCCTTTCACTTCCACAAAGAAATGCGCTTTTAACTCCTTTTCGGAGAGCAGTAATTCGAGTAACTCTTCGTCGTAGTTTCTTGCTCGGTCGATGATGACCCATTTTTTGAGTTCGTTGTTATCGGTAACGAAATTGGGTTCTTTTTGAAGTTGTTTTTCTAAAAGGTGGTAGATTTTCATAATGCGGATAAAAAGGAGCGCGAACAATTCCAAATTACTCGTAACCGAGGCTCTACCACAAGCCTGCAACACAAAGTAAAAGGAACGCCCGCGCTTTTCCGCAGGCGTTTAACTCGTACCTCCCTGTGTTGCTTAGAAATGTGGTAGATTTCGGAAACAGGAACTTTAAAGCGAAACGCTAATATGTTATTAAATCAAATTTTAGTTCATTCAGTTTTTTTGTTTAATGTAAAGTTAGGATAAATCTGTTTTGCGAGCGCTCAACTATTCTTCTAATTTGGTATCTTTAATTAAATGGGAATTTTCAATTGAAATGAAAACTCCTGTTGCGAAGGATTTGGAAATCCTTCGTAACGGTGCTACATTCAGCTAAACACACTCATACGCATATTGAAATCACTAAATATCAGTTTAGAAGATTTTTTTAAGGGGATGTGAAAAAAATAAATTTATTTTTTCGCAGGTAAATTTGCCGTCAGCAATACTTTGTTCGCCTTCTTTAATTTTTCAGTAAAGATTACTTTATCACGAAATTTGTCCAACTTGGTGTCAATTGCAACTAACGGCGTATTTGGTAATGAGATGGTTTTTCGTGGCTTCATATTAATTTCTTTTGAACTAAAAATCCTTCGTATTCTTTTCCAATTTCAAATTCAACGAAGTTATCACCGATTTGACCATAAAGGTAAAAATCTTTTTTCATTTCTTCATAATACCTAGTTATCCCCATTCTATACAATCGCGTTCTAGCTTCTGTGCTACCACAGGCAAATACAAAAACATCCGGGTATTTTGTGTAGAATATAAAAACTGCATGAACAACCGTAATCAATACCTTTTCTGTGTCGCCATTACCTGTAATCGCTAAATCATCAAATTCTTGTGTTTTTTCATTAAAATCTCCAAAAGCTAGATTGTAAACTTCTGGATTATTCGTTTTCTGAAATTCAATTAATTTCCTTACAGTTCCCTTTTTTCCTTCACTTATAAATTCAAATCTTGTAAACTCACTTTCTGCTTTTAAGTGATATTTTTCCTTCTTCATTTAACTCATTTTCTATTTAATTTACTTAAATAGTTGATTTTTTGAAAGAAAAATGTTGTCTTAAATTAGAATTTGTAACCTGTTGCGAAGGATTTGGATATCCTTCTTAACGGTTATTCGGAGTAAAGTTTGAGTTTCTGCAACATCTGTTAATCTCAATTTTCCGTCAGATGCTTTCATTCTCCGTTGTGCAGGATTTTGAAATCTACAGCAACTGGATATGAAAAAATAACATTGTAAAATTCACAATTTTTACTTGCACATAATTTACTAAATTTGTTTTGTGAATCAATTGGTTAGAGATAAGATTTCGGAATTGGAAAACATCTGCGAAAAATATGCTGTTTCGGAGTTGTTTTTGTTTGGGTCTGCTCTAAAAGAAGATTTCAATGTTACACGATTTCATTTTTTATTCTCCAAGTTCTTTTTTGTCTTTCGCAGGTGGCAGGAAGTTATCTTTCGATACTACTTTTTTTCCAGTTTTTTGTTCCAAAGCTAATCGGGCATCTTTAGCAATTTTACCACCCTTTTTACCTGCAACGACATTTTCATCCAAACCTTTAGCTTCATTTGATTCGGCAATTTGTCGGGTTGAAAGTTCAGCTAATGCAGTAAAAATCAATTCCGCTTCGCTCATGTGGTCTCTCAAGTTTTGCGAATTCAAACCTTTTAAGTCTTTGTGTTTTTTTACTGTTAAGCCAGTCCATTCTTGGTGAATAATATTGGTTAAAAGCGCAAATTCATCATTTCGCTCTACACCATTTTCTTTCCAATAGTCAGTCAACTTGATTCTGGTTTCTTGTCCAGTCATTCGTTGTTGAATCCATTTTTCACTTCTTCCTAGTTTTTGCCAGTTTTCACGAGCTCGTTCAATACTCATTTCTGGGTCTTGAATTTCTTGCATTCGTTCATAACCTACTTTCGCTAGCCACTGTTTGAACGGTTCTGCTTTTGGTGACGGAATGGATTGAATTATTCGGAGTAAAGTTTGAGTATCTGCAACATCTGTTAATCTCAATTTTCCGTCAGATGCTTTCATTTTCAACTGTCGACAAATTGTCGACAGTTCAAGTCCATCTTCAGTCCGAATTCTCTTTTTCATCTTAAACCAGTAGTCTCTGGGATTAGAACTGTCAGTCAAAACTTCTACAACATCAATTACCGAAAAATACCACGTTTCTTTATCCTGATCCCAATACGTTCGAACTTGTTTACTTTCAAATAATTTAAGACTGCTCATGGTCTTCATTTTTCTACATGTTGATTGGAATCAATTTTATTTGCTTCCTCATACTAATATAATAAATTTTAAGTAGAATTTGAAATGTCCTGTTGCGAAGGATTTGGATATCCTTCTTAACGGTTTTAACTTGTGTTTTTTCAGCAATGGCACCATGTTGAGTGGTTATTTCCAAACTGGAAACAACTGCTTTCTCATCCAACTCACCACTTTCAAAAATCTTTTTTAAATGTTTAAACACTGCTGGAACATATACTTTTAAAAGTTAAGCTATTTTGGTTTGTGCCCAATAAATTTTTCAGCGTTCGATCTTCGATGCGAGCAAATAAATTACCGCCATTCGAATTGCAACGCCATTTTCAACTTGTTGAAGGATAATACTTTGCTTGGAATCCGCTACATCGCTCGTAATTTCAACACCACGATTGATTGGTCCAGGGTGCATTACCACAATTTCTTTGGATAGCGAGTTCAAAATTTCTTTGTTGAGTCCAAATTGCTGAGAATATTCCCTGAGTGAAGGAAAATACTTAATGTCCTGACGCTCTAACTGAATGCGCAGCATATTCGCGACATCACACCACTCCAAGGCTTCAATTAGGTTATGAGATACTTTCACGCCTAAATCTCCAATGTATTTGGGAATGAGTGTTGTTGGCCCACAAACCATTACTTCAGCGCCTAATTTTTGTAGGCAGTAAATATTTGAGAGAGCAACGCGCGAGTGAAGAATATCTCCTGCAATTACCACTTTTTTACCTTCAACAGAACCTAGTTTCTCACGAATAGAATACGCGTCCAAAAGCGCTTGAGTCGGATGTTCGTGCGTTCCGTCTCCTGCATTGATGATACGTGCATTGACTTTTTTCGAAAGAAATTCAGCCGCTCCTGGACTTGAGTGACGCATAACTACCAGATCTACTTTCATTGAAAGAATGTTATTGACGGTATCTATGAGCGTTTCTCCTTTTTTTACGGAACTTCCAGAGGCGCTGAAATTTACCACATCTGCAGAAAGCCGTTTTTCGGCTAATTCGAAGGAAAGTCTTGTTCTTGTGGAATTTTCAAAGAAAATATTGGCGATTGTAATGTCACGAAGAGTAGGAACTTTTTTAATTGGTCGATTGATGACTTCCTTGAAACTATCAGCGGTTTTAAAAATTAGTTGAATGTCCTCTGGTGTGAGGTTTTGAATTCCGGTTAAATGATCAACGCTGATATTATTCATTGTTTTCTTTGGTAAATAATAAAACTTTGTCTTCTCCTTCTGATTCTTTCCACTCAACGGAAACACGCTCTGAAACTAAGGTATCGACGGCTTTTCCGATGTAATTCGCTTGAATGGGTAGGTCTCTTCTGAATCGGCGATCGATTAATACAAGTAATTCAATTTTTGATGGACGTCCGAAAGTTAACAAGGCGTCAAGTCCCGAACGAATGGTTCGACCGGTATAGAGAACGTCATCGACAAGCACAACTTTTTTATTTTCAATGCTAAAATCGAGATTGGTAATGCTTGGAATGAGTGGTTTTTCTCTGCGTCGAAAGTCGTCTCGGAAGAATGTGATGTCTAAATTTCCACAAAGAACTTCTTTTTGAAGGATTGTTTCGAGTTGTTTTTTTAGTCGAGCAACCATGTGTGCGCCTCTTGGCTGAAGACCTACCAAAACCGTTTCCGTGAAATCATTGTGTGATTCAATTAATTCATAACAAAGGCGATTCAGCGTGAGTTCCAGATGTTTGGAATTTAGAATCACTTGTTTTTCCATCAATGCAAAAGTAATGATTTTTTATTTATTGAATTCTACCTGTTAAATTCGCCGTATCTTGCCTGGCATGAATCGTTTAATGAATTATTTTCGAGATAAGAAAATAAAGTTGTGATGAAAATTCAATCTGGAATAATCTTCGTTTAGACGAACGACTTAGGAAATAACAAAATAAAACTACTGAATGTCAAATTAGAATTTGACATTGAATAAAAAGAAAAACCCGATTTTACAACCGGGTTTAAATCAACTATTATCGTTATTTTTAATAATTCCAAACGTCAATTTCCCATTTACGAATATCGTCTTTGATACGCTCCGCTTCATAAAGAGCATCAACTCCATGTTTGTAATCTTCAATTTCACGATCAAATTTATCAGACACTCTATAAATGGTTGAATTAAATTTTCTTTTCCAAAACAAATCATCGAATGTCATCCATTGAGCATCATTTTGATCATTATAAACGTAATAGTTAATCATTACGTCACGCAATTCAGGAAAATAAAGCCAAAAAAGTTCTTTTTCGACAAATGTACCATTGAATTCAGCAAAAACACCATCCGCAAATTCTTCAAGTTTACCAAGTCGATTCATTGCCACAAAATTCGAAAATCTTTTGATACCTTCATTTAAGTTTGGCTCGTCAGCATCATCTTCAAGAGGCTTCATTCTTCCAACAGGCGCTATAGCTATTATTCTTCGATCGAGCATGGAACGTTCTTTATCAAAGAACCAATCCTCTTTGATATTATAAGCTGTAATACTTTCAGAGGTAATAAACTTTGCCTCCTCTGGAAAACTTATAGGCTGATTATCGCCGCAAGCTTCGTACTGCGCTTTCAAAGTTGATTTCGAAATTTTACCTGTTTCATCCAATCTAAGCAATGGTGCGTAAATTTCAATATCATCACCAGAAGTTGTCAAACGTTGAAACCAAGCTTCAAAACTCTCACTTTTCGAGTCTCTTGTGAGAATTTTTTTTGTTTTATCCTCATCATCTCCTTCTATCTCCCATTTTGCACCAGCACCACCATAACTAAATTTTCTATTTATTTGCTTACGATAAACAGGGTCATCAAAATAATCTAACTTTTGATTTCTAATAAGTGGATATTTAAACTGATAACCGTCTTCGATCGCAGTAAACACCTCACTTTTCCAATCTGCTACATCATAAACATATAAATCACCTAACATAATGTGCTTTACAATGATTGTCCAGAGGGAATAACGATCATGGTGCTTCACCCACTTATCATTTTTATCAATTTCTTCAGGCTTTGAAGGAGGACTCCAAGTATCGTCGATTACAAAATCGTAAGGAAAAAATATAGAATGATTTATTTTTTCTCTAGCATCAATTCGCGAAAAAACACGCTTTGACCAAACATAATCTGCTTCACGTACATGTTCATATTCGACCTTTGACCTAACAGGAACCTCTTCCTTAAGAACAACACCATCAATTACACCGTTAGGGGCAACATTAATTGGGCCACGATCTACTTGGGAAATTGCATTATTCAATAGCAATGAACCCAAAATACAAACATATACTTTCATAACGCGTTAATTAGAAACTTTTAAAATACCAGGAATCGTTTCAGTTTGTCCTGTCACGGGATTTTTAACGACCGCAGCGATACCAACTGATTTTCCAACCTTGAATTTAGAAATTAATCCCGCTGAAATTACATTTCCACCAACAAATCCATTATCTACCCCAGTAACTTCAACACTTAATACTTTGTACTCTCCTAAGTTAATTGGCGAATCTGGACCTAATCCTGCCGTAATCTTTGCACCTGTAGATTTCGAAATACTACTTGTCAATATTTTAGCAGGCGGGAAATTTTTCACCTTGTAAGTTTTTGAACCAAAATTAACTTGTTTTCCTTTTGAATCTTTACCTGACAAGGTTAGTGTTACTTCTTTTCCTCCAGTAGGGCGAACAATGAATCCTTTAACTCCATTCTTCGCGCCAGGTCTAGCACCTCCACCACTTATTGTTGTCGATATAACACCAGAAGCTGACGGAACAATCAGGTTATCGTAGTTTTTGTATAGAATATTAAACTCAGGAATTTCCATTGCACCTGCTTTTGTTGCAACCTGAACTTTTGTTTCGTAATCCTTCCAAACCACGTTTCCGCTTTTGTCAGCGATACCTACCTTACCGGTTATTTTCATTTCACCATTTTGTGGAGCACGTAATTTCAAAATTGCTTGTCCGTTTTCAGTTCTTGAAACAGTTCCCTGACTAGGCTTAACTTGTGGTTGCTTGTCAGAATCAAAAGCTGCCATCATTACAGTCATTTCAAATTCATCACCAGGGTTTAAAACAGCCGTTTCAGGATAAGCAAATCCTTCAATTTTGTTAAACGAGTATTGTCCTGTAGAAACCTTACTTTTAAGTAAACCAATTGCTTTGGCACGTGCACTTAAAATTTCATTTTGCAAGGATGAAAGCGAAGCCAAAGCACCAACCAATGGAGCGTGGTCAAAAGTACGACCCATCCAATGAATGTCTTTTTGCTCATGGTGATCAGCAAATTCTTGCTTTGTTAGTTCCTCGTAAATTCCTACAAGCATTTCAACATCTTCTTTGTTAACTTTGTTACCACCTCCGTTTATCATTGCGCGAACTTGTTTGTCAAGATCAGCGTTTGATTCAAACTTGTTAATCGGTTTTGTTTTCACGCTGTACTTGCGCTCGCCTTCTTTATAGGATCCTGTAAGCTCAACCAATTTGGCGCGGTAATTGTTGTATGCGTTCCATATTTTGATACCTTCTTTCGACGGATCTAATTTTTTAATGTCAGAACCAACCAATTCATGCATTGGAATATCAAATTGATCTTTAGCTTGAACAGCCATTAAATTTAAACGAGCTGGTCGGATTGGATCGTTTTTTTCATACTTCTTCCAAACGATTGTTTTTTCGTCGTTATCCTTCGCTGTTGTAACCTGCTCCTTTGCTTTTTCCATCAAAAGAATCTTAACCTCATCAATAAGACCAATAACAGTTCCAGTTTCTTTATCGATTTGAGTAATAATATCCAAGTACAATTTTATCTTTGCCTTTTTTGCCAGACCAGCTTCATCCTTTGTAGCTTGGGACATTTCCGTTTTCAATTCATCACGATTACCATTACCTTTTTCAAGTTGAGTAATTGTTCCTCGTTGTATGTTGTCTTCAATCGCAACGAAGGCGTCAAGTATTTGTTTTGAAACGTTAAGCGCCAATAAAGCCGTTAAAACCAAATACATCATCCCGATCATCTTCTGTCTTGGGGTTTCCTTACCACCTGCCATAATTTCTTGATTTAATTAATTAACAATAAAATTAAATTTAGTTATCATTAACCTCTCATGGCTCTCAACATGTTGCCGTAAACGTTATTCAAATCGGTTAAGTTTTGAGATAACAAGGCCATATTTTCACGATATACTTGCGTATCTTTTGCAGAAGATGCAAGATCATTCATGATATTCTTAATACTGTCTTGAAGATTATTCATTTGAGAAAGACTTTCTAAATAATCATTCGAACTTTTCAACTGAAGCTCATAAACATTATTTAATGCCGCCAAGTTATGTCCTAACTTTTGCATTTCAGCACCAAAGTTACCTTGACCCTCTCCTGCTATTCCTGCGATTGACTTGGCAGATTCAGCGTATTGAGCAGTTAAACTATTCAAACTGTTTGATGCGTCTTCTAAACTTTTTACATAAGAATCAGTAGCTCCTGCAGCTGTTGAAACCGCACCAAGAGATTTTGCATTATCAGCAAGGTTCGACATTCCGTCCTTCAATCTTGTCAACAATTGCTGATCAATTCCTGCTTCATCTAATTGCTTTGCTAGAGCATCAGCTGCACTGCCAGATCCTCCAGAACCACCCTTTTTCAAGATAGGTAATAAGCGATTATCATCATCGTTTTCAGCAACACTCAATTCAGGAAATACTCGCGTCCAATCTAATTCATCATGCATTGGCTCCAAAGCAATGAAGGCAAAAATACCAGCTTCAGTTAAAAGACCAATAATCAACATGACATCACAACCGGGCCAGTGCATAATTTTAAATAAAGCACCTACAATCACAATAGAAGCTCCAAAACCCGATAAATACTTTGTAAATAATTTGTACTTCCTTGACGCAAAAAATCCACCTTTACCACTCATAACTTTTGATTTTTAAAATTAAACTTTGATTAATTGATTATTATTATTTACTATTTCAACTGGATATCACTTTGGATTTCCTCGCCATTTTCTTGATCAATATCGCTTCCACCTCTACCGAGATGAGTCATTACATTTCTGAAACCAATGTAAGATTTAGCGGTATCTTGATATTCGAAAGTCCTAGTTCCATTCATAAGATAAAAACCGATATCTTTCCATGAACCACCACGGATTACTTTGCGCTTTTTAACGGGAGGATCACCGTCTTTAGCTTGATAGTCGTAATCCGAGTTCATATCATGTCCAAACTCATATTGCGATTCATCAAATGCAGTTGAACACCACTCTGCAACATTACCTGCTATACAATATAGTCCAAAACCATTAGGGTTGTATGAATAAACTTTAACAGTATGGAAACCTCCATCTTCGAAATATCTACCACGAAGTGGCTTGAAGTTTGCAAGGAAACATCCACTTGAATTTCTGATGTAGGGACCTCCCCAAGGATACTGAGAAAGATCTAAATCACCTCTTGCAGCCCTTTCCCACTCGTTTTCAGATGGCAACCTAAAATCATTGACAAACATATCACCATTACTTGTCAACCATGAGTTAAACAATTGTGTGCGCCATACTGAAAATGCTTTCGCTTGACTCCACGTTACACCAACAACTGGATAATTATCATAAGCGTTATTCCAAAAATAGTTTTGAGTCATTGGCTCATGGTAAGAATAGGTGAAATCTCTCACCCAGCAAAGAGTATCAGGATAAACATTGATTCGCTCTTTAATTATGAACCTACTTCTATCTGTATGACCTCGAATGGCATTATGCTGACCTTTACTATTTGTAAAACCAATATCCAAATCTTGTCCCGGATTCTCCAAAATAGTTTGTTTTACACGAGCTGTATCATTTATAGCATATTGTGACTTATCAATAGATGAACCTGCTGCAACCTCTCCCCATTGTTTGCCTTTAGCAAATACTGTAGTATCTAACCAAACATTTTCAGGATTACGTGGATCAAGAGTTGAACGATGCAAATCATTGATTTTGTAATCTTTAGAAAGTGGTTCACGCTTACTTCTTTTGTACAAGTTTGCATCCGCGCTTGGACTTAAACTATCGTATCCATAGGATTTTCTGGCATCAACGCTTTTTGTTAGTACTTTTCCTTTCTTCGCCGCTTCTTTGTAATCAATCCAATAATAGTCAAAAAATAAAAGTCTTGTATCTAATTCTTTGCGATTATAGAATCTTTCTTCTCGTCCATAATACATATCCGATAGGATAAAAGCCGTTTCAGGATCTTCGTAATCGATAGGATTCTCCCAGTTTAGAGTAAAATATTTTCTATTTTCAATTCTTCCACCTTGGTCATAGGCAGTATTATTTTTTGAGGACTTTTGCGCCTTATCAGGAGTCCCTGGTTTAACTTTTTTATTGCCTCTATTGATATCTTTGTTTGAATACTGCTGAAAAACGCCTCGTAAATCAGCCTCAGACATTACAACATCAATTTTCTTCGTCGCATCTGGGTAACTTTTTGAATCAACTTTATAACCATTAATTAATTGAGGATATTTTAATTTTTTCAATTTAGCCTGATCCATATTCCCCATCAATCCCAAAACTGTTTTATCAATCTCAGAATTGTTGGTGCTATCCCCAAATAATTGGAAAGGCGTATTTCCACCTTGAACATCCGAGCCCATATCCAACAATGTTCTGTATGGCTCTTTGAAAAAGTCATCTGGAACATTTACCCATTGTTCAGCATCGTCATCAAAACTTCTTCTGTAAAGCTTCTCTCTGGCAATTGAATCTCGAACCCAATTTACAAACTGACGATATTCATTGTTCGAAATTTCTGTTGCGTCCATGTAAAATGCCTGAACAGAGACTGTCTTCTTTTGCCCTGTGAAAAGACCCATAATATCTTGATCATCAGTACCAGCTTGATATCCGCCAGACTTAACATACACCATACCGTAAGGCAACCTACCGGGACCTAAAATATCGGTGTCAAAAACATCTCTACCTTTAACTCCCACAAGGTTTCCTTCAATGGTTGGACATCCATAAAGAAGAGGAAGTAAAAACAATAATCTAATTAACTTTTTCATTTTACTATATTTTGATCTAGTTACACCAATCTGTTCTTAACAAAATTAGATACACGATATAACGATAGAACTATTAAAATGGTTACACTATTTAAAAATTAAAGCCAACGCGGATGTCTCGCTGAAGGTATAGGTTTTTCTTTTAAAAAGAAACAATACTTTAATAATAACTCATGAGAACCTCTTGAAATACCCGACAATTTATTTACGGTTAAATCATATGAATAACCAATAGTCAATTGACTGATTGGCGTAAATCCTACCATCAAAGCTACTGCATCAGAAGACCTATAGGTTAGTCCACCATATAATTGCTTATCACCTTTTAGTGCGTAGATATATCTAGCATTCACGTCAGCGGAATATTTAATAAGATCTGTCCTCAATAAAACCTGCGCGTCGATATCTCCACCTAGAACTTTTCTAAAGGTTTTTCCACCCATTAAATAATAGTGTCTTGCAGTTTGATAACTTTGGGTGTAGTTTGAACCATTAATCGAAACATTTTGCTCAAGTAGAGTTTGTGACAAATGAGTCGTGGAAAAGCCAATATTAAAATCTTTACCGCTGTAATATAGACCGAAGTTAGCATCAAGGTTAGTGGATGCAAAACCTTCAGGAAGTGATTTGTCAAACGTTTGAGTCGGAGGAATCCAATCAGGATTCATTCCATAATTAATTATCCCAACACCAACGCCAACGCCAAGAGTCCCATTCTTACCAATAGAAATCGGATATGAATAATTTAAAAGTAAATTGTTTTGACGAGCAAAACCAATTGCATCATGATAAAACGCCAATCCTACACCACCAGGAAAAAACTTGGATAAGTTTGCTTCCACATTTAAAACAGCAGAATTCGGAGCGCCATTCACTTTGTCCCACTGATTCCTGTAAATCGATGTTGCACAAATAGAATTGTACATGTCCACGCCTGTTTTACCAGGATTAATGCTCATCTTATCATAAATAAAATGAGTTAACAGTTTATCTTGTTGTGCATGAAACTGAACTACAATAAGAGTTAATACTAGAGTTAAATAGCTATTTTTCAACATATTAATCATTTAATAATCGCTTTACGCATTAATGAAAAGGAGATAATTTAGGTCGCTAAAATAAGGAAATTTATTGAATTAATAAAAATTTTCTAAATAATTTCCTGTTGATGTAACAAATAGAAATTTCTTTCTAAATTCACACCAAACAAGAATTTTATTGAATTATGGATATTGTAAAAAAGTTAGTTCCGCACATCATTGCCATCACAATTTTTATTATTCTTTCATCAATTTATTTTGAACCACTTTACAACGGTTATGAACTTAAACAGGGAGACATCCGTCAATTCCGGGGAATGGTGAAGGAAATTGATGATTTTAAGCGGGTAAATGGTAACCAAGCACTTTGGACCAATTCAATGTTTAGTGGTATGCCCGCTTATCAAATTTCAGTTAAATATGAAAATAATGGGTTGTTTTTTGTTGAAAAAATCATCAAACTTGGCCTGCCAAAAGCTGTTGGAATCTTGTTTGCGATGATGCTTGGTTTTTACATTTTTGCACTTTGTTTGCGTATTAATCCATGGATTGGGATCATCGGTGCTATAGCATTTGGCTTCTCCACGATCAATATTCTATATTTGGGCGCCGGACACATCACCAAAGTGAATGCAATAGCATATATGGCCCCTACATTAGGTGGTTTGTTATTGGCATTTCGAGGTAAATGGTTATTGGGAAGTGGCGTTTTCGCATTGTTTTTTGCTCTCAACTTGAATGCGAATCACTTGCAGATGACTTATTATTTATTGTTTCTTTTGGGTGTAGTAGCTGTAAGTGAAATTATTCGCTTGATTGTTCAGAAAAAAGGGAAAGAGTTGTCACGAATACTACCCTCTTTGCTTATTGCTTCTATTATTGCCCCATTGCCGTCGATTGGCAACATTCTATCGACACAAGAATATGGCAAATATACCACCCGAGGTGAAACAGAACTCAAAATCGAACCTGACGGAAAAAAGAAAGAGATTTCAAAACAATCGGGTCTAGCAACGGATTACATTTTGGAATACAATTATGGCCCTGGAGAAATTCTTTCCATTATTGTGCCGAAAGCAAAAGGAGAAAAAGATGATTATTTAGGGAATAATGAAGAGGTAATGGCAAATGTTGACTACACTTATTCTGAACAAGTTTCAAAAATGAATCAATATTGGGGCGGACAAAAAATGAGCGGTGGTGCATTTTATTTTGGTGTAATTATGTTCGTATTGTTCATTTTAGGATTGATCTTTTTAAATGATTTTTTGAAATGGCCTTACTTGGTTCTTGCTCTCTTGGTATTGTTTCTCGCGTCGAACAACCCGAGCGGATTAAATGATCTCTTCATTCACAAATTCCCTCTATACAATAAATTTCGTGATTCTAAAATGATTTTGGTTCTTATGCAAATAATGATCACCTCCATGGGAATTTTATTTTTGGATCGTTTTATAAAGAAACAGGAAATTTTGGGAGAAAAGAAACATTGGCTAATTGCTGGAGGAGTTCTTACTTTATTCTTACTGATTCTTTATGTTTCACCTACCATTTATGGTTCATTTATTCGTGCTGATGAATCACAACAATTTTCGGAATATTTGAAAAGCACAAAAGATACACAGCAAACTATCATGATTAATGGATTAAAGAAATCGTTGATTGATGCAAGAATCAATATGTTTAAAGACGATTTGGGTCGTGCTATTGGACTAACTTTATTGACCTTGGGTATTTTGTATACCATGGCTTCAACGAAAATTAATCGCTATGCTTTTATCATCTTAATTGCTGTAATAGTCACTTGGGATAATATGTCAATTGCTAAGCGCTATTTGAATAATGAAGAGGAAAACGGATTGTATAAAAACTATGAGGAAAAATCCATTGCAGCAATTCCATATGTGCCAACTATTTCTGATTTAAGTATCTTAGATCAAGAGCAAGATCAAGGAAAGAATTTACAGCCTATGAAGCAAAAAATTAAAAATGACATGCTTGTTTCAGATCAATTTTCCTCAGCCGATATGACATCCATTGATCAACTTGCAACATTTGGATCTTTGAATTTAAATAGTAATTATCGCGTTTTTAATTTTGGGAATCCATTTAACGAAACAGGAACAAGTTATTTTCATAAAAGTATTGGAGGCTATCACGGAGCAAAATTGAAACGCTATCAGGAAATTATTGATTTTCACATCTCAAACGAACTTGAAATTGCGAATCAAGTTATTTCCAAGGCAAAAAATCAACAGTTGCAGAAATTTGCAGGTGTAATTGACAGTACAACAGGTCAACCAATGCTTACCAAGGAAAGTGCTCAAGGTATTTTTGATACTTTACATGTCGAATCACTCGAAATGCCTGAAACACCAATTTTGAATATGCTAAATGCTAAATATCTTATTATTAACGCT
Source organism: Crocinitomicaceae bacterium (assembly GCA_044348645.1). GTDB lineage: Bacteria > Bacteroidota > Bacteroidia > Flavobacteriales_D > Crocinitomicaceae > UBA952. The sequence goes on along the minus strand of JBIKSL010000030.1, from coordinate 639 downwards.
CAACAAAAGGCGATAAAAAATAATACTGCATTTGGAAATGCGTGGTTTGTGGATAAACTCAAAATGGTTCAATCGTCAAATGAAGAAATGAAATCATTGAAAGAAGTGGATTTGAGGAAAAATGCTATTGTTAATTCTCGCGAATTTTCTAAGATTCCTTTCTCTGATTTAGATGTCGATAGTTTGGCTTCAATAAATATGATTGAATATTCTCCGAACGAAATAAAATACAAATCAAAATGCTCCTCAAATTGTGCTGCAATCTTTAGTGAAATATATTATCCTTTGGGATGGAATTGTTACATTGATGGAAAGAAAAATAACAATATATTCAGAGCTAATTATGTTCTTCGAGGAGCTGTAATTCCAGCAGGAAATCACACCATTGAATGGAAGTTTGAACCAGAAACTTATAAAAAATCTAATACGATTGCTTTGATTGGATCCATACTTTTGTATGTATTTTTCTTTGGTTCTATTGGCTGGAATCTAAAAACCTCGAAATCGAATTAGTTTCCTGTTTTGTGACCGTCTATTTTTAAACCAAATTAACTATTTAATTATCAATTAAATAGCTGCCTTAATTTTGTATTTTTGGGTGCCTCGCTTAAAAATGTGCTATTTTTAGGGTGTGTTTAT
>JBIKSL010000005.1:0-98582 GCA_044348645.1 Crocinitomicaceae bacterium | reverse complement strand
TTCATAGTTTACATTAAGTTAGTGAAAAATGTTATTTGCAAAAAGAGAAAGAGTGATTAATTCCACCCAAAAAAGCCCGTCAAAAAAGATAATAAGCAGTTTAAATACCCAATTTCCCAAATGCGTTAGTGCGAGTGCAACCACGACCACCGCCACGAATGGTTTGAATCGCTTTTCTCAGGGTTGGATTTCAACGAGCAATGGGATGAGTTGGGGATGAGGTTGGGTTAATTGATTGTTCTTTCAGACCAAAAACAAATATATTTGGCATTTCCAACAAGATTATGATAATTCCTCCATATAGTTCAAATCCTTACCAAACGTTTCTTTTAATTTATAAATACTAAAAAAGGCCAACGCGATAAAGGTAAGGCCAACGATCAAAGCTGAAATTCCATCATTAATTTGGTTTGAAACCAAAAAGGTAAAAAACAGCATTACAAGATTTACAGAACCTCGAACAAAGTTAGGAATAGTGTTTGCCGCTGTAGATCGGATATTTGTTCCAAATTGTTCTGCCGCAATTGTTACAAAAATAGCCCAATATCCGGTTGATGCACCGAGCAGAAAACAATATAAATAATAAGTTTCTAAAGTGATTTGGTTAGAGGCAAACAGAAAAAGCGAAGTTACGATGATGGTTGTTGTCAAGAATATCATGACGACTTTTTTTCGACTTTTTAATAATTGACTCAATAAACCGGCAATCAAATCACCCACAGCCAATCCAATGTAGGAATACATCAAAGCGTAACCATTTTTCACATGAGATAATCCGAGTAAAGGGCCAAAATTATCTTCGGAATTCATAATAATCAAGCCTATTACAAACCAAATTGGTATTCCAATTACGATACATTGGATATACTTTATCAGATTCGATTTATTGAAGAAGATGAGTTTCAAATCTCCTCGTTTGATCCCGTCCTCATTCATTTGATGAAACATACCTGACTCCAAAGTGCCCATTCTGATTAATAAAAGTAATAAGCCAAGCACACCGCCGACAATATATGCAACTTGCCAATTTAGTAGCGAAACACCAAGTGTTGATTTTAAAACCGTTCCAAGTCCATCGCCATTTTCTTGAACGATTTTCGCAAGTACCGCACCGAGAGCTCCGAAACAAACAATAATCATCGTTCCATATCCTCGTTTTTCTTTGGGCATCAATTCGGAAACAAGGGTGATTCCTGCTCCTAATTCACCTGCTAAACCGATTCCTGCAATGATACGAATCACACAATAAGTTGGTATGTCCGTAACGAAGGCATTCGCAATGTTTGCCAAAGAGTAAAGTAAAATTGAGCCAAAAAGCACTTTCACACGACCTTTTTTATCACCCAAAACTCCCCACAAAATTCCACCAATAAACATTCCGAGCATCTGAAGATTAAAGAGCATTTTTCCAATAGAGCCTCTTTCCGAGTCAATTGCTTCCGGTAAAATTGTCTTGATGCTGTCTGTTTTTACAACTCCAAATAATACTAAATCATAGATATCAACAAAATATCCCAAAGAAGCTACAACAACCAAAATAAATGATTTACGATTAAAAGCGTTATTTTCCATATCTTTTCGAAGATAGAAAATATAATTTAAAATCTACTGTCCACGTTCAGCAGCAGTGCAGATAATCCTGAAAGGAAGCTACAAATCAAAGGTAGTAGTTCCCATTTTGTTAATGGCAAAAATTTAATTGCCGAAAAATTCATTTGGCAACGGGGATTTGGTACGTTTGGGATATCTCATTCAGCGGTGGATAATGTGTATTGATACATTCGCGACCAAAAACAATATCGAAATAAAAAATCGTTTGAAACGGAATACACCAAATTAATGGAATTACAAGGGTTTTAGGATGTGAAAATGGATACTGAATAAATGGTTAAAACGATTATCGGATTCTCGCGATTGAATCCCCACGTTGCACCCATAGGTGCGGGATTAATTCCGCACCTATGGGAAAAACAAACCATATTCCCCAACCCTTTCAATGGTTTCCCCTTACACCAAAAAACCGATTGAGAGTTTTCGAAATCATTTATTCCCCTGAATCAAAAACCAATCAAACCAGGCATCCATTTGCTTAACGGAATTTGGGCGAAGGAGTATTTCACGTTTGTTAATTTAACAGGAACATCGTTGGCATTCCAAAAACATAATAGGATTCAACAATTGGACTTTTCCACTTGTTGAAGTCACAGGAACTGATGAACGGAAACGAACCGATGAATTTCTGAAAATCTTCTTCCTTATCATCCAGTGAAATGAAAACAACCTCAACGCCTTGTGCTTTCCATTTCGAATACAGTTTTGCAATTTCAGGGATTTCCTCAGCGCATTTCGGGCAAGTACTTGCACCAAAAAGGATTAGGCTTTAAGGTGTTATTAAATCGATTTTGAAGAGTCAAAAGCAGTCTTTTGAAACTTATTCGAGTCAAGCTATTAAACCCTCACCTCAATGTTCTAATAAATAATTTGGCTTTAAACCCTAAGTGAACTATTTAGGTTTTCTATTTTTGTTGAGAAAATGATTGAAAGAAAACAACAATTTTGTGCCACTTTTTTGCGATACGTCCCTGAACCGTTTTTGGAATATGTGGTGGATTTGCTAATTGATGCGAAAATAACATTCAAGATTGTTCCCGGTAGATCAACCAAACTTGGAGATTTTCGAGTAAGATCAAATGGAGAAAAACCGAGTATTTCGGTCAATGGTAATTTGAATAAGTATGCTTTCTTGGTTACGACTTTGCATGAACTTGCTCACTTGCATACTTTTCGACAATTTGGTATTCGAGTCGCTCCACATGGTATTGAATGGAAAAATGCTTTTCGAAAGTTACTAGAACCTGTATTGTTGAGTAAAAAACTTCCAGAAGACATCGAAAAAGCACTTTGGAAATCATTTGCCAACACCAAGGCTTCATCTTGCTCAGATATAAATTTGTCACGAGTTTTGAGAAATTACGATGCGCCCTCTGATGACATTTCTCTTGAGGAAATTCCGATAGCTTCGTATTTCGCTTTGAAAGGTAGGGTTTTTGAAAAAGGATTACTTCGAAGAAGTCGTTACCTTTGCAAAGAATTAATGAGCGGAAAAGAATATCTGATTCATGCCCTAGCAACCGTTCAAATAATAAAACCTTATGACGAAGAATAACAATTACGGATTAATTATGGCTGGCGGCGTGGGAAGTCGATTTTGGCCGATGTCAACTCCTCAAAACCCGAAACAATTTCTAGATGTTTTGGGAATTGGTAAATCGCTTTTACGTCTAACTTTTGAGCGTTTACAAAAAACAATACCAACAGATCAAATCTACATTTTAACGAACACTTCTTATCGTGATTTAGTTCTTAATCAATTACCAGAGCTTAAAAATGAGCAAGTATTATGCGAACCAATGCGAAAAAATACAGCTCCGTGTATCGCTTTCGCAGCGTCAAAAATTTGTAAATCCAATCCAGAGGCAACTTTAATTATCACTCCTTCGGATCATTTGATTGTAAATGAAGCGAGATTCAATGAAATCATTTCAACGGCAATAAAAGTTTCCAATGAGAAAAAGCATTTGGTGACGTTAGGTATTGCACCCACAAGACCGGATACTGGTTATGGATACATCGAATTCGAGAAAAATGCGAATGTATTGAAAGGACAAGCAACTGATGTCATTCAATTTCGAGAAAAACCGAATCTGGATACTGCTCAAGCCTTTGTTTCAGCAGGGAATTTTTATTGGAATGCAGGAATTTTTGTTTGGAGAGCAGATGTAATTCTGAATGCCTTGAAAACTTTTCAGCCTTCATTATTTAATTTATTCGCTTCCGATTTAAGTAAATATGGAACGAATGAAGAAGAGAATTTCATCTACACTGCCTTCGATCGTTGCGAGGATATTTCCGTTGATTTCGCAGTGATGGAACATGCGAAAAACGTTTCGGTTGTTCTTTCTGACTTTGACTGGAGCGACTTGGGAACATGGGGAAGTTTAACAGAACATTTAAAGAAAGATGAAAACACGAATTCCATAATCGGCAACAATGTTTTTACTTTTAACTCGGAGAATTGTTTGGTAAATGTTCCCAAAAATAAGTTGGTTCTTTTAGACGGATTGAAAAACTACATTGTTGTCGAATCAGATGATATGCTCATGGTTTTGAAATCATCGAATGAACAAGAGCTGAAGAATTATTTGAAGGTTATTGAAACGGAGCGTCCTGATTTCTTTAAAAAGTAATGGTTAAAATTCGTGACATAGAAATGGGTGAATTTCCTTTGCTTTTGGCTCCGATGGAAGACGTAAGTGATCCGCCATTCAGAGCTTTGTGCAAAAAACACGGTGTCGATTTGATGTACACTGAATTTATTTCATCGGAAGGGTTGATTCGTGATGCCACAAAAAGTCTTCAAAAGCTAGATATTTTTGAATACGAGCGCCCGATTGGAATTCAAATTTTTGGTTCTGAAATCGAAAGTATGAAACAAGCCGCGGAAATAATCGATCGAACCAAACCTGATTTATTGGACATAAATTATGGCTGTCCGGTCAAAAAAGTAGCTTGTAAAGGCGCAGGCGCAGGAATACTGCAGGATATTCCCAAGATGGTTCGTATGACCGCTGAGGTTGTTAAATCATCAAGTTTGCCCGTTACTGTGAAAACAAGATTAGGTTGGGATGACGATACGAAGAATATTGTTGAGGTTGCCGAACGATTACAGGATATTGGAATTGAAGCACTATCCATTCATGGAAGAACGCGCAAACAAATGTACAAAGGCGATGCCGACTGGACTTTAATCGGAGAGGTGAAGAACAACTCACGAATGCGCATTCCGATTTTTGGAAATGGTGACATTGATTCGCCAGAAAAAGCAGTTGAATACAAAAATCGTTATGGTGTTGATGGTGTCATGATTGGACGAGCGAGCATTGGATACCCTTGGATTTTTAATGAGATTAAGCACTTCATTAAAACTGGAGAACATTTATCGGCTCCAGGAATAATTGACCGAGTTCAAGCCGCAAGAGATCATTTGGAAATGAGTGTCAAATGGAAAGGAGAGACTGTTGGGATCAATGAAATGAAAAGGCACTATACCAATTACTTCAAGGGAATTGCTCATTTCAAGGAGTACAAAACCAAGCTAGTGACAAGTTCTGACTTGGATGAGATTTTGGGTACTCTCGACTACATTTCAAATAATGCCGATCAGTTTGAATGGAGCACTAATTCTAATGAAAAGACCAACATACTATTTTGATTTTGGAATCTTACCAAAGATATTATTGTTCCAATTAATTCCTATTTGAGGTTTGAATATCAACAATAATTTTTTTGAACTTGATCAAACGCTAATTATCTTCTAAATAGTCTACTTTTGTATTCTAGAACGAGAAAATCGTTTGTTGATGCAAATTATTAATGTTAAAAATGGATAGAAATGACATCTAAAGTAACCTATCTTGGCGATTTAAGAACTTCTTGTGTTCATTTGGCTTCGGGTAAATCGATACTTACAGATGCACCTAAAGATAATTTCGGAAAAGGAGAAACATTTTCTCCGACCGATTTAGTTGCAACTGCGTTGGCATCATGTATGTTAACCATCATTGGTATTTATTGTCAAAATCAAGGAATTAATTTTCATAACGGAACTGTTGAAGTTGAAAAGATTATGGCTTCAAGTCCCAGAAGAATAGAAAAAATTCGTCTCAATATTGATTTAAATGAAAATAATTGGGATGAGTCAACTTTGAAAAAAGTCATTGCCGTCGGAAAAGCATGTCCTGTTGCAAAAACCCTTGACGATAAAGTTGAAATGGAATTTAATTTTATTTAATGGAGAGAAAACAAAACTATCCCAAAAAGGAACGCACAGATCTTATTTTTGGAGTACATGCCGTCATCGAGGCGCTGAAAGCAGAGCGATCAATCAATAAAATACTAATTCAAAAAGGGATTCTAAAGGAAACATTTAACGAATTGCGTGATGCTCTGAAGGGTAAGCAATTTCAATTACAATTTGTTCCAAATCAGAAATTAGATTCGTTAACTTCCGGCAATCACCAAGGAGTAATCGCATTTATTACACCGATTGAATATCAAGAAATTGAATCTTTTGTCGATCAAATGCTTGAAGATGGAAAAACACCAACGATTTTAGTTTTGGACAGAATTACTGATGTACGTAATTTTGGCGCCATTGCTCGAACAGCTGAGTGCGAAGGTGTTGATGCCATATTAATCCCTTCTAAAGGATCAGCGTTGGTTTCTGCTGACGCCATGAAAGCTTCCGCCGGAGCATTAAACCGGATTCCTGTTTGCAAAACCGACGATTTAAAAAATAGTTTATTTTATCTCCAGCAATGCGGCTTACGAATTGTGGCTTGTACCGAAAAGTCAGCCACGCCACTATATCAGGTCAATTTAAGAGGCCCTGTTGCAATTATTATGGGTTCGGAAGAAAACGGCATAACGCAAGACTTAATCAATTTATCGGACATCAAAGCAAAAATACCGATGCGAGGTTCAATATCTTCTCTGAATGTAGGAGTTGCGACCGGAATGGTACTTTACGAAAAATTGCGACAAGAACTTTACGGCTAAACAAATGGAACTTTCTTGGAGGCTTTCAAGTCTTGGCTATTTACAATCAGATTGAATTTCTGGATGACGGAATTGCACCCAGTATTCGTACAAGCCAAATTCTGTTCTAAACAGTTTTACTTCCGCTTTATGATTTGGATGAATGCTAATTTTGGTGATAAATTCTTGTAAGTCTGAATCCGTTTTTTTTATTCGCGAAGCCCAACTACCCCTATGATCTATACAGGTAAATGCATCGCATTTAGAAACAGAAATTAGGGGCATCTCAATCGTATAAAACACACTGTCTGGATGATACTTATTTGTTTCTATTTTAGTAGACTCAAAATCAATTTTTTTATAATTTCCTAATTTATACTCCTTTTTTAAATACTTTCCTAAAGTATCCGCAACGTAATTAGATAATCTATGGGCAACATCAACTCTATTCTCAAAATCTGCGCCTCTGTAGGATGCAAAAAATTTATTCGAGGCAATTGAAGAATAATATATTGATTTTTCAGATACTCGTTTTGGAGTTGTGTTCAACTCAATCGGTTGAGTTTGTCCTTTACAAGAGCAAATCAACAAACCAAATAAAGCAAAAATCCTGTATTTTTTCATTAATGTTTTATTTGCTTGGTTAAATTTACCCACAAAATATCCCGTGAAAAACCCTCTGAAACCCATCAAAATACTTATAATACGACCCAAAATCCGTTCCGACTACTCCATTTAACCTCTAAACAAAAATAATAAAATAGGTCGAACCATTTAAACCGTAACAATTTCTATGAATTTCCGTTCAAATTAATCAATCAAAAAACATGTTCCAAGAGTTTTTTCAATACCTGCAATTCGAAAAGCGCTGCTCCGAACACACGGTTATTGCATATACAAGTGATTTGGAGCAATTTCAAGATTATTTTGAATTCAAGGGTATTTCAGAATTGAACGAATTAACATCTCAGAATATTCGTTCTTGGGTTGTTTATTTAATCGATTCAGGGCTTTCAAATCGAACGTTAAACCGAAAAATCGCGTCACTTCGAACATTGTTTCGTTGGTTGAGAAAAGAAGGCCTGATTAATTCCAACCCAATGGCAAAAATTCAAGGCCCCAAAAATGAAAAAAGATTGCCGGTTTTTGCAAAGGAATCTGATTTAGCTTCGCATAAATTAGCCCCAATGTATAACAAAGATTTTGAGGGTGTTCGTGATGAGTTGATGATGGAAATTTTTTATCAAACCGGAATTCGCTTGAATGAATTGATTAATTTGAAAGAGTCTGATTTAGGTGAACAACATATAAAAGTATTAGGAAAAAGAAATAAAGAGCGACTGATTCCTGTTTCGATGAATTTACATCGACTCATTAAGGAGTTCATTATTCAAAAACGACAAACATTAGGTGATACAAACTACTTAATTGTTCTTAATAACGGTAATAAACTCTACCCAACATTTGTTTATCGAAAAATTAATCATTATCTTGGTCTTGCGACGAATTTGGATAAAAAGAGTCCGCACGTGCTTCGACATACCTTTGCTACGCACATGCTTAATAGGGGCTCGGGGTTGGAAACACTAAAAGATTTGCTCGGACACGCAAATTTAGCAGCAACTCAAATTTATACTCATAATTCGTTCGCGCAATTAACCGCGATTTATTCACAAGCTCATCCACGTGGGCAATAAAAAATTACATTATGGAATCAAAAATGCACGCTATCCACTTCAAAGCTGATCAAAAACTTTTAAACTTCATTCAAGAAAAATTGGATAAATTAGAAATTTTCAATCATCATGTTCAATCTGCCGAAGTCTTTTTAAGATTGGATAAAGACAAAGAGAAAGAAAACAAAATCACCGAAATCAAACTTCATTTGCCCGGAAAAGAATTGTTCGCTAAAAAACAATGTAAAACGTTTGAAGAGTCCGCCGATGAAGCCGTAGAGGCTCTAAGAAAACAAATATTAAAAGAAAAGGAGAAATTTGAGAAATGAAATCTTCTTTCGATTTTATACTGCTCCAAAGTTTTGGAGATCGCCAAAAAACCTTGAATTGATTTATCTTTCGCACCCCGCTAGCGATAAATACTGGCAAAAATTCAATGGAATTTGCCTGAAACGAACAAAAAAGGTTAGTTAAATTACTTAATATTGTAAAATGTATACCGTCGCAAATATTCTCACAGCAATCAATATGTTATGTGGGTTTATTTCAGTTGTTTTGGCTCTTGCTGGAAGAATCGATTTAGCTCCAATATTTATTTTCTTGGGTGCGATTTTAGATTTTTTTGATGGTTTTGTTGCTCGTAAAATGGGCTCTTCTGGAACGATTGGAAAACAACTCGATTCATTGGCTGATTTAATAACATTTGGTGTAGCACCGGGTGTCATCATGATGGTTATGATTGTTTTGGGAGTTGATTACAGCTCATTATTTCAAAATGAAGGTGCAACTCGAGTTTACCAAAACGATCTAACTTATTACGTTTATTTTCAAGTTTCAGCTTGGATCCAAGCGCTATTGTATGAGGTGCCAAATAACTTTGATGCGTCAATCAAATACTTGCCTTTCATAGCTATGGTTATCCCATTCTTTTCGATGTTTCGATTGGCAAAATTTAACGTGGATGAACGACAAACAGAACGCTTTCATGGTTTGCCCACACCATTAAACACGTTGTTTTTCATGTTTTTTCCACTCTTTTTTTCTTTCAATCTGCATAATTGGGCTCATCAAAGCAAACTCATTCATTGGATTTTTGATTGTTACACCCTTGTAGGAATTACAATTGTAATGTCTATTTTAATGATTACCGATATTCCTATGATCGCGTTGAAATTCAAAAATTTTAGTTGGAAAGATAATAAGTTCAGATATTTGTTGGTTATAAATTCGTTAATAATTATTCTGATATTTCATTTATGGGCGATTCCGATTATCGTAATTTTGTATTTGATATTATCCATAATAGAGAATTATACAACCAAGAAGTATGAAATTCAAAGCTGAAATAGATGTAATGCCGCATGATGCCTTGTTGGATCCACAAGGAAAAGCAGTAACTAATTCGATGAAAAATGTTGGTCTTCCAGAAATAGAAGGTGTTCGCATTGGAAAGCACATTCGTCTCTTCATTGAAGCAGATTCTATTGAAAATGCAAATAGTAAAGTGGAAGAAGCGTGTAAAAAAATGCTAGCGAATCAAATAATGGAAAGTTTCAGTTTTTCCATTTCTCAGGTCAATTGAGGCATGTCATCCCGAGCGACTTTTAAATCGTTCAATCCGAGAAATAATTCATTCAACGATAAGTTATTCCATTGCTCTTCCGCTGAGGAAATTGAGAAGGCGTTGGTTGAAGTAGAGTCAAGTTATTATATATACAATAATCTCGAGCCCTCTGCTCGTTCATCTTTTTTGCACGAGATAAAAAATCAACTTTGTGCTTCAAAAAACAACATAAAATCCTCCTATTTAGCGGAAAGCGGACTAAATGAAGAGCGATTTGAACAAGAGTTTAGTCGAACGATTAATCAATTGCACTTGTTTGCTGAATACCTTTTGACTAAATTCAATAAAATCAGTTCTTTTGAGCCTAAAAATACAGAATTACATCGACCAAGTCTGATGAAGAAAAAGTCAGGAATAGGTCCGATATTGGTTCTAGGATCCAGTAATTTCCCCCTCGCTTACTCAACGATAGGAGGAGATTCAGTTTCTGCTTTGGCTGCCGGTTGTCCCGTTATCGTGAAAGCTCATCCAATGCATGTGGCAACGAGCAGCGAAGTTGCAAATTGTGTTTTTGAAGCCCTAAAAATTTGTGGATTACCAAATGGGATTTTCGCTCATTTAATTGATAATACTCACAATCTCGCTTCAAAACTAGCTCAAGATAAACGAATTAAAGGCATTGGATTTACTGGAAGCATTCGCGGAGGTCGAGCATTGATGGATATCGCTGCTAATCGACCTGATCCGATTCCTGTTTTTGCAGAAATGGGAAGCACAAATCCGGTGATTGTTTTTCCACATGAACTAACTGATAGAAAAGCAAATTGGAGTTCTGATTTGGCTCAATCAATTTGCTCTGATGCAGGTCAATTTTGCACCAAACCCGGCATAATTCTAATTCCGAATAATGATCTTGGAAAAGATTTCGGAGAGCTGATTATTGAAAAAGTGTTATCCTTTGAAAGTTATTTCATGCTTCATCCAAAAATTCATGATGCATTTGAAAAACTTAAGAAACAACGAGCCTTTGACGCAAATGGAGAACTATTTGAAAAAATAGGTAAATTGAAACCTCAACAAGGAAGACAAGGAATATTGAAAACAACGATTTCTAAACTTTTGGAAATAGACTCGTTAAATGAAGAGGTTTTTGGTCCGTTTGCGCTCATCGCTTTTTATGATAAAACGGATGATCTATTGCACTACTTAAATGCCATTCAAGGTCAATTAACTCTTACTTTTCTTGCTTCTAAAAAAGAAATAACCGATAATAATTCGCTTTTGGATTTGGCTGAAACAAAAGCCGGCAGAATCATATTTAATGGCGTTCCAACTGGGATAACGGTATGTGAAAGTATGAATCATAGTGGCCCTTATCCAGCTTCTTCAGATATGCGGTTTACTGCTCTTGGAACCGATAGCATGAACCGATTTTTAAAATCTGTAACTTATCAAAACTTTTTTGAATAAATGTTCGTTCTTGGATTTAACAATTCATAACTTTGACAAAAATTCAATCTTATGTCTGAACAACAAAACGAAAGAAGTTCGAATTCTATTTATTTAATTATCATCCTTTTATTATTGGCTTGTTTGGCTGTTTTTGCTTATTTATATTCGTTAAAAAGAAAGGATTTCAACAATTGTAATAACGAAAATATCATTCTAAAATCGGATATGCAAGGCATGAATGATATGATGCAAGGTTACGTCGGAAATATGTCCAATGATTTGAAAAAAGATTTTCAAAATATGTTGGCAACTTACGATAAATTAATTGAGAAAGACAAATCCAAGGCTGATAGTTTGAATATGCAAAAAGCTCAAATTCAATCTCTTATAAATAAGCTAAATTCAAATAAACGTCTTTCAGCATCAGAATTATACAAATTGAGAAAAGAAAATGAAACGTTGCGTGGAATCATGCGAAGTTATGTGCGTCAAATCGATTCGCTAAATACGCTGAATATCAAACTTACTTCGGATTTGGATCAAACAACAACTAAACTCACTGAAACAACTTCGGAGCGTGATCAATTCAAAAAAGAGGCTGAGGAAAAAGGCGAAAAAATTAAAATTGGTAGCCGTTTGCAAGCTTATGGATTTAAGTCGGAAGCACTTCGAATGAAATTAAATAAAACTACAGAGCCCACTGAAAAAGCAAAAAATGCAATTCAATTCAGAAGCAGTTTTACAATTTCTGAAAACTCACTTGCAAATGCAGGAAGGAAAGCCGTTTACTTGCAAATTATTGGCCCCAATGGAGAAGTATTCCAGTCGAGCCCTAACAATAAGTTTGATTCAGACAACGGAACGGTGGCATTTTCGGATAAAAAAGAAATTGACTATTCAAATGAAGCAGTGGATGTTACCATTTACTATGATTTAAAAAGTGAAACAGCCACTAAAGGAAATTACAAAGTAAAAGTCTACTGTGATGGTTCTTTAATCGGAACAGATAATTTTTCTCTCAAATAAGAACAAACTATGTCGGACGCTATTGAAGAAGGATTTGTTGATTATTCTATCTCAGAAAATGGAATTGCAACAATTACATTTGGTCATCCGTTGAGCAATTCGCTTCCCAGTAAAATCTTACAAAAACTTGCGGAAACCATTGAAATAATGGGGCAAGATGCAGCTGCGAAAATTATCATCCTTCAGTCCACTGGTGATAAGGCTTTCTGTGCCGGAGCAAGTTTTGATGAATTGATTTCAATCAAAGATTTAGAAACCGGAAATAGATTCTTTTCGGGATTCGCCAACGTCATAAACGCATGTCGTAAATGTCCAAAATTCATCATCGGGCGTGTTCATGGAAGAGCTGTTGGAGGAGGTGTTGGAATTGCTTCCGCTGTGGATTATTGTTTAGCTACCAAAAATGCCGACATCAAACTTTCCGAATTAACTATTGGAATTGGTCCTTTTGTTGTAGGTCCGGCTGTTGAACGGAAAATCGGACTATCAGCGATGAGTGAATTGACAATTAATGCCACTGAATGGCGATCTGCTGATTGGGCAAAAAGAAAAGGGCTTTACGTTGAGCTATTTGACGATAACCACGCACTCGACAAAGAAATTAATCGATTGGCAAATCAACTCTCGAAATCAAATCCTGAAGCAATGTCAATGTTGAAATCAATTTTTTGGCAAGGAACGGAACATTGGGATAAATTGCTATCCGAACGAGCAGGAATGAGTGGTAAATTAGTATTGAGTGATTTTACCATCAATGCGATTAATTCATTTAAAAAGAAATAGCTTTTTGCTGTTTCTAGATTCAGTCAAATAATTGATAATCAATTGATTGTTTACCAAAAATACAACTCAAAATCATTCATTGAATTGACCAATATTATTCAAAAAGTTGCGAAAGAATTGAACTCTGAATTCCAAGATATGAAAGGCTTATCGATACGAAATTTATATGCCATAAGACTATAATTACCCCCATTTTTAAGACAGCTAGTTAAGAGCATTGGATAATATTTTCATTGAACGTTTTTGGAGAGCCCTGAAATATGAACACGTTTATTTAAACCCAGAAAATGGCGGTGCAGAAACTTATGAAGGTGTTAGGAAATAAAAGTTTTACCCATTATAACATTCCATTTGAAGGCTTAAACCTGAATTATACTCGAATTAAAATGCGTGAATATCCGTTTAAGAAAAAACATTTTTTACGACTTCTTCAATTTTTGAGCACCTTACAATTTCGATATTATTTTTTTTAAAATCAATTCCTTTTGAAAAACTCGAAATAATTACCTTTTCATAGCCTAATTTTGCTACTTCAGAAAGTCGTTGTTCAAGGCGATTAACAGCTCTAATTTCTCCTGAAAGCCCAATTTCAGCTGCAAAAGCGGTTGTTTTAGGTATAGCCAAGTCTGCGTTGGAGGATAATACAGCCATTGCAACAGCCAAATCTATCGCGGGATCATCAACTTTGATTCCACCAGCGATATTTAAGAACACATCTTTAGACCCTAGTTTAAATCCACATCTTTTTTCGAGTACAGCCAACAGCATGTTCAACCTTTTTGAGTCAAATCCGGTTGAGGAGCGTTGTGGTGTTCCATACGCCGCGCTGCTAACAAGTGCTTGAACTTCAACGAGTAATGGTCTCATCCCTTCAATCGTTGATGCAATAGAAATACCACTTAAATTTTGATTGGAATTAGAAATCAAAATTTCTGATGGGTTTTCAACCGGACGTAACCCAGCTCCATGCATTTCATAAATTCCCAACTCATTGGTTGAACCAAATCTGTTTTTGATGGCTCTCAGCAAACGATAAATATGGTTTCGATCTCCTTCAAACTGCAAAACAGCATCCACCATGTGTTCCAAAACTTTAGGCCCAGCAATCGAGCCGTCTTTGGTGATATGACCGATTAAAAAAACTGGAATACCTGTTCGTTTTGCAAAACGCAGTAATTGAGCCGTACATTCCCTAACCTGCGAAATGCTCCCTGGAGAACTATCAATAGCCGACGAGAAAAGCGTTTGAATTGAGTCTATCACGATAAGTTGAGGATTTAATTCCTTTGCTTGAAGCAGGATTTGCTCTAGATTCGTCTCTGTTAAAAGATAGCAAAGTTCATTTTTCAAGCCCAATCGATCAGCCCGCATTCGAATTTGACGATCACTTTCCTCTCCGGAGACATAGAGTACTTTTAAAGACTCCGTGATAGCCAACTGCAAAAGCAATGTAGATTTTCCAATACCAGGATCGCCACCTAAAAGAACAATAGAACCGGGAACAATTCCGCCACCAAGAACACGATTGAATTCTTGATCCGAAGAAAAGATTCGTTCCTCCTGTTCGTTGGTAACATCTTGGATTAATTGTGGAGAAGAACTCCTTGTGTCCGTTGAGAAAGCGACAATATTTTTATTCGTTTTTTGGACTATTTCCTCAACAAATGAGTTCCATTGTTGACAAGAAGGACATTGTCCCATAAATTTAGATGATTCATAACCACAATTTTGGCAAAAAAAAGAGGATTTAATTTTCGACATGGAAATCTAAAATTAGCGATAATTTCTTTAATAATTTTTAGCGACAGTATACATTATGAAACAAGACTAATCTGTTTTTAATGTGTAAAATCAATCGATTTAGTCGCAAAAAAAGTTTATTCGATTAAAAGCTTAAAAATAAAGAGGTCTATCAAATAATTTCTTTTAGTCAAATGATATTAAAACAGTGCCTTTTTCAACAACGTCTCCTTCGGTGATGTTTATGGAACTAACTTTACCTACTCCTTCAGCCTTCAAGATGTTTTCCATTTTCATCGCTTCAAGAGAAAGAACGTTTTCGCCCGGTTGGATTTCATCGCCAACAGAAACAAAAATTTTCAAAACCCTTCCAGGCATTGGGGCATGAAGTTCTTTTAACTTCTTGATTTTTGGTTTATCCAATCCCAATGATGCAATTAAATCATCTAGTTCACCACGTTTTTTAACTTGAAATATTCGATGATTGATTTTAATGGTCAACATGTTGTTTTCGGAATCATCCTTGACAATTTCCCCATGAAATTTCTTTCCATCGTGAATAAGAAGAAAGAATTGATGATCATACCACTTTACAAAAGCGCCTTCACTTGTTTGAACAGGCTCACCATCAAATAACCAACTTGAATTAGATTGCATGAAACAAATATAAGGGAAATCTCAGATTTGTAAGCGAAAATTAGTTTTTACAGTATTCAAATGTAAACCTATTATGCGGTTGAATGCTTCTTAAATTCGGTAAAAATTAAACATGGAAATCATCAATAAAACTACAAGTTTGAAATTTTTAGGTGGTGCGGGAACCGTTACGGGTTCAAAAACAATGGTTCAATGGAACGGCAAAAGAATTTTAATTGATTGTGGTCTTTTTCAAGGTATCAAGGAATTGCGAAAAATGAATTGGATGGATTTTCCGATTAACCCTTCGAGCATAGATGCCGTCATTCTTACCCATGCCCACTTAGATCACTGCGGATACCTGCCTCTTTTGGTTAAAAAAGGTTTTTCTGGATCGATTCATTGCACGTGGCCAACACTCAACTTAACCGAAATCATACTTAAAGATAGTGCAAAAATTCAAGAAGAAGATGCTGAACGGGCTACTTCGCATGGATACTCCAAGCACGAAAAAGCCGAAGCCTTGTATGAAGTAAAAGATGTTGATGCCTGTCTGCCTCTCTTTATTGGACACAATTTAAATGAATGGGTGATTTTGAATGAAAACATGAAATTCGAGTTTTTGAATAGTGGCCATATTTTAGGTGGTGCATTCGTAAATCTTTTAGTTGATGGTAAAAAAATCATTTTTTGTGGCGACATAGGAAGAAAAGAACCGATGTTACTCTATCCTCCCAAACACGTCAAAGAAGCGGATTACATTGTTTTGGAATCTACATACGGGGATCGAAATCATGAAAAGTCAGAGGATGTCAAAGCTGAATTCCTCGAAATTGTAAATGAAACACTAAAAAATAAAGGAACGCTGATGATTCCGAGTTTTGCGGTTGAGCGCACACAAGAATTAATGTATTTAATTTACCAGCTAAAACAAGAAGGAAAATTTCCTAAAATGGAGGTTTTCTTGGACTCACCGATGGGAATAAACGCCACCAAAGTTTTTCACCAATATCATTCTTGGCAGAAAATATCGACAAAAGAAATAAATGAGATGTACCAGAATATCGTATTTATTAACGACATTTTTCAATCCAAGGCGCTAGTTGCCGACAATAAATCGAAGATAGTAATCGCTGGAAGCGGAATGATTGAAGGCGGACGTATTTTACATTACCTCAATAAAAACATTGAAAATCCGAATGACACCCTATTATTTGTTGGTTTTCAAGGAGAAGGAACGCGTGGAAGATCAATCATCGAAGGAGATTCTGAAATCAAGTTTTTTGGTCAGTTTCGAAAAGTGCTATGTAATATTCGCAGCATCAGTTCGCTCTCCTCTCACGCTGATCGCGAAGAAATGATGGACTGGTTACGCAACTTCAATAAGCCGGCAAAATCCATTTTCCTTAACCATGGTGAACCACATCAAACCGAAGCTTTACGGGTTAAAATTCAACATGAATTGCATTGGAGCGTTACCGTTCCAAAATTATTGGAGTCGTTTGAGTTGAAAGACTAAGAAAGGCTCTTCTTACTAAATGGGTTGATGAGAAAGCATTTCAAATACAACTCATTCGTTTTGTATCGCTATTCGAAAAAAAGCGTTTTTTTCCACGAACCAATGTTTTCACAATTATCCGTAACCAGAATTTCAATGACGGCAGATTTCATTTCCTCATCCTGTCTAACAAAAATCAACCGATTGGATTTCAAATCAAATTCCAGCGGTTGCCATTCACCGTTTACTGTAATATTGTAATTGAAAACATCTGTTTGACCGTCGCTTAGTTTCCAAATCAGATTCTTTGAATGAACGATGGTATCCGTTTCTTTGAAATTACTTGCACTAATTTTTGGAGCAATAGTATCGATTTTAATCGAAAATTGACCGAAGACTTTTGATTCGGCAATCAGCTTTTGATTTTCGTTTTTTGTGCTCAAAGATGTTGCTTTTCCATTTAAACTAACTTGAATATATTGTTTTTTTATGTCTATATTTTTCAATGGATTCATTTTTACTTTAAAAGCTTTTTGGATTACTAATTCTCCTGTACCAAAGCTATTATTCTGAATTTTGCCAAATTTTTTCACTGGCTCATAAAAAGTGTAGGGCTCGATGTCAATTTCAATCTGTTGTCCAGAAAAATGGTAACTTGAGTCTGGGATAAAATGTGTTTTTGGAGAATAAAACCGTTCAGATTTGGTGGGTGTCTCTCTCGGAGTAATCACAGAAAAATTCAATTTGGAAGTGTTTTTAGCTGCGTCCTTCAGAATGATTTCAATATTCAAAGAATCCATCGGATTGATTTTTAGACTACCGACTTGTTTGAATTGATAAATATGAAGCGGATTATGTGCTGTTTTGAAGAGTTTGTGAAAGCGCATTTTGGATTTCTTGAATTCACTCAAATCTTGATGACTGTTAACATACCGAGAGTCGTCAAATGAAATTCGGTTGAAGATTGATTGAAATAAAGTGTCTTTATTAGCCAAACAAATGTTCTCAAAAAGCCCAAAAGTTCCCAAAGAGCCAATTTGGTCAGATCCCGAGACCGCGAATGCCAACTGGCCATAACTCGGAATGAAATCTCTTGGGAGAATAATTTTGTTATTCGAAATTGAATAACGATCCTTAGTTTTCTGAACATTAAATATAAACGCTTTTCCAGGTATTTGAAATCCTTTTTCATCAACCCCATAAACTTTGATTGCTTGGATAAACGGGGCAATTGAATCAGTAAAAATAAAACCGTTAATCAATGGATTTAAGGCATGTTCGCTTTCTGTGTCTCGCATTTCAAAATGTAAATGCGGCCCGGTGGAAGAACCACTATTTCCTGAAAGAGCGATCAATTGTCCCTTCTTAACCGGAATTTTACCTGTTTCCAGTTTTATGTCAATGTTGTTTGAAAAGCTCTTTACTTGAAACGGTCTCAGAATGGAGGAGATTTCGTCTGAAAAGATAGAACAATGTGCATAAACACTGGTGATTCCATTCGGATGATCAACGTACAATACTTTCCCATAACCGCTTGGTGAAATGCGAATACGAGAAACGTATCCGTCTGATATAGAATGAATTGGGATTCCTTCTTTTTGGTTTGTTTTGAAATCCAGGCCCATGTGAAAATGGTTCGGTCGAATATCTCCGAAAATCGCGCTTAATTGCAACGGAATTCCTAAAGGAGAATGATAATTGGAGTCCACATTCACATACTGTGCATCGGATTTTGAAGAAATAAAAAGTAAAATAAAGAAAGGAAGAATATAACGCATGATCAAAGTTAAGCTTTCAAAAAAAACACAAAATACATTCTAAAAAATATTGCCCTTTATTTTTTCAATGTTAACTTTGTACAAAGTCAAAAGTAATGACTGAGCAGATAGAAAAAAGTATCGAACAAATTTTAGATAAAGCGAAGGCGCTCCATCTTGATTTAGAAAGTGAAAGATCAAGAAACGGGGCTTTATTGCTTGAAATCGACAAAATCAAAGCGGAGTTGTTTACTGCAACTGAGCGAGAATTTATGTTGAATACTGAAATTGAAACGCTTAAATCAGCATTGCATTTGGCCGAAAATAAAGTTGTCGAAGTTCCTGTTCAATCGCTAGGAAAGCGAGAAGAGGAAATCGAAGAACTGGTTAAAGAAATAGAATTCTGTATAGAACAGCTGAAAAAATAGCGATGGGAAAAATTTCTATAAAAGTCTTGGTTGGTGGAAGAACTTATCCTTTAACTGTTTCTGAAAATGAACAGGAAAAAGTGTTGAAAGCCGCTGAAGATATTAACAAAGGAATAGAACTTTTACGCCAAAATTATGGTGTTAAAGACCCTCAAGATTTATTGGCAATGACAGCCCTGCAGCTTGTTTCAAAAGGACAAACCATTACAACAAAAAAAGAAGTTGTAAATACACCTGCGGACTATAGTTCCATCGAACTCGCATTGGAAAATTTGTCGAAACAAATTGACGGTTTGAATTAATCTTTAACCATACTTCTAGATAACTAATTACTTATTTAATATAGTGAGTTATGGTTTTATTATGGATTATTGTTGGCTTAGCAGGAGGTGGAATTGGAACCTATGTAATCCAACAAACGGCGTTAAAGTCAAAAAGTCAAAAAATGATTAAAGATGCCGAAGTAGAGGCTGAAAACATCAAAAAAGAGCGAATTCTTCAGGCAAAAGAAAAGTTTTTAAAACTTAAAGAAGAACACGAAACAACCATCAAAGATCGTGAAAGAAAGCTTCAATCAAACGAGGATCGTGTTCGCTCGAAAGAAAAATCATACACAGATAAGTTAGAGCATCTAGGTAGAAAAGAAAAGGAAGTTGAGAAAAAACAGACGGAATTTGATGCTAAATTCCAAGGTCTTGAGTTGCGATTGCAAGAAGTTGACAAAATCCAACAAAAACGGGTAGCTGAACTTTCTAAAATCAGCAATATGAGCATTGAAGAAGCTAAAAGTATGCTTATGGAAGCTTTAAAAGATGAAGCACGAACAGCAGCAATGGCTTCGATTAAAGAAATTACGGAAGAAGCAAAGTTGAATGCCAACAAAGAGGCACGAAAGATTGTCATTCAATCGATTCAGCGAGTAGCTACGGAACAAGCGATTGAAAATGCTGTCTCAGTTTTCAATATTGAATCAGATGAGGTAAAAGGAAGAATTATTGGTCGTGAGGGTCGAAACATTCGTGCTTTGGAAGCGGCAACCGGAGTTGAAATCATCGTTGACGATACGCCAGAGGCTATTATCTTATCATGTTTTGATCCTGTGAGAAGAGAAATCGCCCGATTGGCTTTGCATCAATTAGTTTCTGATGGTCGTATTCACCCGGCAAGAATCGAAGAGGTTGTAGGTAAAACGAAGAAACAATTGGAAGAAGAAATTGCCGAAACTGGTCGAAGAACTTGTATAGACTTGGGAATTCATGGGCTTCATCCTGAATTGATGCGGATGGTTGGACGAATGAAATACCGCTCTTCCTACGGACAAAACCTATTGCAACACTCGAGAGAAGTAGCCAACCTTTGTGCAATTATGGCTGCTGAACTTGGTTTGAATGTAAAATTAGCTAAACGCGCAGGATTACTCCACGATATTGGTAAAGTTCCAGACGAAGAACCAGAGTTACCACACGCTATTTTAGGAATGAAAATTGCCGAGAAATTTGGTGAAAAAGGAGAAGTGTTAAATGCGATTGGTGCTCACCACGATGAAATTGAAATGACAACCTTGATTTCACCAATTATTCAAGTTTGTGATGCTATCTCAGGAGCTAGACCAGGTGCTCGACGTGAAATTGTTGAAGCATACATCAAACGAATCAAAGAACTTGAAAATTTGGCATTGTCTTATGACGGCGTGCAAAGTGCTTACGCCATCCAAGCCGGCAGAGAACTTCGTGTTTTAGTAGAAGCAGAAAAAGTTTCCGACCAACGTTCTGAAGAATTGTCCTTTACAATTTCACAGCGTATTCAAACAGAAATGACTTATCCCGGGCAGGTTAAAGTAACTGTAATTCGAGAGAAAAGAACAGTGAATTACGCGAAGTAAAACCTGAATGGTTCTTTTTTGTTTGCTACTTCTTTTTTTGTGAAATCATAAAGTTAAATTTTTGACTTATGAGCTTTTCATCCACTAATTTATCACCACAGAAATTAGAACGAGAACATGGCCAATGATCGTTTAATTAGAAAATTCGAAACTGCCAATTCACAAATTTATTTCTGTAAAAAAACTGAATGGAGTGTGAATGAAATTCATTTGTTTGAAAACGAACACAAATCTTTTTTGGCACTGTCGAATTTAAAAAGACAACAAGAGTTTTTGGGTGTACGGTATCTGAGAAATCAATATAATTCAGCACTTGAAATTGAATATAGCGAACTTGGTAAACCATTTTTCTCCTACTCTTCCAAACACATTTCAATTAGTCATAGCAAAAATTATGTGGCTTTGGCGATATCTTCCAAATATATTGGAATTGATATTGAGGAATGCCATGAACGAATTTTTAAGGTCATGAATCGATTTTTGAGTGATTCCGAAAAAGTAATTTTGGATATAAATTCTTGTCAACAACTAACAATTGCTTGGTGTATTAAAGAAGCTTTATATAAATTAAACAATAATATTGGAATCGATTTTAAAAAAGATATTCAAATACTGGGTTTCAATGACGGTGCATTTATTTCTGCGCGTATGAAACAAGATTCCAAATGGATTGAAAAGAAATTGAAATATGAAGTTATCGATAATCTGATTATGTGTTATAATTTTGAATGATGAGCAATATCTACGATAGAATTAATGGATTGGAAAAAGGAATTGCTGTTTTAATTGATCCCGATAAATTCCGAACCCAAAACAAACCAGACTTTTTCAAAAAAATAATTCTGGCCAATCCTGATTTTGTTTTTGTGGGAGGAAGCACTGTTTCCGCTGTTGACTTTGACTATTGCATTGAAACGATTCGGAAAAACCTGAAATTACCAATAGTCATTTTTCCCGGGGCATCACACCACATCAATTCCAAAGCAGATGCCATACTTTTTTTATCTCTTATTTCGGGAAGAAATCCAGATTATTTAATCGGGCATCATATCGCCGCGGCTGAAGAATTGGAAGAAATGAACCTTGAAGTAATCCCAACATCTTATATTTTGGTAGATGGCGGCAAAAAAACAACAGTCGAATTCATCTCACAGACAACCCCGCTTCCAAGAGATCAACATGCTTTAGCACGAAGAATTGCCCTAGCCGGAAAACTGCAAGGAAAAAAAATTACCTATTTGGATGCCGGAAGCGGAGCTCAAAAAGCAATTTCTAGCGAAATGATTAAAACCGTCAAATCCATTGGAAGTCCTCTGATTGTT
Source organism: Crocinitomicaceae bacterium (assembly GCA_044348645.1). GTDB lineage: Bacteria > Bacteroidota > Bacteroidia > Flavobacteriales_D > Crocinitomicaceae > UBA952. The sequence goes on along the minus strand of JBIKSL010000005.1, from coordinate 76,221 downwards.
GGCGGAGGAATTAAAACAATTGAACAAATTCAAAAAAGTCATAATGCTGGTACTAATGTTGTGGTAATTGGAAATGCAATTGAAAACGATGTGGATTTTCTTCTTGATCTTGCCAATTATAGAAAGGCGTTAATTTCCTGATTTTTACGCAAATCACACCCCTAAGAATTTCTATTTTGGTGAAATTGCAACACTGCGGTTTTGCCTTGCTCTTATTAATTTAGTAATTTCGGCCATGCTTTTAACCTTATTTCATGCATAAATTAGGATTATTCCTACTCTTCACGACAGTGTTTTTTGTTGGTTACTCGCAAGAAAATGTGATTCGCGGATTTATTTATGACAAATCCAATGGTGAAGTAATTAGCGACGTTAAGGTAAAGCTTCTTCGAACAGACAGCTCTATCGTGGCTCAAGCGATTTCCAACAATAGTGGTTTTTTTGCCATTCCGAAGCTTGCAAAAGGAAAATACATTTTGAAAATAGATGATTTTAAATACAAACTTAATGTTCAGAATGTTGAATTAGGAGATAAAAGACAAATAACGGATGTTCGATTCGATCTTTCGTTGCCTGATAAATCTGTTGAGTTAGGTATGGTTAAAATTACCGCCAAGAAAGAAAAAACGCATATTGATAACGGGAAAATAACCTTGGGAAAACGGGAGCTTGAAAAAATCCCAAGTTATGGCGCAGAAAATGATATTGTCGCTGGAATTTCCGTAACTCCTGGCGTTATTACAACAGGAGATCAAGGTGGGCAACTGTATGTTCGTGGGGGAACTCCGATTCAAAATAAGATTTTACTTGATGGAATGACCATTTACAGTCCTTTTCATTCTATCGGATTCTTCTCAGTTTTTGAAACAGAACTTGTAAAAAGCATGGATATTTACACTGGAGGATTCGACGCTCGCTATGGAGGCCGTATTTCCTCTGTGATGGATATTACCTATCGTGATGGAAACAAGCAACAATTCGGAGGAAAAGTTTCTGCTTCACCTTTCCTTGCTAAACTTGTTTTAGAGGGGCCTTTCGGAAAAAAGAATGCAAATAATTCTAGGGCAGGGGCTTATGTTTTTTCGGCTAAACAAAGTTTATTGGATTATTCTTCAAAAAGTCTTTATCCTCAGGTAAACGATGGAAATGGATTGCCCTTCAATTTTACCGATTTATATGGTAAATTCACTATTAGTTCTGATGGTGGCTCAAAATTTAGTGCTTTCGCTTTTCATAACAGAGACTCTGTTCAATACGATGTCGCTAATTTAAGTTGGAAAGCTTCTGGAGGCGGGGTTAATTTTTTACTAGTTCCAAGTGGTTCTCCAATTTTCATACGCGGACACGTTAACGGAAGCGAATACGAAACGACTTTTACAGAATTAGAACAACAACCACGTTTCTCAAAAATAGGTGGATTTGATTTGGGGTTTGATTTTTCATACTTTCTAAAAAATGAAGGCGAAATGAATTACGGATTCAATTTGAATGGGTTTAATACGCAATTTGTAACCTACAACGAGTCGAAAACAAAAATTAAAGCAGAAAACTTCAATACAGAAATTGGAACGTATTATACTTTCAGAAAAGTTAGTCGAAGGTGGGTTTTCCAAGCCGGAATTCGAGGGCAATTTTATGCGTCATTGGCAACCTTTTCTCCCGAACCAAGAATTGGGTTAAAATATAATGCAACGGAAAATCTGCGATTCAAATTTTCGGGAGGCCGCTATTCACAAAATTTCACCTCAGCATCCTCTGATAAAGATGTTGTGAATTTATTCAATGGTCTTCTTTCGGCACCACGAAATGTTCAAGAAGAGTTTGTCAATGAATTCAATAAAGTTAAGGCAACCAGAAACGGACTTCAATACGCCTGGCATGCAATTCTAGGTATGGATTATGATTTAGGTAAAAGTATAACTTTTTCATTGGAGGGATATTATAAATACTTTTCACAACTTAGTAATATCAATCAAAATAAATTATACCCTGATGAAGCTCAGTTTGAAAATATTTCGGACGTTTTCAAAAAGGATTTCATTATCGAATCAGGACAGTCTTTTGGATTTGATATTTTGGCTAAATACAGCCAGGATCGGATCTTTCTTTGGGGTGTTTATTCATTCGGTTACAACACAAGATGGGATGGATTTCGGCACTATTTCCCTGTTTTTGACCGAAGACACAACATCAATGTCGTTGCTTCTTATTTGCTTGGTAAAAAGAAGGACATCGAGGCCAATTTACGATGGAATTTAGGCTCCGGATTGCCCTTTACCCCAACTGCAGGTAACTATCAAGCAGAAACTTTCTCCAACGGTTTAACGACCGATTACGTAACGAATAATCCAAGCACTATTTCAACAATTTTAGGAGGCTTCAACTCGGAACGTTTACCTTTTTATCATCGATTGGATGTTACGGTAAAAAAACAATTTAATTTTAAAAACAAAGATGTTTTAGAACTTGTGGGAAGTGTGACGAATGCGTACAATCGAAATAACATCTTTTATGTAAACAGAGTAAGCTCAAAGAAAATTTATCAATTTCCAATATTACCTAGCTTTGGATTAAGTTACAAATTTTAAAAATGGCAAATATTAAACCTTTTAAAGCTATTCGTCCTGTGCGCGATAAAGTTCATTTGGTTGCAACTCGTCCTTATTATTCATACAAAAAAAATGTTCTGCAAGCTAAATTGGAAGATAATCCTTTCACTTTTCTTCATATCATTAACCCAGAATTTGGAAGTTCAGTTTTAACGAAGCCAAACTCAAACGAAAGATTTCAACTTGTTCAACAAAAATATGTTGAGTTCATCGATGAAAAAATACTGATTCAGGAAGAGAATGAAAGTTTGTACATTTATCGTCAAACAAAAGATAGCCAAGCATTTACAGGTGTTATTGCCGGTGCAAGTATTGAAGAGTATCAAAATAACTTGATTAAAAGGCATGAAGCAACCCTTACTTCGCGTGAGGCCATCTTTACGAGGTATTTAGATATTGTAGGTTTGAACGCCGAACCAGTTCTTTTAACTTACAAAGGGAATGATGACATTAACGATTTGCTGACTCAATTTACTGCCGTTCGACCAGAATATGAATTCACCACTACAGATCGTATCACACATGAACTTTGGGTGCTTTCTCCGAAGGACACAATGATTTTAAAAAAAGCCTTTGAAGAAATTAATGAATCATATATTGCAGATGGACACCACCGATCGGCTTCTTCGGTTCGACTATATGAAGAAAGGTTGAATTCAGGACAAACACTGAAAGAAAATGTGGGCTATTTCTTAGGCTATTTCGTTGAACAATCGCAATTAAATATCTTGGAATTCAACCGACTCGTAAAATCATTAAATGGTTGTTCCTCAGCTAAATTTCTTTCCACATTGGAAAAAATCGGAAAAGTAACGGAATTTTTTACGGTTGAAAAACCATCTGCAGAACATCAAATTCATTTCTTTCTCAATAAAAAATGGTATAAGTTGCTTATTGACAAATCTTTTATCGACAGTGTTCACCCTGTGAAATCCTTGGATTCCGATTTACTTACAGAATTGATTTTGAAACCTTTATTAGGAATCGATGACCTTAAAACGAGTGATCAAATTGAATTTGTTCCAGGAAATGAATCATTAGAAATTTTAGAAAACAAAGTTAATTCTGGGGATTTTGAGATAGCTTTCGTTCTGTTTCCTGTTTCGATTGAACAAGTCAAGCGAGTGGCTGATAATCAAATGAATATGCCCCCAAAATCCACTTGGGTAGAGCCAAAATTGAGAAGTGGTTTAACCATTTATAACATCAACGAATGATTGCTGATAATCTCTCAAAAATAAAGGGTTCAATTCCTCAGCATGTTTGCTTGGTTGCTGTTTCCAAAACCAAACCAGTTAGCGAATTGATGGTTGCATACAATGCCGGTCAACGTCATTTTGGAGAGAATAAAGTTCAGGAAATGTTTGATAAACAAGCGATTATGCCCAAAGATGTTTGTTGGCACTTTATCGGTCATTTACAAACCAACAAAGTTAAATACATTTCTCCATTTGTTCATTTGATTCATTCTGTTGATAGCCTGAAGCTTATTTTAGAAATCAATAAACACGCACGAAAAAATCAAAGAGTCATTTCGATATTACTCCAGTTTCATATCGCACAAGAGGATACAAAATTCGGATTGAATCGCGAGGAAGTTATTCAACTATTGAATTCCGAAGAATACAATGCATGCCAAAATATTCGAATTGTCGGCGTAATGGGTATGGCTTCATTCGTAGATAATGTTAATCAAATCAAAATGGAATTCAAAGCGCTGAAAACGCATTTTGATTTTTTAAAAATGAATTATTTTGCTTTGACTGATGACTTTTCTGAAATATCTATGGGTATGAGTAATGATTTTGATCTTGCTATTCAGGAAGGAAGCACCCTCATTCGGGTTGGAAGTTCGATATTTGGTGGGGGATAGATTGTTTCTGAAAATTATTTAAACCCTGTTTTTAGATGTTTAATTTTAGTGTGAATGTATTCTAAAACTTCACCCCTATTGAAAAGTAAAACGTGCGTCCATTAGCTGGTAATAACCCTGGACCCGGATAACCTCCGGCGCGACGTGTAGCATAACGTTCATCAGTTAAGTTATTGATTCCTGCTTTTACGTTGTACTTTCCGTTAATGAGATACGTCCCTGAAATATCCATAACTTGATATCCCGAGATTTTTCCAATGGTCGCTTTTGCATTTGGAAGTTCGCTGTTAAGAGCATCAGTATAAACTGAACCAACTTGATTCAATTGAAAATTCAAAGAAACGCGATTATATTTATAACTTACTCCAAATCGATTGATGCTTCGGGGAGCGTTTTCTGCCAGGTTGCCAGTAAAATCTCTATTCTTATCGACTATACCAGCCGGGTCATCCCAACGTGTATAACGCGCATCAATAAACGCAACATTTGCATAGAGTTTTAGATTTCCAATTTTAGATTTTTCTGTAAAAATTCGCATAACATCTAACTCAATAAAAGACTCTATACCTTTGCTTACTGATGCGCCAATGTTGGTCCGTAAATTTCTGTTATTAACACTGATGGTTCCGATGCGGTTGTCATAAAACAAATAAAATGCTCCCACATCGAATGTCAGGAACTCCTTAATCGTTCCGCGGTAGCCAAAGTCTATGTTGTATCCACTCGCATCTTTCAAATTTGAATCAATAGAATCTGTAGTTGCTACCGGTGTAAATTCAGCGAATGTTACAGGTCGAAAACCTTGGCTAAAATTAGCATACAGATTAGAGCTTTTGCTTACTTTATACTCGGCACCAACACCGGCCAAAATAACCGTTCTTATTTGATTTGGAACAGCAATGGGCACCCCAATTGTAGGTCTATCTATTGTTCCAAAAGCCCCAGAATTTATGTATTCTAACCGAACTCCAGGGGTAACACTTATGCGTTTTGTCAATTGAAACATATTTTCAACAAATGCAGCGCCATTTCTTGTTGTAAAATTCAATTCTCTTTTGTAATCAAATGAGCCCAAATTGCTTGTTTGCCGAGAAACTATTTCCAAATCAAAGTCACTGTGAACAGACCCAATACCCCCTTGTTTCCTAGTCGTTTCACCTGAATATACTCTCATTCCCGCTGATAATGCTGACTCGTTTCCTAACAAATTGTATTTCTGCAAGAATCTTAATTCTCCGCCAATGTTTTTGTACCAATCGCGATCCACCTGACGGCTGTTAAAATATGATCCATTTAATGAATCAGGAACGAAAACATCTCTCAAGAAACCAACACTATTTCGCTGAGCATTGATGTAAAAGAGTTTTAAGCTAATTTTTGATTTTTCATTCAATGAATAGTCAACATGCAAAGCAGCGGTATTCCAGGGTGTGCCCATCCAATTTCTTGATCGGTTTGATTGTTGAGCATTTTCTAAAAACATAGAATCAGTTAGTCCTCCGGGTTGTTGACTTTTGTAATCCATATGTGAGTACTCCAATGTGGCGTTCAATTTGGGAGAAAAGGTGTAAGAAACAGAAATATGTCCCGTTGTTGTTCGATACTGACTATTTTGTCTCCAGCCATCTGCACTTCTGTGATGTAAATATCCGTAATAGGAGAAATTTTTAATTTTTCCGCCAATCGCGTTGAACGCATTATACAAACCATAATTGCCTATTGTCTGCTGTGATTCAAAGGAGAATGGTTTTGTCCCTAAGTACCGTTTTGTAACATAATTCATCATTCCTCCGAATTGAGGGCCATATTGCAACGAACTGGCTCCTCTCACAATTTCGATTTTTTCAAGGGCCTCCGTTGGAGGAGTGAAATAAGCTTCTGGATAACCAAAAACTTCAGAGGAAATGTCAACACCATTCTGCCGAACATTGAATTCCCAAGAACGATTTGGACTCAATCCACGCGTTGAAACCGATGTTTGAATCCCAGATCCATCACTTTCCCAAATTGAAACACCAGGAACTTTTGCCATGATTTGTCGGTAGTTGTTTGAAGAAAGATCGGCATCTAATTGATTTAAATAAATCACCTCATTTTTTTTTCCTGCGTATATGTTTGTTCCTTGTATCGGCCCGAGAAATGTTGGGAGTTTCTCAGTGATAATAAGTTCTTTGTGGTGCCGCATTTTTAGTGAATCGTCTTGATTTACTTGTGTATGAGCAGTATTCAAAATAACTAAAACTATCGTGAACGGGCAAACTATTTTTTTCATGATACAAAGTAACCCAGTGTTTCAAGAAAGTACAATACCAAAAAAATGGTATTTTAGAATGATTCTAAATAAGACGAGTTGGTTTTTTGATTAAATCAAACTGCGACATTTCTTACAAAACTCCCACAAAACAATCCCGGCACAAACGCTTACATTCAAACTATGCTTCGTGCCAAATTGCGGAATCTCTATTACATAATTCGATAAATCAACAATTTCTTGATTTACTCCATTTACTTCGTTTCCAAAAACCAAGGCAAACCGTTCTTCGGATAATTGATCGATATCTTGTAAAAAAACAGTTTGTTCCGTTTGCTCAATAGTACACAAAGTGTGACCCGTGGATTTTAATTCATAACACAACTCAACAATGTTCTCTCGGTATTCCCATTCGATGGTTTCAGTAGAACCCAAAGCTGTTTTGTGAATGTCCTTGTGAGGTGGACAAGCCGTAATTCCACACAAATAAATCTTCGAAACATTAAAAGCATCAGCCGTCCGAAAGAATGAGCCAATATTATTCAAAGATCTAATGTCATCCAAAACAATAACAAGTGGATTTTTTTGCTGTGCTTTGAATTCCTCTTCAGAAACGCGGTTTAGCTCCCAAAGTTTTCGTTTTTTGTTCATTAAATGCGAAGATATAACGAATCTTCTTGCCATAAAATATTTAACTTTATTGATTCAATTTTTTAACGCATAATCAAATCGTGAGCTCCCAAAAAGCAGTAGCAGAAACCCCTTTAATGAAGCAATATAATCAGATTAAGGCTCGGCATCCCGAGGCTTTGTTGTTATTTCGCGTGGGAGATTTTTACGAAACCTTTGGAGAAGACGCCATTAAAACATCGAAGATTCTTGGTATTATTCTCACAAAAAGGAAAAATGGTTCTGCATCCGAAATTGAATTAGCTGGTTTTCCGCATCATTCATTAGACACGTATTTACCCAAGTTAGTTCGAGCCGGACAACGAGTAGCCATCTGTGATCAGCTCGAAGACCCGAAAATGACCAAGACAATTGTCAAACGAGGCGTTACCGAACTTGTTTCTCCTGGTGTTTCCTTCAACGATCAAGTGTTGGAACAAGGAAAAAATAATTTTTTGTGCGCCATTCATTTTGGAAAAGATAATTTAGGAGTCGCATTTCTTGATGTCTCTACGGGTGAATTCTTGGTTGCGGAAGGAAATAAGGAATATGTCGATAAAATGATTAGTAGCTTTGAACCAAGCGAAATCATATTTCAAAAGCATAGAACCAAGGATTTTCAAGCGCAATTCGGTGAAAATCATTACACCTTTCGGCTCGAAGATTGGGCTTTTACAGAAGAATTTGCCGAAGAAAGTCTGAACAAACATTTCGGAACCAAGAACTTAAAAGGATTTGGAATTGAAAAAATGTCTTTAGCGGTTATTGCTGCCGGAGCCGTTTTTTATTATTTGAGTGAAAACCAGCACCAGCGCCTAGGACACATCACTTCCATCGCTCGCATTGAAGAGGAAAAATACGTTTGGTTAGATCGTTTTACTATTCGCAATTTGGAGTTGGTTTTCTCAACGAATGACAATGCCAAAACACTTGCTGATATTCTTGACAAAACGCACACCTCGATGGGTGGTCGCTTATTAAAACGTTGGATGGTTTTACCCTTAAAAGATGAAAAACCAATAAACGAACGCTTGGATGTTGTTGACTATTTAACGAAGAACGAAGAAATTGCATTTGAACTGAGTCAGCGCTTGCGTGAAATTGGTGATTTAGAACGCTTGATTTCAAAAGTTGCGGTTGGGAAAGTGAATCCAAAAGAGGTAATGCACTTACGTAGAACTCTTTTGCAAATTCAACCGATTAAGGACCTCTTGAAAGATGATTCATTAGTGTCTCTTAAGAAAATGATGGATCAGTTGAATGCATGTGAAACGTTGATTCAGTTAATTGAAAACACGCTAACCGACGAACCCGCTGGACAAATTGGAAAAGGTGCAGTTATTCGTTCAGGTTGTGATTCCGAATTGGATGAGCTCAGAGAAATCGCTTATCATGGTAAAGATTATTTGGAAAAGCTTCAGGAGCGCGAGTCACAACGAACAGGAATTCCAAGTTTAAAAATATCGTTCAATAACGTTTTTGGATACTACATCGAAGTTCGCAATACACACAAGGACAAAGTTCCTGAAGATTGGATCCGTAAACAAACGTTAGTCAATGCCGAGCGCTACATTACAGAAGAATTAAAGGAATACGAGACCAAAATTTTAGGGGCTGAAGAAAAGATTTTTGCCATTGAAACCAAGCTTTTTCAAGATTTGGTATATAATATGGCAGATTACATTCATCCCATTCAGCATAATGCCAATGTCATCGCTCGACTCGATTGTTTGTTTTCTTTTTCGCAAATCGCTTTGGAGAACAACTACCAGCGTCCTGAAATCAACGATGGTTTTGTTCTTGACATTAAAAATGGTCGTCACCCAGTAATTGAAAAAAGACTTCCAATTAGTGAGGAATACATTCCAAATGACGTTTTTTTGGACAACACGGACCAACAAATCATCATGATTACTGGTCCAAATATGAGTGGAAAAAGTGCTATTTTGCGGCAAACGGCCTTGATTGTCCTGATGGCGCAAATGGGTTGTTTTGTGCCTGCTGATTCAGCAAAAATAGGTTTAATCGACAAAGTATTTACCCGCGTTGGTGCCTCTGACAATATTTCTTCGGGAGAATCTACTTTCATGGTTGAAATGAATGAAACCGCAAGCATTCTCAATAATATTTCTCCTCGAAGTTTAATTTTATTGGACGAAATTGGAAGGGGAACGAGCACCTATGATGGAATTTCAATTGCCTGGGCCATAGCGGAATTTATTCATGAAAATCCAAAAGCGAAGTGTAAGACCTTATTCGCAACTCATTATCACGAGTTAAACGAAATGTCAAAACGATTTGAGCGAATTAAAAATTACAACGTTTCTGTTAAAGAAACCGCTAACAAAGTTTTATTCTTACGGAAATTAACTCCAGGCGGCAGTGAACACTCCTTTGGAATCCATGTTGCAAAAATGGCGGGAATGCCTCCATTGGTAATTCAACGTGCCGAACAAGTTTTAAAAGATTTAGAAACTTCACACGCAGAAGTCGGTGGCAAAAAACAAAAGAGCTCTAAAAAACTAGTTTCCAACGGAACCGAAAACATGCAACTTAGCTTTTTCCAATTAAACGACCCTGTTTTGGAACAAATTCATGATGAATTGGTGACCATTGATATCAATACGCTTACCCCTGTTGAGGCACTTATGAAGTTACATGAAATCAAAAAATTGACAGGAGGCTAATGATTTCGTTGAGAAAAATGCGGTGGAAATTATTTTTATTGGGACTTGTAAAAATTCCAATCATTGGATTTGTGCGCCCAAAACTGATTTCAATCAATAAAAATGAAATTGTTGTTTCCATTTCATTACGCAGACGAACAAAAAATCACCTCAATTCGATGTATTTCGGGGCATTGGCTGTTGGTGCGGACGTCGCGGCGGGGATATTAGCCTATTATCATTCTGAATTGTTACAAAAAAGAACTTCATTAGCATTTAAAGGAATGAATGCCGAATTTTTGAAACGCGCAGAAAGCGACATTCGGTTTATTTGCTCTGAAGGTAACAAAATTGAAACAATGCTTCAAACGTGCATATCTTCAGGAGAAAGACAAAATGAATCTGTTACTGTTTATGCACTGAATAATCTTGGAGAGCAAGTCGCGATTTTTGAAATGATTTTATCTTTGAAAGTGTTGAAATGAAATCAGTTTACGTCATATTAATTAACCTTTTGATATTCACTTCGTGTGGATTAGAAACTGCGGGGCCAGACTACCAAAGTGATCTTGTAATCGCATCGAATTTCTTGCAACCAAAAGACACCATTCACTATAAAGGATTCGAAAAACGGACGGGAATTAATATTAAGATACTAAATTTATCCGCTGACAGCATTCAAAAAATGCTCAAATCAAAAGGATACAATTCTAAAATCGACTTGGTTTTTTTAAATTCCTTGTCCGCTGTAAAAGACGTTGAAACTAGTTTTTTTCATAAGTTTCAATATAATGTTGCGAAAAAAGAGCTTTCTTTTTACAAGCCCATACTTGAAAATAAATGGTTGGTAGCAGGGATTGACCCGTATGTGTTTTCATATTTTCAAGATTCCATAGAACGTCCTACCAACTACAATCAGCTCACAAAAGGATTTCTTTGGGCGACGCCAAATGAAGATAATTTAAACGTTTTTCTTGCCCACGTCAAATACAATCTTCGTAAAAATGACGATAATGGCTTTAAAGATTGGAAGGAAAATTTCAAACGAAACCAAGTGATTTATGACGAGGGAACCGATAGTTTGGCGTCAATTCAATTTCTATTCTCAAAAGAAAGTGATATAAAATCTGATCGTAGATTAAGTAAACAAAAAAGGAGAGTTATTACCTATCCAACTGGAAATTCTGGTTGCCCATTCGCAGATCGCTATTGTATTGCATTGGTTGATCAATCCTTAAATTTTTACAATGCCAAAAGGCTATTAAAATACATTCAGTTCTATGGTCGAATTCCAGCACCTTTTATGATTAAACCTTTTCCTAAAAAAGACAAAGAAGGCAACTGCTACTTTTCGATGTCAGAAAAAGCCATACTTTCCGTTTTAAAAACAAACAACAACTAATCAATGGATCACGCACTAGAGGAACGATTTCAAAAACTAAAAACTCACTTGGAAAAAACCTTTGGAGAAGGAATGGATCTTCAAGCCTTGCTTTTTTTAATTGGGGTAAACGAATTAGGCGTTGGTCATCGTAACTTTTCAAAACAGGAAAAAACGGATTTACTACATGTAGCTATCTGTACGCTGTTGGAGCCTTACGGACATTACGAATTTGATTATCGAGATGAGGAAAATTGGCCTCACTTCAAATTATTGAATCACCTTCCACCACTATCACATTCTGAACAGCAACATTTAATTAAGGAGGCAATGTTGGATTACTTCATTGAAAACGACTATTTCTCTGATCAGAATTAGTTGAAATTTATGTCTCTGAAAATCGGAGACACCTATCGTATATAGTCATTTGGCAACAAGTAATTCATCCCAAACTACCTCTTACTCAAAATTACAACCGACTTTTTATTAACCACAAATTCCCATTTGCCGGATGAAATAAACTCCTCAATGTTCTTATTGTAGCTTTCTTCATCTAAAGGATATTTGTTTGGTTCTTGGGGCAATAAAGCAATGTAATTTGCCTCACCGATAAATGGATAGTGATAAATAAACTGTCGCATAGCCAAGTGCGGACAAAGGTGGGATTGTGCGCTAACCTTGGCGTCATCTGGAATTTTCTTTAATGCCTCACGAACTTCTTTTACATCAAAATCTCTTACCCAATGCGATTTTTTGTAAAATTGACTGTTTTCTCTATTGTAATATTCTGAAGTTCGATGATCTAGGAAACTAACACTGGAAATAACAGAAATTGCGAGACAAATTCCCGCAATTTGATGTCTTTTCTTGCCAAAACGCTGTAGGACAATGTAAAGTGAAATCACTAAAATAGGGGCAAATTCTATTGAATAATGGTTACTAATTCCCCATCGAATTGGCAAATCGTTGAACACTTTTTGAGCGATAATCGGAATGATCATGACAAAATATTCTGGGGCTAGAACAAGAGCAAATCCACCTGCCAACAATATTGCCAAATAGGTTTCTGCTTTGATTCCATCGAATGCTGGATCGCCGCTGTGATTGATAAAAAGCAATTCAATCGTTTTGAATGGGTGTTTTAAAATGTTAACAATAACTTCTCCGAAATTACTTCCAATAGCATTAAATGAATTGTGCAAATAGTCTCTTCCTGGAGTTGCGAGCGCTGGAATAAATACTTTTATGACCATTACGAAATAGACAAGAGCTCCAAATGCAAAACCCAAACTAATCAATAATTCTCTTCGATTTTTGTTGATGGCGGCTCTAAGACCCAAGCCAAACCCAATGAAAACTGCCCAAAGTGCCATATTCTCTTTAGCGATTAGAATAAGCACGAACAATAAGATGCTGCGTTTCCACTTTTTTTGTTCGAAATAATCCAAGAACCAAGGAACAAACATGGTGGCCACCACATTATCATGATAATCGAAACTCAGCGCGGAAAAAACTCCCCAAATCGTAAAAAAATGCAAAACAGCCAATCTCGACAACCATTCATTTGCAGTTATACGCAAAACGTAGCGGTATATTCCAAGTCCACCGAATAAAATCGCTGCAATTTGAAAAACGAGCATGGTCCATGTCCCGAAAATCCAATAAAAAGGCGAAACTAGAATCGGATACAAAGAAAAGTGATCTGAAAGCACATTGTCAAAGGCAGGTTGCATAATCATGCAGTCGTTCCAACGCAAATGAGCATAATCATAAATCGCATTATTATTTATACCCAAATCCCAGCCGAAAGTCCTAAAATTGTAATGATTTACCAACGAAATCGAAGCATAAATCAAAGCAAAAAACACAAAAATGATGGTCAACGGATAGTTAACGTTTTGAAGTTTTTTCATGTCAGTTTCTTTCTTCGATGATGTAATTTGGTCGGTTTTTACTTTGCGTAAAGAGTTTTCCAAGATAGATTCCAATAATCCCAATCATGATGAGTTGAACTCCTCCGATAAATAGAATTGAGGCAATGATAGATGTCCAACCCGTTACTGCTTCATTTGTAAAAAGAGCAATATATATCGCGTAAATGGCATATAGGAAGGCCGTTGCAGCAAAAAGCAATCCCAAATAAATTGAAAAATAAAGTGGTTTTGCACTCGAAGATGTTATTCCCGTTAAGGCAAATTTGAGCATCTTCGAAAACGAGTATTTTGTTGTTCCTGAAAAGCGATTTTGAGGAGTGTATTGAATTCCTATTTGTTTGAAGCCTAGGGTCGGAATAATTCCACGAAAAAATAAGTTGCTTTCATTGTATGTTTTCAAAACGGAAACTACCTTTCGGTCCAATAGGCGAAAATCAGCAGTCCCCTCTTCCAATTTAGTATCAGAAAGGTAATTGACCAATCGATAAAAGAATTTAGAGGTTGTTTTTTTAAAGAATGAAATTTGGTTCTTGTCATGTCGAATGGAGTATACAACGTCATTTCCTTCTTTCCATAATTTAAGCATTTGCGGAATCAAGTTCGGCGGGTGCTGCATATCCGCATCCATGCTAATAACTGCGTCGCCCTCGGCGTGATCTAACCCTGCTTTCAATGCATTTTGATGACCGAAATTTCGACTAAAACTTAAAAATCGAACGCGTTGATCTTCTTTGGAAAGCCGTTTTATATATTCCAGCGAATCATCAGTGCTGCCATCATTGACGTAAATCAATTCAAAATCAAACGATTCTAAATCCGAGAAAACCTTTATTATTTCATGGTATAAAACTTCAATGTTACCCTCTTCATTGAAGGTTGGAACAACGATCGAAATTTTACCTGAATTCATAATTTATTAATTAATCTTGAGCCAAAATGAGCCACCGTGCTTTTCTACGTTTTTCGTTGAATCATGTTTCCAAAAATCAGCAATAACATTTGATAATTCTACTTTCTCAGAAATGTAATAGTTTGCAGCTAGAGGTTGATATTTCTCCGAATTAGCTAAAAGATACATCGCAAGGCCGTATTGCTCTGAGTAAAATCGATCACACATGAATTGCGGATAATCATACGGGAGATAGATGTCATGAATTTGAACGATAACCCCTTTTTTCAGGCGAGGCAAAACCTCTAAAAAGAAAACGGTTGCATCTGAATTTGGTAAAATACGATGCGAATTGTCCACAAAAAGAATATCATTTTCCTCAAGTCCAGTTAAAATGCTGAAATCTGTTTCTTCAAATGGTTTACGAATCACTTTATCTACCAATTCATCAATTTCTGCACGCGGTTGGGGGTCTATTGAAATAATTTGAGTTGAAAGATTCTGATCTGATTTCGCCTTATGAGCCACTTTGGTTGAGTTTCCAGAACCAATTTCAACGTATTTTTTCGGTTTTAACTCAGAAATTAACGTATAAAGCATAACAATATCCAACCCTGGTAAAAAACCATTGTTCCATACAGGATTTTTTGTGTTGGTTTCATTTATTGCCTCCTTAATTTGCCAGAGTTGCTCATGATACTGCTTCGAAGCGTTTAATAAATTAGCGTATTGCTTATCTTGCTTTTCAATAATTCGAAGTAACTCATTATGAGCAGGTTTTCCATGGCCATATCTTGGCGAATTATCTACCTTATATTCGAGAAAAACCTTCTGAAATTTTGGATTTAGGAATTTATAAATTGATTTAATCATTCTCTTCGTTGAAGATTTCTTTCACAAAGAAAGTTATTTTAATGCATAGGGAAGGTCATTTTTATTGATTTCTTTTTGTTTAATTATCTTTGTAGGCAAATCAAGAAAACATGTCAAATCAAGAACGAATTTCAACGAACAAAGCTCCGAAACCTGTA
Organism: Crocinitomicaceae bacterium; assembly: GCA_044348645.1. GTDB lineage: Bacteria > Bacteroidota > Bacteroidia > Flavobacteriales_D > Crocinitomicaceae > UBA952. Next base: position 60,918 of record JBIKSL010000005.1, on the reverse strand, counting down.
GGCTTGTATCCACACGCGAGACGAGTAGGTAATTTATTGTTTCTATCGGGAGTTGGCCCAAGGGTTGCTGGTTCAGATGATTCAGACTCTGCGGTACCAGGATTGAAGTTAGACAAAAACGGAAATTTCATCGAGTTCGATTTTGAAGCGCAATGCCGCAGTGTATTTGATAATGTTCGTATCATTTTGGAAGAATCGGGATCAAGTTGGGATCAATTGGTGGATGTGACGGTTTTTTTGGTAAATATGAAACGTGATTTTCATACTTACAATCGCATTTACGCTGAATATTTCAAGGACAATTTGCCCTGTCGGACAACGTGTGAAATTAATTCGCTTCCAACACCAATTGCGATTGAGTTGAAGTGTATTGCGACGATTTAATTGAACGTAAAATGAATAATTTAGAATGTATAATGGAGAAACTAATTAACAATTCTAAATTCTAAATTAACAATTCTAAATTCTAAATTAACAATTCTAAATTCTAAAAAATGACTGGATTTATCATAAGAATAGTATTAGCGGTATCAGCTTTAAGTTTCAATGTTTGGCTTTTCGCAACTGGACATTGGGGTTGGGGAATCACCTTTCTTTTTGTGACAGCTATAATTATTTTGTCTTTTTTCAGAAATGAAAACATGATTTTAGCCTTGAACCAAATGCGTGTTGGAAATACAGACAAAGCAAAAAAATACATTGACCGAATTACGCATCCGCAATTTTTACCAAGAAAACAGCATGCCTACGTTCTGTATTTGAAAGCAGTTATGGGTTCACAGGAAATGGGATTTGCAAAAAGTGAACAGCTGCTTCGAAGAGCGCTTGAACTTGGTTTACGTCAACCGGAAGATAATGCTGTTGCTCGAATGCATTTAGCAGGAATTTGTGCACAAACTGGAAGAAAAAACGAAGCAGTTTCTTTATTGGGGGAAGCGAAAAAAATGGATAAAAACGGAATGCTGAAAGATCAAATTAAAATGATGCAACAGCAATTGCAAATGGCTCCTTCCAAAAACCAAATGCGTATGGCTCAAATGATGGGAGGAAGAAAGAAAATGCCAAAGATGAGATAATGAGTATTGAAGTTTCAAAAGTATTTTTAAATCTGAAAGTTCAAGATTTATTACGATCAAGATCTTTCTTCACCGAATTGGGCTTCACCATTGAAGAAGCATTTTCAAATGAATCAGCAATTTGTTTGAATATCAATCATCATACCAAGGCAATGTTGCTAGTTGAAGATCATTTCAAAAACTTTACAAGCAAAAGAATCACTGACGCTCATAATGAAACTGAGGTTTTAATTTCACTAGGATTTGACACTAGAGATGAAGTTTATAAACTTCATAGTACTGCAATTTCTTTGGGGGCAATCGAAGCATCACATGAACAAGATCTTGGATTTATGTTGGTAAAAAGTTTTCACGACTTAGATGGACATATTTGGGAATTGGCATGGATAAATATGTCCACAATACCAAATCAATTAGACCAATGAGTAATCTTCCAAAAGTTTTCTCCACAAGTTGGGAAGATTATGAACTAATCGATGCTGGTGGGGGGAAAAAACTCGAACGTTGGGGAAAGATCATAACCATTCGACCGGACCTTCAAGCCTATTTCCATAGTGGAATGCCTTTTACGGAATGGAAGTCCATAGCTCATTGGGAATTCATTGAAGGAAAAAACCAGCAAGGTAAATGGAAAGCGTTGAAAAAAGACGTTCCTACCAAATGGACCATTTCCTATAAAAGACTGAAATTCAATATTGAACTCACCTCATTCAAGCATGTAGGTTTATTTCCTGAACAACAAACGAATTGGGATTACATGGATCAACGTCTAGAATCTGAAGACCGATTTTTAAACCTTTTTGCATATACAGGGGCTGCTTCATGCGTAGCTCGAAATAAAGCTGCTGATACTTTTCATGTCGATTCCGTCAAATCCATGATTGGGTGGGCGAAAGAAAACATGGAATCCAGCCGATTACTCAATATTCGTTGGGTTCATGAAGATGCCTTGAAATTCATTCAACGAGAGGCAAAACGCGAACGAACGTTCAAAGGGATTTTAATGGATCCACCGGCTTGGGGAATTGGCGCAAAAGGGGAAAAGTGGAAATTGGAAGATAAAATAGATGAGCTTTTAGGTGCAGCCGCAGAAGTGTTGGATGAGAATGGGTTCTTAATCATGAATACCTATTCACCAACGGTTGATGGAACGCTTATTCAAGAACTTGCTGAACTTTATTTTCCAAGCAGATCATTGGAAGTTGCTCAGCTTCACATGGAAACAAAAACGGAGAAAACGCTTTATTTCGGCGAGCTTTTGCGCATAAATTAGTTGATTAGAGGACTCCATTTATTCCTTCACAAATGATTCAAATAAACCCTTGAAAAACAAGGTTGTCCTGCAAATCCCGAGGTAAGTTTTTTGGTTTATTATCAAAAAATCCAAACAAACTTGAACCGCTTCCGCTCATAGAGGCATACGAGGCGCCTAAGTCGATTAATAATTGTTTTAAGTATTCAATTTTCGGGTACTTTAAAAAGATGCTTGCTTCAAATTGATTGATTAACTCAGCTTGCCATTTGTTCTCGTTTTGTAAAATCTGTTCCATATTTTTAAAGCTAGGCTTTGGAGTAACCCCTTCATAAGCCTCTTTTGTTCCAATATGAATTTTGGGATTCAAAAGAATAAGGTGTTTTCCTTTTAAGTTTATATCGATATCCTGAAGTATTTCACCTCTGCCGGTCGCAATCTGAGGGGTTCCTTTGATAAAAAAAGGACAATCGCTACCTAATTGAGCGGCATAGTGTATTAATTCAGGCTCACTAATAGATAAATCAAATAAAGCATTTAGCCCCTTTAAAACAAAAGAAGCATCCGATGAGCCCCCTCCGAGACCTGCGCCAATAGGAATTTGTTTCCTCAGGTGTATTCGAACGTTTGCAATGTCAAAACGATTTTTTATCAATTCAAAGGCTCTTACACAAAGGTTAGTGTTGGGTTCTTCGGAAATATTTAAACCTGTTTGCAAAAACTGAAAATCTTTTGATGGTGTTATTTCCAAAATATCTCCGAACGGAATGGGAATCATGCAGGTTTCTATTTCATGGTAGCCATCTGAGCGTTTGTACAATATATTCAGCCCTAAATTTATTTTTGCGTAGGGAAATAAAATCATCTTGCTAAAATAAAAACTCCGATTGGTTTAATTTCTTTTTATTGCTTAATTTTTGGACTATGTTAATCGGAATAATTAAATAAATGATAGGTCTGAAAGATTATTCCCAGCTAAAAATTCCTTGTAATTCATTCGCCTTTTTCCTTCGGGTTGTAGTTCAGAAATACTGATATAAAAATCGTTACAAGGAAATAAAATTCCATCCAACCCTTTTTTAATTTGTTTTGAATCTGCAACTTCATTGGTGACTTTTGAAGAAAATAATTTAAACGTTATTTTTTCTCCGTTTTTCAATAAATTACACCACGCAGCAGGATAAGGTGAAAGTCCACGTATTTTATTGTGAACGGTTAAAGCATTTTGGTTCCAATCAACTTCACAATCAGCCCTAAATATTTTTGGGGCGTGAGGAAGAATTTTAGCCAATTCTTCGTCTTGTGGAATTGCTTGAATCTCGTTGTTCGCGATCTTGTTAAGTGTTTCAACCGTCAAATTAGCCCCTAAATTCATCAATTGATCATGAAGTTCACCTGCCGTCATATTTTCCGAGATGGAGAATTTTTCCTGAGCCAAAATACTTCCAGTATCAATGATTTGATTGATGAAAAATGTAGTAACTCCTGTTTCCGTTTCACCATTCATAATTGCCCAATTAATTGGAGCTGCGCCACGATATTTTGGGAGCAAAGAAGCATGTAAGTTAAACGTTCCTTTCGGAGGCATCGCCCAAACAACTTCCGGCAACACACGAAACGCAACAACCACGAAAATATCAGCATTCAAAACCTCTAAATCCGAAAGAAAGTTCTCATCTTTCAGCTTTTCTGGTTGAAGAATTGGTAAGTTATGAGCTTTCGCATAGGTTTTAACAGCACTTTCTCTAAGTTGTTGTCCTCGCCCAGCAGGCTTGTCAGCAACTGTTACAACACCAACGACCTCATGCTGACTATTTACAATAGCGTCTAAAATAGAGACCGCAAATTCTGGGGTTCCCATGAAAACAATTCTCAGTCTTTTTTCCATCTTCATTCCTAAACGACTTTATCTCTCCAATTGTATAAACGTAAATAGGAGATTGAAAACAATCCTAAAATTCCAAAGTAAATATATTCCACGGTCCAAATCCAATAAATGTCGAAATTCCAAACTTTGATAAAAAGGTAGCTGAAAATCGAGTATATACCAACTGTTAAAAACTCAATTACCATGGAATGAAGCGTATTGCCACTGCCATGAATCGTTTGAAAGTAAACCGAAACCATTCCAAACATCAATATGGATATTGAAACAAGTCTCAGTATTTCAGCGCTTTTGGCTATATATTCTTGTTCAGGATTGATTAACTGAACCAATTTTTCCGGATATAAAATGGCTCCATGAAATGAAACCAATAGAAACAGAATTGTCAGTAATTGAATGCGTTTTTGAATGATGGGTATGGCTTCATAGCTTTTATGACCCAAGTATTGTGAAATGTATGTTTTTGTTGTTCCAGCAAAGCCCCAAATAGGGACAAAAGCTAAAAAATATATCGAACGGATATTTTGTGATACCGTAAGATCAAACTGACCTTTTTGTTCTAGCCAAGTAAAAAATAAACTCCAGGTTCCCAAAGCGAAAAATCCTTGTAACATAAGCGGACTGCCTATTCTAAGTAATTCCATCATTGATTTCCCGTCGAAAGAAAAAAATTGGAATAAACGATAACGTTTTCTCTCTTCGGAAAAACTTAGAAATAAAACCAAGAACAACATTCCAAGTCCATCAGCAATGGTGGAAGCCAAAGCGGCACCTTCAACACCCAATCTCGGCAAGCCTAAGTTCCCTAAAATCAATCCATATCCCAAAAGCATGTTTGAACCTGCAGTGATTAGCGCTGCAATAAGCACAACCCATGTTTTGCCAGTTGCTAAAAATAGAGCTTGAATAGATAACGTAATCATAGCAAAAAACAGAGCAAAACTTCGATTTTGAATGAAATCTCCTTGTAATAGTCCAATGGATTGGTCTTTGGAATACATCAAAATAGCACTAGGCATCAAAAAATAGAGCAGAATAAAAAATAGTAGCGCCAGCAGAAAATGAGTTATGACAGTCGTTCCAAAAATTCTACCAATAGTTCCTTGGCGCTCCTCACCAATTCTGCGTGCAATAATGATTTGTGCACCATCAGCCATACCAATTAAACACATGAACATCGTGACATAGAGCAAGCCTCCATTACCTACAGCAACAAATGCTTCAGTTGAAAATCGGCTTATAAATGCCGAATCAGTAATCATAACAATGGACTGAATGAATCCTGATACCATCATTGGTAAGGCCACACCCAAAATCGTTTTATATTTTAAATCTAGCATCAGCCTACTTGTATTACGAGTCCTTTTAAATATTCGCCTTCGGGATGAAATGCGTTGATTGGATGATCAGCCGGTTGGTGCAACTGTTCCAAAATGCGAACATTCCTTCCTGTTTCGATTGCAGCGGCAATAACAGTGTTAGTGAATAGAAATTTATCTACAACTTGTGAGCAAGAAAACGTAAAAATCAGACCTCCTTGTTTAATTTGTCGAATAGCGTGTGCGTTCAATCTTTTATAACCTTGAATCGCTTGATGACGTTTATCTCTGTGTTTGGCAAATGCTGGCGGGTCTAAAACAATGATGTCATAATCTTCCTTCAAATTTTTCATGTATTCCATTGCATCGGCGATGATGGAAGCGTGTTTGCCCGAAAATGAATTGATTTCGACATTGGCCTCAGTCAACTCAATCGCTTTTTTGGAGCTATCCAATGAATGCACTAAACTGGCATTTTGATTAAGGGCTTGTAAACTAAATCCACCAGAATAACAGAAAGTGTTCAATACTTTTTTACCGAACGCATATTTGCCTAAGAGTGCTCTGTTTTCTCTCTGATCAATGAAAAAGCCCGTTTTCTGACCGGCAATCCAATCGATTTTGTAGTTGACTCCATTTTCAACTGCCAAATGAGGTGTTTCACATTGCCCAAAGAGATATTCATCCTTTGGCTCAATTCTTTCGGGCAAGGTATCGGACGATTTTGAGTAAACGGCTTTCAATTTATCCCCAAAAGCATTTTTTAAGGCATTCGCGATCAGGTTGATTGAACGATACATTCCAATCGAATGACATTGAATCACAGCCACACCATTGTAAAAATCAATGATTAATCCGGGAAGATTGTCTCCTTCACCATGACAAACTCTGAAAATAGTATTGTTTTCATTCAACAATCCTAAATTCAATCGGAGTTGAACAGCATTTCCGATGGCTTCATCAAAAAAAGTTTGATCAATCTCATGAAATTCAAAACATAATACACGAACAGAAATGGTTGCGTGTTGAAAATGACCAACTGCCAAAAAGAGCCCTTTTTGATTTTCTATAACCACAACTTCGCCATCTTCAATACTTGAAACATCCGAATAAATTGCGCCAGAGAAAACCCAAGGGTGTTTTCTTAGTAAGGAATGTTCTTTCCCCTTCCTTATTTGAATGCTTTTGACTGACATGGTCCAAAGGTAAGCAAGTTTTAACTCGGAATCGATTGTTTTTACCATCCATTTTGATACAAAAATCTTGCAAATGTTCAAGTTGGCTATGCAACAGCAATTGGATTTGTCGGAAATATCTTTGCTTCATATTAATTCAAAAATTTTCAATTATGTCATTAGTAAAAAGAAGAGAAAGTTTGCTGCCATCATGGGCAAGTGATTTATTGGACACAAATCGATTCTTTAGTCCAAGATTGTTTGATTTGGGAACCGATCCGTTTTCCATTGATTTTTCAAGCCGAATACCATCCGCAAACATAAATGAAACGGATAAAGAGTATAAAATTGAGTTGGCTGTGCCCGGATTGGAACGGAAAGATTTTAAAGTTGCGGTTGAAAATGGAGTATTGTATGTGAGCTCCGAAAAAGAGGAAGAGCAAGAAGACGAGGACAAAAACTACACGCGCAGAGAATATTCATATAGTGGTTTCAAACGTTCTTTTTCGTTACCGGAAAATTGTCTAGAAGATAAAATAAAAGCCAAATATGAAAATGGCATATTAAATCTAATTCTTCCCAAAAAGGAAGTTTCGATTGTGAAACCTGCAAGTGAAATTCCGGTTTTATAAGAGTGAGTTTGTATCTCTATTTATGAAAGCCTCCCGCTTAAAAAGTTGGGAGGCTTTCTTTTTTAATCTCGTGCTTTTTATAGGAAGATGATTACATTTTTAACCCTCTCAAAGACTATTTTTTTTGAAGCGGATAAAATTGCAGCGATCTTCTGAATTTTGCATCTGTTTTTAGTTGTTGACACCGAACATACTATAAGTCCTTTCGTTTGTATTCAAATTGACTAGAAACATCACATTATAAAACGGCACTTTTATTGAGTGCCGTTTTATCGAACCAAACGATATGCTCCTTATTCCTGTAGAACCTGACTATGAGTGTCAGATGAAGCAAGAGCGTTTTTAATTTTATTTTCTAACTCTTCTGCAAGTTCTGGATTGTCTGATAAAATCGTCTTAATGGCATCGCGACCTTGCCCAAGTCGAGTTTCTCCATAAGAAAACCAGGAACCACTTTTCTTGAGTATATTGAGTTCAACTCCAAGATCAATTATTTCACCAATTTTTGAAATACCCTCTCCATACATGATGTCGAATTCTGCTTTACGGAAAGGTGGAGCAACTTTGTTTTTTACAACCTTCACTTTCACTCGATTACCCATAACATCTTCACCGTCTTTGATTTGAGTGGCTTTTCTGATGTCAATTCGAATAGAGGAATAAAACTTCAGGGCGTTACCCCCGGTTGTTGTTTCAGGATTTCCAAACATCACGCCGATTTTATCACGCAATTGATTGATAAAAATACAACAGCAACCAGCCTTATTAATTGATGCCGTTAATTTTCTTAAGGCTTTCGACATAAGTCGAGCTTGAAGCCCCATTTGAGAATCTCCCATTTCTCCTTCTATTTCTGCCTTGGGAGTCAAGGCGGCAACAGAATCTATTATGATTAAATCAATGGCACAAGAGCGGATCAGATTATCAGCTATTTCCAATGCTTGTTCTCCATTATCCGGCTGGGAAATCAAGAGATTGTCAATATCAACACCTAATTTTTTAGCATAGAATTGATCAAAAGCATGTTCTGCATCAATAAAAGCAGCAATCCCTCCTTGTTTTTGTGCTTCCGCAATTGCATGAATAGCAAGTGTTGTTTTACCCGATGATTCTGGACCATATATTTCAACAACACGTCCTTTTGGGTAACCATTTACACCTAAGGCTAAATCGAGAGTTACCGAACCAGTTGGAATTACTTCCACTTTTTCAACAGGCGAATCCCCTAGTTTCATGACAGAACCCTTACCAAAAGTTTTGTCTAATTTTTCCATTGTTAGCTGTAAAGCCTTCAACTTTTCTGCATTTACTTCTTTGTTCATATCGTTTGTTGTTGTGAGTTTAATACTCTGTTAAATAATAAATATAGCCAAATTTAAAGCTGGGTGATCGTAATCTATTTACGAACAACTTAAAATCCATAATTTTTGAATATTTCCCTTCCATGATTTTTGGTATCCGGTTTATCGATAACTGAAACGAGTTTCGAATTTTCATCAAACAGAAAACTTGTTCTATGTATACCATCATATACTTTACCCATAAATTTTTTCGTTCCCAAAACACCGAAAGCATTGCAAATTTCCTTATCCTCATCTGGCAGCAGGGAAAATGGCAAGTTGAATTTTTCGCCAAATTTCTTGTGAGATGACAAAGAATCGGCACTAATTCCAATTACCTCTATTCCTTTTTCTTTTAATCCCTCAAATGAGTCTCTGATACTGCATGCTTGTGCTGTACAACCAGGCGTATTATCTTTGGGATAAAAATAAATGACAACCTTTTTTCCTTTAAAATTTTCTGAATTGATTTCATTTTCGAATTGATCAATTGCTTTAAATGGTGGAATGACACTTCCTAATTTTAACCTTTCCATAATGTTTAATTTATAATCGTTTTTTATGTTCAAATACTAATCAAATGTAATTAAATTTTTTCAATCAAAATATATTTTTGATTTTAACTTTCAATAAATCGACTCTTTTCGACATTTTACAGAGGTTTTATTTGATGAGACGACTCTATTTTTCAATCTAAGGGGAGTTCTTTAAGTAGGATCCTCCGACCAAGGTTAGTAGTGGCACCGTAAACCGTCAAAGACAACAACGAAATTAAACTCGAAGCATATGAATTAGAGTTATTTAGTCAATACTTCTTATTTCAAGTGCGAGGTTTTAGAGGTGTTTTCTCGAAAAAACGAGCATCTTGATTTTAGATACGCTTATTGTGTTCGATGGATTATTAGAACTAGAAAGACACTTTGTGAAAACCGAATTAGGTTTTTGGATTACAAAGTAAACCAACAGACCCAATGAAAATCTACACTAAACACTAATGAATGGCGGGAGCAAAATCTTGGTGACCTAAAGCATACAACATTTTTGTATGTTCTTTCAGTGCTTCATAAAAGGTGCTGTAGGAATGATAAGGCAAATTAAATTCTTTGGCAGTATCGCGAACAATGTTTGAAATCTTACTATAGTGAATATGACAAATGTTCGGAAACAAATGATGCTCAACTTGATAGTTTAAACCACCAACATACCAAGAAAACAATTTTGAATTCGGCGCGAAATTAGCGGTGTTATAAAGCTGATTTACAGCCCAATCTGCCTGGATATTACCTGAATCATCCGGCATAGGATAGTTGGATGTTGGAACGACATGTGCTGGTTGGAAAATAGCAGCCAAAATAAAACCCGAAATAAACTGCATTAGAAAATAGCCTAACAACGTGACATACCAATGGGCAGGACTTAATAAAAAGGGTAACAATAAAAACAGAGCGGCATAAAACAATTTACTGATAATTATTATCGTTAAATGTTTTGTGAAAGATAAACCCTGCGATTCAACTAAACCCATTTTTTTGTACCGTGCAGCTTGCTTGTAATCTTTACTGATAAACCAAGCTAATGTCATTAAACAATAGAAAAACCAAGCATAAATATGTTGAAACCGATGTATTTTCAATCTTTTCTTATGTGGCGAAAATCGGAGAAATAAAGCAGGGGGATCAATGTCTTCATCTATTTCGGTTACATTCGTGTAGGTGTGATGCAGAACGTTATGTTGGATTTTCCAATTTACGTCGTTTCCCCCAAGTAACATAACCACCTTTCCAATGATTTTATTAATTCTTTCATTACGTGAATAAGCTCCATGATTTGCATCGTGCATTACAGACAGCCCAATTCCTGCCATTCCAACTCCCATGACACACCATGAAATTAAATATACCCAATTCGGCAAACCAGAATAAAACAAGACTGAAAAAGGAACAAAATAGATTAATAACATGCAAATCGTTTTAAAAACCATTTTTGCATTCGCATGTTTTGTTATGTTTTTGGATTTAAAATGATCATTTACTCTTTGTCGCAAAACTTTGTAAAATTCTGAATTGTGCTCTTTCGAAAATGAAATGTTTGAATAAACCATAAGATTAATAATTGACAAACATAATAAAAAATTCGGTCAAACTATAAAAGATAAATGCTTATTTATCTTTTCCTTAATCGTAATGGTATTCTTTGGCCAAAAAATCGATAAAAACGGAATCCAAACAGACAAATCAAACCCTTTCACGTATTGAGTAATCGCGGTTACATAAAAAACAGCTTCCAACTTTTAACAAAAATCAATGATCCAAAGGACGGCGTTTTATCATTCCTCCTCTAGCCTCTTTGACGCTGTTCATCACCACAAAAGCAGAAGGCTCTATCTTCTCAATTTCAGAATTCAGTTTACCAATTTCCAAGCGTGTTATCACGGTGTAAACAATATCGGATTGTGCCACCTCTCCCGTTTTCCCAAAACCCTTTTTGCCATTGTAGACGGTAACGCCTCTGCCCATTTTTTCAATAATCATTTTTCTAATTTCCTCACTGTGAACAGCTACGATTGTTACTCCGATGTATTCTTCTATTCCCTCCACTAGAAAGTCAAGCGTTTTTGAGGCAGCAATGTAAGTTATCATTGAATAAAGTGCGATTTCAATGGTTAAGAAATAAGCGGCGGCGGAAAAAATAATCACGTTGATAAATATGATTACATCTCCTATACTCACTCCAAATTTCTTCCCTAAGTATATCGCCAAAACCTCAGTCCCATCAATCACAGCGCCACCGCGTATAGCAAATCCAATACCAGCGCCAAGAAAAAAACCTCCAAATACAGCAACCAGTAAATTATCATTTGTAACATTTGGAAATGAGATTGTAGCCAATACCAAGGACAAAGCAAGTATCGCTATGCCTGTTTTTAAAGCAAAGGGCTTTCCCATGACTTTATAAGCCAAAAAAACAAATGGGATGTTAACACCGATTACAAAATAATATAAAGGAAATTTTGTGACAGCGGAAAACAAAAGAGAAATTCCTGTTGCGCCACCATCAATGAAATGATTTGTTAATAAAAACCCCTTGAAACCAAAGGCAGCTAAGAAAACACCAATCGATATTAAACAGAAATCTTTTAATAGTCTAACTGCATTAATTTTTAATTCCCGATACTTTTTTGCGAAAGCGTATCTTGAAATTGCCTTCGAGCTATTGCTATTAACTTTACTTTCTTTTTGAATGCGGTATGAAATAAGTTTCGACCAAAGTGATTTCATGGAAATTGTTTTTATCAAAAATACGAAACACTGCTTTTATATTGATAATTTGACTAAATAGCTGAAAACTCAATAGAGCAAATTTCCTTTCTAGTCGATATAATCAAAAGAACTTCTATTCTTAAATTGTGCTCCGGATAGTGGGGTACAAATTCTCAATTAACCTTATCTTTGTATTTTTTATTTCGCATGGCTCATAAATACGCAACGAGAGAAGAGGATTACTCTAAATGGTACAATGATTTGGTTAATCGTGCAGATCTAGCCGAGCACTCGGATGTTCGAGGCTGTATGGTTATCAAGCCTTATGGCTATGCGATTTGGGAGAAAATGCGCGAAATTCTTGATGGAAAATTCAAGGAGACCGGACACTCAAATGCTTATTTTCCTCTTTTTATTCCAAAATCATATTTGAGTAAAGAAGCAAGCCATGTTGATGGTTTTGCCAAAGAGTGTGCGGTTGTGACTCATTATCGTTTGAAAAATGCGGAAGATGGCAGTGGTGTAGTAGTCGATCCTGATTCTAAATTAGAGGAAGAATTGATTATACGACCAACTTCAGAAACGATTATTTGGAATTCATACAAAAACTGGATTCAATCCTATCGTGATTTACCTATTTTGATTAATCAATGGGCGAATGTGGTCCGCTGGGAAATGAAAACGCGTTTATTCCTGAGAACGACTGAATTTCTTTGGCAAGAAGGACATACGGCTCATGCTAACAAACAAGAAGCCATAGCAGAAACAGAGCAGATGCTTGATGTTTATGCGGATTTTGCAGAGAATTATATGGCCATGCCTGTAATTAAAGGTCGAAAGACAGAAAACGAGCGTTTTGCTGGAGCGGATGATACATTGTGTATTGAGGCAATGATGCAAGATGGTAAAGCGCTACAAGCAGGAACTTCCCATTTTCTCGGTCAGAATTTCGCGAAAGCATTTGATGTTAAGTTTGCCGATAAAGAAGGAAAATTGGAATATGTTTGGGCAACTTCATGGGGTGTTTCAACTCGTTTGATGGGTGCTTTAATCATGACACATTCCGATGACGAAGGATTGGTTTTACCTCCGGCTTTAGCTCCAATTCAAGTTGTTGCTGTTCCAATATATCGAACGCAAGAAGAATTGGAGGCAATTACCATTAAAATAAACGAGCTTGCTGCTAAATTGAAATCAAAAGGAATTTCTTTCAAATACGACGATGATGACAATCGTCGTCCTGGTTGGAAATTTGCAGAATATGAAGCAAAAGGGATTCCTGTTCGTGTTGCAATTGGACCAAGAGATTTAGAAAACGGAAAAGCTGAGATTGCAAGACGAGATATGAAGACCAAAGAAATAGTAGATTTTGATGGACTTGACTCACACATTGAACAATTATTGAAAGATATTCAATCTCATTTGTTGTTGAAAGCAAAGGCATTTCGTGATCTCAACACCAAAAAGATTGACTCCTACGATCAATTCAAGCAAGAAATCGATAACAGTGGTTTCTTTTTAGCTCATTGGGATGGCACTTCTGAGACCGAAGAAAAAATCAAAGAGGAAACCAAAGCTACAATTCGCTGTATCCCTTTTGATGTGCCCGCAGAAGAAGGAGTTTGTATGGTAACAGGAAAGCCTTCCAAAGGGCGTGTCGTTTTTGCCAAAGCCTATTAATTTGTCTCTTTTTCGTTTCAAATATTTTGATGTAAAACAAGAAAAAAATCCACTCAAAGTAGGAACTGACAGCATGTTGCTAGGTTCTTTTATTGATGCTTCAAATCATAAACAAGCATTGGATCTGGGAGCAGGAACCGGAGTATTGTCGTTGATGATTGCTCAAAAAAATCCAACGCTTGTTATCGATGCTATTGAAATTCATACAGAAGGGATGCAAGAATGTCGTGATAATTTTTCCAATAGTACTTGGGCAGATCGCTTAACAGTTTTTCAGGGTGATTATTTTGACTTTCCGTTTATTCAATCATACGATTTGATTTTCTCTAATCCTCCGTTTTATTTGAATACTTTACAAACAAAATATAGAGACATAAATCTTGCTAAACACGGCAATTCAGCTGATATTTTTAGATTCTTTAACCTTGTTCAAAAACTTTTGGTTTCGAGTGGAAAATGTTGGGTTATTTTTCCGGGTGAGAAACTGAATATATTGATATCAGTTGCTGCAGATAATGATTTGTACCCTGTTGAAATAATTCAAGTTCATTCCAATAAAAGCAAACTAAACATTCGTGTTATAATCTGTTTTAGCAAAGCAAAATCCAACGTTGTAAAAATGAGTGAAATAACGATTAGAAATGAAAATGGCAATTATTCAGAATCATACTTGGAATTAACTGAACAATATCATCGATTGATCAAAAGTTAATATACCATCCCAAAAAGTGTGTAAACTGAAGCATTTATAAAATCTTTCTTTCAACCAAAATACAATCTAAATTGTTAATTAAGGTTCATAACTTTTGAAATAAAAATATAGGATAATTAAAGTATTTTTCCAAACCAAAACTATAGTGAAACAACGCCATTTTTTTGGTTGGAATTTTACAAAACTTTGACACGATTTATAAACCAAAACGATATTAACAATGGCTTTTATTTTTAAACCATGTTACTTTTTTATTATATGTTGATTTAATGTTATAATGTTGATTTAAAATTAGTTAAATATTACTTTTTTGTTAAGAACGTAAATAAAAATGTTAATCATGTAAATTCCTAGCATTCGATTAAAAATTTTATAACATATCAACAAGCTTAATAAAAAGAATAAAAAATCTTTTAAAAATTTTATTTATTTATTCCTTATTAAAAAAGGAGCAATTGTTTGATAAAGTTGTATTTAATCTTTTTTTAAGTTCTTTGTATTTGGAAAATAGAATTAAAAAATGCAAACAATTTCATCTTTTTGCGTTATTGAGTTAAATTAGCTGAAAACATGCCATGACGAGTTCATTTGAACATTTATTGGATCAAATAGACGCTTTCATTAGAAAGTACTACAAAAATGAAATGATCAAGGGTTTTCTCTTGTTTACTCTGTTTTTTCTGTTTTCGTTTTTATTAACAACATCACTGGAGTTTATTGGTCGTTTTGGTTCTGGAACCCGAGCTTTTCTCTTTTTTGGTTTCATAGCTGTAAATGTTTTATTACTAGTGCGTTATATCGTTATTCCGCTTTCTAAACTTATTTCATTTGGAAAACGAATCAATCGCTACCAAGCTTCAGAAATTATAGGTTCATTTTTTCCTGAAATTTCAGATCGACTAAAAAACACACTTCAACTTAACGATGCATTGGATCAAAAAGAAGGAAATTTAGAACTGATAAGAGCGAGTGTTCTTCAGAAATCCGAGCAACTAAATGTTATTCCTTTTAGTTCCGCTATCGATTTCAGAGAAAATAAAAAATACCTTCGTTACCTACTTCCCATTTTTGCTGTTTTTGTTTTATTGGCTGTCTTCGTTCCAAGTTTAATTACACAAGGTACCGAACGTGTAGTTAATTACAACGAAGAATATGCGCCTTTTCAATTTTATCTCAATGAAAATAAATTAACAGTTGAAGAAGGACAGGATGCTGAAATAAGTTTGATTCTCAAAGGAACTTCACTCCCTGAAAATGTTTACCTGATTAGCGAAAACGGTAAGTTTTTAATGGATCGCGTTTCAAAGAACTTTTTCAAGGGTGTTATTCGAAAACCAAAAGAATCTTCTTTTTTTTATTTCACTGCAAATGAATACTCGAGTGATAAATATCAATTGAATGTTATTGGTAAATCCATCTTAGGAAAGCTGGAGGCGAAATTGGTTTATCCAAGTTATTTAGGAAAAACGTCAGAAGTCATTCAAAACGCTGGAGATTTAACAGTTCCAGAAGGAACTCAGATTGAATGGAGTGTTTTAACAAAGAACACCAAGAAAGTAGAAGTTAATTGGAACGGAAATAAACAAATTCAAACAGAATTAGGGTTTAAACTGAATAGAAAAATTAACAATGAATCAAAGTTGAAATTCAAACTTTATAACGCATTCAAAAGTAAAATTGACAGTGCGAATTATGTTATTTCAGTAATAAAAGATGCTCACCCAACGATTGATGTGGAAGAATTCAAGGATAGTGTTGCTGATGGTGTTCGTTATTTTAAAGGACAAATTGGAGATGATTATGGATTGAAAAGTTTGTATTTCGTTTATAAGATTATCGGTGAAAATGGAAGTTCCAGGGATCAAAAACTAATGGTAAGAACGGTTTCAGGAACGCAATTGTCCTATGAATTTGCAGTTGATTTTCGTCGCGAAAAATTAAAATTGAAAGATCGAATTGAATATTATTTTATTGTTTCTGATAACGATGGTGTGAATGGTAGTAAGTCTTCACGAAGTCAATCATACACATACAAACTTCCTACGCTTGATGAATTGATTGAAAGCAGAAATGAAAATCAAGAGAAAACCAAAGAGGATTTAAAGGACTTACTCGAAAAGACGAATGAATTCCAAAAGCAAGTCGAAAAACTCAAAAAAGAAGCGTTGAATTCTAAGTCTTCGGATTGGAATAAAATGAATCAAGTAAATCAACTTCAAGAAGAACAAAAGAATTTAATTGAGTCTTTGGAGCAGATCAAAAATGAAATGAACCAAAGTACGGAAGAGAAAAATCAATTATCTGAAATGGATAAGGAACTTCTAGAAAAACAGGAAATGATTGAAAAGTTGTTGGATCAATTGATGGATGACGAGCTTAAAAAATTATTAGAAGATTTAGAGAAGTTACTTGAGAAAAATGATAAGGAAAATATCAAAGATAAGATGGAGCAGCTTGATCAGTCAACCGAGGATATGAAAAAGCAACTCGATCGGAGTTTAGAAATGCTAAAGCGACTTCAAGTAAATGAAAAGATTGATGACATTGAGAAACAATTGAAGGAACTCGCTAAAGAACAAGAAGAATTAAAAAAAGACATCGAAAAGAAAAAGTTAAGCGAAGAAAAATCAGTTGAAAAACAAGATGAAATAAACAAGAAGTTTGATCAATTAAAAGATGATTTAAAGAAACTAAACGAGTTGAATAAAGATTTGGATAATCCGATGAATTTAGATGATACAAAGGAACAGGAAGAAAAAATTTCGAATGAATTAAATGAATCTAAAGAAAGTCTTGAAAACGGAAAAAGTAAAAAAGCTGGTGAATCACAAAAGAAAGCCAGTGATCAAATGGAACAACTAGCTCAACAATTAGATCAGCAGCAGCAGAAATCAAATCAAAAACAACAAGAAGAAGATATGGATGCTCTGAGAAACATTTTAGAGAGTTTAATGACACTTAGTTTCGATCAAGAGGAGTTAATGAATAAAATGGGTCGTGTAAGTACTTCAGATCCCGCATATCGAAAGTATGGGCGTAGACAACGAAGAATTATTGATGACACGAAGATTGTAAAAGATAGTTTATTGGCTTTGGCAAAAAGACAACCGAAAATTGCGAGTTTTATTGATAAGGAATTGAATGCCATAGAAACTAATCATCAAGCATCCATTGAAGACATTGATGACCATCGAAAAAAGGATTTAGGGAAACATCAACAGTTGGTAATGACTTCCTACAATAATTTAGCCCTACTATTAAATGAGGCTTTGCAATCGATGCAGGCACAAATGCAATCACAGTCGCCAGGAAGTGGAAGTTGCAACAATCCTGGAAAAGGTCGCCCGAAACCAGGTTCTTCTATGTCGACAGGTGACATGAAAGAAATGTTGAAAAAGCAATTAGAACAAATGCAGAAAGGACCCAATCCAGGTGGACAAAAGGAAGGTGATAAGCCAGGTGACAAACCAGGTAGTAAGCCAGGAAGTAGTGGTCAAAATATGTTAGGTCTTGGAAATAAAGAAATTGCGAAGATGGCAGCTGAACAAACAGCGATACGTCAAAAACTGGAGCAGTTGAGAAATGAAATGAATAAAGAAGGTCAGGGATTAGGAAATAAACTAAATCCATTGATTAAAGAGTTGGAGCAGCAAGAAAAAGATTTGATTAATCGAAACATGAATAATGAGATGATTAATCGCCAGAGGGATATTATGACACGATTATTGGAAAGCGAGAAAGCACTTATGGAAAGAGGATTTGAAGAAAAAAGAGAATCGAAGTCTGGAAAAGATGAAAATTATGGTAACAAAATTCGATTTGATGAGTATAACAAACATAAGTTAAGACAAGTTGAATTATTGAAATCTGCAGATCCCATTTACAAGAAGTATTATAAGGATAAAGCGAATCAGTATTTCAATGGCAATTAGGAATATTATTTCGTGTAACTATCTATGAAAGAGGGATTTACAATTATAGAACAAATAAAATTACCATCGGACTTTAATGCTTTGGTTGATGTTGAAAATTTGGTTGACCGAGTTTGTAATGGTCTAGGTGTTCAAGAAGAGGCTTACGGAAACGTTTTGGTTGCGGTAACAGAAGCCGTAAATAATGCCATTCAGCATGGAAATGAATTAAATAAAGAACTTTTTGTTGATGTTGCTGTTGGAGATAAATTAGAAGAGTTTTGTTTTAGTATAAAAGATGAAGGAAACGGGTTTAATTTCAATGAACTTCCTGATCCTACCGCCCCAGAAAATATACTAAAGGAAAGCGGAAGAGGAATCTTTTTAATGAAAAACCTTGCTGATGATGTCGTTTATGATGGTGTTGGAAATAGTGTTAGTATTTATTTTATTAAATGATTGGTTTTGAATTTATAGATGTAGAAATTCCGGGTTTTAACTCGGAATTTTTTGTTTGGACAATAAACGATCTTGTTGTTTCTGAAACATTCGTTTTAGGTGAAATATCCGTAATATTCTGTGATGATGATTATTTACTGAATATTAATAAAACATATTTGAATCATGATTACTACACGGATATTATAACTTTTGATTACTCCGACGAATCTCATCTATCAGGCGATGTATTTATTTCACTTGATCGAGTGAAAGAAAATGCTTTGAAATATAATGTTTCGTTTTTGAATGAACTGAGCCGTGTTATTTATCATGGAACACTCCATTTGTGTGGATTTAAGGATAAATCAGAAAAGGATGCATTCGTTATGAGGGAAAAGGAGAATTATTATTTGGAAAAATTTGTTTCACGTGAAACAAATTGAAGTCTGAGTTAAATGAAATAATTTTGTTTCACGTGAAACATTAATCATGTTAGAGAGATACGATATTATAGTTGTGGGCGCTGGCCACGCAGGTTGTGAAGCGGCAAACGCTGCGGCAAAAATGGGAAGCAAGGTTTTGTTGCTAACTATGAATATGAACACTATTGCTCAGATGAGCTGTAATCCGGCTATGGGTGGTGTTGCTAAAGGACAAATCGTTAGAGAGATAGATGCTTTAGGAGGCGGTTCAGGAATAGTAAGTGATAAAAGCGCCATTCAATTCCGTATGCTTAATCTTTCAAAAGGTCCTGCTATGTGGTCGCCGCGAACCCAAAACGACCGAATGTTATTCGCTGCAGAATGGAGGTTATTGTTGGAACAAAATCCGAATGTGGATTTTTGGCAGGACATGTGTAACGGTATCATTGTAGAAAAAAATCGTGTAATTGGTGTTAAAACAAGCCTTGGGATTAATATTTATGCAGATTCCGTTATCCTTACCAATGGAACTTTTTTAAACGGATTAATACATTTAGGGGAAAAACAATTCGGAGGGGGCCGAGCCGCTGAAAGAGCCGCAACGGGAATCACAGAAGATTTAATTGAGTTGGGATTTGAAGCGGGTAGAATGAAAACCGGCACACCGCCAAGAGTCGATGGGAGGTCCTTGGATTATTCTAAAATGGAGGTTCAGGATGGAGATGAAAACCCATCTAAGTTTAGTTTCGGAAAAACAAAAGCGCTAGAAGTTCAAAGACCTTGTTATATTACATATACAAACATTGAAACCCATGAATTATTAAGAACAGGTTTCGATCGCTCACCCATGTTCAATGGTGCCATTCAAAGCACGGGCCCACGATATTGTCCAAGTATTGAAGATAAAATCAATCGTTTTGCCGAGCGTGACAGACACCAAATATTTGTAGAACCTGAAGGATGGGATACGGTTGAGATATATGTGAATGGATTCAGTACATCGTTGCCAGAGGATGTCCAATTGAAAGCCATGAGAACAATTCCTGGTTTTGAAAACGCTAAAATGTTTCGCCCCGGTTATGCAATCGAATATGATTATTTCCCTCCTACTCAATTAAAACATACCCTCGAAACTAAGAAAATAGAAAATCTGTATTTCGCTGGACAGATTAATGGAACCACGGGATACGAAGAAGCTGCATGCCAAGGATTAATGGCGGGAATAAACGCACACCTAAAACATGTTGAAAAAGATCCATTTATTCTTTCTCGAAGTGAGGCTTATATTGGTGTGTTGATTGATGATCTCATTACGAAAGGAACGAAAGAACCTTATCGCATGTTTACAAGTCGCGCTGAATACCGTATTTTATTGCGTCAAGACAATGCGGATATCAGACTGACACCGCTGGGACATCAACTAGGTTTAGCCGATAAGGAGCAAATCGAACGTGTAAATAGAAAAATACAAGGAACGAAAGAGTTTAAGAAATACCTTCGCTTGCTAGGAATAACGCCTGCCGATGTTAACCCACTTTTGTTATCGAAAGATTCTACTCCGATTAATCAACAAGTGAAAATAACAAGTATCTTGACTAGGCCTCAAATTCAATTAAAGGAAATAGCGGATGTTTTGCCTGAGTTAAAAAACAAGTGTTTGGAAATGAAAGAGATACATGAAGATATTCTTTCTCAAACAGAGATCCAATTAAAATACGAGGGCTACATAGATCGAGAAGAAGAAATGGCAGCAAAACTAAATCGTTTGGAAAATGTAAAAATACCAGAAGAAATTGATTTCAGACAGTTGAAGAGTTTGAGTACAGAGGCGGTGGAAAAACTCACCGCTATTTCACCAAGAACAATCGGACAGGCATCACGAATTTCAGGAGTTTCACCAAGTGATGTTTCCGTTTTACTCATATATTTAGGGAGATAAAGTGATTTAAGGTTGTTTAAGGCTGTTTTAATAGGTAAATAATAAATTTGGTTTATATCAAAAAAGAACGGCTTAAATCAAAGATATGTAAGCTGGGTTTTATAAGTAAACACTATTTATATTAAATGTTTATAGTTTTTATCAATGGGTTTTGTTGGCTTGCGTTTGGATATGGTTATTATTTTCTCAACAGGATAAAAAGGTACAACGGTAAAAGCCTGCTTTTTTTCGGGGTTTGTTGCGTCTTATGAAATTCTTGAAAATCATTCTTGTGTCAAACAATTAAAAATATGCAACTTTAAATGCTCTGTAACAGCCTAAACACACTTTTTAAAAGTATCAGTGGTAAATTTCTAATGCATTATAACTTAATTAACAGCCTACCCATAAAATTTCTTCCCACTTGCGGATAGAAAAAGTTTTCAGTTGTTGTTTGTCCTCTAGATATATATGAGAAAGTATATCCATTGTTCGAATACATCGAATTGAAGATGTTGTTTACCTGCAATCCAAAGGTTATTTCTTTGAAAAACAAATCATTAATCGTGTAGGAAACAATTAAATTGGAAAAAGTAAATGGACTGATGCTTCTTTTAACATTCGATGTGTTGTCTAAGAACTGACGACCAACATATTTTGTCATCCAATCAAATGATAATCCTGAAAACGGACTGTAGGTAAATCCTCCGTTAGCCACAATGTTTGGTGAGAAAGCTAGATTGGTATTTACATGCGAAATGACCTTCTGTTGGTAATACGGCTCACTATCTAAATATTCATCGACATACTCATCGAATTGTTTGATTTTATTTTGACTCAAGGAAACTGAAGCATTCAATCGAAGTCCTTTGATGATTTTGTAATTTCCATTTAACTCGATTCCGGCGCGGTAACTATCTGCAACATTCGTTCGCGTGTAACCACCAACATCATTTATTTTACCTGTAAGTGCCAACTGATTCGTGTAATCCATCCAGTAAAGGTTAGTGGATAAAGCGAATTTTTCCCGGATAAAATTGTAACCCACTTCCAAATCGCGCATCGTTTCGTGTTTTGGTCGACTTGAAGGCGTGCTTTCTCGGAAATCTCTTCTTACCGGTTCTCTGTTGGCGATCCCATAACTCACAAAAAATGAATGATTGGAGTTCAATTGATAGGTTGCGGAAACCTTTGGATTGAAAAAATTGAAGTTTACTTGTTGTTCAATATTTTTAATTTCACCATTCACATCATCAAATCCGATAAAGGAATAATTGATATGACGGAATTGCAAATCACCCGATAAAGATAGCTTTCCATGACGATAGGTTCCTTTTAGATAATTGCTGAATTCGGTTTTTCGACCAACTTCATCATAATATCGGTCTCCTAATTCTGAATCGGATGCATTTCGAGCCCAAATTACCTCTCCGAAATGTCGACCAATATAGGTGTTTGCAGATCCTCCGAATGTCAAGTTTAATTTTGATTTATTGTAAGATAACGAGTAAACGGTTCCAATGAAATCATTATCAAGCCAACGGCGACGAATCAAGTCGGTGGAATTAATTGTGTCCCCACCAACAAATACTGGACTAATACCATAGTTTGATAATGATTGATCAACCCGATATTCTTCATAATAACCTCGGCCATATGTATAGTGTCCGGCCACATTTAGAATTAAGTTTGGTTTCAAGGAGCGCGTGTAATGCAATTGAAAATTATCTTGCTGGTAGTTGTCCTCTTGGTTTCTATAAGTGTAGTAATTATATGTTCGTCCAGAATTTAGCAGATTTGCTCGCTCTTCATCTGTCAAGAAATTTCGGTCTGCATATGCATTCATTTCGGCAATGTCACCATTTACGCGAGATTCTGGTGTTCCATACCATGATTGATAAGTTATTTCTTTTCCACTGAATAAAATGGCTTTCAAAACTGATTTTTCACCAACGTAAGAACCTGCCAAATAATAGGAGCGTAAATTGGATGATGCCCGATCAATGTAGCCATCGGAAACGATTCTTGAAAGTCTTGTTTCTAAAGAAAATTTATTGTTGATTAATCCAGTCCCGGCTTTCACAGTTGATTTTAAAGTATTAAAAGAGCCGAAAGCATTATCAATTGAAGCAAATGCGTTTTTTGAAATGTCTTGAGATTTGATATTCAAACTGGCACCAAAAGCGGCAGCACCATTTGTCGATGA
Organism: Crocinitomicaceae bacterium; assembly: GCA_044348645.1. Taxonomy (GTDB): domain Bacteria; phylum Bacteroidota; class Bacteroidia; order Flavobacteriales_D; family Crocinitomicaceae; genus UBA952. The sequence continues at coordinate 37,689 of JBIKSL010000005.1, read as the reverse complement.
TCCAACTCCACGTTGAATTTGCAGATTCTCAATGGAAGAAGCTAAATCAGGCATATTTACCCAATAAACATCGTGCGATTCAGGGTCGTTAACCGGAATTCCGTTTATCGTAACATTAATTCGTGAGGCGTCAACTCCTCTGATTCGTATTCCTGTATATCCGACCCCAGCTCCTGCATCAGAGGTTGTGACAACCGATGGAGTTGCCTCTAATAGATTTGGAATATCCTGACCAAAATTCTTTCTTTCAATGGGATTCCCTTGTTTTACAATCGTTGACGTTGTGGCGAGTTGGTCAGTTCTCGTAGCGGAAACTTGAACCTCCTCCAAGGATTTCGCGTTACTTTCCAAAGTAATTGTTAGTTTATTGTCAAAATCACTTGCTTTCAAAGTAATTGACACTTTTAAAAATCCCGGAAATTCTGCAATTAGCATACACGATTTAGCTTGGATGTTGGAAAAGACGAAATTTCCATTTTCATCTGATTTTGTGATGAGGTCTGTGTTTTCGATTTCCAGTTTTACGCCAGAAAGAGGGAGATTACTCTTGTCTTTCACTTCCCCTTCTAATTTCTTTTGTGCCGTTAGAGAGCCGAAAAATGATAAAAAACTAACTAAATAAACAATTCTTGTCTTCATTTTTGTTAAAATTTAAGCAAGAACAAGGGGCTAATTCTTGGTAATCCATAATCAATTAGCACTGTCATCTTCCCTTCGCAAGTATTATCCTAGTCAGGTTCAATGGGTATAATCTCAGCCCTTTCGAGCACCCCTTAGAGACGATGCAAAATTAGGAATAATTGTATGTGAATTTTGAAAAAAATGTTAATTGTGTAAAAAGTCAGTATTGGAATAAGTTTAAATCCACTCGTCTGCATTAACTAATTTATAATGACTTTAATCTTATTCATTTACCCAATAATTTGCTTTGTTTTAGCCTACATTTTTTGTTTGAAACGTGTTCTTTTTGATGACTTTTGGGACGAGATATCCTCTTCTGTTTGTTGAACCTTAAAATTAAAGAATTAAAGGTCATTTTTCCATCTCGAATGAATTCCGTGCTCATTTTTCAGATAACAGGTTTTTAATGTTAGACTTTTTTTCTTTAGGTCTATGAGAAATTATAAACGATTCCTATATTTGTCGACCAAATGAGATATAAAAGAATACTACTAAAACTAAGCGGAGAGTCGTTGATGGGTGAAAAGAACTTTGGGATTGATAATAAACGAATCAATTCATACGCCCAACAAATTAAAGAAATCCATGAAATGGGTATCGAAGTCGCTATTGTTATCGGTGGAGGTAATATCTTTCGTGGTGTTCAAGCGGAAGAGGGTGGAATGGATCGAACTCACGGCGACTACATGGGCATGTTAGCTACCATGATTAATTCAATGGCACTTCAGTCTGCTTTGGAATCCGCTGGCGTACACACACGTCTTCAATCGGCAATCGAAATGAAGGAAATTGCTGAACCATTCGTTCGGAGACGAGCTGTTCGACATCTTGAAAAAGGTAGAGTTGTTATTTTCGGAGCAGGAACAGGAAATCCATTTTTCACAACGGATTCTGCGGCATCACTGAGAGCAATTGAAATTAATGCCAATGTCATACTGAAAGGAACTCGCGTGGATGGTATTTACTCCGCCGACCCGGAAAAAAATAAAAATGCCAAAAAATTTAATACCATAACTTTTGATGAAGTTTATTCCAAAGGGCTGAATGTTATGGATTTAACTGCTTTTACATTGTGTAAAGAGAACAACTTACCTATTATTGTTTTTGATATGGACACTTCGGGAAATTTAAAAAAGATAATCGATGGTGAAAATGTTGGAACATTGGTTAGTAATTAAATCTAAGAACGATGGTTGAAGAATTGGAATTAATTTACGATGAGTTCAAGGAGTCCAATAATAAATCTTTAGGACATCTTGAAAGTGAGCTAATAAAAATACGAGCAGGAAAAGCATCTCCGGCAATGTTACAAGGGGTGATGGTTGAGTATTATGGCGCTATGACTCCGATTCAACAAGTTGCAAATGTTAATACCATGGATGCAAGAACAATTGTTGTTCAACCTTGGGAGAAAAATTTACTAAACGACATTGCAAAAGGAATTCTCAATGCAAACCTTGGATTAAACCCACAAAATAATGGGGAGCAATTGCTCATTGCCGTTCCTCCATTGACTGAAGAGCGCAGACGAGACTTGGTTAAGCGCGCAAAATCTGAGGCTGAAAGCGCAAAAGTCGGTGTCAGAAATCATCGAAAAGATGCATTGGACATGATTAAAGACCTAAAAAAAGAGGGGCTTTCTGAAGACTTAGAAAAAGATGCCGAGGAGGAGATTCAAAAAATCACAAACTCATTCATTAAAAAAATAGACGATCTTTTAGAATTAAAAGAGAAAGATATCATGACTGTATGAAAAATCATTCAGATTATATGTAGCAAGAGAAAAAAAAATTTTGAGCGCTTTTCATCAGTTTAATTAAGCCCCGAAATTCAAAATAATTTCATTTGATCTTTATTTGGAAGCATTTTAAATGTTTTTCGATGATGAGTTGATGTTCCATGCTTTTGGATAGCAAGTCTGTGTTGTTCAGTTGGATACCCTCTGTTTTTTTTCCAATTGTAAACGGGAAAATCATTGTGTAATGAAAGCATGATCTCATCGCGAAATGTCTTTGCTAAAATCGAAGCTGCTGCAATTGATTGATATTTTTCATCTCCCTTCACTATGCAAGTATGTTGAATTGTTGGATAAGGATGAAAACGATTGCCGTCAATCAAAAGCCAGTCAGGTTTAATGGTTAACTGAGAAACCGCCAAATGCATCGCATGAATGCTGGCATTCAATATATTCATTTCATCGATTTTGTGCTGATCTACCACTGAAATCGAATATGCAAGAGCAGAGGATTTAATTAATTCACTTAGCGCCTGACGTTTTTTCTCTGAAAGTTTTTTTGAATCATTTATTCCCCTTATTTCAGTTCGAGAATCTAAAATTACACTTGCGGCAACTACTGGCCCTGCAAGACAACCTCTCCCAGCTTCGTCGCATCCCGCCTCCAAACGATTTGGCTCAAGATATTTCTTTAGGTTACTCAATGAGTTAAAATTCTGTAATTATCGAGTTAAATCATCATCATTAGTAGAAAGACTAAAACAATATTTCAATTTTACTTAAAAATGAACATTATGCGGGTTTCAATAAACTTTCTTTTAAAGATTGCATTTCCTTTTCGAGGTGTTTTTTAGGTTCATTAAAAAAAATCGTTAGAAGAACACAGAACAAGACTATTCCCGATTGAATCTCTAAAAAAGATTCTACCATAAAATTGAGTAAAAATGTTACCAAAATCAATGTGCCGCACATATTTCGTTTACATTGAATGAAGGAAGAGACAAACATCATAATTAGCGTGCTAAAACCAAAAATCCCTAACTGCATCCAGGTTGTTAAAAATTGGTTATGAGAATTAAATTGCTTTTTTACAACGCCCGTATTATTGAGGTGTGTGTTTTTTTTGATTAAAACATCATTATAGTCACCCGTTCCACTGCCCAAAAGCCAATTTTCGCCAATCACCAATAATGAAGAATTCCATAAGATAAGTCTTGAGGCGTCACTACCGGAGCTCGGATTGTTAACCGTTTTAATTTCAGATAAAGACTTCTTAGTTTCTTCAAAACGCATTTTTATTGGTGAATCTTTTAAAATGAGCACAAAAATCAATAAGATTAACGGAAAAATTATCCACAAAATCATTCTCCATGATTTTCGAACGCTCAAGGCTAATGCATAAACAAAAAGAACAACAATGAGCGATAAAAATCCCATTTTTGAATTGGTTTGAATGACACCCAAAACCAAAACCAAAATCAATGCTAAGAATAATATGCTAAATCGTTTTTCCATTAACTCCAATATAAACAAAATCCCAATGATTAAATACGCAGCATAGTAACTACGATGCATGCTTAAACAAAAGGAAGAGCCGAAAAAACAATCTTGATAATTGCAACTTGAATTTTCCAAAATTCGAAGGAAGGCAACCACCTCATTAAGCATTAGACTGAACGAAATAGCAATGATTAAAAAATATTTCCAATGATTCAAATTACTATTCAATTTGGTTCCGAAAAATAACACTGGAAAGATCAGAAATGAAAGTTTATTCTCCAATTTACTCAGACCGAAATCAAGATTATCAGTCCATATCATCCCCAAAATCAGCAATAAATAATAAATCAAAAACCACTTTGAATTTCCCGAAGAGAGGGACTTCCTTAATAAATCAACAGATCCTGTTTCCTTTAATTTGATTGCAGACAATGTCCAAAAAATAAATCCTAATGGAGCAAGTTTTTGGTAAACGATCGAAAAAAAAAGAATCCACGACAAACAATAATCGGGAATAGTCCAATTGAGAGTAAAAGTTCTAATTTTTTCCAACACCATAGCTGATAAAAAAGCTCAATGAGAAGAAACTTTTCAGTCTGATTAGATCGGGTTGAAAAGTTTCTTCACTTCAAAATTAAGAAATTATTACACTTTATTTTTCGGATTTACATAATTCATAGTTACAATTGGTTAGACTCTTTCGAGAGTCTTTCAAAAAATCTTTCCATAATTTTAACCATTGAATAAATTGAGAGGTACAAATCAAACTCAAAGCGCTCATTTTTTGACTAATTTTACTTAAATTTTTTCTATGCTTCAATCGATGACTGGTTTTGGGAAAACGAATGGTGTTTTTAATTCAAAAAAAATATCCATTGAGATTCGATCATTAAACAGCAAGGGGCTTGATTTGAGCACAAAAATCCCCTCGTGTTATCGAGAACTGGATTCTGAAATTCGAAAGATAGTTGCTGCACATTTGGATCGTGGAAAAATCGAACTTGGTTTGTTTTTAGAGAGTTCGGGAGATGCTTCCAATGGGTTGATAAATAAAGAATTAGCAAACCATTACTATCAAGAATTAAAATCACTAAACGAAACCTGGAACGAGAACCCCGTGGATTATCTTTCGTTGGTTGTGCGAATGCCAGAAGTTTTGAATCAGCAAAGTTTTGAGTTAGCCGATGATGAGCGAGCTTTCATTCTTCAACTAATCGAAGCCACGTGCGACAAACTCAATGAATTTCGAACGCAAGAAGGTCTTGCCCTGCTCAATGAGTTTACCCTTCGGATCAATGATATTCGTCGGTTACTTGGTGAGATTGCTCTTTTTGAACATGAACGTTTGTTGACCGTTCGTGATCGAATTTCAAGAGGGTTAGCTGAAATTGAAGGCTTGAATATAGATGCAAATCGCCTGGAGCAAGAAATGATTTATTACATTGAAAAATTCGATATTTCAGAAGAAAAAATGCGGCTTTCCAATCACCTTGATTATTTCATAGAAACCTTATCCATTGCTCGATCTGGAAAGAAACTTGGATTCATCGCTCAAGAAATCGGAAGAGAAATCAATACGCTTGGTAGCAAAAGCAACCACGTAGAAATGCAAAAACGCGTTGTTGAAATGAAGGACGCATTGGAAAAAATGAAGGAACAAATACTCAATACGCTTTAATCTTGGAGTCAACGGAGATAATCGGAAAATGCATTATTTTTTCTGCTCCATCAGGTGCGGGAAAAACAACACTTGTTCACAAACTTTTGGAATCTTCCGATCTATATGCGTTCTCTGTTTCAGCATGTAGCAGAGAGCCACGTGAAAATGAAATTGATGGTATTGACTATTATTTCATCGGTTTGGAAAACTTCAAACAAAAAATTACTGAAAATGCTTTCGTAGAATGGGAAGAAGTCTATTTGAATAATTTCTACGGAACGCTGAAAAGTGAACTAATCCGAATTTGGAAACAAGGCAAAACAGTAGTTTTTGATGTGGATGTAGTTGGGGGATTAAATTTAAAAAAGATATTTAAAGCAAATGCACTTGCGATTTTCATCAACCCACCAAGTGCGGAAATCCTTGAAGATCGCTTGAGAAACCGAAAAACCGAATCGGAAGAGAAAATCCAAATGCGTATTTCAAAAGCGAAGATTGAACTTCAAAAGGCAGCCGAGTTCGATGTAATTATTGAGAACAATCTCTTAGATGAGGCTGTTGAAAAAGTAAAATTAACGGCCGCTGAATTTATAGCAAGAAATTAAATGAAAATCGGACTTTATTTTGGCACCTTCAATCCTATTCATGTTGGACATTTGGTTATTGCCAATTACATGGCAGATTTCACTGATTTAGAGCAAGTTTGGTTGGTTGTTACACCTCATAATCCGTTGAAAGATAAATCAACGCTATTAGCCGATCGTAAACGATACGCTTTGGTTCAAGAAGCTATCATTGATAATACAAAATTAAAAGTAAGTGACGTGGAATTCAAACTTCCAAAACCAAGCTATACCATTTCAACATTGAGTTTTTTACAGGAAAAATATCCTGATAATGAATTTTCATTGATTATGGGTGAAGACAATCTACGCACCTTTCATAAGTGGTACAATCATGGAGTAATTCTCGAAAAACACAAGCTCTATGTTTACCCAAGAGTATTAACAACGCAAGAGGAACATGAGGTTAAAACAATCTCACATGATCTGCTCAATGATTTTCGTTCTCATAAAAATGTAATTATCTGCGAGGATGCTCCCGTTATGAAAGTTTCTTCCAGTTTCATTCGAGAAGCGATCAAAAACGGAAAAGACGTTCGCTATTTATTGACTGATCCTGTTTACAAATACGTTGATGAAATGAACTATTATAAATAATTTGAACTTTCAAAGTCTGAAATATTAGCTTCTCATTGAAATAGTTCAATTCCAAAAACGAATCTCTTTGATTCCATATTCTCGAATCTCTCCGATTACCTTTACGAGAAGAAAACCATTTGTCTTAACACCAATTATTTCGCCCTCAAATTGCCCGTCATGATCCTCATACAAACCTCTTTCATTAATTTGAAAGAGCATTGATTCATATTCCGACTTAATATCATAATTTCCTGATCTAGTAAGTTTTTGAAATTCTTCATTCATTTGATCAATAATTTCATTTAATAAAATTTCTCTCGATAGGAACTGATTTAACTCATTATAAACACTTGTCGCTACTAATTGCCCGAAATATTGCTGATTAACATTCATCCCTATTCCAATGAGTGAGCAGTGAATATTTTCACCCAATAATTGGTTTTCAATCAATATGCCTGCGATTTTTTTTCTATGAACCAAAATGTCATTTGGCCACTTAATCTTGGCTTCGATGTTAAACTTTCCTAATGTTTTTACCAAAGAAATACTTGTGAGCCAATTCAATTTTGATTGATGAAGTGCTGACAGATTGTCGGGAGTATAGATTAAAGTAAAAAGCAAATTTTTACTTGGTTCAGACAGCCAAGAATTACCCCTTTGCCCTTTGCCGTTGGTTTGAGAATCTGCCAAAATTACTGTTCCTGTTTTGTGAATTTGGTCAGAAACTAACTTGGCAGCATATTTGTTCGTTGAATCAACAGTGGTTAAATGAATAATTTCCTTTCCAAAAATCGTCATTTCTATTAATTGTTTGTTTTTCTAGGGAAGCCCAAAATTAAAATTTATCAACTAGATTTGTGTTCGAACAACAATTAAATGCGAAAAACAAAGAAATACTCTGAATCAGAACAATTGTGTCAAACGATTGTCGAAGGAATGCAGGATAATAAAGCTAAAGACGTTGTCGTTCTTGATTTAAGACATTTATCCGGCCCTGTTTGTGACTTTTTTGTTATTTGCAGCGGTGAATCAAGCACACAAGTTGACGGAATCAGTAATTCAGTGACAAGATTTACCCGAAAAACATTGAAAGAAAAGCCTTGGCACATCGAAGGTAAAAATAACAGCGAATGGGTTTTGCTAGATTACATTGATGTTGTCGCCCATATATTTTACAAAGACGCTCGTTCTTTTTATGACATCGAAGACTTATGGGCCGATGCGAAAAGAACAGATATACCCAACATTCAGTAAACTAAATTATGTCAGACAAAAAAAGAAAAAATCAATTTTCCATTTATTGGATATACGCCATTCTTGGAATCGCGTTAATCGCCGCAGAAATATATTGGAATTCAGGATCTCATGCTGTGATTAATAAAAAAGCCACATTAATGGATTTAATCGACCAGCAAGGAGTGAAAAATGTAAAAATTGTAAATCAATCCTATTGTGAATTCGAACTTACCTCCAAAGGAATTCAACTCGTTAATCAAGCAAAAGCGGGGGAGTTGAGCGAAATGAAAAAGGTAATCAATCGTGGAACAAACAAAGGAAAATCGGTTGTATTTGAATTAGAAAATATTGGTAGCCATGCAAATTTTGAAAAAGCATTAGAGGATCATGGCTATGCCAACTATGAAAATGTTACAGAGGTAAATTACTTGGTTAACATTTTGAACTATATTTTGCCTTTTGCCTTAATTATTATCATTTGGATATTTGTGATGAGACGTATGTCAGGTGGCGGCGGTAGTGGCGGCGGTCAAATTTTCAGCATTGGTAAGTCACGGGCTCAAGTTTATGAGAAAGGAAAAACAACGAACGTTACTTTCAAAGATGTTGCAGGATTGCAAGGCGCGAAGGAGGAAATTGTTGAAATCGTTGAATTTTTGAAAAACCCAAAGAAATATACAGAACTCGGAGCAAAAATTCCCAAAGGAGCTTTATTGGTTGGGCCTCCAGGAACAGGAAAAACGTTGCTAGCGAAAGCAGTTGCGGGAGAGGCAAAAGTTCCATTTTTCTCTTTGTCGGGATCGGATTTTGTTGAAATGTTCGTTGGGGTTGGTGCTTCACGAGTTCGAGATTTGTTTCGTCAAGCCAAAGAAAAGGCGCCTTCAATCATTTTCATTGACGAAATTGATGCAATTGGGCGTGCGCGAGGCAAGAATAATGGTTTTAATTCCAACGACGAGAGAGAAAACACCTTGAATCAGTTGTTGACTGAAATGGATGGATTTGGAACTAACTCTGGGGTAATTATATTGGCTGCAACTAATCGTGCGGATGTTTTAGATAGTGCTTTAATGCGCGCTGGACGTTTTGATCGTCAGATTTATGTTGACATGCCGGATATCAACGAACGCAAGGAAATTTTTCAAGTTCATTTGAAACCTTTGAAATTAGAAAAAGACATTGACATCGATTTTCTTGCCAAACAAACTCCCGGATTTTCAGGAGCAGATATTGCTAATCTCTGTAACGAAGCAGCTTTGATTGCTGCAAGAAAAGACAAGAAACAAGTTGAAAAACAAGATTTCTTGGATGCTGTGGATCGAATTGTAGGCGGATTGGAGAAGAAAAACAAGATTATTACAAAAGATGAAAAGAAGGCCATTGCTTTTCATGAGGCCGGTCACGCAACAATTTCTTGGTTATTACAATATGCTCACCCATTGGTTAAAGTTACGATTGTACCTCGCGGACAGTCACTTGGAGCAGCATGGTATTTGCCCGAAGAGAGAAGCATCACCACAACAGAACAAATTTTGGATCAAATGTGCTCTGCTTTGGGTGGTCGCGCTGCCGAAGAGTTGATTTTTGGAAAAATTAGCACAGGAGCCTTGAGTGATTTAGAAAAAGTGACGAAACAAGCCTATGCCATGGTTTCCATTTATGGTTTGAACAAACGTGTAGGAAACATATCATTCTATGATTCACAAGGACGAGATATGTTTACCAAGCCCTACTCCGACGAGACAGCAAGAGTAATTGATGAGGAAGTTAGTAAATTGGTCGAAAGTCAATACCAACGAGCGGCACGGATTCTGTCCGAAAATAGAGATAAGCTAACGGAATTAGCAGAGAAATTGTTAACCAATGAAGTTATTTTTAAGGAAGACTTGGAGCAAATCTTCGGAAAAAGATCTTGGGATGCTACGGAAAACGTAATTTCAGTCGTTCAAGATGTGAGTGATGCCGTGGAGTCAATAGAGAAAAACAAAGAACAAGAAGTCACAGAAAACTCAATCCAAACGACCGAAGAAAAATCCCAAAAAACAATATCAGACGGCGAATCATCAATCCAAACGACCGAAGAAAAATAACTTTCGAGGTAACTCCATGAATCAAAAAAGAGAAAAATATTTTGTAAGATAAATTTAACAAATAGGTGTAACCTTTTACAGCGTTTTGAATATATAAATAGTAGTCAAAATTTATTTATGTTCAAATTTTTAATTTCTTTTTTGACATACACCTTTTTTGCCTCATTTAACATTGGTTATGCCCAAACAGAAGACCCATGTTCAACGACCAATAAAAAACTAATCAAGTTGTTGAGCACTGCCATGGCTCAAGATGATTTTACGGAAAGAACAACCAAATTTGCTGAGGCAATTCAAAAGTATCCTGACAATGCCGAAACTTATTTTTTATATGCAAAGCTTTGTGAAGAGGAAAGTGCAAAATTACTGAGAACCGAAAAATCCAAAAATCAGGGCGAGGCGCTTCAAAATAAGGCGCTCTATTTTTACCAAGCAACCATCAAAAAATGTCCAACTTTTCATGCGGATTGTTATTACATTATCGGCATTTCTCTTCTGTCTTCGGGGGATTTAAAAAACGCATTGCCTTATCTAAAAAAATTCGTGGCGTTTTCAGAGGATAATTACCAAATAATTCCACAAGATTTTATTCAGAAGAGAAATGAAATCAACTTAATTATTGAAGACATTGAGTTTGAAAGGAAAATGATCGAAAATCCGGTTCTTTTTCAACCATCAAAAATCATGAACGTGAGTTCGGGTCAAGATGAATATTTTCCTATGATTTCTCCAGATAATGATTTTATTTTTTTTACCCGAAAAGTGGATAAAACTAATTTGGGTGATATTGCCAACCTCGTTGAAGAAGAATTTACACTAGCCTCTCGCGTTAATGAGCAACAAAATATCTTTACAATAGGGGAAAGGCTTCCGAAACCATTCAATGATGGAAGTTTTTATAACTACGGCACAGCAACTCTTTCGGTCGATAACAAAGAAATGATCATTTGTGCCTGCAAAAAGGAGATTGTTTATGGAAAAGATTATTTGAATTGTGATTTATACACAACTAAATTCAAGCGAAGTGGAAAAGGAGGCAATGATTTTGAATGGTCGCCTTTGGTAAATCTAGGGCCAAATATAAATTCTAAAGACGGCTGGGAGGCACAACCCTCACTGTCTTCGGATGGAAAAATGCTGTTCTTTACAACCTTGAGAAAAGATTCAAAGGATAATGATGTTTATTTATCTGAAAGACAAGCTGATGGTACTTGGAGCGTAGCAAAACCTTTTGATGTAATTAATACCGCAGGAAAAGATAAAAGTCCATTTTTTCACCAGGACGGGGAAACACTTTATTTTGTTTCCACTTGCTCCAACTCGAGAAAAGGAATGGGCGGGCTTGATATTTTTTATATACGACGTGAAAAAAATGGCTGGTCAAAACCTGAAAACATAGGTTATCCGATTAACTCCGATCAGGATGAATTAGGGTTGTTTGTATCAACCAACGGAAAGGTTGCATACTTCTCAAGTGATAAAGAAGGAGATTGGAATATTTATGGTTTTGATTTGTATGAAAAAGCACGACCGAAGGAAGTTGTAATCTTGAAAGGAACACTTACAGATGAAAAAGGAAATCCACTTTCAGGAGCCAAAATCGACATCAATTATAATGAAACAGGTGAAACTGAAACATTTGATGTTAATGGCGATGATGGAAAATATGCCGCTGTCGTAAAAACAACTAACAAGCAAGATATTACGGTTAGTATCAATAAAGACGGAATGTCATACAGTGCTAAAGTGATAGAAAAAGAAGTATTTGAAAACACGAAAAGTACAAATATCCAAGCTGGAAATATAAAAACAGATAGCTTGAGAGTAGATAAAGCATACGAATTAGATGAAATCTATTTTTCCTCTGATTCTTGGGAATTAAATAAACGTTCTATACTGTTGTTGAATGGCTTTTCAAATTATCTTAAAAAAAACCCAAATCTCAAAATTTCGGTTAATGGTCATACGGATGATGTTGGGGATGACGAACAAAATCGAATTCTTTCTCAAAAAAGAGCCGAAGCAGTAAAATCTTATTTAATTGAAAAAGGTGTTAATTCAGAACAAGTTGAAGCGATTGGTTTTGGAGAAACAAAACCAAGAGTTCCTAATAATTCCGATAGCAATCGTGCCAAAAATAGAAGAACGGAGTTTCAAATCCTTTCATTTTAGAAAGTTGTGTAATGAGCTTGTGCTCCTTATAAATGTATATAAAAAGGAATTAATGATGATATATTGTTTAAAAAACAATAATAACATTACCTCAAACAAAAGGTCAGAACTTCATCTGTAAATTCATTTGGAGCTTCTGCGTGAACCCAGTGTCCGGCGTTCGCAATAGTAACGAACTGAGAGTCTGGAAAATATGTTTCTATGTTGGAAACATCTGAATCGAGAATATATTGGGATAGTTCGCCTCGCATAAATAACGTTTGAACAAGCGACTCTTCAAATGGTAGTTCGCTTAAAATCTCAGTCATTGAGTTATTGAGAACGTTAAAATTTACTCGCCAAGCCAATTTACCTTTGTCTTGATAATACAAGTTTTTTAATAAAAATTGAACGACGCCGACAGATTCAATAAACGAACTCAGAATCTTTTCTGCTTCACTTCTCGCACTTAAAGTTTTTATATCAATATGCTGAACCGCTTCCAAAATATGTTGATGATGCGGTGGATATTGTTTCACCCCCATGTCCACAACAATCATCTTGTCCAATAGATTTGGATATTTCTGTGCAAAGTGCATCGCAACTTTTCCGCCCATCGAATGACCTAGCAAGATTATTTCTGAAAGATTTAATTTTCGGATTAATTCATAAAGATCCTCAACCATGAGTGAATAGGAGAAATTTTCTGACCAAGGAGAGTGACCATGATTTCGTAAATCAACTAAAATAACACGAAAGTATTCACTAAACTTTTTAGCATGAGTTAGCCAATTGTCCGAAAACCCAAATAATCCATGAAGAATGACCAATGGTTTTCCTTTACCCAACTCTTTGAAAAATAAATCCAATTTCAACAGACTTTGTGATTAATAATACTAATTTGAAGTAGCGATCACTACAACTGTTTGGGGAATAAGTGATGCCAAAGTCTTGAACGAATTGCTATTAAATGAATGATATTCAGACAATTTGACGGGAAAAACCTTGAATTGATGGTTATTCAATTTTTCTAAAACATCCATTATTTCTTTTTCCGAAATTAATTCATTATTAAAATGTATTCGGATTAGTTGACGTTTGGCATCTTCCTGGAATTTAATTTCAACTCGTGAAACAGCTTTTGTTTCTATTAAGCTTTTCCGAATAGATCCTCCACAACCCATTTTGCAAACCATTCCTTCAATTTCCAAAGCTAATATTCGATTCGAAATTACTGGTTTGTTGGATAAAATTACCCTTGATTCATTCGATTTACCTTTTGATGTACACGCCATCAGAGAGAAAAAAAGTATAAATACACTACTTAGATTCCACATCTTCATAATCCTGTTTATTTGAATGTAAAGTTACATGCTATGTTGCAAAATATGAAAAACAAAAGTCATAATTCTTTACCGAGGTTTTAACTCCATGAAGTATCTAGGTGAAAAAGAATTTTTGTTGTGAATAAATTAATACTAAATTTGAAAAAAAAATCAAATGATAAAGTCAGTTTTTGCAGTCTTAATCACGCTTTTCGTGTTTAGCTCTTGTAACAAATATCCGGATGGACCTTCCATTTCTTTGATTTCGAAAAATTCCAGGCTTTGTAATGATTGGATTTTGGTTAGTAAACTTAGAAACGCGGAAGATGTAACAGATAAAAATGTCACTTCGAAACTTATCATCGAAAAAGACGGAACATATTCTTGGTCAGAAACTTACGAAGCGATGGGTCAATTAAAAGGAAATTACTCAAGTGGGGATTGGGAATTCGGTGACTCAAAAACTACCTTGAACCTATTTGAGAAAAAAGGTGATTCTAAGGCTACGATTCCAACAAGAACATTAAAAATCAACGAGCTAAGAAATAAGCAAATTAAACTTATTGAAAAATTCCCCTCTTTGGATTTGGAAATAACTTACATCTACGCCGCAAAGTAATCAGACAAAACGTTCGTCGGCTTTCATTATATGACCGCAATTTTTACATGTTCGCGTTTCTTCTGAACTGTAAAATTCTTTAAATCGTCCAATAAAATCTCTTTCAATGTTCTCTAAAGGAAATTTGTATTCCTTGAGTTTGTGATTGCATTTTTCACAAAACCACATCAATCCGTCGGTTAAATTTGTTCCTTTTCGAACTCGTTCAATCACCAATCCTACGGTGTTTTCGCCACGAATTGGAGAATGAGGAATTTTGCCAGGCAACAAGAATATATCTCCTTCCTTGATAGGAATTTCTTTTGCTTTTCCATCCTCTTGTATGCGAACCGTAATATCACCTTCAATTTGATAAAATAATTCTTCACTTTCATTGTAATGATAATCCTTACGTGCATTTGGACCACCAACAACCATTACGATAAAATCACCGGCTTCAACGTATAAATTTTTGTTCCCAACAGGAGGCTTCAATAGGTCACGATTTTCTTCAATCCATGATTTAAGATTAAACGGAAGTAACATAGTATTCAAATTTTGAAATAAAGTTAGAAGAAAAATCTAGTTTTTTGGAGTCTAATTTCTATTGTGAATCATTTTGCTGATTTTAATTCTGTTAATAGAATATCGATTTCCTTCTTTGTATTGAATGAGTGAAAACACAATCGTATTCGTTCTTTTCCTGAAGGAACCGTAGGAGGAAAAATAGGCTTGATGTAAATCCCTTTTTCAATTAACTTCATAGAAACATCAATGACTTCATCTTTTGAGCTAAATTGAAAAACTTGAATAGGAGAATTGATCTCTGAAATCGTTTGAAGATCCAAATTATCACGAAAATACTTCAAGTTATCATGCAGTTTAATTTGTCGATCCCGAATATCATTCTGCTCGATTCGCTGTTTTATGATCCGATAATCCGATGGGGGCAATGCAGTGGTATAAATGAAAGAACGTGCAAAGTTGATTAAATATGAAATCAATTCATCCGAGCCAAGCACTGCTGCACCATGAAATCCAAATGCTTTTCCAAAAGTGACTATTCGAGCAAAGACAGCTGCAATCATTTCTCTTCCGTGAACAATTCCTCTTCCCTTCCATCCAAAAACTCCAACAGCATGTGCTTCGTCGACAATAAGGTTGGCGCCTTTTCTTTTTGAAACCTCTATGATTTTCTTCAATGGAGCCATGTCACCATCCATCGAATAAAGACTTTCTACAACAATGTAAATCGTTCCTGAAATTTTAGCAATTTGTTTCTCGAGATCCGCCGAATCATTATGTTTGAATGAAATTGCTTTGGCATGCGATAAGCGAATTCCATCACGGATACTGGCGTGGACTAGTTCATCGTAAAGGATAAAATCTGCGCGTTGCGGAACACAGGATATTAGTCCTAAATTTGCGGTATAACCACTATTAAAAATGAGTGCGTTATCAGATTCAAAAAATTGTGCTAAACTTTTTTCGGCTTCAATTGCTTCAATGGAATTCCCAGAAAGCAATCTTGAGCCCGTAGAACCAGTTGAATGGATTAATTTGGCAACAGAATCTCTTGAAAAGCCTAAATAATCATTTGAAAAAAAATCAATTGAACCTTTCGAAAGAGCGAGTTGCCGAAAGCTATCTTCTTGTTTCCTTGCTTCTAATTTTGAACGAAGAAGCTCATTCATTATGCTTGCGAATCAATCGTTTTTATTTTTCGAGGCTCAAATCCATTTTCAATGGCCTGTGCTCGAGCTATTTCCAATTCCGCTGAGCGAGCGGCTTCATTTTTTTTGCGTTCTTCAATTTTTTTGTCAGGATGAGAAATAGGTTGTTCTGCGTCCTTGAATGGTTCTTTTGGAATTAATCCAAGTATGTCAAACATTTCTTTGTCCTCATTAAAATCTGGGTTCGGTGTCGTCAATAATTTATCCCCAGCAAATACAGATCCTGCTCCAGCTAAAAAACATAAAGCCTGAGCTTCCATATTCATTTTGGTTCTTCCGGCGGATAATCGCACAATTGTTTGTGGAAAGACAATTCGAGTTGTGGCTACCATCCGAATCATTTCCCACTGTTCGATTGGTTTTTGATCTTCCATAGGAGTTCCCTCAACAGCCACCAACGCATTGATTGGAATAGATTCTGGAGGATTCTCCATTTTCATATAACTCATTAACAACCCAACTCGGTCTTCAACGGCTTCCCCCATCCCGATTATTCCTCCCGAACAGACAGTAATTCCAGCTTTACGAGCGTTTTCTATTGTGTTCAATCGATCCTCATATTCGCGAGTAGAAATAACATCTCCATAATACTCTGGAGAAGTATCCAAATTGTGATTGTAAGCGAAAAGTCCTGCATTTTTTAGTCGAACAGCTTGGTCTTCATTTAACATTCCAAGTGTGCAACAAACCTCCATTCCTAGGTTATTGACTTCTTGAACCATTTCTACTACATTATCAAAATCACGATTATCTCTTACTTCGCGCCAAGCAGCACCCATACACAAACGAGAAGATCCATTTGCTTTGGCGTTCGTTGCTTGTTCGATAACTGATTCAACTGTCATCAATTTGTGTGTATCAACATCCGTATGATAACGAGCTGCTTGAGGGCAATAACCACAGTCTTCAGGACAGCCTCCAGTTTTAATACTGAGAAGTGAAGACATTTGTACCTCTCTTGGATTGTGATATTGCCTGTGGATTGACGCTGCCTCAAAAACTAATTCTAAGAGCGGCTTATTGTAAAGCTCCAAAAGTTGCTCTTTCGTTTGATAAGCTGGATTTACTTTCATATCACAAATATAATCACTGTGCAAGAATTCTCATAAAAAATCATTTCTTCTGTAGGGATCTTGCTCGTCTTCCAACATAAGTTGAATATAGCTCTGATACCTAGATCCCGCAATTTCACCCAACTCAACCGACTTTTTCACAGCGCAATGAGGCTCATTAATATGTTTGCAATTGTGAAAACGACACTCACCAATCAATTCCCTCATTTCAGGAAAATAATCCTTGTAATGTTCTTTATCCAAATCAACCAAACCAAATGCACGAATGCCTGGTGTATCGATAATGTATCCACCTGTTTGAAGCGCGTGCATTTCCGCGAATGTTGTGGTGTGTTTTCCTTGCTCGTGAACTTGAGATATTTCTCCTGTCCTAAGATTCAATGTGGGATCCAAGGCATTCACTAAGGTCGTTTTCCCAACACCGCTATTCCCTGAAATCATCACTTTCTTTTCTTTGATTTCATTTCTCAAAAAAGCTATATTATCTTGATTTTCAGCTGAAATAGCATGACAAGGATAACCAATTATAGAATACATTTCCGTTAATTCTTTTAATTGCCCTAGTTCTTTAGGGCCAAACAAATCAACTTTGTTAAACAATAATGTTGTTGGAATTCGAAAAGACTCTGCAGCAACTAAAAACCGATCAATGAACACAATTTGTGTAACCGGAGATTTCAAGGTTACCAATAAATAGGCTAGATCAATATTTGAAGCTAATATTTGCATTTGCTTGCTCAGATTCGTTGATTTACGAACGATGTAATTTTTCCGAGGGTAAATTGCTTGAATGGTGAAATCAGTTCCTTCTAATTCAATTTCAACCTCATCGCCCGCAGCAATTGGATTGGTCGTTTTCAAACCCTCAATTCGCAATTTCCCTTTGATTGAGGCCTGAATTATTTCTTTTGTTTCCAAAAGCACATTGTACCATCTTCCTGTCGATTTTAGAATCAATCCTTTCATGAAGTTTGAATTAGGTTGAAACTACTGTAATAAAACAACTCATTTTTGAATCTTACTTTTTATGGTCCAAGCGATTATTTCAGCTCGCTTTTTAGCTTGATTTGCATTTTCTCCGTTAAAATGTTCGTCAATCGTTTCATAGAATAAGTTCAACCAACGCTCAAAATGGATTTCTTTCAAGGGCATTTGCAAATGTTTTTCAACCACGTTTGTTGTATAGCCGGATTCATTCAAAAGAGCGAAGCACCAAAAGTGAACCATTTTTGGAATATGTTTGTCAAAATCTAATTTGCTAAAAAAGGAACTTAGTTGAATATCTTCTTTAACTTTTGAATAAAATTCATTCACAAGCATCTCAATGTCAGTTTTTGAAGAAATATCATTCATAGAAAATATGAGGTGTTTTGATTGTTTAATCCATTAATCATGAAATTTTTTGACACAAGATTAGCTAACACGAAGATTGTTTTAACTTACGATTGACCTCTATTTAAAATCACAAAAAGTAAAGATTTGTATTTCGTAAATGGTTGAACAAAAAACCCTCAATCGTAATTAAATCAAGGGTTTTCTGCTTTTTAATGTACTCGAGGCGGGACTTGAACCCGCACGGGCAAATGCCCACAGGATTTTAAGTCCGGCGTGTCTACCAATTCCACCACTCGAGCAAATCCCGACCGGACTGTCGGGCTACAATCGTTCTTTCGAACTTTTGTGGTTTGGCGAGCGAGAAACGGGATTCGAACCCGCGACCCCGACCTTGGCAAGGTCGTGCTCTACCAACTGAGCTATTCTCGCTTATTATGTCAATTGTAAAGCCCAATCGCTTACTGGGGTGACAAATTTAAATATAATTTTCGTTCAACAAAATTAATAAAGAAAATATGATTCAAAAATTGATTTTAACTTTGGGTAATGAAGTGGCATTTTGTTTTTACGATTTCGTTTATTCATTTTTTTCAATTTATTATTGCCCAACGAAATGTGCGTGACTCTGCGATCGCGACACCGCTAATTGGTGTTCACTACGGAGGTAATTTTACCGCATTAGATTTGGCTAAACGTTATGGATATTTTAACCACATTGGCATCTCATCCGGTTATAAAACTGCAAATAACTGGTATTTAAGCATAGACGGTAATTTCATGTTTGGAAATCAAACTAGAATGACAGGCCTATTCGATCACTTAGTTGATGAGTATGGAAACATTACGGATGTTAATGGCGACATTGCGGTTGTTTTAGTTTATCCGCGAGGAGTAAATGCCAATTTCTCTTTTGGGAAACTCTTTCCGGTTTTTAGTCCTAACTCAAACTCTGGAATACTTTTTCATCTTGGAGTCGGTTATTTATTGCATCGTTTGCGAATCGAAACAAATGACCAAGTTGTGCCATCGCTTGAACTTGATTATAAAAAAGGTTACGACAGACTGACCACTGGAATTAATTTTCATCAATTTCTGGGTTATTCTTTTCTTGCCAATGCAGGAGCGTGGAATTTTTACGGTGGATTCTACATTCAAGAAGGGCTGACAAAAAACCGTCGAACCATCTTTTTTGATCAACCTGATTCTCCGGTTTCATCAAAATTGAGACTGGATTTTCAATACGGCTTTCGCATTGGGTGGTACATTCCTTTTTATCGAAGAATGCCAAAAGACTATTATTTCGATTGATGCTAATTATCTACAACATACTTCTTCGAATTTCACTCTTGATTTTAAAAATCATTTCAAGTTTCAATTCGAAATTAAGACTTGGTTTTGAGGGACGAAAACATTGGAAACACCAAATTGAAATCATTCCAAGAGACAACGAAATCATTTGGTTCCACTGCGCATCACTGGGTGAATTCGATCAGGGCTTACCTCTAATGAACTTGATAAAATCAAAAAATCCCTCGTTTCAAATTGTTGTTACATTTTTCTCGCCATCCGGTTTTTTGCATTATCAAAAACGAAATAATCCGGTCGATTACGCTTTGTATTTGCCCTTTGACACAAGAAGTAATGCCAAGGAATTTTTTACAACTTTAAACCCAAAAATGGGATTCATTGTTAAATATGAATTTTGGCCAAATTTTTTGAATGCAGCGAAAAAGCAAAAAATACCGGTTTTCTCTGTTGCGACAATTCTTCGTCCAAATCAAATTTATTTTAAATGGTTTGTTGGTTTGTTTCGAAATGCCTTGAAAAATATAGAATTTTTCTTTGTCCAGAATAAAGAAACTGCAGATTTGCTCAGTTCACTAAAAATAAAAAATCACCAAATTATTGGAGACACGAGATATGATCGCGTACTTGAAAACAAACTTCTTTTCGAAAAGTCTGCAAAAAAGAAAGATTTTGAAATTTTCAATCAATTCTTAAAGGGAGAAAAGGCTCTTATTTTTGGAAGTAGTTGGTCGCCGGAGGAAAACATTTTATTATCTTTTTTAAAGGTTAATCAAACTCAAAAAATAATATTAGCTCCTCATGATGTCTCGAATTCAAATATTGGTTTAATTCACGATAAACTTGGTGCAAAAGCTGTTCGATTTACTTTATTCGATCGAGATTATAAAAATCAACAAGTTTTAATACTGGACACCATCGGACATTTATCAACCGCTTATTCTTTTGGTAAAATTGCATTAGTTGGTGGTGGTTTTTCCGGAAATTTGCACAACATCCTCGAACCTGCCGTTTTTGGTCTGCCTGTCTTTTTTGGCCAAAAACATGAAAAGTTTCCAGAGGCCGATGAATTCATTGAACAAGGCATTGGATTTGAAGTTGAAAATTTTCATGATTTTCAAATTAAGTTAACCGAAATCGAGTCACAATTAAATAACATTGCTCTATTGACGACTACGTTTGTTGATAAACAGAGAGGTGCGTCCGAAAAAATATTGGAGACATTAATTCGAAAAGGTTTTGAATGATAAAGTGAAACAGCGTTAACTTGCCCGTAATTATTAAAGGCAACTATTTAATCGCTAATTAAACGCTTGATTGGAATTCAAAACACATAATTCCTTTTAAAAATATGCTGTGTACCCAAAGTGAATTTTACCAGAACGGAAATCAAATGCATTATTCAATTGTTTTCCTAAAGCATAAGAAATAGTAAAAATACCGAGCTTAGTTCCAAAGGAAAATCCAGCGCCAACGCCGAAAGGATGATCTTTACTGTATGCCAACGCATTATTTTCATAAAATGCTTGATCGTAAAACAGAAAGGCATTTGAGTTTTGATCGACAATGAATCGATATTCCAATGTCGTAATCAATTTTGTAGATGCAAAAAGCTCCTCTTCATTAAACCCCCGAAATGAATTAATCCCCCCGAATCGATATAATTCATTTTGATAAATTACTGGCGCAATATACGATTCGAAGTGTCCAGCCAATTTCAAAACATTTCGACCATACAGTTGAAAATATTGTTGGTAATGCAAATTAATACGTGAAATCAAACTGGTGTTTACCGAATCCATAATTGTCTTCCGAGAACCCAAGGCTACCTCCAAAAGCAAGGAGTTTCCCTTTAGCGGATTCGGAATATAATCGAACTTTCGCCTAGAAAATGAAAGTCCATAGGAATTAGATCGAACTTTCGACAACTTTGAAAAAATGGAATTAGCAGAGCCATACAATAAGTCGGAAGAATATAGTTGATAAAATGCTTTGAATAAACTTCCGTCAGCTAGCTGGTATTGAATTCCGAGAGTAGATTTTACATCCAAAAAACTGGAGTCACGTTTGAATAAATTAAGTCGAGCATCAATACCAAAAGGAGTTTGAAACAAGTAGGGATAAACTATTTTTAAGTTCAAAGCTTGAGTTTGAGGTTGAATACTTCTCCAATTCAAATCAAGATTTTCACCTTTGTTAAGAGCATTTAAAAGCTTGATTTGAATGTCTCCAGTTAATCCAACTCGCTGAGTTATTGGATTCGGTTGCAACCCAACTGCGCCTTGCAACGAACTCACTTTTTGTGATTCCAAATAAAGAAAAAGCTCAACCCCGTCTTCGGTAAAAAGAAATTCGGATGCCTTCGCTTTTTTAAAGTAAACGGTTTGCTCTAAACGTTTGTCAATTAAACTAAGAATTTCTTCGCTGAATGGTTCGCCGAGGATTACGCCCGTAATCATTTGCAATGAACGAAGAGAAATGTCAATGTTTCCTTTAAGGTTGATGTTTGTCCATCTAAAAAATTTTCCCGAAATAATTTTTAACTCACATTTTAGTTTATTGCCCTCTAATTCAGCATGTTGAAAGCCAACTTCTGCAAAGGGAAAACCAGTGTTTAAGTAAAGATTCAAAACCTTGCTAAGTAGATGTTTTAATTCACTTGGTTTTAAATCAAGATAATCTCGATTTATTTTCGGCGTAATTCCTGCTTTTTTGAAAATATTCCTTTGCTCTGAATCAATTATTAATTTTATTCTCTCAAATTTTTTATCGAAGTCCACACTGATTTCTGCAGAATTATCGGTTTGATTCAAAAGATAGGTTGAAACAAGAAAATAGCCTTCGTCAATTAATTTCAAGCGATAATCTCGCAAGAATGATCGCAATTCACTGCTGCTTTTCAACTGTTTAGGCTTCAAATAGCGAATATCTGCTTCGGAAGAATCAGTTGTAATGAACTTAATCACAAATTTTTGAGCATAATTTGATTGGGAGATAGTTAAAAATAATAAATTGAATATCAATAAAATAAAATGAATTTTGCGCATCAACTTATTTCAATTCTACGAAACTAATAACTTTCTAGCATTGATCATTTGTTATGATACATTTCGAGGGGCTACAAACTATTAATTGAATACGCTTTTCTAACTTGGGTTCATTTAAGAACGTCAAAAGATCAATCCATAACTTGGTTTTTAGATAATCCAATTAATATAGACATCACAACAATTTAGCATGTAAAACAATTGATATGAATTTCTTACTTAACTTTGAGTGAAAATGTCAAAAACAAAAAAACACATATTACAACTTGAGGAGGAAATTAGTTTTGAAGTTTTTGGATTGTCAACACCATTCCCTGACTATCGATTAGCTTGGGAATTGAATGAAAAGTTTGAGTTTAAATTTGAGAAAACCGCCGATTTAACTACTATTTTTGACCGGAAAACAAAAAAATTTAAAAAGTTTCAATCATTTTCATTCGTCGATGGAGAGAATCTAACTGCGTTTTATTTGCTAAAAAATAAGCAAGGAAATCAAGTTGTAAGCCCAGAGCATTCGATGATGGATTTTTTTTTGATTCTCAAAGAAAATTTTTTGATGGATTCGAATAAACTCTTAACGAAATTAAGAAATACCAACGGAATTGTGGCGGTATTCAAATTGGATGTTGACAAATTTGACTTTATTGAGGAAATGAACCCATAGGGCTAGCATGCTGTTGTATCCGTTCATACAACCGTTTCTTCGAAACCAACTAAAAAATGAATTGTAAATTACCCAAAACCAGTTAAATAAGAATGAAAAAAACAAAAATTGTTGCCACTCTTGGTCCTGCCTCTGCTAAAAAAGAGGTTCTGAAAGAAATGATTTTATCCGGATTGAATGTATGTAGATTGAACTTTTCGCATGGTTCATACGAAGATCATGCTGCTTCAATCAAAATGATTCGAGAATTGAACGAAGAACTTGATCAAAATGTGGCGATTCTTGCCGACCTTCAAGGCCCTAAAATCCGAACCAATGAAATGGAAAACAACGGCGTTTTGCTCGATGTTGGGCAAGAAATAAAAGTGTTAGTGGAAAAAGTTATTGGGAATAAAGAGCGTTTTTCGATTAACTATGTAAAACTACCCCAAGATGTTAAGCCCGGCGAACGAATTCTATTGGACGATGGGAAAATTGTTCTCGAAGTCAAATCAACCGATGGAAAATCAGAAATTCTTTGTTCCGTAATTCAAGGTGGAATTCTATCCTCGAAAAAAGGTGTCAATTTCCCTAATACTAAAATCTCACTTCCATCTTTAACTGAGAAAGATCAGTTGGATTTGGAGTTTGCACTTGACCAAGACGTCGATTGGATTGGACTTTCATTTGTTCGTTCGGCTCGCGACATTATTGAACTGAAACATCGTATTTCACTTCATGGTGGTCATGCAAAAGTGATTGCCAAAATCGAAAAACCGGAGGCGCTTGAATGCATCGATGACATCATTGATGAAAGTGATGGCCTCATGGTTGCTAGAGGCGATTTAGGAGTTGAAATCCCCTTTCAGAATGTTCCCCTCATTCAAAAAATGTTGATTAAAAAGGGAATTCAAAACGCAAAACCGGTCATTGTTGCCACGCAAATGATGGAAACAATGATTACGAATATGACACCCACTAGAGCTGAGGTGAACGATGTGGCCAATGCAGTTCTAGATGGTACGGATGCGGTTATGCTCTCTGGTGAAACCTCTGTTGGAAAATATCCGGTGGAGGTAATAAAAACCATGTCTAACATCATCAAGGAAATGGAAACATTTGATGGAATTTACAACAAAGAGGAACTTCCTGAAAAAAATCAGGATCGTTTTATATCGGATTCCATTTGTTTCAACGCTTGTCGATTGTCTCAACGAGTAGAGGCAAAAGCAATTATTACAATGTCGTTTTCGGGTTATACGGCCTACAAAATTGCTTCACAGCGTCCTAATACCGATATTTTTGTGTTCACAAGCAACAAAAAAATACTTACGCAACTCAATTTGGTTTGGGGTGTGAAAGCGTTTTATTATAACAAGCGCATAAGCACGGATCATACCATTGCAGACATCAAATACATTATGAAATCGGAAGGATTCTTGAACTCCGGAGATTTAGTTATAAACATTGCCTCGATTCCGCTTGAGGATTTAGGAAACTCCAACATGCTGAAATTGAGCTACGTGGAATAATTTTTCTGTTTTTTGTTCATTCAAGGAATAATTTTCATTAACTTAAATAAGAAAAGTTGATATGGAGAAGAAATGGTTGATGAAAAATGGCGCCAAAGAAGAGGAAATAAATACGTTAAAGGAAAATCTCAAAGTAGATCGAATCATTGCAACATTATTGCACCAACGAGGGCTACGCACGTTTGAAGAAGCTCAAGCATTTTTGAAACCTGATTTAAATGATTTGCACAATCCGTTTTTAATGAAAAACATGGATTCGGCAGTCAACCGTTTAGTTCAAGCAATAGATTCAAATGAAAAGATTTTATTGTTTGGAGACTATGACGTTGATGGCACTACCGCAGTCGCACTCATGCATGAAGTTCTCAAACCTCATCTCAATAATTTAGGTTTTTACATTCCTGATAGATACTCTGAGGGCTACGGAATCAGCACCGCTGGAATTGACTTTGCTAAACAAAACGGTTATTCATTAATCATTGCTTTGGATTGCGGAATAAAGGCGATTGATAAAATTGATTATGCGAAAAGTTTAGGCATTGATTTTATAGTTTGCGACCACCATGAGCCTGGAGAAGCTGTTCCGAATTGCATCGTTCTTGATCCAAAACAATCCGATTGCCAATATCCGTTTAAAGAACTTTCAGGGTGTGGTGTAGGATTCAAATTACTTCAAGGTTTTTATTTACAGAGGCAATTTGACTTTAAACCATTGTTTGAACACCTAGATTTAGTAGCAATTAGTATCGGAGCTGATATAGTTCCTGTCATTGGAGAAAATCGAATTCTTTGCCATCACGGTTTGAAATCGCTCAATGAAAAACCCCGATTGGCTTTTCAAGAATTATTGGAATTAGCTGGAAAAAAATTCCCGTTGAGTCTAACCGATGTGGTATTCATCATTGCTCCTCGAATTAACGCTGCTGGAAGATTGAAAACTGGTAAAACGTCAGTGGATTTGATGATTTCGGATAATCATGATGAAATGATTCGTTTGGCTAAAGAAATCAATGCAGATAATTCTGAACGTAAAAACCTAGATAAGGAAATTACAAATGAAGCCTTAGAACAAGTCGCCTTAGATCCGAATTTTCCTTCCAAATCATCAACGGTTGTCTTCCAAAAAAATTGGCACAAAGGTGTCGTTGGAATTGTGGCATCAAGACTAATTGAAACTCATTTCAGACCAACAATCGTTTTAACCGAATCAAATGGAATGATTACAGGTTCTGCGAGATCTGTCAATAATTTTGATTTGTACAAGGCTCTTTTGAAGTGTGAGGGTTTATTGGAACAATTCGGCGGACATAAACATGCGGCAGGCTTATCTTTAAAACCTGAAAATTTGGATGCTTTCACAAAGCGATTTGAAGAGGTCGTTGCACAAACAATTTCTATTGAGGACAAAACTCCTGTTCAGAAAATTGATCTTTCAATTCATTTGGATGAAATTCATGGCTCGGAATCCCCACTTCAAATTCCACGATTGAAAAAAATGATTGAAATCTTTGAACCTCACGGGCCGGGAAATATGAAACCCGTTTTTCATTCTTCTAATCTTTTCGCGACGGACTCAAGAATTTTAAAAGATACACATCTCAAATTGAAAGTTGTTCAACCAAATTCACGACTGCAGTATGAGGCAATTGGGTTTAATTTGAGTCATAAAGAAGTGGAAGCAGCGAGGGGATTGCCTTTCGAAATGGCTTATACGTTAGAAACAAACGAATTCAACGGAAAAAAGACCATTCAATTAAACATCAAAGATTTGCGAGAAATGATTTAATTTTATCAAATGTTCACAGGAATAATCGAAGAGGTTGCCGAAGTGGTTAAAATCGAAAGAGAGGAAAATAATATTCATTTTACGATTAAAGCCAAAATCACACCAGAATTGAAAATTGATCAAAGTGTCGCTCATAACGGTTGCTGTTTAACAGTGGTTCATATCGAGGAAGACCAATATACAGTTACCGCAATTCATGAGACTTTAGAAAAAACAAACCTTAACCAATGGCGCGTCGGTACCCGCATTAATTTAGAACGATGTATGCAGTTGAATGGTCGCTTGGATGGTCATATCGTTCAAGGACACGTTGATTCTGTTGGAATTTGTTCGAAGATTGAAGATCAAAATGGTAGTTGGAAGTTTACTTTTCAATATCAGAACGAACAATTAACCGTTGAAAAAGGCTCAATAACCGTTAATGGAACCAGTTTAACCGTTGTTGATTCAAAAAAAGATTCGTTTTCCGTTTGCATAATCCCTTACACCTATGAAAACACCAATTTCTCATCGTTGAAGGTCGGAGAAAAGGTAAATTTAGAATTTGATATCATTGGAAAATATGTTTCAAAATGGCTTGAATCCGGGAATTTACTGAGGAAATAAAATGATCCAAATTTAGCTTGAACGAATGAAAAGTTTATTGATTCTAATGTTATCGATTCCTTTGCTTATTTGTTGTGGAGAATCAACTAGTTCAAACAAATCCGAAGATGAAACCTTAGCAAAAGAAGGGAGTAACTGGCTTTCTGATTTGAAAGAATTAAAGAACAAAGCCCTTAATAAAAGTCAAAAATTAAGTGATAAACTTCAAGAAAAATGGAATAATATTGAAATCAATGGCTTTTCCGTAGATGATGACATTAAAATGGGTCAGCAATTATACAATGAAATCCATTCATCAGCCGAATTTAAAGTTGTTTCAAAAGAGAAAAATCAAAAACTATATGATTACCTTGAAAACATTAAGAATACCATTTTGTCGAATGGTGATTTTCGCTACAAAGATAAATTCCAATGGAAAATTACCGTATTGAATGATGATAAAACAATAAATGCCTTTTGTGCTCCAGGAGGATATATTTTTGTTTACACCGGAATCCTCAAATATATGGAAAATGAAGCAGAACTTGCAGGTGTTTTAGCCCATGAAATGGGGCATGCGGAACGTCGACACGGTACACGACAGATGACCAAAACGTATGGAATACAAATGGTTTTAGACTTTTTGTTACAAGGGTCGAATAGTGAAAGTTTTAAACAAGTTATCGGAGGTTTGCTGACTTTGCGTTATTCCAGATCGTATGAACGAGAGGCTGATGAATGTTCTGTTCGTTACCTATGTGCCACGTCTTATCAATCGGATGGTGCTGCCGGATTTTTTGAGAAAATAAGGGATGAAAATGGACAAAAAGGCGATGAACTATTGAGCACGCACCCAGATCCTGAAGAAAGAATCACCAACTTTCATTCGTTTAAGAAAAAATTCAACTGTCGTGGTAAACAAAATTTTGTCGAACGTTATCGCGAGATTAAAAATTTGAGTATAAAATAACGTTTTTCAGTTTACTTACTTTTTGGGAGACTCTTTTATCAAGCTGCCCCATAACCTCGTTATTGGACTTTTCCGATTAAAAAAACGGTTGGACTTTTCGATAAATCGTAAGCTTTTTCACGCCAATCTTTAACCGAAAGTGTAGTAATTCTAGAGTTAGTTAATGTTAAATTTGAGGCAATGCACAACTCGGTTGAATCGCTGAGTTCATTCAAGAGGTCCTCCAAAACATGCATATTTCGGAAAGGAGTGTCCATAAAAATATGCGTTTTACCCGTTCTCCTATTATCCATCTCGAAATCCTTTAACTTTCGAACACGTTCTTTTCGATCTTTTGGTAAGTAGCCGTGAAAGGCAAATTGTTGTCCAGAAAAACCACTGGCCATAAGAGCTAAAATAAAGGAAGATGGGCCGACAAATGGTACAACCTCGATTCCATGTGAATGAGCCAAGCCAACCAATTCAGCTCCTGGGTCGGCAACGCCAGGACACCCCGCCTCGGAAATGATACCAACATTTTCTCCTTTTGTTAACTTAAGAAGAACATCCAATAGGGTTTTTTCTCCGGAATGCTTATTCAACAGTAAAAATGCACTTTCATCTATCGGGAAGTCGCGATCCATTTTTCGAAGTAAACGACGCGCAGACTTAATTTCTTCCACTGCGAAAAATCGTAAATCCTTAACGATGGAAATTACGTCAGTAGGAATAATGTCAGAGATTGTCTCTCCTCCTAACGTATTCGGAATCAAATACAATTTACCGGATTTCGCCATTTTTTATTTTTTCGATGATAACATCGGTTACTTCATCCAACAAATCGTAAACTTCCCTAAAGTCTTTCATTGAACCATAATACGGATCAGGAACTTCCCTAGATTCATTCGGATAAAGCTCATTAAGAATCAATTTTACTTTTAGACGTTCAATATTGTTTGTGGTTAATTTTTTGATATTTGATAAGTTTGATTCATCCATGACATAAATCACATCGAAATCTTGAAAATCTTTTTTTGAAAACTGTCTTCCGCGAAGACCTGATATTTCCGTTCCAAGCGATTTAGCCGTTTCAATCATTCGCTTGTCCGGTGGAGAACCAACATGATAATTTGCCGTTCCTGCCGAATCTACACAAACATTTAACGCTTGTTCTTCAACTTTTCTACGCAACAGACCATCTGCCATCGGTGAACGACAGATATTTCCTAAACACACCATTAAAATGCGAAGGTCGTAGTTTATTGAACTCAAAACGAATTATTGGATAGTCAATTTCTTCTCCAATTCCTCGATGTAATGACGGAATTGTTTGTCTGTCTCAGATAGATTCACAACCGTACGACAAGCATGAAGAACCGTTGCGTGATCTTTTCCACCGCAGTGTGCACCAATATTTGCTAACGAGGATTTGGTCATCTTTTTCGAGAAATACATTGAAATTTGTCTTGCTTGAACAACTTCTCGTTTTCTTGTTTTTGACTTGAGCATTTCAATTGGTAAATCAAAATAGTCGCAAACAACTTTCTGGATGTATTCGATTGAAACTTCTCTTGCCGTACTGCGAACGAACTTATCCACCATTTGCTTAGCAAGATCGAGCGTAATTGCTTTTTTATTGAGCGACGCTTGTGCCAATAAGGTATTCAGAGCTCCTTCGATTTCGCGAATATTGGTATTGATGGAATATGCTAGGTATTCAACTACTTCTTTAGGAAGCTCGATGCCACTGCCATACATTTTTTTCTCAAGAATAGCAATTCGGGTTTCCAAATCTGGAGTTCCCAAATCCGCGGATAATCCCCATTTGAAGCGAGAAAGGAGGCGTTGTTCCATGCCTTGCATTTCGACCGGGGCTTTGTCTGAAGTCAAGATTATTTGTTTGCCGTTTTGATGCAAGTGATTAAATATACTGAAGAAAACATCTTGTGTTCGTTCTTTTCCAGCGAAGAATTGAACATCGTCGATGATTAATACATCAATCATTTGATAGAAATGAACGAAATCATTTGTTGTCTGATTTTTGATTGCATCAATGAACTGATGAGCAAATTTTTCTGATTGAACGTAAAGAACGGTTTTATTTGGAAAGTTGTCTTTAATGGAAATTCCAATAGAATGAGCCAAATGCGTTTTTCCCAATCCAACACCACCGTAAATCAGTAGCGGATTGAAAGCTGTTCCGCCGGGTTTATTGGCAACAGCATATCCAGAAGCTCTGGCCAAACGATTACATTCTCCCTCTACAAAGTTTTCAAATGTGTAAGATGGAATCAAGTTGGATTCAATATTCACTTTTTTCAGTCCTGGGATGACAAAAGGATTACGAATTTGCTTTTCAGTAACATTGATTGGCATTGTTACCGGCGAATTCTTTAATGAATTAATATTGTGAGCAGGTAATTTAACCGTATAAGGATTTGAATTTTTGGAATTGTTTTCCATTACAATGCTATACTCCAAACTGCCGTCAGATCCGAGCTCCTTTTTAACAACTTTACGAAGCAACGTAATGTAATGCTCTTCCAACCATTCATAAAAGAAATGCGAAGGAACTTGAATCGTTAAAACACTTTTTTCCAATTTTACCGGAATAATAGGCATAAACCATGTTTTAAACGCCTGCAAAGGAACATTGTCTTTAATTACTTTCAAACAAGATTCCCAAGCGCCTTCGTGACTTTTACTCATAACTATTTATTCTAAAAAAGTTAATTAATTTTATAAATATCGACTGAATTAATCAATCAAACTGTTTGTCTGAAATAAGGAGCACAAATGTTTGTATAAAAAAGTTAAAAAAAAAGTTTTTTAGCTATTGACTTTTTAAAAACTTTTACTTGTATGGTTTTTATTGAAAAAAACTTTCTCCTATTTTAATCATTTCGAAAATTAACAATTTATTTCTTATTTTTCATAAATTTTATTAGAAAAGATGGATTTGAATATTCAATACAAACATTCTTGTTTAATACGCGTTCGATATGGCGAAACGGATAGGATGGGATACTGTTATTACGGCAATTATGCTGAGTATCTGGAGGTTGGTCGTGTGGAGGCAATTCGATCGAAAGGCATCACTTATAAACAGTTGGAGGACGATGGAATCATGTTGCCTGTTCTGGAATTTCAAATTAAGTATTTCGCTCCGGCAAAGTATGATGATTTGTTACAAATTGTCACCTGTATAAGTCATTTAAGAGGTTCGAGAATTTTTTTTACTTATGAGATTTATAACGAAGAGAACAAAAAGTTGGCAGAGGCATCTACAACGCTTGTTTTTGTAAAATCCAAAACAATGAAGCCAACCGCTCCGCCAGAGGTGTTTGCAATGGCATTCAAAACAAGAGATTAATCGTTGTTTATTAGTGGAGTAATAAATGCCTTTGCATAAAAACCAGTTACACTATGTTGTTCCCTCTCAATTTAGCTCGCAAGTTATGTTAATTTACAGTCATCGAGTAAGCCGCAAGGTCAACTAATTTGGATGAATAACCGTATTCATTATCATACCAAGCCACGACTTTCACAAAATGATCGTTCAATGAAATTCCGGCTGAAGCGTCAAAAATCGATGTGCGTGAATCTGAAATGAAATCTTGAGAAACAACTGCTTCATCCGTGTATCCTAAAATTCCTTTCAAACTTGTTTCGGAATATCTTTTCATTGCATCACAGATTTCTTGGTAGCTGGTCGCTTTTTCAAGTCGAACCGTAAGATCAACCACGGAAACATCGGGAACGGGAACACGAAAAGCCATTCCGGTCAATTTCCCTTTCAATTCGGGAATAACCATTGTAACAGCTTTTGCTGCGCCAGTTGAAGAAGGAATGATATTTTGATTCGCTCCTCTTCCGCCACGCCAGTCTTTGGCGCTCGGACCATCAACGGTTTTTTGAGTCGCAGTAACAGCGTGAACTGTCGTCATTAAACCTTCCACGATTCCAAACTCATCGTGAAGAACTTTAGCGATTGGCGCCAAACAATTCGTTGTGCAAGATGCGTTGGAAATGATTGGTTGGTCAGACTTTAAGGTTTCGTGGTTCACTCCCATCACAAAAGTTGGCGTATCGTCTTTTGGTGGAGCGGATAGAATAACTTTCTTGGCACCTGAATCTAAATGAAGTTGAGCACTTTCTTTACTTAGAAAAAGTCCTGTGCACTCCAATACCACGTCAACATCAACTGATTTCCAGTCAATTTGAAGAGGATCTTTTTGATTAGTAACTCGAACTTTATTGTCGCCAACAATTAAGCTTCCTTCCTCATGAGAAACTTGTAAATTGAATTTCCCGTGTGTCGAATCATATTTAAGCATGTAGGACATGTAATCAACATCCAACAAATCATTGATCGCGACCAATTTCAAGTCACTTCGCTCGGAAATGATGCGTGCTGCAAGTCGTCCTATTCGACCAAAACCATTGATTCCAATTCGTATCATAGCGTTCAAATTATCGTTTCTTGTACAAATATAAAAGAAAGTGTTAATTTGACACTAAGACAAACAATATTAAATTCACGCAACCTTTTCTTTGTCCATTCTTTTTCGGATTTTAATGTGGGGAAGATTTTCTTCTGAATATACAAGTTATCATGACGGTTTTTGATTAGTTTTAAACTCAAAATAAAGAGAGTATTATTGATACAACTCCTAATAACAACTTATACAGGCATCAAATTTTAGGGTACTAAAAGAACAAAAATGAAAACTATTTTAATTCTGGGAGCGGGTTTATCGGCTTCTTCAATGATTCGTTATTTACTAAACCATGCTGATAAATATGAGTGGAATTTAAGAATTGTAGATCAAGACAAATCATTGATTGAAAAGAAAATAAATGGTCACAAAAGAGCTGTCGCATTAGATTTTAATGCACTGGATCCCAATGAGCGAAGACCGGAAATTAGTCGAGCAGATTTAGTTATCTCGATGCTTCCTGCACGTTTTCACGTTGACGTGGCAAAGGATTGCATTGAGTTTGGCAAGAATTTAATCACTCCATCCTACATTTCACCTGAGATGCGAGATCTTCATCAAGTTGCGTCGGAGAAAGGAATTGTTATTATGAACGAAATTGGGGTTGATCCTGGAATTGACCACATGAGTGCGATGAAAATCATAGATGAAATTCGAGAAAAAGGAGGTGAATTAACTAGTTTCAAATCTTTTTGTGGTGGGTTAATAGCGCCTGAATCGGACAACAATCCATGGCATTACAAATTTACCTGGAACCCAAGAAATGTAGTTTTAGCCGGACAAGGTGGAGCGGCTTCCTTTATTCACAATGACGAATATAAATACATACCCTACAATCGCTTGTTTGATCGCTTGGATCGCATTGATATAGAGGGATATGGCAAATTTGAAGGGTATCCAAATCGCGATTCACTCTCTTACCGCACCACTTACGGATTAGAAAATATTCCTACACTTTATCGTGGAACACTCCGTAGACCCAATTACTGCAAAGGATTTCACGTATTTGCAGAACTAGGAATGACAGACGATTCCTACAAACTTTTTCAATCGGAAAAATTAACACCACGTAATTTTGTAAATGCTTTTTTACCCTATCGAAAAGGAATCAGTGTTGAGGAAAAATTCAAAATTTTCTTGCGTGAAGACCGCATGTATTTATTCGATCAATTTGAGTGGTTGGGGATTTTTGAAAAGGATGAAACGTTTGGATTTCCTAATGCGAGTCCGGCACAGTTGTTAGAAAAATTATTGGTTCGAAAAATGAGCTTGGAAGAAAATGACAAAGACATGCTTGTGATGTATCATGAATTTGAATACCAGTTAAATGGAGAAAATCGAAAAATTATTTCATCGATGATCAATCTCGGGGAAGATGAGGTTTACACAGCGATGTCGAATACAGTTGGGCTTCCCGTGGCTATTTGCGCTAAAATGATTCTGAACGGGGAAATTCAGGAAAAAGGAGTAACTTTACCTGTTAACAAGACCATTTACAAACCCATTCTCAAAGAGCTTGAGACCTATAATATTACTTTTAAAGAAATCGATTCAATTCTAGAAGATTAATTATGGAAAACAATCAAAATGAAATGAACATTGAGTTGTCAGAAGATTTGGCAACAGGAGTTTACTCTAATTTAGCGATCATAACGCATTCGCCTGCCGAGGTTGTTTGTGATTTTATTCAAATTATGCCTGGAATGCCGAAGGGAAAAGTCCGTTCACGCGTGATAATGACACCACAAAACGCAAAACGCTTTCTGCAAGCACTGAACGAAAACATTCAAAAATACGAGCAGAATTTCGGTGTCATCGATGATCCACAAGCAGGTTTGCCACCCATGAATTTTGGGACACCAAGCACAATGGCTTAATATTTTTTACGTTTTTATCCAATCAAAAAAAGACTGCATATTGTTTCTTTAGATGTTCCCTTTCCTCCTGATTATGGCGGAGCAATGGACATTTTCTATCGAATCGAATGCCTAAGTAAACTTGGATTTGACTTAACCATACACGTGTTTGAATACGGCAGAGGAAAGCAAAAGGAGCTGGAGAAATTTGGAAAGGTGTTTTACTACAAAAGAAATTTTTCGTTTTGGCTTCATTTTTCAAAAACACCCTTTATAGTATTATCTAGAAAAAAACGCAGTCTTCTCGAGAATTTATTATCGGATTCAGCTCCAATTTTATTTGAAGGAATTCATACTACCTATTTTCTTGGTCATCCAAAATTACACAACCGACAGAAATTTGTTCGAGCGCACAACGTAGAACATGAATATTACCAACAGCTAGGTCGCCATACGCATTCATTTTTTAAAAGAGTTTTCTTTTATTTAGAAAGCTTAAAACTTCGATTTTATGAACAAAACTTAAAATTTGCAACCACTATTTTAGCTATCAAATCGAAGGATATTGATCATTTTAAACAAATTAACTCAAATGTAAAATTACTCCCTGCTTCGATTTCAAAAAAATTATCCGCATTTCATGAAACCAAAAACTTTGCCCTTTTTCATGGCAATCTTTCTGTTGTAGAGAACGAAAATGCGATTTACAAGATTCATCAAATAATAAAAAGTAACCTTTCTAAAGATTTTCAATTTATCGTTGCAGGAAAAAATCCAACGCAAAATCTTACGCGCTATTGTGCTGAACAACGAATACTTTTAGTTCAAACCCCCTCTTTGGAGGAAATGAATAACCTAATCTCGAAAGCGCGAATCCATCTTTTTCAAACTGATTTTGATTCAGGGGTAAAACTTAAATTGCTAAAATCAATAAATTCTTGTGGGCACATTCTAACTAATCAACACTTTATTTTTGATTCGAAAATTTCAGAATTTTGTCATGTGGCAAATGATGCAAATGAGTTTAAAACGAAATTTAATCAATTGAAGAGTATTTCGTTAACTTTTAATGAGTTAAAGAGTCGAAAGGAATTTTTGAGCGCATATTTCCTGCAAGAGGAGGAAATTCTTTCTAATCTATCGAATACTAACAAGTCGTTTTGATGAAAGTCAGGGCTCTGGAATATACTAGTTTAACAAAAGATGAATTGGATCGAATAAACCAAAAAACAAAGGATCTGTCCTTGAATGATCAATTGTGGTATATCGCACTCTTAGCAGACTCGAAAGTAAAAGTTTTTGTATTCAATGATTTTGAGACGATTCTTTTTATTCCTTACCGAAAAAAATTCTTGATTACCTACGCATACATGCCGTTTTTTCTGCAAAAGCTTTCATTTATTGGAAGTGAAAAAGGGCAAAATCCAATTATTGAAAAACTTCTCAAAGCCGTTCGTTTTGGAGAAATTTCGATGTTCAATTCAACCGAATCAATTCCGTTTGATTTTTCAAGAATCAGAAAGAATTTCACCCTTCAATTAAATAAATCATATTTGGATTTACGAAAAAAATACAGTGAAAATCACCGTAGAAATCTTGCAAAAACCGATAAAATAAAGATTGAGATCACTGAGGAAATTGAACCCCTAATTGCAATTTTCATAGATGAAAAATCAAGTGTGTTTCATAAAAAGGAATTGAGAAGTTTCGTTGAAAACATCCATAAATTGTTTAAACATCCGAAATTGAAGGACAACTTGCTGATTGTTAGTGCATCTGATTCAAATCAAATTATTGCCTCCTCTTTATTTATCAAATTCAACAATGTTATTTATTACATCTTGGGGACTTCCATAAAATCAAGTCAACATGTTTCATCAAAAGGTCTCTTCAAAATATTTGATTATGTGATTGAGCTTTATTCTGAAACGGACACAATATTGGATTTTGAAGGCAGTGATATGCCCGGAATTGCAAGGTTTTTCAAGGGATTTGGCTCAAGAGAGGAGGAATACACCTTTTTAAAATGGAACAAACTACCCATAATCATTAAATATTTTAAATAGAGATGTCAAAACTTGTAAAATCGAATTAATTAACTCCATTATAATGACGCGCTACTTATTCGAAATAGCATACAATGGAAATGCATATCATGGTTGGCAAAGACAACCTAATGCTGCGAGTATTCAAGAAGATATTGAAGACGCACTTTTCAAACTGCATTCGGGAAAAGAAATCTCCATTGTGGGATGCGGCAGAACTGATGCCGGGGTTCACGTTAAAAAGTACTTTTTTCATGCGGATTTACCTGAAATTTCAGATTTTCAACGTCTTATTTTTAAGTTAAACAGAATGTTATCAAGGAATATTGTGGTGTTCGAAATTCAAAAAGTTAGCAATCACTTTCATGCGCGATTTGATGCTACCGAAAGAACGTATCGCTATTTCATTCATCAGCAGAAAAACCCATTTAAAGAGGGTTTCAGTCTCTATATCTCGAGTGAGTTAGATTTTGAAAAAATGAATACTGCAGCTCAATTTTTACTTGGAAAAAAAGACTTTCGTTCATTTTCTAAAGCACATTCCGATGTGAAAACTACCGTTTGTGAAGTTTATCGTGCGGAGTGGAAGTTTTCAGAAGATGAGGTGTTTTTTGAAATCAGTGCCAATCGTTTTCTTCGAAACATGGTTCGAGCCGTTGTAGGAACCCTTCTTGACGTTGGTTTGGGAAAGCTTACCATTGAACAGTTTCTTCGTGTTTTGGAAGCCCAAGACAGAGGCGAAGCTTCGCTTTCCGTTTCTGCCCATGGGCTTTTTCTTTGGGATGTTCACTATGATTCTTGAGCCAAGTGAACTAACCCACATTATCCTTTAAAAATTTGATTCTTTGCTCATTTCTATTTTTAGATTAGCGAAAATAACCCTTTCATGACAAGTTAATTCTGAATGTGCTTGATGATTTTTGATTCATTGTTATCGTTAGCGACTTTAATGAAATATACTCCTGGAGCAAGGTTTGGATCATTGATATTCCACAAGCTCACTCCTTTTTCTATTTCCACGCTCTTTTGATAAACGCTTGTTCCATTTGCATCAGAAATACTCAAGTTTCCATGACCGATTAGATCTTTAGCGTTTAACAATATGGAAAACCCATTTTGACCG
>JBIKSL010000029.1:0-33462 GCA_044348645.1 Crocinitomicaceae bacterium | reverse complement strand
AAACCGAGTCACAACCTTTGTTGGTTGCAAGTGTATCGTAATAAATTCCTGCAATCGTTTGATTTGCTCCACCCAACATAATACTTTCTCCTTGGCAAATTTCAGCTGTTAGATCCGTCAAATAAACTGGATTTACGGTTAACGTAGTTCTCAAAACTGAATCACAACCTTTATTCGTTGAAAGTGTATCGTAATAAATTCCGGCAGTTGTTTGGTTTACGCCTCCCAACAAAATACTTTCGCCTTGACAGATTTCAGCGGTTAGATTGGTCAAATAAACTGGATTTACAGTCAACGTGGTTCTTAAAACTGAATCACAACCTTTGTTGGTTGAAAGTGTATCAAAGTAAATTCCAGCTGTGGTTTGATTTGATCCTCCCAACAAAATGCTTTCACCTTGACAGATTTCTGCAGTAAGGTTCGTCAAATAAACTGGATTTACGGTTAACGTAGTTCTCAAAACTGAATCACAGCCTCTATTCGTTGAAAGTGTGTCGTAATAAATTCCTGCTGTTGTTTGGTAACTTCCTCCTAACAAAATACTTTCACCTTGACAGATTTCAGCAGTCAGATTCGTTAATTTCACTGGATTGACAGTCAACGTGGTTCTTAAAACTGAATCACATCCTTTGTTTGTTGCAAGTGTGTCATAATAAATTCCAGCTGTCGTTTGATTTGCGCCTCCCAACAAAATACTTTCTCCCTGGCAGATTTCAGCAGTCAGATTCGTTAATTTCACTGGATTGACAGTCAACGTGGTTCTTAGCACTGAGTCACAACCTTTGTTTGTTGCAAGTGTGTCGTAGTAAATTCCCGCCGTGGTTTGATTTGCGCCTCCCAACAAAATACTTTCTCCTTGACAGATTTCAGTAGTCAGATTCGTCAAATAAACTGGGTTTACGGTTAACGTGGTTCTAAACACTGAATCGCAACCATAAGGCATTGGATAAGTTAGATCGTAGTTTCCTGCAGTTTTTCTATAAACTCCATTGATTAAAGCGCTGTCTCCTTGACAAATGGAAACATTCACCTGATAAAATGGTGCTGGAATTACGGTCACATCGACATGAATATTTGAAGCCAAATTATTGCATGGAGCAATTACATGAACTGAATATCTACCAGATGTAAAAACAGTTATAGACCGCGTAGTTGCGCCCGTTGACCAGAGGTATGTTGGACTTTCAGGAGCTGTTAATACCACTGAATCTCCTTGACAGAAAGTCAAAGGTCCATCCGGCGTAATAATGTTCGGTGTTTCATTTAAGACAATGTTGATATTCTTGGTTTTAATAGCTCCTCCGTGAGAAAGTAAGCGACCTTCAATGAAAACATTTTCCAAAATAGTTTCGGCACCATTTGCAGAAATGATGGTTCCTCTAAAAATCGAATATGGCTGAATACCAACATTTCCGCCAATTAACCAAAAAATATTTCGAGCCTGAGCGCTATCCAAAAGAACAACATTGGAATAAGAATTCGCGTCGAAATTACCTCCAACTTTCATAATGAAAACCGCATCTGGGTTCCCTTGCGCATCAAAATATAGCGTGTCAGATATTTTGGTATTTGAACCCAAACAATAAGTATGGGGAGTTAATCTTAATCCATAACCAAGAAGTGTTGGATGCAAAAGTTGAATATCACAAGAAACGGCATTGAGCTCGTTATACAAGTTCAAATTATCAATTTCACCTTGAACCGTCCATGCATCGGGAACGTAGTGAATCATACCATTTACACCAGCTGTATCAAATCCATCAACGATACCACTGTTTGTTCCAACATCACCTGTAATGGTTGTTGTTCCTGTATTTTTTATGGAACCGTTATCATTAAAAATGGAAAAACATCCCAAGGTGGCTACATTTGGATAATTCGGCCCAATAAGTTCAGGAAGCCCACAACCTAATGGAATATACGATCGAACTAGATTTAAAATAATCGTTCCATTTTTTGTGAAAAATCGTCCCTCTGACTGAGCATTTGTTCCTAATGTAATGTTATCGTTGGTCAAACAATTACCTTTCATAACTGCACCATTGGATAAATTTGTTGTTCCATTGATTAGCCAAAAAACGCGACATGCTTGCGTTCCGTTAATCAAGATGACTTTTGATAGTGCATTCGCTTGGAGATTTCCCGAAACTTTTAGAATGAAAACTGCATTAGAATCTCCTTGCGCATCCAAATACAGATTCCCATTTATCGTTGCGGAACCTGTTATACCATGAACAGCGGGACTTAAAACTTGACCATTTCCCAGTGCATTTCCAGGAAATGAAGTTGGTGTTTGCGCGGAAAGAGCATTGTATGCCGATATTAAACTCGATGCAGCAGAAGACGATGAGCCATCCGTATCGTGAAAGGTTCCATTGATGTTGTAGGAAAAACCCGATATCGCCCCTGAATTTGTTCCAATATCCCCGATAATTTTGGAATTTCCAGTATTCGAAACGTTTCCATTTGAAGTAAAGAAAACGTAGGAGTTTAGGGTGCCTAGCGAAGGTGCTACCTGACCCAATAGAATTGCCGACAAATTCATTGTCAGCAACGCTAAAAATGTGTTTCGTATGTATTTTTTCATAACCTTTGATTTTAGTTCAAATGAATAGTAAGAGCAAAGTTAGATTCGCTCAAAAGCCATTATTTTGTAGATGTTCAGTGTTGGTTTGTAGGAATCGCGCTCCTTACAAATTCATTTATTCTGTTTGAAAAAATATATTGAACTAATTTTATGTTTCACAGAAAAAAATGGATTTATTTCTAACTTTTTAGGTTTATGATTTGTTAAAAAATCAGTAAATTAGAATTGTCGTTTTAGTGAACGAAAACAACCTGTAAAATCAGTCAATTATTTTGAAAACTCACTCACATTTCAGTTTGAAATATGGCATCTTATCGCCAGAAGAAATTGTAGATTTAGCGATTGAATTGGGATATCACTCCGTTTTATTGACTGATATCAATACTACAGGTTCAGCGCTCGCATTCATTCGTGCCGCCAAGACAAAAGGAATTAAACCAATCGTTGGCGCTGAGATTCGAAATGGAATGGAAATAATGGGAACAATTATTGCCAAAAATCAAGATGGATTCAACGAATTGAACGTTTTTCTTTCACAACATTTAATGAGTCAAAACGCATTTCCACAAACTTTTCCATCCTTTAAAAATTGCATTGTATCCTACCCGATTTCGAAACAAAGAATCGAATTAAAAGAAAATGAATACATTGATATTCAATTAAATGAATTAATTAATCTAAATTTTAAGTTTAAAAACATTGATCGATCCAAAGTGATCTCTTTGCAACCAATGTCCTTCCGATCGAAGCGCGATTTCAATACGCATCGTTTACTTCGAGCCATTGCCAATAACACCTTGCTTTCGAAACTTCCCAAAGAAGAACAAACATCCGAAGATGAAAAGTTTTTACCCAAAGTTGAATTCGAAAAAGCGTTTGAATTCAATGCTGAAATACTGAATCAAACAAAGAAGCTATTTGCCAGTTGTGAAATCGATTTTAAATTCGGTGATGAAGCGATTCCACAAAACCCAATTTCATACACGGATTCATTTGAAAATGACAAGATTTTATTACGAAAACTCTGTTTGGACGGACTTTCGTTTCGTTATCCGAAGATTACCGAACAAATTCGATCGCGCATCGATATGGAACTTGAAATAATCGCCGAGAAACACTATTTATCCTACTTTCTTATCGCATGGGATTTTACAAGTTATGCCCGATCTAAAAACTATTTTTATGTCGGTCGTGGAAGTGGTGCAAATAGCATTGTCGCCTATCTTCTCAGAATTACAGACGTCGATCCGCTCGAATTGGATTTGTATTTCGAACGGTTCATTAATCTTTACCGTAAAAATCCACCAGATTTCGACATTGATTTCTCATGGAAAGACCGAGATGATGTCGTTTCATATGTTTTTAAAAAATTCCCCAATTCAGCTTGGCTTTGCACCTACAACACGTTTCAATATCGTGCAGCAATCAGAGAATTAGGAAAAGTATTTGGCTTACCGAAAACAGAAATTGACATTCTGTGTTCCGGGAAATATTCGCTTGATAAAGTCGATGAAATATCAAAGCTCGTTTTGAAATATGCCAAAGCAATTGAAGGACTCCCCTCCTATTTGAGTGTTCACTCAGGCGGGATTGTTATCAGCGAAAAACCAATCACGTATTTTTCATCCACTTTTCTTCCGCCAAAAGGCTATCCAACAACGCAATTCTCCATGATGGAAGCGGAAGATGTCGGTTTGTACAAGTTTGATATTTTGAGTCAACGTGGCTTAGGAAAAATTGCTGAATGCTTGGAAATAATTTCGTATAATCAACCTCATGTAAAACCACATGACATTCACGACATCGCGTTTTTCAAGCAGGATAAAAAGATTGAAGAAATGTTGCTTCATGCTAAAGCACTCGGTTGTTTTTATGTAGAATCACCTGCCATGCGCATGTTGATGCTAAAACTAAATGTTCGAACGTATCTGGAGTTAGTTGCAGCAAGCTCTATCATACGTCCCGGAGTATCACAATCAGGAATGATGCGTGAGTACATTTTACGTCATAAAAATCCAGAACGAAGGAAAACTGCTCATCCCGAATTGTTTAAAATCATGCCTGAAACCTATGGCGTAATGGTTTATCAAGAAGACGTCATCAAAGTAGCTCATCATTTCGCAGGATTATCGTTGGCAGAAGCAGATGTTTTACGTCGCGGGATGTCCGGGAAATTTCGCTCACGGGAGGAATTTCAATCTGTGAAAGAATCCTTCTTCGAGAATTGCCTTAAAAAAGGATTTGAACAAGGCTTAATTGCAGACGTTTGGCGACAAATTGAAAGTTTTGCAGGATACGCATTTTCGAAAGGACATTCAGCCTCTTACGCCGTTGAGAGTTACCAAAGTTTATATTTAAAAGCTTATTCCCCATTGGAATACATGACAGCTGTAATAAATAATTTTGGAGGATATTATCGTACAGAAGTTTACGTTCACGAAGCTAGGAAATGGGGAGCTGAAATCGAGGCCCCTTCGATTAATGAAGGATCTTATCAATGTATTTTAAAAGGAAAACGACTTATTCTTGGTTTCAATTTAGTCGCCGGAATCGAAGGAGAATTTATCATTAAATTATTCGAAGAACGCGATAAAAACGGAAAGTTTTCTGATTTCGATGAATTAATGAGACGTTTTCCAATCCCTTTGGAGCAACTGGCAATTATCATTCGAATCGGAGCCCTAAGAGATTTCCGAGAATCCCGAAAAGAATTGTTGTGGAAAGCACATTTTTTTCATCATCACCAACAATCCAAACCTACCGAACTGGAATTATTTGATGTGAAACCTGTTTCCTTTGCATTACCGAAACTAGAAGAAAGTAAGTTCGAATTAATTTTTGATCAAATGGAACTATTGGGCTTTCCGCTTTGTAATCCATTTGAACTTTTAAAAGATAAAATTCCAAGTAATCATTTAAAAGCGAGTGAAATAAAAAATTGTTTAGGAACGATCATAGAAACTTACGCACACCTTGTTTCCATCAAGCAATCTAAAACTGCGCAAGGTCAAACGATGAGTTTTGGAACATTTCTCGACATGGATGGTGAAACGTTGGATACCGTTCATTTTCCGGAAAGTCTGCGAAAATATCCGTTTATTGGCAAAGGAATTTATTACTTAAAGGGATTTGTAAGTGAAGAATTTGGTTTTTATACTTTGGAAGTTGGAAGAATGGAGAAACTTCAGTTCATGGAGGATGTTCGATTTGAAATTCAGGAACTGTAACTGTTAAAATTTTTGAGACTGCAAAGACGAAACTTGAGAATTCCACCTGAATTATTGAAAGAAAATCAATTTCTATTTTTAAAAATTGGGTATATTAGCCACCAAATTTAAAATTATGACAAGATTAAAAAGTAGCTTATTGGCCATCGTATTTTTTGTTGGCTTTTTCGTTCGCGCTGATGAAGGAATGTGGTTTTTAATGTTCATCGAACGTTTGAATCACCGCGACATGCAGAAAATGGGTCTTCAATTAACAACCGAGGAGATTTACAGTATTAACAATTCAAGTTTAAAAGATGCGGTTGTGCAATTTAATGGCGGTTGTACAGCTGAGTTAATCTCCAAAGAAGGACTAATTTTAACCAATCATCACTGCGGTTACGATGCCATCGCTGAACTTTCAACACCCGAAAATGATTATCTATCTAACGGTTTTTGGGCAGCTAGCAAAAAGGATGAATTGAAGCCAAAATCATTGTATGTAAGATTTTTCATTAGAATGGATGACTGTACGAAGCGTATTTTGGCAAAATTGAACGATAACATGACCGAGGCCGAGCGTGATAAAGCCATCAAAGATGAAATAGCGGTTATTGAAAAAGAGAATAATGAAGGAGGAAAATATGTGGTTAGTGTCCGTTCATTTTTTCAAGGAAATGAGTTCTACTATTTTGTTTACCAAGACTATAAAGACGTTCGTTTAGTTGGAACTCCACCTGACAATATTGGTAAGTTTGGTGGCGATACAGATAACTGGGAGTGGCCACGTCACACCGGAGATTTTTCAATGTTCCGCGTATACGGAGATGCGAATGGGAATCCTGCTGAATATTCTACGAATAACGTTCCTTTAAAACCGAAACAACATTTAACAGTAAACATCAAAGGAATTAAAGAAGGTGATTTCGCCATGATTCTGGGTTATCCAGGAAGAACAAACCGTTGGTTGCCAGCTGGTGGAATTGAACAAAATGTAAATTACGCATATCCCGCTTGGGTTGAATCTTCAAAAACAGCGATGGATGTAATGAAAAAATATATGGAAAAAGACGATGCCATTCGCTTAAATTATGCATCGAAATACGCCGGAATCGCTAATTATTGGAAAAATCGACAAGGAATGATTGATGCTTTGACCAAATTTAAAACTTCTCAATCTAAAGCTCAAAATGAGGCGAAATTTAATGTCTGGGCCAACAAGAAAGAAAACAAAGAGAAATTCGGGAATGTGGTTGCTACAATTAACAATTACTACAAGACAACAAATGATAAATCACGCCATGACAATTATTTACAAATTATGTTCAGAGCCTCAGAGTTCGCAAAAATTTCAAAAACTCTTGGCGCTCAATTAGAGGCCTATGCAAAATCGGATGATGTTAAAAAATCAGAACTTTACGCCGACTTGAAAGCTTCAATTGACGATTTTTTCAATGGAATATATCTACCCGCTGAAAATGAAATTTTGACGAATGGATTGAATCT
The DNA here is from genome assembly GCA_044348645.1 of Crocinitomicaceae bacterium. Classification (GTDB taxonomy): domain Bacteria; phylum Bacteroidota; class Bacteroidia; order Flavobacteriales_D; family Crocinitomicaceae; genus UBA952. The sequence continues at coordinate 26,163 of JBIKSL010000029.1, read as the reverse complement.
CTATGCAAAAAAAGCCGGCTACAAACTGGTACCTTCAGTTGAATCAGCTAATACTAAATATAATGGTGACTTTAAGAGTTATGTAAACAACCTATTTGCTCTTAGCTTTTTGACTTCCAAAGAACGTGTTTTGGCTTTTCTAGATATACCTAATGTAGACCAACTAACAAACGATCCTCTGATGAAATTGTCAACCGACATGCTAACTCACATCAATACCAAGTCAGATGAATTGGCAAAATTGCAAAATGATTTTGGGAAAGCTTATCGTCTGTTAGTTGATGGAATGCGCCAATCTGGTTTTAGCCCAGTGAAATATCCTGATGCAAACAGTACGCTGCGCTTGACGTATGGAAAAGTTAGCGCGCTCCCTGCGGATAAACGCAATGATGCCAAAGTGAATTATTATACCACGTTGCAAGGAACAATTAAAAAATACAAACCAAATGACGATGAGTTTGATTTACCAAAAAGATTGATTGAATTAAACGAAAAAAAGGATTTTGGTGAATATGCAGATAAATCTGGTTATATGCCAGTAAATTTCCTAACGAACAATGACATTACTGGTGGTAACTCAGGTTCACCTGTTTTGAATGGCAAAGGAGAACTAATCGGTTTGGCTTTTGACGGAAATATAGAAGCCATGGCTGGTGATGTCATTTTCGATTCTAAATTGCAAAAAACAATCAATGTTGACATCCGCTATGTGCTCTTTATAATTGATAAGTTCGCCGGCGCAAAACACATTGTTGACGAGATGACAATTATTCGTTAATTCGAATTTCAAACAAGAAAAGCCTCATCCATTTAGAATGAGGCTTTTTTTTTGGAGTAATGAATGAAGTAGGGATCAAGATATCCCCCGAAAAATGACTTAATAACAGTTGTGATTACCTTGTAACAACTAACATGAATTCTTTCCCAGTAATTTGAAAGTGTAGTTGCTCGAGGAGATACTTTATTAATCTGAATTTAAGCTTCAACCGATTGAGCTGTATTCAGGAAAATTCTTTAACAAGATCTAATAGAAATTCGGGAAATTTAATGGGTCTACCTCATGAATCATGCCATAGGCTTTCTCAATGATATCGTCGACACTTGGTTTAGAAAAATAATCTCCGTCTGTCCCATAAGGCGGGCGATGGTCTTTCGCACTTAAAGTTTCAGGAGCAGAATCCAAATGATAATACGCTTTCTGTTCTACTAGTATTTTATCCAACATGAATGCCGTGGCACCGCTGCTAACATCTTCATCAACAATTAGTAAACGATTCGTTTTTTTCAATGAATCAGAAATGGAATGATTGATATCGAATGGCAGTAAAGTTTGAACATCAATCAATTCAACAGAAACACCTAACTCCTCCAATGTTTGCGCAGCAACTTGACATAAATTAAATGTGGTACCATAAGAAACTAGCGTTAAATCGGTTCCTTCTTTTACAATTTCAGGAGCTCCAAGTGGCTCTCTAAATTCACCAACATTGATGGGCATTCGTTCTTTTGTACGATATCCGTTCAAAGGCTCTATTATAAGTGCCGGTTCGTCTGCTTCCATTAAGGTATTGTAAAAACCTGCCGCTTTAGTCATATTTCTAGGAACACAGACATAAATACCGCGTAACGCATTGACAATCATTCCCATCGGGGATCCACTGTGCCAAATTCCTTCCAGTCTGTGGCCACGCGTGGATACAATCAATGGAGCTTTCTGTCCTCCTTTGGTTCGGTATTGAACCGTAGCCAAATCATCTGACATTATTTGTAGTGCATAAAGCAAATAGTCCAAGTATTGAATTTCTGCAACAGGTCTTAACCCCCTCATTGCCATCCCAATTCCTTGTCCAATGATGGTACATTCACGAATTCCCGTATCAAAAACGCGGATTTCTCCAAATTGCTCTTGCAAACCTTCCAATGTTTGATTAACACCACCTATTTTCCCGGCATCCTCACCAAATACCAACATTTCCGGATATTTTTCCAATAACTTTCGGTAATTCTCACGAAGTATGATACGACCATCTTCCATTTTTATATCGGAATCGTATTGGGGAGCAATTGGATTTATATTTAGTGCATTTTTGTCTGATTCCGAGTGAAGATGAGAACTATAACGATCAAAATTTTCAGATAAACTTTTTTGAATCCACGCAGATAATGCAGCTTTAGACGGTGAGTTTTCTTCCCGAACCATTCGTAAAACTTTTCTAGCCGAATTCAAAACATCTTTTCTGATTGGTTCAAATGCTTTTTCTAAAAGTTCTGCTTCTTTCGCAATGAAAACTCCGTTGGAACTTTCATTCGCAAGTGATTTTATTATTGAAACAACTTCATTCAGATCTTTTTTAATCGTATCTGAAAAAGCTTTCCACGCAGTGTTTTTAGCCTGACGAACGCGCTCTTTTGCTTCCTTTTGAATTTGTTCAATTTCAGATTCTTCGGCAAGTTTCAATCCATTTGTGTCAAAAGCCAAAATCCATTCCTTGAATTTTTGGATGCAATCGAATTCAGACTCCCATTTTAATCTTTCTTCGGATTTATAGCGCTCGTGTGAACCTGATGTCGAGTGCCCTTGAGGTTGATTAACTTCTTTAACGTGAACCAAAACAGGAACGTGTTCCTCGCGAGCGATTTTTACTGCTTTTTCATACGTCTCACACAATTGAACATAGTCCCAACCTTTTGAAACAAAAATTTCATAACCTGGTTTATCCTTCGTTCGTTGCATACCAGCAAGCGCTTCAGAAATACTTCCTTTTGTGGTTTGATATTCGCGTGGAACAGAAATACCGTATCCATCATCCCAAACGGACATCACGACTGGAACTTGAAGAACTCCCATCGCATTTATAGATTCCCAGAAAGGGCCTTCAGATGTTGATGCATCTCCAATGGTTCCAAAAGCTACTTCATTACCGTTATTACTGAATTTTTTAAATTGAGGAGCATCTCGTAAAACCGGATTGTTTCGATATACTTTTGAAGCTTGAGCTAAACCGACCAATCTAGGCATCTGTCCGCCAGTCGGTGAAATGTCGGATGAACTATTTTTCTTTTTAGTTAAGTCTTTCCAATCTCCATTTTCGTATAAATTTCGAGTTGAATAGTGACCTCCCATTTGTCGTCCAGCAGAAATTGGTTCGACGTTCACATCCGTATGAGCGTACAATCCGGCAAAGTATTGCTCAAGAGTAAGTTCACCAATTGCAAACATCAAAGTTTGATCACGATAATAACCCGATCGAAAATCTCCATTTTCAAATTGCTTAGCTAAGGCAATTTGAGCCACTTCTTTTCCATCGCCAAAAATTCCGAATTTGGCTTTTCCGGTCAAAACTTCTTTTCGACCTAACAATGAGGCTTCACGAGATTCACATGCTAAACGAAAATCTGCAAGAATTTGATTTTTAAACGTTTCGAAATCAATAGTAAGTGTTGGAGATTCTTTCAATTTGTCTGACATAATCTAATTAATATGCAACAAAGATATGTAAAATCAACCTCAATTCTTTTACAAATTCAGTTAATCTAGAATCAGTTCATCAAAATTGTTAAGATCCGAGTAATGGCAGAAAGAAATAGATTTATTAAATTTGGAGTTTCACATTGGCTCCGTAGCTCAATTGTATAGAGCACTGGATTTCGGCTCCAGCGGTTGGGGGTTAGAATCCCTCCGGGGTCACAAAGTAGAGCAAAAGTCTCATTCCTATTTGGTTTGGGGCTTTTTTTTGCTCACACCCCAATCGGAGAACATGAAAGAAATATGGACGTTTTCCCTATATTTTACTTTGTTTTGAATAATTGATATACTTTTTTTTGTTCAGTTTGGGGATAATTTAAAAAGGCTCAAGTTAAACCCGAGCCTTTTCTTTTAAACGATCTGAAATCAACAATTTCTACCGTTTGATAATGGATAATTTGAACCTATGTTATGCAATAGATTTAATATTAAATTATCTATTTTAACGCGTCAGCTTGTTTTTTACACTTGGCAGCTTTCTCAGTATCACCAACAAGTCGATAGATAACTTCCAAATTTTTCAAAACATCTTTATTTGGATTTTTTTCTATGTACTTTTCCAAAACACTAGCTCCTCTTAATAAAATCTCTTTGGCTTTTTTATCTAATTCTTGAACTTTTGGATTTCTGTAATCTAAACTGCTAGATTCATTTAGAATATCTTGACCCCAGTTCAGTAAGTGTGCACCTAATTGATATTGAGCCTCAGAATAATCTGGATCTATTTCAATTGCTTTTTTCAAAGACTCCTCTGCTTTTTCATATTGCTTCAAATCAATGTAGGAAGTTCCCAAAACATAGTATAATTGTTTATTCAACGGATCAATGGCTAAAGCTTTATTCAGATATTTCTCTGCCCTAAATGAATCTCCTTTCTGCAAATTGATATTGATTAGTGTTATGTAAACATCAATGTTATTGGGCATTTCAATCCTAACATTTTCAGCCAATTGAATAGCTTTATCAAATTCTTTAATGTTATTTAGAGAGTCAGTAGCATTATTTAAGCTCAACGTTGTATTGGTGTAAGCATCTTTAAATTCTTCACCCAGAAATAATTTTGTTTTGTAAGCCTCTAAAAAAGATGTAGTTGCTTTCTCGAAATTTTTAGAGTTATAAAACTGAATACCTTTAAAAAAGCTCGTTTCTACACGCTGATTAATAAACTCTTCAGCATCCCGAACTTTCGATTTTTTCGGATCACTCATGACCTTTTTAAAACTGACTTTTGAAATCTCAGCGTATGATCTTAATATAGCTGTATCAGAAACCTCACCTTTGTTAGCTTCCATGTCAGCAACTTCGATTAGAGCGAAATAAACCATACCACGATACAAGTGCATTTTCATGTCTTCGGAAGTTTCAGGATTGGCAGCTGCTAAATCAATAAAACCTTTTGCCTCGTTTACCGCTTTTTTAGCCGCCTCAAGGCCCATCGTTGGATTATATTTATTCATGATCATGGCTGCATCCGTAACATTTGGATTTTTTTTCTGAGCGATCGAAGAAAAAGCCACAATTGAACCAATAGATAGAGTCAAAACTATTTTTTTCATTTTAAAATTTTTAAACAAAGTTATTAATCTTCATCCGGACTTTCTACATCCGTGCCGACTTCATTATCATCAAGAGCTAAACCTTCTGCTTCCTCGTTCAAGCCTTCCACCACTTCAACGTCCTCATCTTCGTCTTCACTTCTTGGAACTCGTGCAATGGCTGCAATCTCTGCATTTCCTTTTAAGTTGATTAAACGAACGCCTTGAGCAGCTCTTCCCATTGTTCGAATTGTATCCACGTGCATTCGAATGGTTACACCTGATTTGGTGATAATCATTAAATCATCCTCATCAAATACATTTTGGATCGAAAGTAATTTACCCGTTTTCTCCGTGATGTTAAGTGTTTTAACCCCTTTACCACCACGATTTGTAATTCGGTAAACAGGTTCTTTATCTTCTGGATCATTCAAATACGTTCGTTTTCCATATCCTTTTTCCGAAACAACTAAAATAGTTGAGAAAATATCTTCAACACAGATCATTCCGATTACTTCGTCGTTTTTCTCACCAAGGGAAACTCCACGAACTCCTGATGCATTTCTACCCATTGGACGAACTGTTGCTTCGTTGAAACGAATTGCACGCCCTGAGCTTGTCGCAAGAACGATTTCATTTGTACCGTTTGTCAATTTAGCTTCTAACAATTCATCATTTTCACGAATCGTAATCGCATTGATACCATTTGATCGAGGTCGAGAATAGGCCTCAAGTGAAGTTTTCTTAATCACCCCGTGTTTCGAGCACATGATGATAAAGTTGTTGTTGATGTATTCCTGATCTGTTAAATCTTGAACTTTCACATACGCTTTTACTTTGTCGTCTTGTGGAATGTTAATCAAATTTTGAATAGCTCTTCCTTTCGATAATTTATTTCCTTCAGGAATTTCATAAACGCGCATCCAGAAACAACGACCTTTCTCCGTAAAGATCAACAAATAGTTGTGGTTTGTCGCTACGAAAAGGTGCTCTAAGAAATCTTTATCCCTTGTAGCTGAACCTTTTGAGCCCATTCCTCCCCTATTCTGAACCTTGTATTCAGCTAAATTTGTTCGTTTGATATAACCTGCGTGAGAAATTGTAACAACGACTTCTTCATCAGCAATCAAATCCTCCATGCGCATTTCACTCGCGGAATATTCAATTCGAGAACGACGTGCATCACCATATTTATCTTTTACTTCAAGAAGCTCATCTTTGATGATTTGCATTCTGCGAGCCTCATTCTCCAGAATATCCTTCAAATCAGCAATCAATTTCATCAAGTCACCGAATTCAGCGCGCAATTTATCTTGCTCAAGACCAGTCAACTGACGTAAACGCATATCAACGATAGCGCGTGTTTGAATTTCTGTTAAGCCAAAGCGTGTCGACAATCTCTCTCTAGCATCATCGGGACTAGCAGAAGTTTTGATGATTTCAATTACTTCGTCAATATTATCCGATGCAATGATTAATCCCTCAAGAATATGAGCTCTTTCTTCTGCTTTTCTTAAATCAAACTTCGTTCTTTTGATTACAACCTCGTGTCTGAATTTAACGAATTCATGAATCATTTCTTTCAGATTCAACAAGCGAGGCCTACCTTCAACAAGGCAAATGTTATTGACTGAAAATGAGGTTTGTAAAGCAGTATATTTATATAATTTATTTAATACAACATTAGCAATTGCATCACGTTTGATTTCGAAGACAACTCGCATTCCGTTACGATCCGATTCATCTCGTAAATCAGAAATTCCTTCAATCTTTTTATCGTTAACAAGTTCAGCGATTTTCTTTATCATTTCCGCCTTGTTCACTTGATAAGGAATTTCAGTTACTATGATTTGTTCTCGCCCTTGAACCTCTTCAATCTCAGCTTTACCGCGAATAACAATTCTTCCTCTTCCTGTCAAAAACGCATCACGGACTCCTTCGTATCCATAAATGATTCCACCCGTAGGAAAATCAGGAGCTTTAACGTATTTAAGTAGTTCTTCGATTTCTAGATCAGGATTATCAACATAAGCAACAATTCCATCAATGACCTCACTTAAATTGTGCGGAGCCATATTTGTGGCCATACCAACCGCAATTCCTGCTGCACCATTTACTAATAGATTAGGAATCTTTGTTGGTAAAACGCTTGGTTCTGTTAAACTGTCATCAAAGTTGGGAGTAAAATCTACCGTTTCCTTCTCTAAATCATCCAACATTTCCTCAGCAATCTTCCGTAAACGCGCCTCGGTGTATCGCATCGCCGCTGGACTATCACCATCAACCGAACCAAAGTTACCTTGTCCGTCAACGAGTGGATAACGCAATGACCATGGTTGAGCCATACGCACCATTGTGTCGTAAACTGAACTATCACCATGTGGGTGATATTTACCCAAAACCTCTCCAACGATTCTCGCAGATTTCTTATATGGTCGATTCGAGTAAACTCCCAAATCTTGCATTCCATACAAAACACGTCTGTGTACCGGTTTGAAGCCATCTCGCACATCAGGAAGAGCTCTGGAAACAATTACCGACATCGAATAATCGATGTAAGCGGATTTCATTTCATCTTCAATATTAATCTGAATTATTTTTTCGCCGTCGGCCATACTATTAGATTAGAATAAGTTTTTGTTTTATAAGCTTTCAAAATTAACGAATTCTGAGTGAGCAAAGCTTTTGAGAATCCCTTTTTACTAACAAAATACTATAATAAATTGTGAATAAATCCGCATTCAAACGAAATAATTAACGTTATATTTGTGAGAATAAAAACAACTTCAATGGAAGCGAAATTTTCACCGAGGGTAAAGGACATGATCAGTCACAGTCGTGATGAAGCTGTCCGATTATCCAATGAATTCGTGACGCCTGAGCATTTATTGCTTGGATTGATTAAATTGAACGAAGGAACGGCCATTAACATTCTCAACGAATTTCAAATTGACTTGAATCAAATAAAAAGTGACTTGGAAAAAGTATTGAAGAAATCAGCTGTAAGCAATTTATTGAACACGAATTTACCATTACTAAAGCAAACAGAAAATATTATCAAACAATCATACTTGGAGGCAAAACAATTTAAGGCTGTTATCATTGGTACTGAACACATGTTGCTAACCATTTTAAAGCATGAAAATGCAGCTGCTTGTCAAGTTTTAAACAAATACGGAATTATGTACGAAAACGCTAAAGACGAATACGAAGCGATTATGGAGGAAAGACAATTACCTCGATCAGAATTTCCTGGAAATAACAATGATGATGATGAATCTTTCTCAGCACAAAAAAGATCTGCCGATCCGAAATCAAAAACTCCGGTTTTAGATAATTTTGGAAGGGATTTAACGAAAATGGCTGAGGCTGGGCGTCTTGATCCAATCGTTGGTCGAGAAAAAGAAATCGAACGTGTAAGTCAAATTTTATCGCGAAGAAAGAAAAATAATCCAATTTTGATTGGAGAACCAGGTGTTGGTAAAAGTGCTATTGCAGAAGGATTGGCTCTTCGAATCGTTCAACGTAAGGTTTCTCGAGTTCTTTTCAACAAACGAATCATTTCATTAGATTTAGCCTCTCTGGTAGCAGGTACAAAATACCGCGGTCAATTTGAAGAACGAATGAAAGCGGTGATGCAAGAGATTGAAAAAAATCCTGATATCATTCTATTTATCGATGAAATTCACACAATCATTGGTGCAGGCGGCGCGAGTGGATCGTTGGATGCCTCAAACATGTTCAAACCAGCACTAGCAAGAGGTGAACTTCAAGCAATTGGAGCTACAACCTTGGACGAATACCGTCAATACATTGAGAAAGATGGTGCCTTGGAGCGTCGATTCCAAAAAGTAATCATTGAACCTACAACGATTGATGAAACCATTCAAATTTTGAACAACATTAAGGAACGTTATGAAGATCATCACTCAGTAGTTTATACTCCTGAGGCTGTTGCTGCTTGCGTGAAATTAACTGAGCGCTACATCACGGATCGACATTTACCGGACAAAGCAATCGATGCGTTGGATGAAGTTGGTTCACGCGTTCATATTACAAATATCAATGTCCCGAAAGAAATTGTTGACATCGAAGCTCAAGTGGAAGCTTTAAAAGAGCAAAAAGCTGAAGTCATTCGCTCACAACAATATGAAAAAGCTGCTGAATTGCGTGATACAGAGCGTAAACTTCAAGAGCAATTAGAGGATGCGAAAAAACGTTGGGAAGAAGATTCTAAGAACAACAAGGTTGTTGTAACTGAAGAACACGTTGCCGAGGTTGTTTCAATGATGTGTGGAATCCCGGTTACGAAAGTTTCTGAATCCGAAACAGGAAAATTGGTGAAAATGGCTGAATCCATTCGTGGAAAGGTTATTGGTCAAGATGAAGCTGTTGAGAAAGTTGTAAAAGCAATTCAGCGCAACAGAGCTGGATTAAAAGATCCAAACAAACCTATTGGTTCTTTCTTTTTCCTTGGCCCAACAGGTGTTGGTAAAACGCAATTAGCAAAAGTTTTAGCGAAATTCTTGTTTGATTCTGAAGATGCATTGGTTCGAATCGACATGTCAGAGTACATGGAAAAATTCTCAATTTCTCGTTTGGTTGGAGCACCTCCAGGATATGTAGGATATGAGGAGGGCGGTCAGTTAACTGAAAAAGTTCGTAGAAAACCTTATTCGATTATTCTTTTAGATGAAATTGAAAAGGCCCATCCAGACGTATTTAATCTTTTGTTACAAGTTTTAGATGACGGCCACATGACCGATGGACTAGGAAGAAAAATTGATTTCAAAAACACGATTTTAATAATGACTTCTAACATCGGAGCGCGACAATTAGCAGACTTTGGAACAGGAGTTGGATTTGGAACTAAAGCACAAACCGATTCGCGTGATGACAATGCGAAGGCTGTGATTCAAAACGCACTTCGAAAAGCATTTTCTCCAGAGTTTTTAAATCGTGTAGATGACATGATAATGTTCAAATCGCTTGGTAAAAATGAAATCCTACAAATTATTGACATTGAATTAAGTAAATTATATGGTCGAATCAATAGTTTAGGTTACCAAGTTGAATTGACTGAAAAAGCGAAAGACTTTATTGTTGACAAAGGATACGATGAAAAATTCGGTGCTCGTCCGCTGAAAAGAGCTATTCAAAAATACATCGAAGATCCCCTTGCAGAGGAAATCATAAAAGCTAATTTGGTTGAAGGTGATACCATTCAATTAGATTACGAAGATGGTAAAGAAGAACTTATCGTTCACATTAAAAAAGCGAAATCAAGTAAAAAATCGAGTTCGGCTGAATAATTTTTTTTCGATACAAAAAACGCTCCCAAAAGAGCGTTTTTTTTTGTGCTTCAGTAAAGATTAAAATAGAACAAGAATTTATTACCGATATGTCATTTTTTTGCAGCCGATGATTTACCCGTTCAATAACCTATATCAACTAATTTTTGCATCAAAATTGCAGTAAAAATCGGGAATTAACTCTCAAGATTATTTACAAATCTAAAAATTTCCCCTCAGCGTAACAATAAAGTTTCTACCCGGAGCCGAAATGTTAGATGAGAAGTTCCGGTAGTTATGATCCAAGATATTTTCGCAAGCAACCTGTAACGATGCATATTTATTGAAACTATAATTCAATCTAAGATTCAACGCATACCAACTTGGCATTCCTTGAGGAGTTGCATATGCATAATTATCTTCACCTATGAAATTGTAATCTTCCAACCTTTTCCATCCTGAATAATTGACAAAAAACTCGGCATTAAATTTCTTTATGGTATAACCAAGACTAACCTTTCCAAATACCGGTGGAATATGATCCAACGGATATGGAATAGAATCGGTTTTAATGCGTCCTTTCGTATAATTTACTGTTCCTATTAAATTAAAATGATCGCTTAATTTACCTGAAATCATCCCCTCAAATCCATAAACATAAGCTTGTCCTGCATTCGTTGTAGTTCGCACTTGACTTAGTTGGCCATCAAAAACAATTGAATCTTGTCCATCAAAAGCACTATTCTGAACAGTCAATGCATTGGTTAACAAGGTATAATATGCATTTCCGCCAATGAAAAAATCTGGGGCTAATTCGTAAGAAAAACCAACATCACCGCTATATGAATATTCTGCTTTTAAATCCGGGTTTGGAACAATAATGCTTCCGGGAACAGATTCAAACACCTTCGATAAATCATCTACATTCGGCGCTCTGAATCCAGTTGAACCAGTTAATGTGAATCTCCATTTTGAAGTTGGCATGTAGATGAAACCGAGATTACCATTCAACGCTTGGTGGTTTTGATTTATGTTACTAAATGGAAATGGAAAAAAGGTTTTATCAATAAATTGAGCATCTAAACCCACCAATGAAAAACGAATACCATCATTTAAAATCAGTTTTTCCGAAATTTCCCACGTGTGCGTTAAATAACCAGCAACCGATTGTTTCGTAGATCCTCCGTCTGGATATCGCGTGTTTAACTTACCAATCGTATCTTCAATAATGTCCTTAACAAAAGCAGTTGAATTGACTTTATTATAGAACGCATCCAACCCATATCGGAACTCGTGATTACCAAACTTTTTAGCAAAATCAGCATTTATTGTGATGATATCCAAATTTTCAATGCGATGATTTAAAAAGTCCTTTTTGAATCGGCGATCCATTCTACTTTCCTCAATAGATTGATAGCCTAAAGTTATGCGAGCGAGATCGTAAAAGCGATTTTTATTCGATAAAATCAAACTATACGCTGCTAACATTCTGAATTGAGGTCCGTAATACCATTCAGCGAAACGCGGATTGGAACCTGAAATTAAAGTCAAACGATCATAACGATCAATATTACTTGAATTTGATAATTGGAAATTCAATTTGTGGGTAACCGTTTCGCTTTGTTTAAATGTAAATTTTTGCAAGATGTCATATTGGCTGTAACCGGAACCTACTTGTTTGTTTGTATCGGCGTTCATTATCATTGAGTCAATCCCATTTATTCGTTCGACATACCAGTTTCTTGCACCAAAATTTCCAACGAACGGACTTCGAACGGAACCTTGTCGCAAATCACCAAATTTCGAGTAAGTAAAAGAAGTCAATGATCCAAATCGTTTTGTCCCAACAGAAACATTGGCATTAACCGCAAAACCATTCGCTGCACTGAAATAACGCGTATAAGCACTTGATTTAACAAGTAATTTGTCATCAAGACTAAACTTAGGATCTTTCGTTGTAAAACTCATTACACCTCCAATCGCATCCGAACCATAAACGACAGAGCCAGGTCCGAAAACCACTTCCGCTCGATCCATGATCGAATTGTCTAACGTAATGATGTTTTGTAGATGTCCTCCGCGATAAATTGCGTTATTCATCCGAATTCCATCAATAACAAGAAGTACTTTATTCGTTTCAAATCCCCGAATGACGGGGCTTCCTCCTCCCAGTTGACTTTTTTGAACAAATACATTTCCTGAATTTGCCATGACATCGGCCATCGAAGATTGATTGAAATTTTGGATTTCACTTACTTTCATAACTTGAATTTTTTGAGCCACATCCTTTCGTTTCTCCTCAAATCGACTCGCAGAAACGACGATTTCTTCCAAAGAATTTTGATTTTGTCTTAAATAAACTGAAATTTCAGTAGTTACCTCATTTATTCTTACTTCCTGCTTTAGATATTCAGGATGAAATAGAACAATGTATCCATTATTTAGACTCAAAAATACATTTCCATTCTTGTCGGACAAACCAAGATTCTTATTTGTTCCCGAATTTATAACCTTAACATTTTCAATAGGTTGCAAGGTTAAATTATCAAAAATGGTTAATTGAATAAGTTTGTTTTGCGCACCAACTAATAGGATGCTAAATAGCATCAAGGTGCTTAAAAAATATTTTTTCATTTTAATTTAAGTTTAATTCAATAAAACATCAGAATGATCAATACAACGAATGTCATTCTAATGCAATTTTTTAATTTTAATTAACTGGAAATTAAACTAAATCTTTTGGAGGCTGTAAAAGCTTTTGCTTTTTAAATTGAGAAAAAAGAGATTGGTAGAAAAAATGATTGGATTGCTCTTTAAATTCAATCGTTGCGAAATCAATCAGCGTCATAAAAGGCTCGAGATAAGCCGTATTCAATAACTTTACAAATGATTTCAAAGGCGCTTTTTCAGGTTGATTATTCAAATTTGCATTAGTAGCTTCATCTAGTTCGACGAATAACTGAGTTTCTTGGGTATCATCGATGCACGAAACGGAATAGCCAAACTGATTTTTATTCTTTTTTACAACGTCATACAAGCGACCATTCATTTTGAATTCGTGGCCGTCAATCCAAGTTAGCCGATTGAATTCTTTTTCTGTAAAATTAAATTGCTTGAATTCGATTTTTGGCAAGCTGCACTTGATGGCTCGTTTTATATCTTTTCGAACATGATAACGCTCTATCTCGAAATAGATAAAAAATCCGAAGAGTTTCCAAATGAATATGATTAGAAATAAAAACGAAAATAGCCGCTTCACCCAACAAATATAGCAATTTGAGTTCATCAATAATAGCAACTTATCAGCTCTTTAACTTTATATTTTCGGATTTTAAAGTGATTCTGACAAACTAAATCTTCACTCTAGAAAAGATTTTTCATTCACTATTTCTTCTTTTTCTCGTCGAAAGTAATGACAAAAATTTCCTCATCATCCTTTTTGAAAAACTTTTCAGATCGCGCATAGGCTTCAAGGCAATTCAAATTTTTCAATTTTTTGAGAGTATTTTTTGTTTTTTGTAAGTCCTTTGCTAATGTTTCTCTCTGTAACTCAAGCTTCGATAATTTTCTTTTTTGCTTAATAATCATGATGATATCCAAATCGTCCAAAAAAAGAAAGAAGATTAAAAAGATAAAACTTGCTAGGAAATACTTGTTTTTGATAAATCCGGGTAATTTGTTCATCTGTTTCACGATTGTTAAAAACTTACTTCTGAAAAAGCTAACTTTGATCTTTTAAATTATTATCAATCTTTACATATTTCTATAGATTAAAAAACAACTTTTGCTTCTTAATTCAACGTTAGATTGTTTTTATTTTTAAAATTAAAAATTATAAAAGCTTCTGAACGTCACTCTAAACAAAATTTTGAAAAGTCATTTGTTTATTTCGGTTGGCACTTGTTCATTACCCGCTCGTAATAGGAATAGAAGTCTTTTTGTTTACCAAACCACGCGTTTGCTTTATTCAAAATGCTACAAGCATCTGTAGAATTTCCATCTTTGATTTGAAATTGTTGCGCACTTAGAATAATACCTAATTTCAAAACTTTCTGATCGGTTTCAGTAAAATTATCCAAACTTTCTAGCTTCAACAGATTCGGAATTTCATTTTTCCAAATGAGTGTTGAGTTTTTTGAATCTTTCGCATTAAAGCGAATAGCTGCCTCTAAAAATTTAGCTGAAAGTGGGTTTTTAGTAATCGATAAATATTGTTCTATTCCCTCTATCATTTTCGAATTTAGTTCATTCTTCCGTTCGTTGTTGTCTCCTTGATAAAATACTGGGTAATTATTGACTTCGTCTAGATTGTAAAGGATATTGATGTTACTGAGCTCGTTTTGAAATTTATTCAACCAAATTTTATGAATCGGTGCGTTAAAGATCCCATTCAAATCCATTTCAATGGCGGTAGCAGTTGAAGCGATTGCCTCTTCCAATGGATCAGGAATGGCGGCACTTTTAAGATTTTTTCGATACATTCCGAAATAACCCTTAGCAAGAAAAATATGTGGAGTTGGATCGCCAACATATTTAGGTTTTACAGAATAATCAGATGCTTTTTTGACTAGTTTCAGAAAGTTACTATCCGCATAAATTTGAGTCAACTCATCTAAATTATTGGTAACTGTAATTAAATTTTCTTTTTCAACCGAAATTTCATCTTCTTCTTCCTCTTTCGTACCATCTTTCAGCGTTTTTGACTTCGAGAAAGCTACAGTATGGGAAACAGTGTAAACTCCAACTTTATTAAATTCAATGGTGATTTGTTCGGATTTTTCATCTCCATTCACAAATTCCCAATCTCTATTTTGAGTTCCCGATATGTTCCAAGAACTACTTAATTTTTTTGATCCAGCATTTGTGAAGGTTGCTTTCAAAACAACTTTGTTTGCTTCACCCGATTCATCATCCAAAATAAGGATTTTTTTTGACTCACTGAATGTTAATTTCGGTTGAGCTAAAATAATTGATGACCAAATAACAAATAGAATTAAATTAAATTGTTTCATTTTATGTAAGTTTTTTCTTGACTTTTCATTTTCTATGCCGAATTTAAAAATTATTGGTGACTTGCGATGAGAAGATTCAAAATTTCCTGAGCGGCTTTTGAAATTTTTGTTCCAGGGCCATAGATTCCAAAAACACCAGCATCTTCAAGAAATGAATAGTCTTTTTGAGGAATTACTCCACCTGCTACAACCATGATGTCGGAACGATTTTGTTTTTTTAATTCTTGGATAACCGCAGGAACCAGCGTTTTGTGTCCGGCAGCTAGCGATGAAACTCCCAAAATATGAACATCATTTTCAATAGCCTGTTTAGCAGCTTCCTCCGGGGTTTGGAAAAGAGGGCCGATATCCACATCAAAACCAATATCTGCAAATGCGGTAGCAATTACTTTCGCGCCACGATCGTGACCGTCTTGACCCATTTTAGCAATCATAATTCGTGGTCTGCGACCTTCCAATTTACTGAAAGTTTCAACGAGTTCAATGGCTTTTAAAAAATCTTCATCCTTCATGGCTTCTTTTGAATAAATTTGACTTATAGCACGAATTGTTGCTTTATAACGACCGTAAATATTTTCTAGTGCTAGAGAAATTTCTCCCAATGTACAACGAGCCAAAGAGCATTCCACGGCGATTTCCAATAAATTTCCATCACCATCTCGGGCACATTTCTCAAGTTTTGCCAATAAATTATCTACTTGGTTTTGATTCCGATTAGTCTTCAATTCGTTTAGACGATTGACTTGTTCCGTCCGAACTTTGGAATTATCGATTTCTAAAATATCAATTTCTGTTTGCTCTTCTACTTGAAAGCGATTTACACCAATGATAACATCTTTTCCTGAATCAATTCGTGCTTGTTTTTTTGCAGCAGCTTCTTCGATTCGCATTTTTGGAATTCCGGTTTCGATTGCTTTCGCCATTCCACCTAATTCCTCGACTTCTTCAATTAATTTCCAAGCTTCATCTACTAATTCAGAAGTTAGTTTTTCAACGTAATAACTTCCTACAAATGGATCAATGAATGAGGTAATTCCAGTTTCTTTTTGAATGTATATTTGCGTATTTCGTGCAATTCTGGCTGAAAAATCCGTTGGTAGCGCAATTGCTTCGTCGAGTGCATTGGTATGGAGTGATTGCGTTCCACCCAAAGCAGCAGCCATTGCTTCAATGCAGGTTCGAGCCACGTTATTGAATGGATCTTGCTCTGTCAAGGACCAACCAGATGTTTGACAATGCGTTCTTAGTGCGGTTGATTTTGTGTTCTCCGGATTGAATTGTTTCACAAGTTTAGCCCACAAAAGTCGCCCGGCCCGCATTTTCGCAATTTCCATGTGGTGATTCATTCCGATTGCCCAAAAGAAACTCAGACGAGGAGCAAAATCATCAATCTTTAGTCCTGCTTTGATTCCAGTTCGAATGTATTCAACGCCATCGGCTAAGGTATATGCCAATTCAATCGCCGCAGTTGCTCCAGCTTCTTGCATGTGATACCCGGATATTGAAATCGAATTGAATTTAGGCATCTTTTGAGAAGTAAACTCAAAAATATCGGCAATAATGCGCATGGACGGTTCAGGTGGGTAAATGTAAGTGTTTCGCACCATGAACTCTTTCAAAATGTCATTCTGAATCGTTCCCGCTAGTTTAGAAATTTCAACACCTTGCTCTTTGGCTGCTGCAATGTAAAAAGCCATTATGGGCAAAACTGCGCCATTCATGGTCATGGAAACAGACATTTCACCAAGTGGAATCTCGTTGAAAAGCACTTTCATGTCTTCGATGGAATCTATGGCGACTCCTGCTTTTCCGACATCACCTATCACTCTTGGATGATCCGAATCATAACCTCGGTGTGTGGCCAAATCAAAAGCTACGGAAAGTCCTTTTTGCCCGGCAGCAAGGTTGCGTCTGTAAAAAGCATTTGATTCCTCAGCCGTTGAAAACCCTGCGTATTGACGAATGGTCCATGGTTTTGAAACATACATGGATGCGTAAGGACCACCCAAATACGGTTCAATCCCCGATAAGTAATTCGTGTGACTTAAATTTTCGACATCCTTTTTGAAGTATTCCGATTGAATTGAAATATTTTCAGCAGTTTCAAATGAAATTCCGTTTTTGTGATCAACTGTTGCGTTCTGAAAATCAATTTCGCCAAGTTCTTTTCGCTTCATCTTAATTGCAATTTTCGAAAATTATGTAGGGTAGTCCCAAATATGTTATTTCGTTTGTCCATGAATTAGTTTCATCAGTTGGATTTAAGAAGCAATTTACTCCAATCAATTCCAATTTCTTTTCATTGAATTTCTGAATTCGCTTGTTTCGTGTTTCAGAAATGGATTGTCGAATGAAGTCAATTTTATCTGTCCCGTTAATCGACTCAAATTTCTCTAAAGTCTTTAAAAAATCCCAGGCTTTCAAAACAATTTGCTCCGTCAATAACTCGATGATGTTACTTCCTTTTAATGGATCTTTAACATAATCGAAGTAACTTTCTTCTTTGAGAATATTTGAGATATTCAAGGCCATTCTTTTTGAAAAGTCACTGGAGCCATTGAGTGATAGATCGTCATAAGGTCGTGTGGTTATTTCTGAAACTCCGCCTGAAATCGCTGCCATGGCTTCCGTAGTTTGTCTGAGTAAATTAGTGTGAGGGTCTTTCAAAGATTTGTTGCTGAATCCGATTTCGGCGCTGAAATGAATCTCTGGGTGAACTTGGTAAAGATTACATAACTTATTAACAAGCCATTTGACAGCTCTTATTTTCGCTATTTCTATAAAGTAATTTGAACCTACACCCAAATGAAAATTAAATTTATATTCTTTAAAATCATTAATAATTAGTTCATTGAATGTAGAAAGCAAGATTCCAATTTCCTGCCAAGAATTTGCTCCAATTTGTTGAAGTTCAAACCCGTTTATGAGAAAAGAAGTTTTTTCATTAGAATCAATTTCCTCCGTGAGCGGATCAATTACTAAATCGATCTGTTCAATTCTATTTTCAGTAGCAAATTTTAAAAATGACTTACGTTCTATTTTATTTGAAATGGAAATCCGTGTATGAATGTATTCAAATTGAATATCCTTGAAAAGTTTGCTCCAATTGGTATTGGAATTATTGATCTCTAAAAACAAACTGTCAGCGCCTTGCATCAATGCTTTTAAGCAAGATTGATTGGCCTCCACTTCGTCTTTAACTTCGATTCTGAAACAATTTTTCCACTCGTTTGAATTTCTGTTTTCAGGTGTTTCAAATGATTTTGAAGCCACTAGGGTAATGTCAATTTCAATTTCTTCAATGTCATTTTTATAGTGAATTCGATCGCTATTTTCCTTGAGTTCGGAAATAATTTTTTCTCTCCATTTTTCTCTTGTCGTTTGATTGAATTGAAATTCCATTGCTATTTTTTCATTGGTCTTTCAAAGATACAATTCTTGTTTACAAACTAACTTCAAAAGGTTGAAATAAATTGAAATTGAACCAATCCCAGCACGAATAACCTATACAACATTTCAAGAGCATTTTTAAATCAACCCAAGTTTGCAATTCGTAAAATAATATTTACATTTGCTCAATCCTAACGAGGACAAAATTTTAAAAGAAAAAAATAGCGTTTGCTAAACGACCTGTACCAGAAAAGTCGAAATTTCATATTCACAGGGAAGTTAAAGCGAAACGCTCATGTTACGGCGTGGGCGTTGCTTTGCTTTGTGAATTGGGCTTCGACTCCCACTGGTACGAGCATTTAAGCAACTGTCCCACGCTTTTTTTATTGTGTATAATCTCACTGCGGGGCGGGTGAAAACTAAAACTTTATAAAATGAAGAAAATTTTATTTACAGCCTTCGCAGTTGGGCTTGGTTTAACTGCAAGTTTATGGGCTCAAGTGCCAAGTTATGTTCCAACGAATGGTTTAGTTGGTTGGTGGCCGTTTAATGGTAATGCAAACGATGAAAGTGGAAATGGGAATAATGGAACCGTGAATGGCGCAACATTGACCGCGGATCGGTTTGGGAATGCGAATAATGCATATAGTTTTGATGGAGTAGATGATTACATTTCTGGATCCTTTAATAATTTTCCATTGGGAGGGTCTTCTCGCAGTATATCTGGTTGGATTACTTTAAATAATATAAATTCCAACTACGAAAATTTCATGCTTTCATGGGGATTAGGAACCGCTTCAACATCATCAGCAAACCAAGCATTTGGCTTGTGTGTAAATCAAAATTTAAATTCATCTATGATTTGGTTGTCCTTTGGATCAAGTCAAACCTTCAATAATTCTTTTTTAACTCAAAACAACTACTTTTTATGTGTAACCGTTGATGAATCTCTTAATGGTTCTTTCTACTTAAATGGTCAATTAATCGGAATTGGAATTTTAAGTGGGATGAATACCATTCCGAATGGAAATGTATTTAATATCGGAAAGTCAAGCCATACGAATACAGATGGTTGGGCAGGTTTTATTGATGGCAAACTCGATGACATCGGTATTTGGAACCGTGCATTAACACAACAAGAAATCGCAGATTTATACAATTCTGTTAATTGTTCAAATGATTTAACAATTTCCCCATCTTCAAATATTCAAAACATTGGAGGAAACGCCTCATTTACAGCCACCACTTCAGATTCAAACCCAGCTATTACTTGGCAAAGTGACTTCGGACAAGGATTTCAAACATTAAGCGATTTAGGTTCTTATTCCGGTGCAAATACAAATGCGCTTAACATTTCAAATGTTCAGTTAGCAAACCACAACCAGCAAATACGAGCCATTTCAACTTCAGGGAATTGTGTTGATACATCGAACGTTGCTGTATTGTCCATTTCGAATACATGTACTTCAAATGTTACGATTTATGATACCGTTACAACAAACGAAACAATCTATGACACAACCAATGTTACCATTCACGATACGCTCACAACGAATGTTTATGATACATTGATAACTACCATTTATGATACATTGACCACAAATATTTTTGATACGCTCACAACCAACATTACGGTTTACGACACAATCACAACGAACATTACGATTTATGATACGCTAACCACGAATGTTTACGACACAACTTACATTACAGTGAGTGACACCCTTCTAACCGCCGTAACCGACACACTGATCATCAACACAACCTTGAGTTTGCCGGCGCCAAACAATGAAAATACGATTTTAATTTATCCAAACCCGGCAAGTGATCACATCACTATTGACAATGGAAACTTTGCAGCCATGGCTGGTTATAGCATCAAAATTGAAAACAATGCCGGCCAGCAAGTTTTCCAAAGTGCCATCAATCAACAGATGTTTTATGTTGATTTGAGCACGTGGACAGGAAATGGATTGTATTTTGTGCATTTGATCGATCCGCAAAATAATACGGTGACGGTTCGGAAGATTGTGTTGCAGTAAGCTGAAGCGTTGGGCAGGATTTTAAATCCTGCCCAGCGATTCATCACCCCCTCACATGTCATCCATTTCAATGGATTTCATTTCGTGCATTTGATTGATCCGCAGAATAATACGGTGACGGTGAGGAAGATTGTGTTGCAATGATAAATGGTTGAAACCATTTTTAATGTATAAATTCTCAATTAGGGTCGGGATTAAATCCAGACCCTGTGGGTGTTTTAACGAATAGAATCAATTATTTCAATGTTATTTATAAACACATATCACATCTCTTCCGTACCCAATCTATAACCTAAAAATAAATTTGTAAATGATGCGTTATTGGTGTATATTTACATCACAATACTAGCGTTATGAGAAGACAAAGCATTTCCTTTACTGAGCCAAATGATGAATGGCTTAAGCGTCAAATTGATAACAAAGAATATTCAAGCAAGAGTGAGTTGGTAAATGATCTAATTCGTCAGGCAAGAAATCAACAACAACAAATTGACCTGATTCGGTTAAAGTTGGATCGAGCAGAAAAATCTGGATTTACTACTGATTCAAAATCTGAAATTCTTAAGCAATCTAAAAAGTTGCTGAATGGCTAAATATAAATTGAGCAATGTTGCCAAGGAAGATTTGATACGAATTCATCATTATGGTGTAAAGCATTTTGGAATAAAACAAGCTGACTTGTATTTTGAATCATTCTTTGTGCACTTTGAATTAATTTCAGAAAATCCACTGTCATTTGAATCCGTCGATTTTATAAAACCCGGATATAGACGCTGTGTTTGCGGTGTAGATAGTATTTTCTACAAAATGAATGAAGATTTTGTGGAAATTATGACGATCATTGAGCGACAAGATCTCAATCATTTGATTTGATTTAAACGTTTGCTATCACACTCTAGCGTAAGAGCCGTAATTGTGTTAACGAAAGATTGAAAACAAAGCGATCATGGATCGCATCTTATAATAAATTTAAAAATCGCCACCTTCGCCAAGCCGCAAACTTTTATTCATCAAATTAATCACATGAAATATGAATAGACTATATTTCCTAAGAATCCTTGATTCACAATGAAATTCGGTGGATGTTAAAAAGATTGTGCTGCAATGATAAATGGTTGACACCGTTTTTTATGTGTGAATTTTTAATTAGGGTCGGGATTTAATCCCGACCCTAATTGTTTACCTCATCAATCTAAAGTTTGATTGCCTCGTTTGGTGTTTTCAGCTAACCTTGATTATTAAAACCACAAAAACCCTTTATCTTTGCTCAAAAATGAACAATTTAATCCTGTCTTGTTTCTCTTTTTTCTTCGCTTTTGAACAAGAGCAAAAATAAAGTATCAACTAAAAAATGCAAAAAACTATAATCAGCTATCGAATTGAACTTTTAATCATTCTATTTTCAGGATTGATTTTTATCCCATTTTTGGGACAAGTTCACTTATTCGATTGGGATGAAATCAACTTCGCTGAATGTGCACGAGAAATGATTGTTTCCAAAGACTACTTGAACGTTCAAATCAACTTCCAGCCATTTTGGGAAAAACCTCCACTCTTTATTTGGATGCAAGTTCTAAGTATGAAGTTATTTGGCATCAATGAATTTGCAGCGCGCTTTCCAAATGCTATTTGTGGTGTGGTTTCGTTATTGGTAATTTATCGCATTGGAAAGAAACTACAAAATTCAACTTTCGGAATTTTATGGGTTTTAGCCTACGCAGGAAGCATTTTACCAAGTTTTTATTTTCGATCAGGAATCATTGATCCATGGTTTAATTTATTTATTTTTTGTGGAATTTATTTTTTCTTTGAATCGCATTCCAAAAAATTTGAGAAATTTTGGCCAAATCTCCTATCTGGCATGTTTATCGGACTTGCTATTTTAACCAAAGGACCTGTAGCATTCATCCTTTTTGGAATTACCATTTTCTTATTCAGCCTGTTTAAACTAGTTAAAATGGATTTTCAAAACCGAACATTTACTTTCAATAAAGAGCAATGGATAGCATTCAGAAGTAAAAATTTTAAAGCTGGAGTATTGATTTTTCTTCTTTCAATGAGCTTTTTCGGAGGATTTTGGTTTCTGCTTCAACTATTAAATGGTAATTCGCAAGTAGTTTATGATTTCATTATATACCAAATTCGTTTATTTCAAACTGAAGATGCTGGTCATGGTGGTTTTTTTGGCTATCACTTTGTTGTTCTATTTTTTGGTGTTTTGCCTGCGTCAATCTTTGCTTTTCAGAATCTCATTGGAAACAAAGAGAATAAATCAGACTTATCGGAATATCGATTCATGATGGTTATATTATTTTGGGTGGTTCTCATTTTATTTTCCATTGTCAAAACAAAAATCATTCACTACTCCTCCCTAGCCTATTTTCCAATTACGTTTTTAGCAGCAATGTTTATTTTTCAAATGAAAAGTGAATTGGAACGCTGGAGAAAATGGTTTGATTGGATGTTTTTGTTCGTTGGTTTATTCTTCATGGCTGTATTTTTTGGATTAAGATACGTTGCTAACAATGCCCTACTTCTTTCGAAATCAGAATTAATTAAAGATGAATTTGCTAAAGGAAATCTTCAAGCTCCTGTCCATTGGTCTGGTTATGAGTTTTTAATTGGCTTCATTCCGATCATTATCTTTCTTCTCACACGGTTTAAGTTTAAAGAAGAAATAATTCGCAAATCTTTGATCATCTTCCTTGGATATACCTTATTTACAACGGCAATCAGTTTTATTATAGTTCCTAAAATTGAGGGTTATTCGCAAAGAGCGGCAATTGACTTTTACATTTCGAAACAAGAAGAAGACTGCTACGTTACAACTTTTAATTTCAAAAGTTACGCGCACTTGTTTTACACTAATAAAAAGTTACCTCAAAACATAAATCATTTTGACAATGAGTGGCTTTTGAGAGGAAATGTGGATAAAAAAGTTTATGTTGTTTGCAAAGTTCAACATACCTTCGAGTTTGAAACGAATTATACCGATTTTAGAAAGTTGAAATCTTCAAATGGTTTTGTGTTTTTTGAACGAAATTCGAAAAAATTAAGGAATACAAAATATGATTAGAAATAAAAAAATAGCCGTTGTTCTTCCGGCCTACAATGCTGAAAAGACGCTCGAAGCAACCTACAATGAAATTCCTTTTGACATTGTTGATGAAGTCATTTTGGTAGATGACAGAAGCAGAGATAATACGGTAGAAGTAGCAGCAAAACTTGGAATCAAACACATTGTAGAACATCAAAAAAACCGAGGTTATGGCGGAAATCAAAAGTCGTGTTATGCGAAAGCCTTAGAACTTGATGCAGATATTGTTGTGATGTTACACCCGGATTATCAATATACACCAAAACTCTTGTGTTCGTTATGTTACCTCTTGGCAAATGAAGTTTATCATGTTGCGATTGGATCTCGAATTCTTGGAAAAGGTGCTCTGCGCGGTGGAATGCCAGTTTACAAATACATTGCGAATCGATTTTTGACTTTCACACAAAATGTCTTGATGAATCAAAAATTATCTGAATACCATACCGGATATCGTGCATTTACAAGAGAGGTTCTCGAAAAAATTGACTTAGAAAGAAATTCGGATGACTTTATTTTTGATAATCAAATGTTGGCTCAAATTTGTTATTTGGGTTATGAAATCGGTGAAGTTTCTTGTCCTACCAAATATTTTGAAGAAGCATCCTCCATTAATTTCACGCGAAGTTCTAAATATGGTCTCGGTGTTTTAGGGGTTTCGTTTGCCTATTTCTTCTCTAAAATGGGCGTTTATAAATCCAAATTGTTTCGATAATCCTATTTGATGTTGATTCGTTTCAATTTTTGAGATCCCAAAATTTTATTGTATTCATTTGCTACCCAAATAGCATTATCTTTGATCGTTAACGCCTCTTTTTGATTGTATTCAGCAAATTTCTTCTTACGCAATAAAGCAAATTCAGTTCCTTTGAGTTCAAACATCATCCAGCGGTTGTATGTTGTTAGATAGAATCTTCCGTCTTGGAAATCACCTGCAGTCGGAGTATCGAAATAAAATCCCCTATTCCCCAAATAAATTTTTGAAAATACAGGAATATTCAATGAAGTATCTTTAGAGAATTGAAATCGATAAACCTTTGAGTTTCCATCAAAGGGTTCAGAGTTGTTTTTTGAGAAAATCCATAAATCGCCATAAGCAGAAATTAAACATTCCGTATCAAAATTCCGTTCATGTTTAACTGGAGGAAAAGCCTTTTGATCACTGTAAGAAATTAGCATTTCATCAGCTTTTACTGATTCATAATCAATTAACTCACTAATTCTGACTCGATAAATTCGCAAATCTTTGCGATTATTTAAATTGTTTCCAATATCTGCGATATAAATAAATTCATTGTCAGAAGCAAGATCCTCCCAATCCTTATTTACCGCATTTGAAACCAATACTTTCTTAATGATTTTACCTTTCGTATTCAACAAGAACAAGTGAGCCGAATTTCCTCCGTCATTAATTGCAACAAGCAGTGAATCTTGTATTAACTCCAAACCAGAAATCTCCCTTAGTTCAGACGCAAGATTATAGGTTTGTGATTGAAAATCAAGAGGGTAAAAATTAAGAATAAAGATGAATAAACTCCTTCGCCAAATCATGTTGCTTTTCGGATACGTACTTTCTCAATTTTACGTTCGCTGACCTCCTCGATTATAAAAGTAAAACCGTTGATTTCAATTATTTGATCTTTTTCAGGAATGGACTCTAAATGATGAATAATCATTCCTGCCAATGTTTCATATTCATCCGATTCCTCGAATTCCAAACCATACGTTTCATTCAAATAATCAATTTCAACTCGAGCGGAGAATAAATATTCATCATTGGAAATTTTTTCTTCCAACCAATCATCTTTATCGTGTTCATCTTCAATTTCACCAAAAATTTCTTCAATAACATCTTCCAGAGTTACCAGTCCCGCAGTTCCACCATATTCATCGGTAACAATGGCCATATTACTTCGTTCGGATGTAAATTTTTCCAAAAGTTCTTTACCTGTAATAACTTCAGGAACAAAAGGAATTGACTTCAAAATTTGTTTTATGGAAGGCGGGTTTTTGAATAAATCAAAGGAGTGAACATAGCCAATTATGTTATCAATCGAATCTCTGTAAATGATAATTTTTGAAAGTCCTTTATCAATAAATAAGGTCTTCAAATCACTAATTTCTTCATCTATTTCAACTGCTATGATTTCAGTCCTGGGAATCATACAGTCTCGAGCTTTAATATTAGAAAAATCGAGTGCATTCCTGAGAATATGCATGTCTTTCCCCAATTCTTGCTCCGACTTTATTCGAGATGCCAAGTCTTCCACGTA
>JBIKSL010000028.1:0-34125 GCA_044348645.1 Crocinitomicaceae bacterium | reverse complement strand
ATAGAAGCTGGTCCTTGTGTTGTGACTCAAATCAAAACGCAAGACAGAGATGGTTACGAGGCCGTTCAATTGGGATTTGGTAATCGTAAAGAAAAAAATACGCCAAATGCTTTGAAAGGTCACTTCAAAAAGGCGAACACTTCACCAAAGGCAAAATTGGTGGAATTCAAAGGTTTTGAAACCGTAAACGTTGGTGATACTGTGGATATTTCCATCTTCGAAGAAGGTGAATATGTCGACGTAATCGGAACATCTAAAGGAAAAGGTTTTCAAGGAGTTGTAAGAAGACACGGTTTTGGTGGTGTAGGTCAGTCTACTCACGGTCAACATAACCGTCTTCGTGCACCAGGTTCAATTGGAGCGTGTTCTTATCCTGCTCGAGTATTCAAAGGTATGCGAATGGCGGGTCAAATGGGTAATAAGAGAAGATTAGCTTCGAACCTTGAAATATTAAAGGTTTTATCCGATAGAAATCTATTGATTGTAAAAGGTTCCGTTCCTGGAGCTAATGGTTCAACTTTAACAATTAGAAAGTAATGAAAGTAAATGTATACGATTCAAAAGGAACTGTTACTTCGAAATCAGTAACACTTTCTGAGGGTGTTTTTGGAATTGAGCCAAACAATCACGCTATCTATTTAGATGTTAAACAACATTTAGCTAATCGTCGTCAAGGAACCCACAAAGCGAAAGAAAGAAATGAAATCGCTGGTTCAACTAAAAAGTTGAAGAAGCAGAAAGGTACCGGTGGAGCAAGAGCAGGTAGTGCTAAATCCGGAACTCGTGTTGGTGGAGGACGAATTTTCGGACCAAGACCAAGAAATTATCATTTTAAGTTGAATTTAAAGTTGAAAAGACTAGCTAGAAAATCAGCTTTTTCTTATCTAGCAAAAAATGATGCTATTATGGTTATTGACAACTTGAATTTGGAGGCTGCAAAGACTAAAGATTTTACAAGTTTGGTTCATTCGTTGAATTTGACAAATGACAAAGTGCTTTTTATCCTTTCAGAAAAAAATGATAATGTTTATTTGGCTTCTCGTAACCTTGGCAAAGTTAAGGTCGTAACAGCAGATTCATTCAACACATTTGATTTATTGAATGCGAAGAAAGTTGTTCTCGCTGAGAATTCATTAGAAAAAATAGAAAAGATACTTAATTAAGAAGTGATGCAAACAATTATTAGAAAGCCTTTAATCACTGAGAAAGCAACGAATGCGAGTGAGAAATTCAACCGCTTTACTTTTGAAGTTGATAAAAAGGCAAATAAAATTGAAATTAAGAATGCCGTCGAAAAAATGTATGGAGTAAATGTCACAGAAGTTCGTACATCAAATTATGGCGGTGGAAAATCCTCTGTGAAATACACCAATAAAGGAATTGTTGAGCAAAAAAGTAAACAATGGAAAAAGGCTGTAGTAACGGTGGCTGATGGTGAAACGATTGAATTGTTTAACAATTATTAATGACGAATAATGAGTCTAAGAAAATTTAAACCGATTACTCCTGGTCAAAGACATAAAGTTGCAAGTGACTTTGCAGAACTAACAGCATCTAAGCCAGAGAAAAGCCTTATTGGGAGCAAAAAGAAATCTGGTGGTCGTAACAACGATGGTCGTATGACAATGCGCTATCTTGGAGGTGGTCACAAGCAAAAGTATCGTATCATCGACTTTAAAAGAGATAAATTTGATATTCCTGCTACTGTAAAATCAATCGAGTACGATCCAAATAGAACTGCTCACATTGCCTTATTGTTCTATGCTGATGGAGAAAAAAGATACATCATTGCTCCTAATGGATTGAAAGTTGGAGATCAAATTCTTTCTGGTAAGAATGCTGCACCGAATGTTGGACACGCTATGTTCCTTTCTGACATTCCTCTTGGAACAGTAATTCATAATATAGAGCTTAAACCTGGGAAAGGTGGTTCGATTGCAAGAGGAGCTGGAACTTATGCACAGTTGAATGCGCGTGATGGTAAATATGCGGTTATTAAAATGCCTTCTGGAGAAACACGAATGATTTTAACAACTTGCTTAGCAACCATCGGTTCAGTGTCAAATTCAGAGCACAATTTAGTAGTTTCTGGTAAGGCAGGTCGTTCAAGATGGTTAGGACGTCGTCCACGTGTAAGGGGTGTTGTGATGAATCCAGTTGATCACCCAATGGGTGGTGGTGAAGGTAGAAATGCTGGAGGTCACCCAAGATCGAGAAATGGTATGCCTGCGAAAGGTTACAAGACTAGATCTAAAACAAAGTATTCAGAGAAGTTTATTATTGAAAGAAGAAAAAAATAGAATTTAAGGTATGAGTCGTTCACTAAAAAAACCACCTTTTGTTCATTACAAATTAATGAAAAGAGTTGATGATGCTCAAGCATCTAATAGCAAAGCAGTTATTAAAACATGGTCTCGTGCATCAACCATAACTCCGGAGTTTGTTGGTTTAACATTTGCAGTTCATAATGGAAATAAATTTATTCCCGTTTTTGTTACAGAAAACATGGTAGGGCACAAGCTTGGTGAATTTTCTCCAACAAGAAATTTCCGTGGACATGCAGGTAATAAAAAAGATAAGAAACGTTAAGAAATTTATTCATGGGAGCAAGAAAACGTTTAACAGCTGAAAAGCTTAAAGAAAATAAAAAATCAACTGCTATTGCTCAGTTGAAGAATTCTCAAATTTCTCCAAGGAAAATGAGACTGGTAGCCGATTTAATTCGAGGTGTAGAAGTTAATAAAGCTTTGAATATTCTTCATTTCAATGGTAAAGAAGCTTCAATAAGTTTAGAAAAACTACTTCGTTCCGCTATTGCAAATTGGGAACAAAAAAATGAGGGAGCTGACATTACCGAAGAAAACTTGATTGTTCGTTCTATCGAAGTTGGTGGCGGAACAATGTTGAAAAGAATTCAACCAGCACCTCAAGGAAGAGCGCATAGAATTAGAAAAAGATCAAATCATGTAACTATCGTTGTTGACGGTACAAAATAATTTATAGAAATGGGACAAAAAACGAATCCAATAGGAAATAGATTAGGTTACATCCACGGATGGGAATCAAATTGGTTTGGTGGTGAAGGAAATCACTGTGGGAAATACCGCGACAAGATTGTTGAAGATGATCAAATTCGTAAATATTTGAATGCGCGACTCTCAAAGGCAAGTATTGCGAAAATTATCATAGAAAGAACACTCAAGTTAGTTACCGTTACAATTAATACAGCTCGTCCAGGTGTTATCATTGGTAAAGGTGGTCAAGAAGTTGACAAGTTAAAGGAGGAACTTAAAAAGTTGACTAAGAAAGAAATTCAAATCAACATTTTTGAGGTAAAACGACCTGAACTTGATGCTCGTTTGGTTGCTGACGGTGTTGCACGTCAATTGGAAGCTAGAATTTCATTCAGAAGAGCAATTAAAATGGCTATCGCCGGCACAATGCGAATGGGTGCAGAAGGAATTAAAATAAAAATTTCTGGTCGATTGAATGGTGCTGAAATGGCTCGTTCTGAAATGTATAAAGATGGAAGAACTCCGCTTCATACTTTCCGTGCTGACATCGATTATGCTGTATCTGAGGCGCATACAACTTATGGTCGCTTAGGAATTAAAGTTTGGATTTGTAGAGGTGAAGTATACGGAAGAAGAGATTTATCACCAAACATCGGTGTTTCTGCTACTGGAACAAATGCACCCGCGGCAGGAGGAAGAAAACCAGCTATGGCTAAAAGAAAGAAAAAGTAATATAATATAACTAAGAGGAAATGTTACAGCCTAAAAGAACAAAATTTAGAAGAGTACAAAAAGGAAGAAATCGTGGTTTATCTCACAGAGGGTCAACCATAGCTTTCGGATCCTTTGGACTAAAGGCTTTGGAACCAGGATGGATCACATCACGTCAAATTGAAGCTTCTCGTATTGCCGTTACTCGATACATGAAGCGTGAAGGAAAAGTATGGATCCGTATCTTCCCAGACAAACCGGTGACCTCTAAACCGGCTGAAGTAAGGATGGGTAAAGGTAAAGGAGCTCCAAGTCACTGGGTAGCTGTTATTAAACCAGGTAGAATCATGTTTGAAGCGGATGGTGTTCCGTATGAAATTGCCAAGGAAGCGATGCGATTAGCTGCTCAAAAATTACCCGTGAAATGTAAATTCGTTGTAAGAAACGATTTTGTTATCCCTAGTTAATTAAGTTGATCATGAAAAAGCAAGACATAACAAAACTTTCGATTGAAGATTTGAAAAAAGAAATTACAAATCTAAATAGTCAATTGGTCAATTTAAAACTTACAAATAGAACTGCTCCAATTGAAAATCCATTGAGAATAAGATCTATACGTAAGTCAGTAGCGAGGTTGAACACGGAATTAACTAAACGTAACCAAGCTTGATGCTTGTAAAAATTCTTAGAATGGAAAAACGAAATTTAAGAAAAGAAAGAATTGGTGTTGTAACCAGCGATAAAATGGATAAATCCATTGTCGTTTCGGTTGAAAGAAAAGTGAAGCACCCGAAGTATGGTAAATTCGTAAAGAAGACCAAAAAATTTGTCGCACATGACGAAACAAATGATTGTAACATCGGTGATACGGTAAAAATCATGGAGACTCGTCCGTTAAGTAAGACAAAAAATTGGAGATTAGTAGAAATTGTTGAAAGAGCTAAATAACACAGAAAGATGATACAAACAGAATCCAGACTTTCAGTCGCAGATAACTCGGGAGCAAAAGAAGTTTTGTGTATTAGAGTTCTTGGCGGAACAAGAAGACGCTATGCTTCGGTAGGAGATAAAATTGTTGTCGCTGTGAAAAGTGCAATGCCAAATGGTGCTGTCAAAAAAGGATCAGTTGCAAAGGCAGTAGTTGTTAGAACTAAGAAAGAAGTTCGTCGACCTGATGGTTCTTACATTCGATTTGATGATAACGCTTGCGTTATTTTAAATCAAGCAGGTGAGATGAGAGGAACACGTATTTTTGGTCCGGTTGCAAGAGAGTTGCGTGAGAACAACTACATGAAAATTGTTTCATTAGCACCAGAAGTGTTATAAAATTACTTAGAAATGCAAAAGAAGTTACATATAAAAGTTGGTGATGCCGTAGTCGTAATTAGCGGTGAATCCAAAGGTCAAAAGGGAACAATTCTTTCCATTGATCGTGACAAGATGCGAGCCACTGTTTCAGGGGTTAACATCGTTAAACGTCATAACAAACCGAGTGCGTCCAATCCACAGGGAGGAATTGAAGAAAAAGAAGGTTCAATTCATATTTCTAATTTGATGCTTGAAGTAAATGGCGTTGCTACGCGAACAGGTAGAAAACTTGATGATAAAGGTAAATTAGTGCGTTTTTCAAAGAAATCAGGGGAGGTGATTAAATAATGAGCTACACACCAAGATTAAAAGAACAGTATAGTTCAGTGATTGTTAAATCATTGACGGAAAAATTTGGTTATAAATCAGTAATGCGTGTTCCTAAACTTCAGAAGATTGTTTTGAGCCAAGGAATGGGAGATGCTGTTGCGGACAAAAAGTTAATTGAGAGCGCAGCTGCAGATTTGTCCAGAATTGCGGGACAGAAAGCAATTACCACAAATTCGAAGAAAGATATTTCAAACTTTAAGCTTCGTAAAGGAATGCCAATTGGAACAAAAGTAACGCTTCGTGGGGATCGGATGTATGACTTTTTGGATCGTTTATTATCTGTTGCGTTACCGAGAACAAGGGACTTCCGAGGAATTAATCCGAAAGGTTTCGATGGAAGAGGAAATTTCAACCTTGGGATTAAAGAACATATAATTTTTCCAGAAATTGATATTGATAAAGTGAATAAAATCCTTGGTATGGATATCACATTTGTAACGACTGCTGAAAATGATGAAGAGGCAAAAGCACTATTAGACGCGTTTGGATTTCCTTTTACAAAAAAATAAATTGAAATGGCAAAAGAATCAATGAAAGCGCGTGAGCGCAAAAGAGAAAGGTTAGTAGCGAGGTATGCTAACAAAAGAGCTGAACTAACAAAAGTTTTAAAATCGACTGATAGCTCGGATGAAGTTCAGTCCGCTAAATGGGATGCCATGATGAACCTTCAAAAACTTCCTGCGAATTCATCAAAAATTCGTTTACACAACCGTTGTGGATTAACAGGTCGTCCAAGAGGTTACATGAGACAGTTTGGTATTTCAAGGGTAACTTTTAG
This sequence comes from Crocinitomicaceae bacterium, assembly GCA_044348645.1. Lineage (GTDB taxonomy): Bacteria > Bacteroidota > Bacteroidia > Flavobacteriales_D > Crocinitomicaceae > UBA952. The sequence goes on along the minus strand of JBIKSL010000028.1, from coordinate 27,924 downwards.
AGAAATGGCTCTTGAAGGAAAGATACCAGGAGTTAGAAAAGGAAGTTGGTAATTATTGAAAAAGTAAAAAATGAATACAGATCCAATAGCAGATTATTTAACACGTATCCGTAACGCAAGTTCGGCAGGGTTAAAAATGGTGGAAATTCCTGGTTCAAACATGAAAAGAGCGATTACGCAAATTTTGTTTGATCAAGGTTATATTTTGAATTATAAATTCGAGGAAGATAACAAACAAGGAACAATTAAGATTGCGTTGAAATATAACCAATCTACAAGAGTTCCTGCTATTACCAAATTACAACGTGCATCACGACCAGGATTAAGAAAGTACAGTGGAAGCGACGAGATGCCCAGAGTTTTAAATGGTCTTGGCGTTGCCATCGTTTCAACTTCCAAGGGAGTAATTACTGATAAAGAAGCCCGCAAGTTGAATGTTGGCGGTGAAGTACTTTGTTATGTTTATTAAAAATTTTTGAGAAATGTCAAGAATAGGAAAAGCACCAATTACAGTTCCGACAGGAGTAGAAATTACAACTGAAGGGAACGTAGTTAAGGTAAAAGGCAAAAAAGGAGAGTTGCATCAAGAAATGGAAGAATCGGTTTCCATGCATATTGATAACAATGTAATTACTTTCACTCGAAAAAGTGATGCTCCTGGAGATCGTTCAAAGCATGGATTATATAGAGCGCTAGTTCAGAATATGATTACAGGTGTTTCCGAAGGGTTTAAAAAGGAAATGGAAATTATTGGCGTTGGTTATAGAGCAAATGCTGCAGGGCAGCAACTTGAATTAGCTCTTGGATTTTCTCACGCCATTATTTTAGAAATTCCAACCGAAGTGAAAGTTTCAGCAAACACCGAAAAAGGTAAAGCGCCTGTCGTTACATTGGAGTCACATGACAAACAACTATTGGGACAAGTAGCTTCAAAAATCCGGTCATTGAGAAAGCCAGAACCTTACAAAGGAAAAGGTATTCGATTTGTTGGTGAAGAAATTAGAAGAAAAGCAGGTAAATCTGCAGGTAAAAAATAGTAATTAGATATATGGCACTAAATAAAGTTTTAAGAAGAGCTAAAATTAAGCGTAGAATTCGTAAGAAAGTATTTGGCACTGCAGCTATTCCGAGATTGTCTGTGTTTAGAAGTAACAAGCAAATCTATGCTCAAGTTATAGACGATTTAACAGGAAAGACAATTGCTTCTATTGGATCTTTGAAAATAGATGAAGCTCAAAAAGTGAATAAAATTGAACAAGCTTCAATAGTAGGTAAAAAGATAGCCGAAAAAGCAATCTCAGCTGGTGTTCAAGCAATCGTTTTTGATAGAAACGGTTATTTATATCATGGAAGAATTAAATCATTAGCTGACTCCGCAAGAGAAGGTGGACTTAAATTTTAATAAAAATGGCAGCTCAAGTTGTAAATAGAGTAAAATCGGCAGATATCGAGTTAAAAGATAAGCTCGTTGCAGTTAACCGAGTAACTAAGGTCACTAAGGGAGGTAGAACATTCAGTTTTTCTGCAATCGTGGTTGTAGGAGATGAAAACGGTGTTGTAGGTCATGGTCTTGGTAAAGCTAAAGAGGTTACTGAGGCAATTACGAAAGGTATTGATGACGCGAAAAAGAATTTGATTAAGGTTCCAATTCTTAAAGGAACGGTTCCTCATTCTCAAAAAGGAAAATACGGTGGAGCAGAAGTTTTGTTAAAACCAGCTACAAATGGTACTGGAGTTATTGCAGGTGGTGCAATGCGTGCTGTGTTAGAAAGTGTTGGTGTGCACAATGTATTAGCGAAATCTCAAGGTTCGTCAAATCCGCACAATGTTGTCAAAGCAACAATGGATGCTCTTTCTAAAATGAGAGATGCAGCGGCAGTAGCGCGTCAAAGGGGAATTTCGCTTGACAAAGTGTTTAACGGTTAATAATTCATTGAAATGAGTACAATTAAAATCAAACAAGTTAAAAGTGCTATTAAGAGACCTGCTGATCAAAAAGCAACAATCAAAGCGCTAGGATTTAGAAAATTAAACCAGACTTTAGAAAAAGAGGCAACTCCTCAAATTTTAGGAATGGTTAAAAAGGTTCAACATCTCATTCAAATCGTTGAGTGATTAAAAATTTTAAGAAATGAATTTAAATAATCTTACTCCTGCACCGGGATCTATAAAAAGAGAAAAAAGAATTGCACGTGGACAAGGTTCAGGTCATGGTGGGACTTCTACTCGTGGACATAAAGGTGCTAAATCACGTTCAGGATACAAAACAAAAATTGGTTTTGAAGGCGGGCAAATGCCTCTTCAGAGACGAGTTCCAAAATTTGGTTTCAAAAACATTAATCGCGTTACCTACAAGGCAATTAATTTAGAATTAATCGAGAATTTAGCCGCTAAAGGAATAAATGAAATTAATCCTGAAGTTTTGAAAGCAAATGGGTTGATTTCAAATAATGATTTGGTTAAAATCTTGAACAGAGGCGAATTAAAATCAAAAGTTTCAATATCAGCGCATGGATTTTCAGCTTCCGCCGCAAAGGCTATTGAAGATTTAGGTGGAACATGTACAAAAATCTAACTATCTTTGCAAACTTTTAAATGAAACGTTTCATACAGAACATACAAAACATTTGGAAAGTTGAGGAACTTAGAAAAAGAATTCTCTTAACTCTGGGATTGATTTTAGTTTATCGCGTAGGTTCGTTCATTATTATACCTGGCGTTGATTATTATGCTTTAGCTTCAAAACAAGCTAGTCAAAATACTTTAGAGACTTTACTTTCTCTGTTTTCCGGTGGTGGTTTCTCGAATGCCTCTATTATGGCTCTCGGAATAATGCCATACATCAGTGCATCTATTATAATGCAGTTGCTAGGAATGGCGGTTCCTGCTGTTCAAAAAATGCAAAATGAAGGGGAATCAGGCAGAAAACAAATTAATAATTATACACGTATTTTAACAATTGTTATTTGTATGCTTCAAGCGCCTAGTTATCTTTCGCTTTACGTTGAACAAAAGGGTGCTATGCCACCTGATGCAAGTTCTTTTTGGTGGGTTCAGACAATTTTATTGCTGATTGCAGGTTCTATGTTTGCAGTGTGGTTAGGTGAACGAATTACAGAAAAAGGTATTGGAAATGGTATTTCTTTACTAATAACAGTAGGAATTTTATCTCGATTGCCAGGAGCTTTTTTCGCTGAATTTGGAAAGTCGGTTGAAGCTGGGAATTTAATCAAGTTAGTCTTAGAGATAATTGGATTTATGTTGGTAATTCTAGTGACAATTTTAATTGTTCAAGGTGTTAGAAGAATTCCATTAAATACCGCTAAGAAAATAGTAGGTTCAAGAGGTGCTGATGTTGCAGGTGCAAGAAGTTATCTTCCAGTCAAAGTCAATGCTAGTGGTGTTATGCCAATCATTTTTGCTCAAGCTATCATGACAATTCCGCTGATGATTTATTCAAGTGCTACTGATTCGAGCAATGTTGGTTTTATTCAAAGAACGTTGGGCGATGTTTATGGTCTGAGCTACAATGTCTTGTTATGTGTATTAATAATTGTATTTACTTATTTCTATACAGCCATTATGATCAATCCTACTAAAATTGCTGATGATTTAAAGCGGAGTGGAGGATTTATTCCAGGTGTTCGACCTGGAGAGGAAACAGCTTTGCATATAGATAATGTAGTTTCAAGAATTACCTTCCCTGGATCCTTGTTTTTGGCTTTAATAGCAATACTTCCATCCCTAGCGAAATTGGTCGGAATTAATGATGGTTTCGCCATGTTTTTTGGGGGGACATCTATTCTAATTATGGTTGGAGTTGTCTTGGATACACTTCAGCAGATTGAAACTTATCAATTGAATCGCCAAATGGATGGCCTAATGGAAGGTACGCGAGTTAGAGGGAGAAGACAGCCCAACGAATTATCTGGATTTTAATTATGGCAAAGCAGGCATCAATTGAACAAGATGGGGTTATTATCGAAGCATTACCAAATGCGATGTTTCGTGTAGAATTGGAAAATGGGCACGTTATTACTGCTCATATTTCAGGTAAAATGAGAATGTTTTACATTAAAATATTACCTGGAGATAGAGTAAAAGTAGAAATGTCTCCGTATGATTTAACAAAAGGAAGAATATCTTTTAGATATAAATAAAATAAAGATAAAATGAAAGTAAGAGCATCAGTAAAAAAGAGAACAGCGGATTGCAAAATCGTGAAGCGTAAAGGAAGAGTTTACGTTATAAACAAGAAAAATCCAAAATTAAAACAACGTCAAGGTTAATTAAATAGAATATGGCACGTATTGCAGGTATTGATTTACCAAAAAACAAAAGAGGGATTATTGGATTAACATACATTTATGGTATTGGTCGCAGTACATCTAAGAAGATATTAAACTCCAATGGTATTGATGAAAATATCAAAGTACAAGATTGGAATGATGACCAATTATCCGCTATTCGTAATTCAATCAACGAAATTAAAACAGAAGGTCAATTGCGTTCGGAGGTTCAATTAAATATTAAGCGTTTGATGGACATCGGTTGTACTCGTGGAATCCGCCACAGAGCTGGTTTACCATTACGAGGACAGAGAACAAAAAATAACTCTAGAACGAGAAAAGGTAAGAGAAAAACAGTTGCTAACAAGAAAAAAGTGACTAAATAATAAATAGTATATGGCAAAAACGAACCAAAAAAAGAAGAAAAATGTTAAGGTAGATGCCGCTGGTGAAGCTCACATTCAAGCGAGTTTTAACAACGTAATCATCTCATTAACGAATAACGCCGGTCAAGTCATTTCTTGGTCATCTGCCGGTAAGATGGGTTTCAAAGGATCAAAAAAGAACACTCCGTATGCTGCACAAGTTGCTGCAGAGGATGCATCCAAAGAAGCACATGACTTCGGACTACGTAGAGTTAAAGTATTTGTGAAAGGCCCTGGTGCTGGACGAGAATCTGCAATTCGTGCAATTCACAATGCTGGAATTGAAGTAACTGAAATTGTTGACGTAACTCCACTTCCACACAATGGATGTCGTCCGCCTAAAAGAAGAAGAGTTTAATTTTATTAATGTTTAACCAGGGAAATAATCATCGAAGGAATGCCTTAATTCATGATTCCCTACAAAATATAAGATATGGCAAGATATAGAGGTCCAAAGTCGAAAATAGCGCGAAGATTTCGTGATCCAATTTTTGGCCCGGATAAATCGTTAGACAGAAGAAACTATGGTCCTGGACAGCATGGTCCGTCTAAGCGAAGAGGAAGCAAACAATCTGAATACGCAATTCAGTTAGGTGAAAAACAAAAAGCTAAGTACACTTATGGCATATTAGAACGTCAGTTTGCTAATCTGTTTGAAAAGGCTTCCCGAATGAAAGGTATTACGGGTGAAAACTTACTTCAGTTGTGTGAGGCTCGTTTGGATAATACAATTTATCGTTTAGGTGTTGCCCCAAGTAGAAGAGCTGCAAGACAATTGGTTTCTCACCGACATATTACGGTGAATGGAGAGTTGGTTAATATCCCATCTTACACTTTAAGACCAGGTGATGTGGTTGGTGTGAGAGAAAAATCAAAATCGCTCGAGGCAATTACTTCTTCATTAACTTCATCAAATAAAAAATACGATTGGTTAGATTGGGATAATGCTTCAATGTCAGGTAAAATTCTAAATCTTCCTGCAAGAGAGTTAATCCCCGAAAATATCAAGGAGCAATTAATCGTCGAATTATATTCTAAATAATACATAATCTAAAAATGGCTATACTAGATTTTCAAAAACCTGACAAGGTTATCATGATTCACTCCGATGAGTTCAACGGAGAGTTTGAATTTCGTCCGCTTGAACCTGGATATGGAATTACTGTTGGCAACTCACTGAGAAGAATACTTTTGTCTTCTCTGGAAGGATTTGCAATTTCTTCAGTCAAAATTCAAGGTGTCGATCATGAGTTTTCTACAATTAAAGGAGTTGTTGAAGACGTAACTGAAATCGTTTTAAACCTAAAACAAGTTCGTTTCAAAAGACAAATCGAGGGAACAGACTCTGAAACAGTTGTTGTATCGGTCGGTGGTCAAAATAAATTGACTGCTGGCGATATTGGTAAACACACAAGCGCGTTTCAAGTTTTAAATCCTGATCTAGTGATTTGTAACATGGAAGCTTCGGTTAAAATAGAATTGGAATTAACAATTGTGAAAGGTAGAGGGTATGTCCCGGCTGAGGAAAACAAATCTTCGTCTGCACCTTTTGGTACAATTTTCATTGATTCTATTTTTACTCCAATCGTGAATGTTCAGTATGCGATCGAGAATTATCGTGTTGAACAAAAAACTGATTATGAAAAACTGATTTTCAACATCAAAACAGACGGTTCAATTCATCCGAAAGAAGCGCTCAAAGAGGCTGCAAAGATTTTGATTCATCACTTTATGTTGTTCTCAGATGAACGTATCACATTGGATAGTGAAATTAAAGCTGAATCTGAGGAGTTTGATGAAACATCTCTGCACATGCGTCAATTGTTAAAAACGAAACTTGTTGACTTAGACTTATCCGTTCGTGCTCTCAATTGTTTGAAAGCCGCAGATGTAGAAACGCTTGGAGATTTGGTTGCGTATTCTAAAGCTGACCTTCTCAAATTCAGAAACTTTGGTAAAAAATCATTAACGGAACTTGAGGATTTGGTTGATAGCAAAGGAATAACATTTGGGATGAATGTTGCAAAATATAAATTAGACAAAGACTAAGATTTAAATCATGAGACACGGTAATAAAGTAAATCACTTAGGTAAGAAAATGGGTCACAGAAAGTCAATGCTTTCGAATATGGCTTGTTCTTTAATTGAGCATAAGCGGATTACAACTACTTTGGCGAAGGCTAAAACACTTCGCGTATTTATAGAGCCTATTTTGACAAAGTCAAAAACGGACTCTACTCACTCCCGAAGAGTTGTTTTTTCTTATCTTCAGAATAAAGAAATCGTTTCTGAATTATTTCGCGATATCGCACCGAAAATTGCAGAGCGCAATGGTGGCTACACGCGAATTATTAGAACTGGAAATCGACTCGGAGATAATGCTGAAATGTGTTTAATCGAATTAGTTGATTTCAACGAGTTATATTCAAATGCAACTTTGAAGAAAACAACAAGAAGATCTAGAAGGGGTACTACCAAAAAGGTTGATTCAAGTGAAACATCAGAGATTGTCTCCGAGGAATCCTCGTCTGAAAACCTCATTGAGGATGCAGTTGTTGTTGATGAAACAGACACGAATGCTGACTCAACAACGGAGAATGCTTCGGCTGAAGCAGAAAACACTGAAACTCCTGAAGCTTCTGAAGATTCATCTGATGATGAAAAGAAAGCGAAATAACCAAAATCAACAATATGTTAATAAAAAGGCAGTTAATTACTGCCTTTTTTTGTTTCTAAATTAATCATCATATAACCTTAGTTCATACTTTTGCAAATAAAATTCATGATTTCAAATCAATTTGCGCTTTTAGTTCTTGAGGATGGAACTTCTTTCAAGGGTACAGCCGTAGGCAAAATAGGAACTACAGAAGGTGAAATTGCATTTAATACTGGTATGACAGGTTATCAGGAAGTTTTTACAGACCCCTCTTATCATGGGCAGATTCTCATAATGACAACATCTCATATCGGCAACTATGGTTCACATGCGGATGAAATTGAATCAGATGGAATAAAAATTGCCGGATTGGTTACTAAAAAGTTTTCAAATGGTTTTTCTCGTCCCTCTGGAAATAAATCACTTCAAGAGTTGATGGAGGAAAATGATACCGTCGGAATTTCAGATATTGATACAAGAGCTTTGGTGCGTCACATCCGGAATAAAGGAGCCATGAACGCCATTATTTCGTCTGAAATCTTGGATGAGAATTCATTGCTTGAAAGGGTGAAGAAAACGCCTTCTATGAGTGGATTGGAGTTGTCTTCCAAAGTTTCTACAAAAGTCCCATACATTGAAGGAAATAGTGATAGTCCACTCAGAGTCGCACTAATTGATTTTGGTGTTAAGAAGAACATTATTCGTTGCTTGACTGAACGAGGCTGTCAAGTGAAAGTATTTCCAATGCACACAAATCTTGAAGAAATAAATTCTTTTCAACCCGATGGTTTTATGCTTTCAAATGGACCAGGAGATCCCTCTGCAATGCTTAATAGTGTTGAATTGGTTAAACAAATTGTTGAAACAAAAAGACCAGTTTTTGGTATTTGTTTAGGTCATCAAATACTCGGGTTAAGTCAAGGCTTGAAAACTGAAAAAATGTTTAATGGTCATAGGGGAATTAATCACCCGATTAAAAACTTGAAAACCGGAAGAGGCGAGATAACTTCTCAAAATCATGGGTTTGTGATTTCATCTGAAAGCGTCAAGAATCATCCAGAAATTCATGTTACGCATGTTCATTTGAATGATAACACCATCGCGGGAATAGAACTTGTAAACAAACCGGTTTTCTCTGTTCAATATCACCCTGAGGCTTCAGCTGGACCGCATGATTCTCGTTACCTTTTTGATCAGTTTATTGATAATATGAATCGTTTTAAAAATTAATTATGAGTTACATTTCTAAAGTTCACGCAAGGCAAATATTGGATTCTCGTGGAAATCCAACGATTGAAGTTGATGTTATTACGACCAACGGAATTCTTGGAAGAGCTGCTGTTCCCTCAGGTGCATCAACCGGAATTCATGAAGCTGTCGAGTTGCGGGATGGAGACAAATCTGTTTATCTTGGGAAAGGTGTTTTGAAAGCCGTTCAAAATGTGAATACTACCATAAACGATGCATTGAACGGAATGGATATTTTTGAACAGAAGAAAATCGATTATACCATGCTTCAATTAGATGGAACTGACAACAAATCTAATTTGGGAGCCAATGCCATTTTAGGAACTTCTTTAGCAGTTGCACGTGCCGCAGCGCAGGAAACAAACCTTAGTTTATATCAATATATTGGAGGCGTTGGGGCTGTAAGCATGCCTGTTCCCATGATGAATATCTTGAACGGCGGTTCTCATGCAGACAATTTAATTGACATTCAAGAATTCATGGTCATGCCTTTCGGAGCAAGATCTTTTTCGGAAGGTTTACGCTGGGGAACGGAAGTATTCCATAATCTGAAAAGCGTTTTAAAGTCAAAAGGAATGTCCACAAACGTTGGTGATGAAGGTGGTTTTGCTCCAAATTTAGGTTCTAATGAAGAAGCGATTCAGGTTGTCATTGAGGCCGTTGAAAAAGCTGGATTTAAGCCTGGTCATGACATGTACATTGCATTGGATGCCGCATCTTCTGAGTTCTATAAATCTGATCGAGGAGTTTATCACTTTGAATCAACCGGAGAGGATCGAACATCTGCCGAAATGGTTTCTTATTGGGAAGATTGGTGTAAAAAATATCCTATTATTTCCATTGAAGACGGTTTGGCTGAAGATGATTGGGCTGGATGGAAGTTGGCTACTGAAAAACTTGGTTCCTCAGTTCAATTAGTTGGTGATGACTTGTTTGTAACAAATACAAAACGTCTTTCAAAGGGAATCAATGAAAGTATTGCTAATTCAATTTTAGTGAAAGTGAATCAAATTGGTTCATTGACTGAAACAATTGAAGCGGTTAATCTCGCAACTCGAAATCGATATACATCGGTGATGAGTCATCGAAGCGGCGAAACTGAAGATAGTACAATTGCCGATTTAGCTGTGGCATTGAATACCGGTCAAATTAAAACTGGTTCGGCATCAAGAAGTGATCGTATGGCAAAATACAATCAATTATTACGCATTGAGGAGGAACTGGGTGAATCCGCTGTTTATCTAGGTCGAGAATTTCGATTTATTAATAAATAGCCTTCCTTGATTTTCAGTAAAGGGATATTCCATTTTTAATATGAAAGCATTTAATCTTCGAGTTTATGCTTTAATCATTAATGACAAAAATGAAATTTTACTTTCTGATGAATTTCGTTTCGGTAAATTCTTCACAAAATTCCCCGGAGGCGGCGTAGAATTTGGCGAAGGAATTTCTGACGCATTACATCGGGAATTGAATGAGGAATTGAATATCAAAATAGATGAGGCAAAGCCATATTATTATAATGATTTCCATCAAGTATCTGCTTTTCAGACGGACCATCAAATTGTTTCTTTTTATTATTTGGTTAAATGTGATTGGAAAAAAATTCGGCATCAAGTGTATGAAATTCCATTCTCTTTCGAAGGCGAAAAACAGCGTTGGTTTAAAATCGATTCTTTAGAGGAAGATATACTAACTTTTCCAATCGATCGAATTGTGTTGAACAAAATAAAGAATCAAGGACATTCAATATTTTGAGTAGAACTCATCTCTTAGCGTTAAAGCTGCACTTTTGTTTTAGTTTATGGATTACATCGATTACAGTACATTGGATCTTCAAATTCCTTACCATTCGGATATTTCTTGCTAGTTTCAAACCTACATGTCGAACAGATTAGTTTGTGGTAAAGCACTGAGTTTGTTGGAAAATTACAAAGTTCACAAGGGAGTCCGGAAATAAAATCTGATACGACAAAACCGGGTGCTTGGCATTGAGGACAAGTAGAAAGTATATTTTGTATGAGCTTATTTACTGTTAGTTCGATTGTTTTCATCCGTGTTGGATTGTGCATGGCGCGCATATCGGTTTCTACATAAGCTTGGCCAAAATTCTTGATGCAATATTCAAAATATTCAATCAAATCGGACTGTTTGTGAATTCCCTTTCTTAAAAATGAATGATCATTTTGGTCTTTTTTTATAATTAAAGCGTGAGATGGAAAATGAACTGATTTAATGAATTCCATGAGTTCACTTGAATTACGTATAAGCTTGGCAGAAAAGTTTGTTTCCAAACTAATTTCACGCGCAACAATTTCCAGATTGTTTTTTTTGTCCATTAACATGACCAATTCATCATCCGCATTTGCAAAATATAATGTCGGATGAGGACCAAATGAACCTTCACTTGCAACGGCTAAATCACACTTATTTTTTTCCATTGCTACCAAACATTTGTTTCGTATTGTTTCAAGTGCATCTTTCTCACGCTCAACTTCTCCGGAAAATGTTCCGAATACATCCGTATCAAAATCATCATCCACAAAGCAACGAACTCCCAACTTTTCTTGTAATAGCGGCGCAACAACAGCCTCCTTTTTGTGCTTTGTAGCTATAATTAATCGTCGATTTTGAAATATTTCCATGATTTTTTTGTTTGTCATAGTATCTAATCGAACAAACGAGCTGTGGCGAATTGTAAGGACAGAAAGGCTTGTTGATTCTTCGCAAGCGCTTCAACAAATTTTAACTTTGCTTGAATATACGCGGTCTCTCTGGCGTTAATCAGAAATAAGGAACTTTCTCCTCCTTCAAACATGGTTTTCTCCGCATCCAAAAGGCGTTTGGAATCAGAAACGGTGTTTCTATATATTTCCAATTGAATAACTGAATTTTTGAGATCAATCAAAGCATTTTGAATTTTTGATAATAGATAAGCCTTATTGTTTTCGAAGTTTAACTTTTCATCTTGCAATTTGATATTCGAAAGTTGAAAATCCGCCCGTTCTTTCCTCAAAAATAATGGCATTTCAAAATTTAATCCCCATTTGTAGTTGTTCACACTGAACTGATTAAAGGGGTTGTAATTCACGGGTTCATTTAAGAAATTGTAATTCAAATTCAGTATCGGCTTCAATTGTTCCTTTTTCAAACGCTGATCGACTTCTAGACTTTTTATTTTGAAATTGGTAATTTGAAGATAAGGATGTCCATTCAATGCAGAATCAATAGCGATTTCCGACATCAACAGCTGTGATTTTATGGTGATACTATCCACTGAAATGGGTCTTGTTAAACTATCGGGCTCAATGGGAATCAGATTATCTTCCCACAAAAATGTAGCCAATTTATTAGTTGTATTTTGCTGTTCGGCCTCAAAGGATCGCAACATGGATTCGCGATTTTGAACCTGAATTTTTGCCTCAACACTGTCAATAAATGGTCGATCGCCAAATTCTGCAGCTTGCTTCACAGCTTGAAACCGAACCTGTGCTAAGTTCAATGCCTCCGCAAGAACAAGTCTTGAGTTGTGTGTCAAAAACCAATTCCAATAAGCATATCCTGCCTCATATATTAATTCATTCAAATGGAGTTTACGCTCAAAAATGGTGCTTTCCTGGTAAATCTTAGATTTTGTCAATTCTGCACGGCGCTGATCAATGAACAACCCTTGACCAAGCGTTAAGGATGCACCACCATACCAAAGGCCACCATTCGGTGATTTTTCCTGATTGTCAACAAAAGTCCCGCGATTATTTTCAAATCCTGTTTTTATTTCCAATCCATACCATGTTGGAATCTTCAAACCTGCATCTAGCAATGTAAAATACTGCGATGAATTGTAGTATTTTTGATTCAAGTTGTTAAAAGCTTTGGGGTCAAATCCTCCTTTTGCTTTTAAAACGCTAACTCGACCATATTCTAATTCTAGATTGGCTTGTTTTGCCAGAGGATGATTCTTAACAACATATTGATAAAACAATTGATCGGTCAATATTTTTTGCGCCCTCAAAAAGGGAAAATAAAAAAGTAGTGACAAAAAAACAATTTTACGAATCATTTTTTTGATTTTTTAGATGACGACAGATTGGAATCGTTAGTGTAAAAATCAGGAGGAAAACCATTAATTATTCGCCATAATTCATATCCAATTGGGACATCTTTCAATAATATCATGGATCTAGTTCCGCCTCCAACTCGCAATTGTTCCGGCCATTTCCTGTCTTTTTTATTTGGGGCAATCAATACGCGAAATGTGCCATCTTCACTGGCAAAATTATCTACAGCAAAAACCTCTCCACCAAAAGTTCCATAGCTTGCACTAGGCCATCCTGTAAATACAATAGCAGGCCATCCGTCGAATTGTATTCTCACTTTTTGTCCTCTCTGAACCAACGGTAAATCCACAGGTCGAATATACATTTCGATAGCCATATCATATATCGATGGCATAATGGTTGCTATGGCATCTCCCTCTTTGATTGTTTCGCCTATGCCGCTTGAAAGAACCTTTGTGACCATGCCGTCTTGAGGGGCTAAAATGTAATACATTCCAGATCGAATTGAATAATTGGCTACTTGAGTTTGCAATTTTGTGACATCCACTTCTGCATTATACATGCTTGAAAGTGCTTCAAACTTATCTGATTCAGCTTTTGACACCTCATCGCGGTATTTGGCTTGGACGGAATTATATTCGACTTTTAAATCAATGATGTCATTTTTTGTTTGTAATAATTTTTGCTGAGCATTAATTAAATTAGCTTGTGCACGTTGTAAACTGAGCTTTCTGGTTTCAACCTCTGTTTGAGATTTCAAGCCTTCTTTAAAAAGTTTTTCCATTCGCTCAAATTGTTGATCTGCAACTTTACAGTTTACTTGAGCAGTTTGAAGTTCCATGCTATCAGCTTTCAACTTTAATTGTGCTTGTTGCAATTTGATTTTTGTTTGCTGTAACTTTAACCTTCCCGTTTCACTCAAAGCGTCAATCCGTGCATCCAATGATTGAATTTTATCACTGTATGAAATAACAGATAGCTCTTTATTTTTCAATTGATTTTGTGTTCTACCCACCAATCTTGGGTCGAAATAGTCTTGTTTGATTTCTGAAATAAACAAAATCGTATCTCCTTTTTTAACGGGATCGCCATCTTTCACAAACCATTTTTCGATTCTACCTGAAATAACTGTATTTATGGTTTGAGGTCTCTGTTCAGGACGCAAGGTAACTAACTTTCCTTTCGAGGAAATATTTTGCGTCCATGGAAGTAGCATTACGATTAAAATTAGAAAAAACAAAACGTAAATCACACGCAACATTCGTTTTGTTGTATTTTGAGATTCAACGCGTTTCAACGCACTTAATCCTTTTTTCTCAATTGCTGAATGATTTTGTGGAGATAGATTTAGCATTATTTTCGTTTTTGATATTCGGCATAAGTGCCTTCAAAAATTATTTTTCCTTCTTTTATTTCAATTATTCGATCGCTGATTCGATGAATTTCATCTTCAAAACTAGCCATTAAGATGGTTGAGTTGTTTATGCCTTTCAAGTAATTCGAAATAAAAGTAGTTTGTTTAGGGTTAAATCCAGAAGTTGGGTCTTCCAACAATAGGATCGCCGGGTTGGATACGAGTGCTCTAGCCAATAAGATCTTCGTTGAAATATCATTCGGCAGCATATTTCGTTCAGGATTGATAACAGCATTATATTTTTCAGTTATCTGATCAATGAATTGACTCATGTCAAGTTTAGTAGAAATTTGCGAAACTATTTTTAAATCAACTTCCGCTCTTCCAAATGCGATGTTTTCAAAAATGGTTGCATTCACAAATTGATCTTGCGGGAGAAGGGTTCCGATGTTGTGTCTAAATGAATTTTTCTCTATATTCAACAATGGAACGTCGTTGAGCGCAATAGTTCCTTTTTGAAATTCGTAGATTCCGCAGATTAGACAAAATAATACGTTCGTTGAGATACTGGAATCTGAGACAAAACAAACGCGTTCATTGGGTTTGATTTGAAGCAATACATCTTCAAGAATAGGATGTTGATAGGTTGGAAAGGAAAATGAAAGGTCGGAAATTTTTAAATCGATTGGCGCATTTGAATCTTCAAATTTAGCTCCTGAAGAATTTTCAATCGGCAAATCGGTAATTTGTCCGATTTTTTCAATTGACGTCATAACATCATAGAATACTTCCAAACTCAAAATGAGTTTTTCAACCGAGTTTAGAATCAAGAGAATGATGATTTCAGCTGCCACAAATTGTCCAATATTCATCTGTTGGTTTATAACCAGCAGACCCCCAACAATTAAAAGAGCGAGAGCAATAATAACCTTAAAGACAATTAAGTAGCCGTACTGTTGAACCAAAATTTTAAAATGCCTTTCTCTTGCAGATAAATAATTATTAACCGTTTTATCAGTTTGATTAAGATTGAATAAACTATATCCAGCCATTTTGAAGCTCAATCGGGCTTGCGTGATTTCATCTAACCAATTCGCGATTTTATATTTATGAGTCGATTCTTCCATACTACTGTGAAATGCTTTTTTGGAAGTCGTTCGAATAATAAAAATGAGAAGCGAAATTAGAACCAGGCCAAGAAAGATGAAAAAACTATGATAAAACGAAAGAAGAATCAATCCAAATACAATTTGTAAAATAGCCGCGGATGAATCAATTAAAATTTTGGAAAGCCCTTTCTGAATCGTGAGTGTATCAAAAAAACGATTTGTGATTTCAGGAGCATAACGTTTGAGAAGAATTTCCATTTTAATTTTCGGAATTCGATCTGAAAATTCAAAAGCAGATCGAGTAAAAATGCGCTGTTGCAAATTTTCGGTAATGCGAAGTTGATAGATGTTTAGAACGCCAGTAAATCCAATTGCAACCACCACCAATCCAACCAAAATGAACCAGGAAGTGCTGACCTGACCAAGTTGAATAAAATTGATAATCATTTGAATTCCTAAAGGAAGACCAAGAGACATCAATCCACTAAAAATTGCAAAAATGTAAACGTTTCTAATCTCCTTTCGATCGGGAGATAAGAGATTCCAAAATCTGTTTATTACTGAAATTTTACTCATTCTTTTATCGCGTTTAAAACTAAATTTCTGTAAAACTCTTCTACTGCATCTTCACCTGTTTTCTTGTTTGTTAAACTTGGTAAATGTGCATCAAAAAATCGTTGCTGATTACTTCCCTCTATCATGGTTGAAACCAACATATTTGGGTATGAATATAATGGATTAATTTCCAATATAATCTCAGCCACATATTTAACTATGGCCTTGTAGACCGAAAAAACACCCTCTTTGTTTTCAGCATCCACCTCTTTGGTCATAATAACTTTTGATGCTTCATTCATTACTAATTTTTTGAGCGGAACCTCTACAACATCAATGACTTCCGTTTGAGAATCAGGAATTGTAGTTAATATCTGTATGGCTTTGATTAGGCGTTCACTTGGATTTTTGATATTTACTGTCTCAAATAACAATCGATATTCAACGCAACTCCAGTACCAATTAATCAAATAGAACATTAGCTTTTGCTTGCTTTCGAAATAACGATAAACGGAAGCCTCGGTTGAATTGATTTCGCTCGCTAATTTTTTGAAGGTAAAGTGTTCGAATCCTAAATCATTGATCAATTTAATACTTGAACTGATAATTCTTTTTCCCAATTCAGAGGTATGAGGATCCTTTAAATAAAGTTTGGGGTTGACTTGAATTTTGATTTGTGAAAACAAGTTCTTCGATTTTTAACAAATTATATCGAACACAAATATAATAGCATTACTATTGGGTGACAATAGTATTTATATTATTTAATAGATTTTAACAACCATTATGGAGTAACAGCTACATTTTCCAACATAATTTCAACCATGGATTCCATATCGAATTGGTGTTGCCATCCCCAATCTCGCTTTGCAGCAGAATCATCTATGGAATTTGGCCAGCTTTCAGCAATTTTTTGCCGAAAATCAGGATTGTATTCGATTTCAAAATTCGGTAACTGTTTCTTGATTGCTAAGGCAAGTTCTTCGGGTGAAAAACTCAAGGCCGCTAAATTATATGAGGATCTTTCGATAATTCGTTCTTTTGGCGCTTCCATTAGTTCAATTGTGGCGCGTATCGCATCATCCATAAACATCATCGGCAGAGCAGTGTTTTCGGATAAAAAACTAATGAATTTTTCATTTGCCCTTGCTTTGTAAAATATGTCCACGGCATAGTCGGTAGTTCCCCCGCTAGGTTTGCTTTTGTAAGAAATTAAACCTGGATATCGAATACTTCGAACATCCACACCAAAATGATTGTGATAGTATTCGCACCAACGTTCGCCGGCAAGTTTTGAAATTCCATAAACGGTAACAGGTTCCATGATGGTGTGTTGCGGTGTGTTTATTTTCGGAGAATTCGGCCCAAAGACCGCGATGGAGCTTGGCCAAAAAACTCGTTCGATTTGATTTTCTTTGGCAAGGTCTAATATCGTAAAAAGACCTTCCATGTTTAATTTCCAAGCTAACTCAGGTTTTTTTTCTGCCGAAGCGGATAACATAGCTGCCAAAAGATAAACTTGTTTGATTTTTGTCGATATAATGAAATTTCGAACAGCTTCACGATCCAATATGTCCAAAGAAACATAAGGGCCGCCTTTGAGAATTTCTGGACATTCTGCTGCTAAATCCGCTGCGATAACGTTTTGATAACCAAACTTTTTTCTCAAAGAAAAAACAAGTTCAGATCCAATTTGACCACCTGCTCCGATTACAATTATTTCAGACATGAACTCACGTTTTGAGGCAAATTTAACTTTCTGTGTTCAAACAAGTGTCAAAAAAGTAAGAAATTAACATGAAAAATTATTAGTCAAAGCGCATTGATTTTTCAAGAACTTATAAATAAAAGCATTGATTATTAGTTCATTAATGACTTAATAATCTTAGTTCTTTTATAATAAAGTTGAAGATCAATGTAATTTATGAAAGTTGACCTCGAAAAATAAATCGAAAGGTAAGTGTTTTGCTTTTGTGAGATATTTTTTACATTTGTTCATCCAAACGAGGAAAACTTATTAGAAAAAAATAGCGTTTGCTAAACGACCTGTCTTGATAACCGACCAAATTTCAAGTGCACAGGGAAGTTAAAGTTAAACGCTCATGCAACTGCGTGGGCGTTGCTTTGCTTTGTGCACGGGTTCTTGGTCGGACCTTCAAGACAAGTAAAGCAACTGTCCCACGCTTTTTTTATGGTGTATAATCTCACTGCGGGGCGGGTGAAAACTAAAATTTTTAAAATGAAGAAGTTAGTGTTTACAGCCTTTGCAGTTGGGCTTGGTTTAACTGCAAGTTTATGGGCTCAAGTGCCAAGTTATGTTCCAACGAATGGTTTAGTTGGGTGGTGGCCATTCAATGGTAATGCAAACGATGAAAGTGGAAATGGGAACCATGGTACGGTAAATGGAGCGACGTTGACGGTTGATAGGTTTGGGAACAATAGTTCTGCTTTTTCATTTAACGGGATCAATTCTAGAATTCAGATTAATGATGCAAATTCATTAGACATACAAAATGGACAATCATTAAGTATATCGACATGGATAAAACATGATTTAACATCCTCAAATATTGATAAATATATTATTTCTAAATATAGTGGATTGCTTAATACGGGCGCACAATATGCAATAGGAACTGGAATCTCAGGACAAGCGTACACAACAACTCAAATAGCAGCAGGCTCCCAAAATTGGATTGAATTAAGAGGAAATAATACAATAAATGACGGTAATTGGCATCATTTTGTATATATATGGCGTAATGGTGTAAACGCATCAATTTATGTGGATAATATACATGATACGACCAGAAGTCATGGTTTGACCGGCAGTTTAGTTAATGCCTTGAATCTTCAATTTGGATGCGGCGCAAATCTTTCTCAGTATTACAAAGGTCGATTAGACGAAATTGGCATCTGGAATCGTGCCCTTACTCAACAAGAAATCACCGCCTTATATAAAGGTTGTGGAAATGAAATCACCTCCCAGCCAACTAATGCTTCCTTAAGTGCAGGAACAGATGCGCAATTTTCAGTAGGAGCAAAATCTGGAAACTCGTATCAATGGCAAAGTAATCCTTTAAATTTAGGTTGGCATAATATTTCAAATAATTCAACTTATTCAGGAGCAACGAGCAACAAATTAACCATTTCAAGTACTTCTGTTTCTAGCCACAACCAACCATTTCGAGCAATTGTAAATTCCAGTGGATGTATTGATACTTCAACTGTTGCAAAAATAATTATTGGAGATACTTGTTTAACCACCGTAACCGACACGCTCATCATCAACACCACCTTGAGTTTGCCAGCACCAAATAATGAGAATACAATTTTAATTTACCCTAACCCGGCAAGTGATCACATTACCATTGATAATGGAAATTTTGCAGCTATGGCGGGTTACAGCATTAAAATTGAAAATAATGCTGGTCAACAGGTATTCCAAAGTGCGATCAACCAAAAGCAATTTTACGTTGATTTAAGCACGTGGTCAGGAAATGGTTTGTATTTTGTTCATCTCATCGATCCGAAAAACAAAACCGTGACGGTTCGGAAGATTGTGTTGCAATGATAAAATTAGGGTTAATGTACAAAAATTGAATTCTAAAAATCGAAATAACTTTTATCCATTTCAGTAAATTCGTCAACTATCGTGTTAGCAGATGCTAAACAAATTGCAACACACAATCATCCTGCTCTACTAACGAATTGACCGGAATATTTATCCGCTTAACAATTCCATCCCTAGTTGCGGCAACCGTAGTTTCCATTTTCATGGCTTCAATAACAAAAAGAGGGCTGCCTTTTGAAACGGAGTCTCCTTCTTTTACTTTCAGTTCAACCAACTTTCCTTGAAGAGGAGCGCCAACGTCTTCTTTTGAAGAGACTTTCGGATATTTGACCGTTGTTACTTTAATCGACTGATCTTTAATTCGAATATTCCTGGTTTGACCATTAATTTGAAAAAACACTTCTCGAAATCCATCTTGATCTGGCTCACCGATATGTTTAAATCGAATGATGAGGTTTTTCCCGGATTCTAATTCCACGATGATTTCTTCGTTGGGCTTCATCGGATAGTAAAAACTAGGAGTTGGTAGTCGATCCACATTTCCAAAATGAGATTTGAAATGGTAAAATTGTTCAAAAACTTTTGGATACATGAGGTAAGAAAGGAAGTCTTCCTCGGAAAGATTTTCATCAAATTTTTCTCTGAATTTTGCAATCTCTGAATCAAAATCAATTGGAGGTAAATGGGCGTTAGGTTTTTCTGTGTAAGGGATTTCACCTTTTAGTATTAACTTTTGTAACTCCTTTGGAAATCCGCCTTGAGGCTGCCCAAGATCACCCCGAAACAATTGTTTAACTGATTCCGGAAAGGCTAATTCCTCTCCTCTTTCGAGCACATCAGCAGCAGTTAAATTGTTCGATGTCATGAACATAGCCATGTCTCCAACAACTTTTGATGAAGGAGTAACTTTAACGATATCTCCAAATAATTCGTTGACAACGCGGTAGTTTTCTTTGATTATTTCAAACTGATCTTCTAGGCCTAAGCCACGCGCTTGTGGGAGTAAATTTGAATATTGTCCACCCGGAATTTCATGTTCATAAACCTCAGCCGTTCCTGCTTTTAATTCGCTTTCAAATGGGTAGTAAAATTCTCTAACAACCTCGAAATAATTGGAATAATCATTGAGTTTTTTCAAATCAATATCACTTTTTCTAGGAGAATCATTCATTGCTGCCAAAAACGCATTAAAATTGGGCTGAGAAGTCAAGCCACTCATGGAAGCTAAGGCTACATCAACAATATCCACACCGGATTCAGCAGATTTAAGATAAGTCGCTGCTTGAATAGACGAGGTGTCGTGCGTATGCAAATGAATCGGAATATGTAGGTGTTTTTTTAATTCGCTCACCAATTGTTCTGCCGCATAGGGTTTTAGGAGTCCGGCCATGTCTTTAATAGCAAGAATATGCGTACCTGCGTCCTCTAATCTACGCGCCAAATCAAGGTAGTATTGTAGATTATATTTACTACGCTCGGGGTTGAGAATATCTCCTGTATAACAAATCGACGCTTGTGCCAATGCATTCGTGTTCTTAACTACTGTCTGAATGCTATGTTCCATTCCTTCAAACCAATTCAATGAATCGAAAATTCTAAAAACATCGATTCCGTTTTCCGCACTTTTTTCGATGAAGCGTTCTAAAACGTTGTTGGGATAAGCAGCATAACCAACACCATTGGTGCCTCTGAACAACATTTGCAAAAGAATATTTGGTGCTGCCGCGCGAATTAATCTTAACCGTTCCCATGGATCTTCATGAAGGAATCGCATGGTAACATCGAATGTAGCTCCTCCCCAAACCTCGAGCGAAAAAAGTTGAGGAAAACTTCTTGCCATGCCTTCCGCTACTTTCAAAATGTCGTAATTTCTCATTCGGGTTGCGAAAAGAGATTGGTGGGCATCACGAAGGGTTGTATCAGTAAACAAGAGTGACTTCTCGTTCTTAATTTCATCCAAAAAAGCCGCTCTACCCAATTCATTCAATCGATCCTTCGATCCTTTCGGGTAGGGGAGATCTTTATCGAATTTAGGGACAATAGCTTTCCTAAATTGTCTGTTTGGATCATATTGTTTAATATCCGGATGTCCATTTACGCGCAGTTCTGCTAGGTATTTTAGCAATTTCGTTCCGCGATCTTTACCATCTTCCCATGAACTTTTTACTAAATCAGGATTATTTTGAATAAATCCTACCGTTGCTTTTCCTTCTTGAAATTCGGGATGACTTAAAACATTTATTAAAAAAGGAATATTCGTTTTTACACCCCTTATTCGAAATTCGCGAAGCGCTCTACTTAATCGATTGGCAGCTCCTTTCAACGTTCTTCCGCTTCCTGAAACTTTAACAATCATGGAATCAAAAAACGGAGATATCGTAACTCCTGAATAGCTGCTTCCTTCATCTAGTCGAATTCCGAAACCACTTGCGTTACGATAGGCAACTATTTTTCCATAGTCCGGCTTGAAATCTTTCTCCGGATCTTCAGTTGTAATACGACACTGTATGGCCCAACCATTTATTTTAAGTGACTCTTGATTTGGAATATAAATTTGACTGTGAGACAACGGATGTCCGGCAGCAATAATTATTTGCGAACGAACTAAGTCAACACCAGTGATTTCTTCTGTAATGGTATGTTCAACTTGAATGCGCGGATTTACTTCAATGAAATAGATGTTATTCTCGGTATCCACTAAAAATTCAACGGTTCCTGCATTACTGTAATTGACTTCCTTACCAATTGCCAAAGCATAGCCGTATAATTTCTGACGTGTCGACTCATTTAAGATGGAGGGAGCGATTTCGACCACTTTTTGAAAACGTCTTTGCACACTGCAATCACGCTCAAAAAGGTGTACTAAGTTTCCGTGTTTGTCTCCAAGAATTTGAACCTCAATGTGTTTTGGACTAACAAGAAATTTTTCCAAAAACATCGTATCATCTCCAAATGCTTTTCTTGCTTCATTCCTTGCAGAATCAAAATGAAGTCTTAATTCTTCGGATGAATTTATGACGCGCATTCCTCTTCCTCCGCCACCTGCTGCAGCTTTTAACATAACAGGATATCCAATTGATTCGGCCTCTTTAACCGCGATGTCAACATCCGATAAGTCAACCTGATTATTAGGAATCAATGGAACGCCGATTTTTCGTGCGAGATTTTTCGCGCGAATTTTATCTCCAAGTTGAACCATTGCGCTGGAATCAGGACCTACGAAGATAATTCCCTCTTGTTCACAACGTTTTACTAAATCAACATTTTCAGAAAGAAACCCATAACCTGGATGAATGGCGTCTGCATTCGTTTTTTTCGCAACTCGAATAATTTCTTCAATATCAAGATAAGGCTTGAGAGCTTCAGAGTCATCGCCAATTTGGAAACTTTCATCTGCCTTGTATCGGTGAAGTGAATATCGATCTTCGTATGTATATACACCAACTGTTCGTACCCCTAATTCTGCAGCAGCACGAAATACACGAATGGCAATCTCTCCCCGATTTGCAACTAAAATTTTCTCAATTTGTCGAGTCATTTTTTGAAATTATTTTTTTCTAAAATTAGGACAATTAATAATTTATATTTTATTTTTGAGAATAATAAGTAAATATTATTTCAATAAATAAAAATATCGAAATAATTTATGGTAAATTGAGATATATTAATTTGATGTTAAGAAAATATTTCGTTTTTACTCCAAACTAAAAGTTCTGCTCATTTCAGGAATAAAAAATGAAGCAAAACAAATTACTTTACAAATCATGTCGCTAAAATGAAACTAGATAACACAGACATAAGATTGGTGAATTTATTGCAGGAAGATTGCAACCAGCCGATCAAGGAACTCGCACAAAAACTCAATCTAACCATTGCTCCAGTTCATGAGCGAATCAAAAAACTGGAGAGAAATGGAATCATAAAACGATATGTCGCAATCGTTGACATTGATAAAATCAACAAACCATTGATAAATTATTGCATTGTGAACATTACAAGGCATCAAATTCATCTTATGAATGAGTTTGAGTCAGCTGTGCGAGAAATGGAAGAGATTATTGAATGTTATAGAATTTCTGGAAAATACGACTATTTACTGAAAATCGTTTCAAAAGACATGAATGAATACCAAGATTTTGTCATAAACAGATTGTCGGTTTTGGATATGATTGCAAACATAAATAGTCAGTTTGTGTTACATTGTATAAAATACAGAACATCTGTAAAAATTTAGTTTAAGCTTGTATGATACAAATAGGAGATAGCTGTCCCGAATTCACATTAAAAAATCAATTTGGCGGGGATTACAGCGTAAATCAAGTTCTTGGAAATAGAAATGTTGTGATTTATTTTTATCCAAAAGATGAAACTCGAGGATGCACTCAAGAAGCTTGTTCATTTAGAGATCGCTACGAAGAATTTCAAGATTTGGGCTGTGAAGTCATCGGAATCTCGTCAGACTCAGAACAAAAACATCGCGATTTTTCTCAAAAACACCAATTACCTTTCATTCTTTTAGCCGACACAAAACAGGTTGTTCGAAAGCTATTCGGTGTTCCGAGTTCTCTTTTCGGGTTGATTCCGGGTCGCGTTACTTACATAATCGGAAAAGACAAAAAAGTGAAAGGTGTTTTCAATTCGCTTTTAAATCCCCAAGGACATATTGAACATGCGTTAGAGTTGGTAGAGAGTTTAAATAAATAAGGTCTGTTTTTCAACAGACCTTATTTTAATTCAATATCGATTTTAATCAATTTTTAGAGAAAGTTGTTTGCGATCCATTACATTCTAAGAAATAAATTCCTTGTTTAAGCTCACTTACATTAATTAAATTCTCACTCGACTCAATCAATAATTTTCCTGAGAAATCATAGATGCGTTTTTTTCCATTGTTAGGAACTGATAATTCATTTGTTGTGGGATTTGGATAACAGAAAATTTGTTGGTTTAATTCCATAGTTGATGCAATTGGCCGCACATCGAAAGCAATTGTTCCGGGAGAAATACCAACAGAAAAAGAGGCTAATTCAGTATTATATTTATCAAAAATATGAACCTCTCCGTAGGTTGAATAATCAGTTTCTGAACAATAGAAATTACCTGAAACCGGTTCTTGGGCAAGTTCATAATAATTTTTGGAATGTCCAATCACCGGCCCTACATTATTCATCACATTGATGTCGTATTCATTCAATACTTGTTCTCCAGAAATTTGGTAAACTAATTTGTCGTCTCGCAAGGCCGAAGTACCACATCCTGTTGAAGCCGAAGCAATATTAGCCGTTGAATGTAAGGTTCCGTCTAAAGAAATTTTTGAAACAGAGGCTCCTGACCAATTTTTATTGTTTACGGAATATAAATGGGAACCGTGTTTTACTAAATTATCAGGATTTTTTCCATCAGGACCAAGATCTATTTCATTTCCATAGTTTAAATCACTCAAATCAAGTTTTCCAATAATTCCTTTTTCTTTTCCCCATTCATAACCATTATTTACGGCTATATAAGCTGTTTTTCCGTCAACAATGATATTTTGTGATGCCCATTTAGGTCCTTGAACAGTGTCTATTGTTTTGATTAGTTTCAAATTAGAAGCATCGTAAACGTGAAGATAGGAATCGTAAGTAGTTTGATACTCACCTCGAGTTGCCACCAATTTGTTTTGATAGACTGCGAGATTTCGAACGCCTGAACAAGAAATACGTGAAAGCTCTTTGTGTGAGTTTAAATCGAATTTAAAAATCAGGCTGTCAGCGGCAACATAGTAGTAATTCCCATCAATGATTAAATCCGAGGCAAAACGCATGTCTTTCAATGTATCAACCACAGAATAATTACCAGTTTTGGAGTTATATGAACCTATAGTTACTGGTTCCACAATTGTTTTTGTAACGTAATCAAACTTTCCTTCGTTGAGAATTAAAGCTTGATGTAAATAATTTTGGGCATGCGAAATCGCAGTCAAACCCAAAGAAATACTAAATAATACCTTTTTCATTCGTTCTGTTTTTAAACGGTTAATAAATAAACTAAAAACAAGAAGATGAAAAAAGAAGGAAACGAATAGGTGCAACTCTCCTATTAACGAGTCCGACTTTAATCTGAAGTCTTCTCTCTATTCTAAGGCAAGTCTTCTGGCTCACACCAACGCTGGTTACCTTCCCGTTAAAACAGTGGTTATTAACCGCTTACAGTGTTTACAGCTGCAGACACAGCTCCGGATTCACACCGGATTCCTTTTTAATTCCGAGTTAACGGAAACCAAAGAACGAGACAAATCTAGGCAATTTATTCAAACAACCAATATTTGACTCGTAAAATTCCAATTCCAAAAATTATTACATTAAGTGTTGTATTTACAGAATTTTATGAAAAAATTTCATGAATCGCAGTTGAATTTGTCTATTTTTGGTAAGCTATGAATAAGTGAATCATGTTTTCGTTAAAATTCATTTTTGTATCATTCATTATTGTTTTTTGTTTCCAATTGAATGGTCAAAGTTGTCATTCTTACCTTCCCAATTTAAAAGAAGATATTTCAATTGCAAAACTTTGTCCGGAGGTCATGTTAGATGATTTACAAAAACTGAAACAAGCATTGCATCAAATTCATCCCGATTTATTTTACTACATAAGTAAAGAGCAATTGGATTCCTCTTATCGCTGTGCGATCAAAAAAGTGGCAAATGAGCTTACTGTACTTGAGTATTGTAAGACCATATCTGTTTTTCTCTCCACTCTGAAGGATTCTCATACCCACTTCAATCCAAAAAGTTTGATATTTTGGGGCCCAAGAAACAAAGGAACGTTTCCTTTTTCGTTGAGGAAAATAGGAGAGAAATTTTATTTGGAATCTATTTTGGGGGATCAGAAATTGAAAGGAATGGAAATTCTGGAATTCAATAACATTTCTGTGCGCGATATATTTCGTCAAAGTCTTTGTTTTAGTTTGATTGAGGGTTCTGCATTTTCAGCTCAAGAGGAAATAGCCACAAAAGGGATGTCGTTGGCATTTAGTCAAATGCAATCATTTAAGTCCTCGGACTCAATCCAAATATTGTATGTAAATGGTGATGATACACTTACAACTTTCCAGAGGGCACACAGTAAGATGGAATTATATCTTTTCAAAGAACAAAAAAGACAAAGAGCGGTGAGTTATTTTTTCAATAGAGATAACTTGGCGGTGTTAAAAATATCCACCTTTCAACCCAAGAATTTAAATCATTTTAAAAGAGAAGTTTCTGATTTTTTCGAGGAAGTATCAGAGCGAAATTGCAGAGAATTGGTGATTGATTTGAGAGATAACCCCGGTGGATTCATCAAGGCGCAGGAGTACCTTTGGTCTTTTCTGAATTTCGAGAGAAAAACATGCTCAATTGAGCATGTTTACAAAAGAAGCGATTATGATCCATTCGCTAACATGAGTTTTATAAAAAAATGGCGATTTAAGTTAAAAGCAAAAAAAGAATATCCTTTTGGAATGCATAGTGACGAATACGACTTTATGAGGAGTGAACTAGGAACATCATTTAAAATCTCTTATTCAGATTTAACGAACGATCAAAAAAAGCCCTTTGATGGAAAATGTACACTATTAATAAATGGTCTCTCTATGTCATCTTCGGTTTTATTCGCCGGATGGTTCAAAGATGCCGAGAGAGGAGAAATTGTGGGTAGTCCATGCCTGGGGTCAATGAGTGGAACGTTTGGCAGTAGCGTCACTATAAATCTTCCTGGAACGGGATTGCCAGTAATAATTTCAACCGTTAAATTCAACCCTAAGCATACTAAAAAGGTTACCTTTCAACCAATTTTTCCAGACAAAATAATTGAATACTCAATCGATGATATTAAACTCAATCAGGATCCGATATTTAATTATTTAAAGATTGAAAAATCAACTACGGAGTTAATCAAATGATTTACCATTAATTCAATTTTACCTTCTAACTTCGGTTTCTCGCTCTGCCGCTACTGTGTGGTAGGCAGACCTTAAATCCGATTTTTGCATTATAAAATCTATTCGTCTTGTAACATCTCCAAAATAAGAGGCTAGACTTGTCTTTTCTCAATGCGAAGTTTTAAAAAATTATAATCGCTGAATCATGAATTTTCAAAAAAACTTGCAACTGAAAATCGCCGTGTCATCTACAAAATTTAAATCACCACGCCAATCATCTAATTTGGAAAAAATGATGTTGTTCATGTCTTCCATTTTCAGAGGAGAATAGGCCTGAATGTTTTTGATTAATCGTTCGATTCCAAATTGTTCACCTTCGGAATTTTCAAGTTCTACGACACCATCCGTATATAAAACAAATGTCGTATTTGGTTTTAATTCCATTTTTCCAACATTCACATAAGGTAGTTCATCCAGCATTCCAAGTCCGATACAGCCATCCTTAAGCATTGTAGCTTTTCTTCCGTTTAAGATAATTGGGTGATTGTGACCTGCGTTGACATACTTCATTTTTCGCGTATGTGCATTGTAATGAGCAATGAAAAACGTAATGAATTTTTCCCCTTTCGTGCTTTTCATCACTTTGGTATTCAGTTCCTCCAACAAAAAAGGCAATTCAAATCGTTGGTATTTAAAAAGTGTTCTAATCGTAGCTTGAAAGTTGGCCATCAACAACGCTGCTGAAATTCCTTT
>JBIKSL010000027.1:0-34641 GCA_044348645.1 Crocinitomicaceae bacterium | reverse complement strand
AAAAACAAGAAGAACCACCTCCAAAATTAATACAAGGGGTTCTGTTTTCATAATCAAAGATTTTAGGTTGGTAAATCCAATAAAATCGATAAAATTTGACGCTGTTAATATTTATTTAGGACGCTATTGATTCAGAATGATTAATTGGTTACAAAAAAATATTTAATCGAGCGATTTTTGTCTAATTTCAATGAAAATAACCGTTTAAAAAAAATGAGAACGCTGTTTACCTCCGTAAATAGCTGTTAAAAGCCGTAAAACGTCGTTTAACATTTTATTTTTTTAATCAACCAGAAAGGCTAAATTGATTAAATCAATTGTTTGATAATCAAGTTTACAGCTATTTTTTTATCAATACTAAAACCCATATTTTGTCACAAATATTTATTAAATTTGTGACAGAAAACAAGTGGGCAAAATAATGCAAAGCATAGAAAAACAAATTGAAAAATCAATAAAGAATAAACCTAGAGGCTCTTTAATCCTTCCAGATGACTTTATGGATTATGGTTCCTCAGAAGCCATTCGTAAAGCATTAGGTCGATTGGAAGATAAAAAAATAATTATCCGAGTTGCTCAAGGTATCTATGTACAACCGAAAATAAGCAAATTGATTGGGTTGCTTACTCCTTCTGCGGAGGAAGTAGCTGAAGCGATAGCGAAGAGAGACAAAATCAGAACCATACCGACAGGAAGTTATGCTTTGAATGCTCTAGGATTAAGTACTCAAGTTCCAATGAAAATTGTTTTACTAACAGATGGATCGCCAAGAGAAATCAAAGTCGGCAAACGAACAATTAAATTCAAAAGAACCTCTCCAAAAACCTTGATGGCAAAAGGCAAAATAAGTCGACTTGTCATACAAGCATTAAAGGAAATTGGTAATGGTAAAGTAAAAATCGAGGAAGAACAAAAAATAATTGAATTGTTGAAAAAAGAAAACGAAAAAGATCTCAAACACGATATTGCCTTGGCCCCCGTGTGGATTCAAAAAATAATGAAAAAAGCATTGTCGTATGGCGAAAATTGATTTTTACAAATTAAAGCAATTTGAAAAAGAGGCGATATTCAATGAGATAGCCACATTGGAAGGAATGAAACCCTTTGCTGTCGAAAAAGACTGGTGGGTAAGTCTCGCACTGGAAATCATTTTTCAAATGGATATATCAAAACACTTGGTATTTAAAGGAGGAACCTCGTTGAGTAAAGCGTGGAAGTTAATAAACCGCTTTTCAGAGGATATTGACTTAGCAATCGATATGGACTTCTTTATGACTCCATCTAAAAACTGGTCAAAAAGTGAACGAACAGAACTAAGAAAAAAAGCAGGCCTGTACTCAACAGAAGTTTTCTTTCAAGAATTACAAAACGAATTCATAAAAAGAGGGTATGACGAGCTTCAATTTAAGATAATTGAAACAAATGAAAGCGATAAAGATCCACGGATACTGGAAGTTTATTATCCCAATATTATTGCTAAAGAATCAGAATATATTCTAACTAGAATTCAAATTGAAGTGAGTTGCCGTTCATTAAGAGAACCATTTGAAACAAAAATGATTGGTTCATTGGTAGATGAGGTTTATGCCGACAGAGATTTTGCAAAACCAATTTTTGGTATCCCTTCTGTTATTCCAGAACGAACTTTTCTAGAAAAACTATTCCTTCTTCACGAGGAATTTCATCGTCCATCTGAAAAAATGCGAGTTGATAGGTTAAGTAGGCACCTATACGATTTATATTATCTTGCTCAAGCCAACATTGCAGAAAATGCGATCAATGATAAAGATCTCTATGAGACAATCGTTCAACATCGATTCATATTCTCAAAAATAGGTGGTGTGAATTACAACTCTCACAACCCAAAAACAATCAATCCAATACCGCCAGAAAATGTTCTTAAAGATTGGGAGTCCGATTACCTTAAAATGAAAGAGGATATGATTTACGAACAAAATCCTCCAACATTTAAACAACTCATAAATTACTTAGAAGAAATTCGAGAACGTCTTAAAAGTGTTAGTTGGGAATTTGACTTAAGTTTCCCCAATGTTTAGAATCTAATCTTTTAGTTAGTCTTGTAGTTTATTTCGAATGAAATTGAAGTTTGATGTTCGCTCAATATCTTCCCTCAGCCGGTTAGATATTTTAGACCTCTCGCCCACAACTAAAACCCAGTAAAACAAAGAGTTTACTGGTTTTTTTTTTGGATTTTAGTTTGGTTGGTAAATGCTGGAAATTGTGCTAAAAACTACTAATATTGACCTAAAAAAGCTGTTTACTTGCAAATTTTAGTTGCCATAATATGAATTTCTATGACAACTTTAAGCTTAGTGTTAAACAAGCGCAGACAGATAAAGGATGGCACATATCCTTTGGTATTTCAGGTAATTTTAAAAACAGTTCCAGTTAAAATCAGCACTGGTATATCTGATAAAGAAGAAGACTTTGACCGGAAAAATGATTGCAAATTTACTTTTTTCAATTATTCACTTATAAATAAGATTGCGCTGCAATCTAAAAAGAGCGTTAAATTCAAAAGAATCAATTCACTGATTTCAAAAATTACTTCAACAAAGTAAAATTGACCTTAACATTTGTAAGTTGTTTTTGTTCAAAAGGGAGTAAAATTTAAATTATAACAAAAACGAGTTAGACCTTGTTTTATGGGCTGAATCACACTCGAAATTTGTTCACTTAAGGCTCAAATTGAAATAAATTTAGCACGACTTTTTATCGAAAAATTGTTGAAAAGTATTACCTCAAACGAAATCAAATCTCTTTACTTTTACCAACGTTAACTTTAAATTTTTATTTATGTCAAACAAGTATCAATCGGAAATTGATAGTTTCATGGATCGAGTAAAGACAAAAAACTCTCATGAGCCTGAATTTCTGCAAGCTGTTCAGGAGGTCGCTGAGACCGTCATTCCTTTTATTGAGGAAAATCCAAAATACAAAGCAGCCAAAATCTTAGATCGAATTGTTGAGCCAGAGCGAACCATTATTTTTCGGGTTCCATGGTTAGATGACAATGGTAGTGTTCAAGTAAATCGTGGATATAGAATAGAATTCAATTCAGCCATTGGTCCATATAAAGGTGGATTGCGTTTTCATCCTTCAGTAAATTTATCAATACTTAAGTTTTTGGGATTCGAACAAATCTTTAAAAATTCCTTAACTACACTCCCCATGGGTGGTGGTAAGGGCGGTTCAGATTTCGACCCAAAAGGCAAATCAGACAACGAAGTAATGAAGTTTTGCCAATCATTTATGACAGAGCTTTCTCGTCATATTGGGGCTGATACTGACGTGCCAGCAGGTGATATTGGTGTAGGTGGTCGCGAAATTGGTTACATGTTTGGTCAATACAAAAGAATTCGAAATGAATTTACGGGTGTGCTAACCGGAAAAGCCAGAAATTGGGGTGGTTCTTTAATCCGACCGGAAGCAACGGGATACGGAACTGTTTATTTTGCAAAAGAAATGTTATCCACAAAAGGAAATTCATTTCAGGATAAAATTGTTGCTGTTTCTGGTTCAGGGAATGTTGCTCAATTCGCTTGTCAAAAAGCCACTCAGCTTGGCGCAAAAGTTGTTACTCTTTCCGATTCAGAGGGTTACATCTATGATTCCGATGGAATTGATGCTCAAAAACTAGCTTATGTTATGGAACTAAAAAACGTTAAACGTGGTCGAATTTCTGAGTATGCAAAGCAATATCCAAATGCTAAATTTGTTTCTGGTAAGCGTCCTTGGGAAGTAAAAGTAGACATAGCACTTCCATGTGCAACTCAAAATGAATTGAACGAAGACGAGGCTAAGTTACTCATTTCAAATGGTGTTATTTGTGTTGCGGAAGGTGCAAATATGCCTTCTACTCCTGAAGCTATCGCCGCGTTCCAATCAGCTAAGGTTCTATTCTCTCCGGGAAAAGCTTCAAATGCAGGTGGTGTTGCCACTTCTGGATTGGAAATGTCGCAAAATTCACTCCGTTTGTCTTGGTCTGCCGATGAAGTAGATCAGCGTTTGCACGGAATTATGGTTTCCATTCATGAAGCATGCGTGAAATATGGAAAAGATGCAAATGGAAATGTGGATTATGTTAAAGGAGCGAATGTCGCTGGATTCGTGAAAGTTGCCGATTCAATGATAGATCAAGGATTGGTATAAAGTTGTTTTTGATAATCTTAAAAAGCAAAAGACCCAAAATTGGGTCTTTTGCTTTTTAAATAATTTACGATTCAAAATTATTTTTAAATTTGTTTAGAATAATTCTAAATAATGAGTGAGAATGAAAATCCTATCTGGCAACAAGAGAATTTGATTCGTGAATTTTCATGCTGTAAGAAAAAGAAATGTTGTAAAAAGTACAAATCAAAAGGATACGCTTGTAAGAAATGTCCGAAATTCGGTTAATGAGACAATCCATTTTTGTTCTATTTTTTTTATACTTTAATTCTGATTTCTCTCAAAAAGCAATTAAATCTGATATCTCATTAACTTCGGATATTTCCATTCAAAAAATGGATGCCTTTCTTAATGTCGGAATAAAAAATAAATTCAACTCTTTCGAATTAGGTTCGTCCATCGGTTTTGGAATTGAAAAAACAATTTTTCAAAAACAATTTGCACCCCATTTAGAGTGTTTTTCATTTTTTAATTTATTGAACCAAAAATCTTCTTCCGCTAACAACTTTTTTTTGGGTCCGGGAATTTTAATATCAGCTACATTTAATAAAATAAATACGCCATTTCGTTATGGAGATTTTTTTCTTGGTTACCAAATTCAACGTGGCAAAAAAATCAAAGTCTTTCATCAATTAGGATACGGTCTTATGATTGAATCATTTAATGGTAATTTCGGCTCAACTTCTCACAGATCGTATAATTATTTTGTAAAACTCGGACTGTCCTATGCGCCTAATCGTTAGCTTAATTATCGGAACCGCCTTTTTATCCTGTAAAAAAAATCAAACTGATAATGTACGAATTTACGGCCATGCGGGAATGGGGTTGTCGATGCAAAACTCGACCTATCACGACAACACAAAAGAAGCGGTTCAGTTATGCCTTTCAATTCCCGGATCAAATGGTGTAGAGATCGATATACAAACGGATAGAGAAGGATGTCTGTGGTTATATCATGACGATTTATTAATCAATAACACATCACTAGATGGTTGTGTTAATGATAAATCAACTCAAAAACTTGAACAGGCTTACTACTCAACCTTAAAAGATGAAAAGTTGGTTAAACTATCCGAAATTATCCATTTAATTGGGGAAAATCAACAATTATTTTTAGATATAAAGTCGCGAAATGCTTGTTCAAACAGCGAGGTAGATTTTGACAAATTCGTACAAAGTCTATATTCAGTTTTGCCTTCAAATTCAATTGATTTTACCCTAATCGTTAATGACTCAATTTGGTTAAGAAAAATGGCAAATTATTTCCCGACGCTTTATTCATCAGACAATTTTTATGAATCCTTTAATGTCATGACTAAAAATCCGCTTTCCAAAGGAATCGTAATTCGAAATAAAGCGATTGAAAAATATCAAGTATCAAAACTAATCGAACTTGGAAAAGAAATATATTTGTTTGACATTCGATCACCCAAGGGAAATCGAAGGGCGTTGAATAAAAATCCTACAGGAATAATTACGGACGACCTACGAGCTGCAATTATTGAAAAATCAAATTGATATAGTTTATTAAATATTTTATTCATAAAATAGACAAATACAAATAAATTATAATTAACATTTTGTAATTTTTATACAAATCATAAGATCAAATTTCAAACTCACTTATTTATAAATTCCAAATTAATCTTGAAATTATTCAATTTTTTGTAAGTTTGAAAATGAGATTTATAACCGGTATTTTCGGTTTGTTTTGGAAATTGTACATTGCACTTGTATTTTCCTTTTTCGCGATTCTCTTTTATCCTTTTTTTCTCATTTTGTTTATCAGCCCTAATTGGAAAAAAAATAGCTTTAAGCTTTTTGTTGTTTGGAGTTGGGTAATGCGCATATGTTGTTTTTATGGGGTAAAAAAAATTAAGGACTCGAATTTACCCATTGAACCACATGTAATTATAGCAAATCACCGTTCATACCTGGACATTATTTTGATGTACTCATTGTTACCCAAAAAGCCTTTTGTTTTTTTAGGTAAAAGTGAAATTCTTAACTATCCTATTATCCGAACTTACTTCAAAAATTTGAATATTCCTGTTTTTCGAGACAACATTACTAAAGCCGGACAATCATACAATTTGGCTACTAAAGCTATAAAAGAAGGTTGGTCGATTGTTATTTTCCCAGAAGGCAGGATTCCGGACAACGAATCCCCAATTATTATTCCATTCAAAGACGGTGCGTTTAAGCTAGCCAAGACCTTAAACATTCCCATTGTGCCAATAACTTTCACGAACAATTTCGAGCTCTTTTCTGATCTAACCGAAATTTTGGGCCCTGCACGACCTGGAGTATCTCGTGTTTATATACATGAATTTATTTCTGAGGAAGTTATTCAATCAATGGACATAAAGGAAATCAGCAAACTCTGTTATGATCGAATAAAAGAACCTTTATTAGTTGAATATCCCAATCTACGATGAATAGTCATTCCTCAAAAATTCTGGATCTCCACGAGCAACTAAACTTTTAAATTATTAGGAATCAGTTCGTGTAATTTGTTGCAAAAAAAACCAGAGTTGTGAAATCAATTCTTGTTTTGACATATTTTCCAACACGTTTTTTTGAATTTCTATATTCGATTTTTGAATCTCCAATTGATTATCCAATGAGATTAATTCGTATTACGATTTTGAGATTTCAGCTATAAGATTGACAACCATGCAATTTTTCTCTTCAATTATTGAGAGATATTTGTACAATGAAGCTTTACGTACGTTTCTTAATTTATGTGGAAAAACCATGCACTTAAATCATTGAAATATACCGCTATCAAAAGGTTATAGTTTATCTTCGGTACTTTCTTTGACGATTTAAGCCGACCTTAATTTGAATTCGAGTTTAAAAATTAATATGCCGGTCTTTTTTATCTGGAAATATATCGGCAATTGTCACTAAGATTCCTGTTTCTTCAACGTTTCCAAATTCAGGATTTACAGCCGTTCCGAATGTTCTCATCGTTGGAGATAGATTCATGTAAATATTCACCAAAGGTGGAATAAATTCTCCTTTATCGCGAACATGACCATTTAGAACCTTGAAACCATCTTTAAAATCCAAGCCATCCAACTGTGATTCTACGTATGCTTTATCATAATTCTGAACAAGTGGGTGAAAAGGCTTCATCAATTGATCTGGATCCGGAAAATAGTGATGCATGAAATGCAAAAGAAAATCGCGACAATCTGTATTGTAGTTAGGATACATTGTGACCTTGCCAAAAAAATATTTTATTTCCTGGTTGTATTTAATCAACGCACCTAATCCGTCCCAAATATTATCCAAGGCGAATAATCCTTTTCTTGGATTTATACTGGGTTGATAATTTGGCTGAACCCAACTTCTACCTAACTCAATGGTCGATGGTAAGAACTCACGAATAAACTTACCCGAAAAATCGAAATAGTGCACAGTTGACAGATGAATGTTATCGAAGTCATCAATTGCATCTTTGCATTTTATAAAACGATATCCTCCAATAATTTCCTGATCTTCAGGAGACCATAATACCAACTGCTTATAACAATTTTCACTCGTATCAAATTCGTCTAAATCAATGGATTCACCTGTTCCACCGCCTGATGCTCTGAATGTCACTTCTCTCAGCCGACCAATCTCAAGCACAACATTGGGAGCGTTCCAATTGTCAACAATGTAAATTTCATTTTCTCCCTTTCGGGTGTATCGCAAAAATTTGTCTTGTGATAACTCTTTTTTTAATAAATCTTTGCTAATCGGATTAATTACATCTTGCATTTCTTAATTTCTTAATGAGTGAACAATTTTTCGAACTAATTTGGCTGCCTCGTTATCATTTAACGCAGGATCAATCTCAGAGGCCAAAATTGGATTTCCCACAGTTATGGTGATGACTTTGTTTCGTTGTTTAAATAATTCGTCAGACAACCAAAGCATCTCAATGTTGGTTTTAATTTTTAGCCGTGTCCTCAAATTAGACAAGCGATAAAAAAAAGGAGATAACTCGCCATCAATGTGAATCGGAACGATTACTCGATTGAACTGACGTGCAAAAGTGATAAACGTTTTTTTCCACATTAAATCCTTTACTTTGCCATCGAATTTTCTACTAACCAACCCTGCCGGAAAAATGCAAATAGCATTCTCCGATTGAAAGGCGCTCTTGATTTGATCTCTGACAGAAAGGTCATTTCGACCATGTTTGTTTACACCAATAAACAATCCCCTGATGTTCTTCAAATTCATCAATAAATCATTCACAATAAACTTTAAATCCTTACGATGGTGACGCAGTGCAACAATCAATCCAATGGCATCCATACCTCCAAGCGGATGATTCAAGACGAGAACAACAGGACCTTCTTTCGGAATTTTTTCGATTCCTTCAATTTTTAGCTCAATATTGAAATAATTGATAATTGCCTCACAAAAATCAGCATCATGATAATCTTTGTGATCTTGTAGAAATTGATTTATTTCGTCTTCGTGAAGAATTTTTCGTAAGTAGGAAATTACAAAACCGGGAAGCCATTTCAAAAGTCGGGGATTCTTACTGGCGATTAAACCTTTTACGTCGATAAATTTTTCCTGAGTCACGAACCAAATTTAAAATTAAATCATTCTAGTCTTTAGTAATCTTATCAAATAATTTAACCAAAGAATTGTTAGTAGTTGAATCCTAGATTTAAACCGTCGTATGCTAAAAATACATTTTCAGGAAGTTCCAATTCAACTTCAGAATGTTTACCAAATAGATGTGAAATATGAGTCAAATAGGCTTTTTTGGGGTTAACCAAATTAATAACCTCTAAAGCTTCTTCAAGGTTAAAATGTGATAAATGCTCTGAACGGTGTAAGGTATTGATTACCAATGTTTCAGAATTCATTATTTTGGCTATTTCTGAATTATTTATTTTTTTTGCGTCCGTAATATAGGTAAAATCTCCAAATCGAAATCCTTTAACAGGCATTTTGTAATGAAGCACATCGATTGGAATTAGATTTAAGTTATTTCTGAGTTTTATTTCTTCCTGATCAAACCGAAAAAGTTCAATTTTTGGGATTCCTGGATAACGATCTGCAGAAAATATGTAATGAAATTCACGTCTTAAAGCATTTTCAACGCGTTCAGTACAGAAAACTTCCATTGGACGAGATTCTATATAATTAAATGCCCGAACATCATCCAAGCCTGCTACATGATCTTTGTGCTCATGTGTAAAGATAACGCCTCTGAGTGATTTAACTTTTTCTCGCAACATTTGAAAGCGAAAATCCGGACCAGCATCAATCACGTAATTCTCATTACCAACCTGAATCAGGATGGAAGCCCGTGTTCGTTTATCTTTAGGATCTTCGGATTGGCAAACCAAACAATCGCAAGCAATAACAGGAACTCCTTGAGATGTACCTGAACCAAGAATAACCACGTTACCTTTCACTTTACGAAGATAGCTTTTGAAACTTAAATTCAGTTACAATTCAACAATTTTATGAGAGCGATCTTTTCGAATAAATTGATTTAGGAATGATGTAATATCTCGATTTTCGTTTTGAATATTTATAAAACTATTCCACTGATGCGGTTTTTTCCCATGAAAATGATAAGGCGCGTATCCATATCCACGATAATGTCCATTTTCAACCAACACAATACTTTTCTCATTTTTGTTTCTGCCTTTGTCGAGTATGAAGAAACTCTTCCCTTCGAATGTCAAATGGGAAATAAAGTTTTCTATACGCGAATTATAGGAAACAGTAGATTCTTCTTCAATACAAGCACCCAAACACTGCTTAATTTCGTAGTGAAAACAACTGTTCTTTGATTCATACAATCCGCATAATTTTTGACACAATTGATGTTTCTCAACAACATACATTAAGTAACCGGTTGCTTCCTTTCGAGATGCGAATTGTATTAAAGGGTGAGAATCTTTCCGATTTGTTGAATGAATATGAAGCTTCAAATAACCATTTTCATTCATCTCGTCATACAAACCATAAGGGAATAGACTTTTTCTTAATCTTCTATTGTAAATAGGTTTGTGTAATTTAATTAATTCCGATTCCAACAATAAAGCGATTAACTCAGAACCGGTTAATTCGTAATCAACTCGAACGATTTCCTGAATTAATTTAATCCCTTTCGCTGTTTTTGTATTTCGTAAATGTTGTTCGACACGTTTTTTGATGTTTATGCTTTTTCCAATATAAATTAACTGATTGAACTCATTATAAAAACGATAAATACCTGATTTTGAAGGTAAATCATCTATGACATTGATATCCAGATTTGGATGAATCGATTTTGGATTAATTTCTTCTTGAATGAATGTTTTGAGTCTATTTTGGTCTTTTTTATAAAGAATTTCAAAAAGTTTGGAAGTTGCGTAAGCATCTCCACCTGCTCGATGTCTCTCTTTGATTTCAATTCCAAATTCTTTCGAAATATTACCTAAACTATAGGATTTGAATCCCGGAAGGACATATCGGGCTGCACGCACGGTACAAAGATGTGGAATTCGAAAATCATAACCCAGATTTCTAAATTCACTTCGAAACATACCATAATCGAATGCCACGTTGTGTGCAACAAAAATACAATCTTTAGTAAATTCTACGAGTTGTTTAGCTATTTCAAAAAAACGAGGTGCAGTTGAAACCATTTCATTGGTAATTCCTGTTAAACGAGTTATAAATTCAGGAATTGACTGCTCAGGATTCAAAAGTGTACTATACTCGTCTATGATTTTCTGACCATCAAACTTATACATTGCAAGCTCTGTAATCCTTGAATTTTTTGGACTTCCTCCAGTTGTTTCAACATCAACAATTACAAACATGAATCAACCAATAATAGAAATTCACTGAAACCATCAGGCGCAATAATCATTTGTTAAGATGATTTACCTGGATATACATTTAATGCCTCACGCAGAACAACAAGTGCTTTACGGAGTGACTCTTTATTTAAAACATAAGCAATTCGTGCTTCTTGTTTTCCGGCTCCATCAGTTGAATAAAATCCATTTGCCGGAGCCATCATCACAGTTTGCCCCTCAAACGAATATTTTTCGAGCAACCATTGACAAAATTTTTCAGCTTCATCAACTGGGAATTTAGCCACACAATAAAAAGCTCCACTTGGTTTTGGACAAAAAACACCTGGAATGGCATTTAATCCATCTACCATGATATTTCTTCGTTCAACATATTCATTTACAACATCATCAAAATAGGATTGAGGTGTTTCTAAAGCTGCTTCGGCGGCAATTTGATCTATTGTTGGTGGTGACAAACGAGCCTGACCAAACTTGAGCGCAGATGCCATTACCTCTTTATTTTTGGAGATCAACGCACCAATTCTAGCGCCGCACATCGAATAGCGTTTAGAAACTGAATCAATCATAATCACATTGTTTTCAATTCCGGATAAATTC
The DNA here is from genome assembly GCA_044348645.1 of Crocinitomicaceae bacterium. Lineage (GTDB taxonomy): Bacteria > Bacteroidota > Bacteroidia > Flavobacteriales_D > Crocinitomicaceae > UBA952. The sequence goes on along the minus strand of JBIKSL010000027.1, from coordinate 23,017 downwards.
ATTACTGAAAAAGGAACAGCACCGTCATAACAAAATTCGCGGTAAACCTCGTCTGCAAATAAAAATAGATCGTATTTTTTGATAAGGTCTCTTAATTTTTCTAATTCCTCTTTGGAATAAAGATAGCCAGTAGGATTACCCGGATTGCAAATTACAATTGCCTTTGTTTTGTCGGTTATTTTTCTTTCAATTTCTTCAATTGGAGGTAAGGCAAAACCATTTTCAATGCTTGCAGTTACGGGAACAACTGTTAATCCCGCAGTTACGGCGAAACCATTGTAATTGGCATAAAATGGCTCAGGAATAATAACCTCATCTCCCGGATTACAGGTACTCATGAATCCAAAAATCAATGCTTCCGAACCACCTGTGGTAATGATGATATCTTCGGGAAGAACATTAATTCCAGTTTTTAAATAATAATCTGAAAGTTTATTTCGATAGCTTTCGAAGCCAGCCGAATGACTATATTCCAAAACTTTTCCTTGAAAATTTTTTATTGCATCAATGGCAACTTTTGGCGTTTCAATATCGGGTTGCCCGATATTTAAGTGATAAACTATTGTTCCACGTTTTTTCGCAGCTTCAGAAAATGGAACTAATTTTCTAATAGGAGAAGCAGGCATTCTAAGAGCCTTTTCAGAAATTTTTGGCATACTTCATATTTTGGATGTGCAAATTTAACGAAACTTCTTGTTCGGTATCTGAATTCTTAAATTCGAGATTTTTAGGAAGTGGAAAGGGAATAGATTTTATTCTAATGAGTTTAAACTTAATTCGGATTTCTTACTTCACAAAGCGCCCGTTAGTACATGTATAAACAAAAGCTGGTGGAAAATTAAACAATGTGAAATTCACTTTAACTGAAAGAAAAAACCGTTTTAACATATTCAGAGATTGTAACGAGTATTGAAATTGAACAAACTTGCCGTTTTCTGTCAAACAATCTTTTGCCGTTCCAATTATTTGATTTCTCAAATCAGAGGGGAAATTAGCCAATGGAAGTGAAGATATTATTAGATCTGCTTTTCTCAAACCCAATTCGTTCAAATAAACTTCTATTTGATCCGCTGAATCATGCATCAAATGTAAATTTGGATGATGAAATTTCTCTTTCAATGCAATGAAAAAATCATCATTCAGCTCAATGACTATAAACTGTGTGTTTTTACCGATTTTTTCTAGAATTTTTTCTGTAAAAACACCTGTTCCTGGACCTAATTCCACAATTACTTTCGCATCTTTTATAGGTATGTGATTCAACATTTTAGCAGCCAAAAATCGTGAGCTGGGAGTCATAGAACCAACCATTTTGTTTTGTTTGAAAAACTGCCTTATAAACGAACGTTTTGACACAATTTATTGATTTACAGATGCTTTATCTCCATTAATTACAGCTAATACTTTACCTTTAAAGCGTTTAGATAAAAACGGACTGTAAGCATGTTCGGAAGACATTACGTTTGAATTAAATTCCCAGGAAAATGTTGGATCAAAAATTGTCAAATCAGCCTTTTGACCGATTTCAATAGGCTGTTCTGGTATGCCTAGAACGTTCCTTGATCTTAGAGCCAAGCAATCTAGTATTGTGCTAAGCTCATTTGAATTATTGGTGTTCAATGCTGAGAAAACTGTTTGAAGCTGATAGGAACCAAAACTTGCATAGTCGAACTCTAATTCTTTTTCCTCTTGGTCAACGGGTCTATGATCAGAAACTATCGTATCGATGGTTCCATCCTTCAATCCTTCCCACAAAGCATGTCGATCTGATTCAGTTCTCAATACCGGCATTACTTTGTAAATCGAATCAAATCTTAACATCTCCACTTCCGTAAATATGAGGTTCATTAAATTGACATCAGCTGACACATTCAATCCTTTTTTCTTCGCATCGCGCACCAATTCTACCGCTTCTTTTGTGGAGATTCCTGTCAAGTGCAGCGCTCCTTCGGTGTATTCAAGCAATCTTAAATTTCGTTCAAGTTGAATTATTTCAGCAACCGAAGGATCAGCTTTTAACCCAGTTTTCGTTGAAGCATCTCCTTCATTAACCATTCCCTTTCCTGCGATTGAATTATCCCGACTAAAAGCAATTATTTTACCTCTGAAATTTTTCGAATACAACAGCGCACGGTACAAAATTCCTCCATTTACTGGTTTCAAATCATCTGAAAATAACCGAACACCAGATTGAAACATATCAAACATTTCTGCCAACTCCTCCCCTATCATTCCTTTGGTTATAGCACCTATTGGATAAAGTCGCACAATATGCGAACTCGCTTTTCCCAAAATATATTCAACTTGTGTCTTCCCATCCACAACCGGATTGGTTGAAGGCAAGACTGCAATATGGGTATAACCTCCAGCAGCGGCAGTATCTAGCCCACTTTCAATAGTTTCCTTGTGTTCGAAACCAGGGTCACAGAAATCAGCTTTCAGATCAACCCAACCTTGTGAAACACATAAATCTGGAGATTCTATTAAAATAGCGCTATCGACAGGAAGTGAATCCGTAATTTCCTTAATGATTCCATTTTCAATCAAAATGTCCTTTGTTTGACCGAAAAAACGCGAGCGAGAATCTAAAATTTTTGCTTTCTTAAGAATTATTCTCATTCAATTATAAAATTTAACTATTTCCAAAAACGCAATAAAAGCATTTCAGTCAATACAAAAAGTAGAGCTAAAATTAAAAACAAGCGCCAATACTCTTTTGGTTTTTGTAAATCAACCATTGTCATACTTTGACCATTTTCGACGGAGCTAAAGTTAATGTTTTTTACTCCTTGTTCCTTCAATTTCATTTCTATATCCTCTTTTGATACATATATCATTTCGGATTCTGCTCTATTATAATTCAGAGCTATCCCGTTAATTGGACTGTCCGTTTTAATCACATAGTTTCCAGATTTCAGTTTTTCTATGGCTTCCGGACCAGAAATTGAAATGTCAAACGCTAAACCATTTTTGGCAACAACAGGAATGAACTCAAATTCTTTATTTACCAATTTCAATGGCGTTTCATCCGTTAATTCGCCAAATAATTTCAATTTATTTTCTTTTCCAATTGTGGCATACAAAGGCAAATTTCGTTTTGAAAATTCGCCTGCTCGCAACAGTACTGTAGGAAATAAGGCATTGTCAGAGAAATTGCCAAATTCGGGGTGCAATGAACTCGTGTAAAGATAAACGGATTCATTTGATCTCAAAAGTAATGGCGAACCATTGCGCAACGAAATTAAAGGGAAAATTGATGATTGACGAAAACTTGGAATTCCATAGCATTTCGAAACACTGGGTAAATTCAAACTCGTGTTTTCTTTCTCAAAAACGTTTTTAAAAAATGGATCCTTATACTGAATTTTGTCAATTTTTATTCCTTCACGAACTATTCGGTCAGTGAGCGCAGGAATACCTAAATTGTCTAAGAAATTATTATAATCTTTTCCGTTGATTTTTGAACCGGGAAAAATAAATATGCTTCCTCCTTGATTTTTAAATTCAACTAATTCAGATGCTAGCCCAGATGAAATTTCGTTCAATCCATTTAACACAATTAAATCTGTTTCCTTTAATTCCTCCTTTGTGAAGCTCATATCTGAAATTGATTTCAGCTTATAAAAAGATTCTATTGAATAAACGCGATTAGCCGCAGGACTCGCATCTTCTCCATTCAAAATTAAAACTCCCGAACTTGACGCAACATTATACGAAAAGTAGAAGTCGTCATCCCAATACAATTGTTTGTCATTAACACTAACTTTTCCCTCAACAAGTCCTCCTGTGCTGTTCATAATTTGAAAATTTGCAACAGCGGATTTATGAGCAGGGATATCGATGAACAATGTTCTTTGTTGAGAACCCGCTTGTAAGGATAATTCAGCATTTACGACATCATTTTTCGAGAGATTTTTTACTCGAACAAAAAACTCATTAGGCTCACCTTTTTTATGAATTGGAGAAGCAAACCAAACTGAATCAATCAACAAATTACTGATTTCCTGAGGAGTAATTTGAATTGGATAATAAAAAGCCTTTTCATCAACATTCAACTCATCTGTATCAAACTGATTTTTCTGAAAATCCGAAATGAAAACATATTGACGAACGGTAAGATTAACATTTTCCTGATTTTCTCGATCAATAAATTCTTTTTGCCAATTCAAAACCTCTTGTAAATTTCGTCGAATTGAAGTTGATTCTATTTTCTCGAGATAATCCAACGCTTCAACCTTGGTAACAAGACGCTGTTCGACCCCATCCAATTTATTGGTTGTTAATAAAATATGTGTTTCCGGTTCTGCCTCTTTCAAGATTCGCCGTGTCAATTCCTTCGCCTCGGAAAGTAATTCACCTTCCATTCCTTTGGCTGTCATCGAAAACGAATTATCAACGTAAATAGCCAAAACACTTTTTCCGACTGACTTGCTTAAAGAAGTTCCAATATAAGGTTGAGCAAAGCAAATAATCAGGAAAGTCATTGCTAGTAATCGAGAAAACAAAACAAGTAAATGCTTTAGTTTTTGAGTCGATTTTTGCTCTTGCTGAATGTATTTCAGGAATTTAAGCGAAGGGAAAAATAGCGTTTTGTGTCGACGAAAATGGAAAAGATGAATAATGAATGGAATAAGCAGTAAAATCAATAACCACAAAAATTCCGGATGTACAAATTCCATGCTTCAAAAATACGAAAATAAAAAAGGGAGATTAACTCCCCCTCCATAATTTTGATGATTGAAATTTTGTTTATTTAGAACTAGAATCAGACTTTGCTAACGAGTAGATTACTAGACCAAATCCAATTTTATTGACTGCATCACCGATGTTATAAACAACATCCATCCATGGATTATTTGATTCGCTTCCAAAAGCTCCGAACAATCCTCCTGGTGTTCCAATAATATAACCGAGCGGGTAGATCGCCCAGCCAACCAATACAAACCAAGCCAAAATTCGAGTCGCTTTTGCAACCGAAGGCCCTGCCGCATTTGAAAGACTTGCAACTTCTCCAAACCAAATTAAATAAGCAATGTAGAAATAAGCTAACCCTGATATGACTCCCCACATTACGCTATTACCTCGATCTGTAGCTTCACCAAAGAAACCAGTTACCAGCATAACTATAGAAGCCAAAATAAGTTTCCACATCAAAGATGCTTTAGCTCCAGCCTTTTTTGTAATTAGGTAAAATTCCACACACATTAATGGAACCGTTAATAACCAATCTACGTATCGGAAGAACGTAGGAGAACTTTTTGTTTGAATAAAGTAATCACGCATATAATAATAGTGCACAGCAGCAATAAACGTGATTAAACCAGAAACAAGGACAGAAGTTCTCCACTTTTCACCTACATTTCTGATTTCGAAGAAAAAGAAAGCTGAAGCTGCCATCATTGCCATTGTCCCTACAAAAAAAGTAAACGCCGTTGCTTGATTAATTCCTAAGCCTTGGCTTGTATCAAAAATATTTGACGCTGAAATAGATAAAACCATAAAGTTTAATTTTAGTTGCCCCTACTCTATTTTGGATTTTCAGGTTTCTCCTTGTGTAACTATTTGGATAACAATAGTAAATGATTTTTTTTGACTGAAGTTAAGATTGAATAGATTATACAAATTATTAAGAAAATATGCAAATAGATATTAAGCTTACGTCTCAAAATAATTCGCTACCGAAATTTATGTTTTCAGGCAAACATCTAAAATAATTTTAATGAGCCAACTTTTTGAAAAGAAAAAAAATTACTTTTACAACTAAAAATTTGAACGATGAATTTACACGAATATCAAGGCAAATCGATTTTAAAAAGTTACGGCGTAGCAATCCAAGAAGGAATTGTGGTTGACCGAATTGAGGACGCTGTTGAAGCAGCTAAAAAACTCACAGAGCAAACCGGTACAGGTTGGTATGTTATCAAAGCCCAAATTCACGCAGGTGGACGTGGAAAAGGAAAGGTTGAAGAAACTGGTTCAAATGGAGTAGTTCTTGCCAAAGGAATCAATGAAGTTGAGGAAAAAGTGAAAGGTATTTTAGGTGGTCACCTTGTTACCTTGCAAACGAATGGAAAAGGTAAGAAAGTAAATAAAGTACTTATTGCTCAAGATGTTTATTATCCTGGTCCAACTGAAGTGAAAGAGTTTTACATGTCGGTTCTTTTAGATCGTGAGAAGGGAAGAAACGTGATCGTTTATTCAACTGAAGGCGGAATGGATATCGAACACGTAGCAGAGCATACACCTGAAAAAATTTACAGAGAGGTTGTAGATCCACGTGTTGGACTGCAAGGTTTTCAAACTAGAAAAATTGCCTTTAACCTTGGATTGTCAGGTGAAGCATTTAAACAAATGACAAAGTTTGTTGCTTCGCTTTACAAAGCTTATGAAGGAATTGATGCTTCTATGTTTGAGATCAATCCATTGTTTAAAACATCTGATGATAAAATAATTGCCGTTGATGCAAAAGTAACTCTAGATGGAAATGGACTTTTCCGTCACCCAGATTATGCTGCAATGCGTGACAAAACAGAAGAAGATCCAACGGAAGTTGAAGCAGACGAAGCAGGATTGAACTTTGTTAAATTGGACGGAAACGTTGGTTGTATGGTTAATGGAGCAGGACTAGCCATGGCAACCATGGATATAATTAAGTTATCCGGTGGAAACCCTGCGAATTTCCTAGACGTTGGAGGAACAGCTAATGCAGAACGTGTGGAAAAAGCATTCCACATTATTTTAAAAGACCCAAATGTAAAGGCGATACTGATAAATATCTTCGGTGGAATTGTTCGTTGCGACCGCGTTGCGCAAGGAATTGTTGACGCATACAAAAATATCGGTGAAATTCCAGTTCCAATTATCGTTCGTCTTCAAGGAACAAACGCAGTAGAAGCAAAACGTTTAATCGATGAATCCGGTTTGAATGTTCACTCGGCTGTGTTGCTTCAAGAAGCCGCTGATAAAGTAAAAGAAGTATTATTGTAAAAGTAGCTTTACTTTTATGAGGAAAAGGATTCTTGGGACGGAATCCTTTTTTTATTGCATGGCCGAATGACTTTATCGTCATTATGATACCTCTATGATATCAAACTGGAATTCATGAAAAAGGCTACCTCACTGAGATAGCCTTTTGCTGATATAGTTATAAATTTATTTTTTGAGTTGATCAACAACCGCCTTAAAAGCCTCTGGATGATTCATTGCTAAATCAGCAAGAACTTTTCGATTTAATTCAATTCCGCTTTTGTTAACTTCACCCATAAATTTTGAGTAACTCATTCCGTGTAACCTTGCTCCCGCGTTAATACGCGTAATCCAAAGAGAACGGAAATTTCTTTTCTTTTGTTTGCGACCTGAATATGCGTATAACAAACCCTTTTCAATGGCGTTTTTTGCAACGGTCCAAACATTTTTTCTGCGACCAAAGTATCCTTTGGCTAGTTTCATCAAGTTTTTTCTTTTTGCTCTTGATGCTACGTGATTTACTGATCTTGGCATAATTTTAAGTTTTTTAATAAGGAGTGTTCGTTTTACGAATCTTTGTTACTCATTACTTGGTTAAACAATTTAATAAACCTGAATTGACTACTTCATACACAATTGTAGCTTCACATTGGAAAGATCCGATGTATGAACCAATCCTGCATGCGTTAAGTTACGCTTACGTTTCGTAGCCTTTTTAGTTAAAATGTGGCTTTTAAAAGCGTGCTTACGCTTGATTTTACCACTTCCAGTTATCGTGAATCTCTTCTTGGCACTGGATTTTGTTTTCATTTTAGGCATTTTACTTCTTTTTTTGAGTTAAACATCTATATCAGCTTCTTTCTAAAAATAAGAATTCAGATTTAAGAATTAGAAGTTGAGCCCAAGAATTAATATTGTAAAGTCTTTAAACAATTCTTGTACTCAACATTCTTCCTTCTTCCTTCTAAATTTTAATATACTATTTCTTTTTCGAATTAATCATTAATATCATTTTCTTCCCCTCAAGTTTTGGCAACTGCTCAACAACACCGTAGTCAGCAAGTTCTTGAGCAAATTTCAAAAGTAGAATCTCACCTCTGTCTTTAAATACAATTGTACGACCTCTAAAGAAAACGTAGGCTTTGACCTTACTTCCTTCTTCTAAGAATTTTTTGGCATGCGCTAGCTTAAAATTGAAATCGTGTTCATCGGTATTTGGTCCAAATCGAATTTCCTTCACAACAATTTTGCTTTGCTTGGCTTTTAATTCTTTCTGTTTACGTTTTTGATTGTACAAAAACTTCTTGTAATCCATTATTTTGCAAACCGGCGGATTTGCATTCGGAGAAATTTCAACCAAATCTAGTTCTTGTTCCTCCGCCATTGCCAATGCCTTGGAAACAGACATCACCTTTGGCTCTTCGCCCTCAATTACAAGTCTAATTTCGGACGCAAAGATTTTTTCATTGATGCGATGAAGTGCTTCTTCTTCTCTTTTAACAAATGGTCTTGTGTTTCTTCTCATTCAATCATTTAAATTTCCGCTGACAATTCGCGATTTACGGCCTCGTTAATCATTTCAATAAACTGTTCAAAAGAAACAGAACCCAAATCACCTAAACCTCTTTGGCGAACGGAGACTTGATTTTGTTCATATTCTTTTTCTCCTACAATCAACATAAAAGGCACTTTTGCCAATTCCGCATCCCGAATTTTCTTACCGATTTTTTCATTACGGTCGTCAACAAGACCGCGAATATCGGAATTATTTAGGAATTCTGAAACTTTTTGTGCGTAGCCATTGAATTTCTCAGAAATTGGAAGCACAATAAATTGCTCAGTTGTCAACCAAAGAGGAAAATCTCCGGCACAATGCTCAATCAACACAGCCAAAAAACGTTCCATCGATCCAAATGGAGCACGGTGAATCATTACAGGTCTATGCTTCTGATTATCAGCTCCAATATATTCCAATTCAAATCGTTCCGGAAGGTTGTAGTCCACTTGAATCGTTCCTAATTGCCATTCACGTCCAAGCGCATCTTGAACCATAAAGTCAAGCTTCGGCCCGTAAAACGCAGCTTCACCGAATTCAACTACTGTAGGTAATTTCTTTTCTTCAGCTGCTTCAATAATTGCATTTTCAGCTTTTAGCCAATTTTCTTCTGAACCGATATATTTAGAACGATTCACTTTGTCTCTTAAAGAAATCTGAGCCTTAAAGTTTTTGAAATCCAGTGTTTTTAATACGTACAAAACAATGTCGATTACCTTTTTAAATTCATCTTTTACTTGATCCTGAGTGCAGAAAATGTGCGCGTCATCTTGCGTAAACCCGCGAACGCGAGTTAGACCGTGCAATTCACCGGATTGCTCATAACGATAAACCGTTCCAAATTCGGCAAATCGCGCAGGTAAATCTTTGTAGGATCTTGGTTTCGATTTAAAAATTTCGCAGTGATGCGGACAGTTCATTGGCTTCAAGTAGAACTCCTCATTTGGATCCGGAGTTTTTATTGGTTGAAATGAATCAGCACCATACTTTTCGTAGTGACCGGAAGTCACATACAATTCCTTATTTCCGATGTGAGGGGTAATAACTTGCTGATACCCTGCTGCACGTTGCGCTTTTTTCAAAAAAGTTTCCAATCGCTCGCGCAAAGCGGCACCTTTCGGTAACCACATCGGTAAGCCTTGTCCTACTTTTTGAGAAAACGTAAAAAGCTCTAATTCCTTTCCTAATTTTCGATGATCACGTCTCTTCGCTTCTTCAACTTTTTCCAAGTATTCAGTAAGCTCTGCTTGTTTTGGAAAGGTAATTCCATAAATTCGGGTCAACTGCTTGTTTTTCTCATCTCCTCGCCAGTAAGCCCCGGCTATTGAAGTTAATTTAATAGCCTTAATATATCCAGTATCAGGCAAATGTGGCCCTCGACATAAATCAGTGAAATTACCTTGCGTGTAAAACGTAATTGTACCATCTTCAAGTTCTGAGAGCAACTCTAGTTTATATGGATCTTTTTTCTCTTCGAAATAGGCGATCGCCTCTGATTTTGAGATTTCTTTGCGAATAAATGTATTCTTTTCTTTTGCCAAGTCCTTCATTTTCTGTTCAATCTTCGCAAGGTCTTCCTCCTTAATTGAATAATCCAAGAAATCAACATCGTAATAGAAACCATTTGCTACCGGTGGACCAATTGCCAATTTGATTCCTGGATAGAAAAATTCAAGTGCCTCTGCCATCAAATGCGCTGATGAATGCCACATAGTTGACTTTCCTTCGTCATCATTCCAAGTTAACAATTGAAGAGATACATCATCATTGATTGGAAGCATAGCATCCTTTACCTCACCATTGATTTTAGCCGCAAGAACATTTCTTGCTAATCCTTCAGAAATACTTAAAGCAACACCTAGAGCGGTTGTTCCCTTTTCATATTTTCTTACTGCTCCGTCAGGCAATGTAATTCGAATCATCATTCAAAACTTAATTTGGCAGCAAAGATAAACATTCGACAAAGAAAGTGTTTACAGAAGTTAGGCTTTTGATTCAATTCGACTCAATATTTTGAAAATATCTTGATGTAAGTTTCGATAGGTAACGGATAAATCATATTCATCCAATCGAACATTGGGAATTTCATTTGATATGTATGAAACAAATTTCCAAATTTCAAAAATCCCTGAAACGTGAACAGAATAGGGTTCGTAACTTGGATTTGATGACACCAATAAAAATGTTTGATTTTCATCCAAATGAGAATACAAAAACTTGAACACAATTCCTTCCTCCTTAGAAACAAGCACACAAGGTGTTCCACTTTTTATCGTTGTCCAATCTTGAACAAATTCTGCTACAACAAATGAACCTGAAACAACTGGCGGCATCGAATCTCCCGAAATCGGAAAAGCGCGGTATTTTTTATTTTTCGAAAGAAAAGGTAAATTTAGACTCGGGAGTTCTTTCATGAATTCAGGATCTGAAAACCCAGCAACATAACCGGCTCGCGCTTTTTCAGGAATTAACTCAATGACTTCCTCATTTTGTTGATTAACCACCGAGGTTAAAACTCGAAGATTTGAACCTTTTACCTGCGATTGCCATTCATTTGAAAATCTTTCCCATTCGATTGCCGAAAGACTCGATAAATCTTTTTGAATCAAATCATCAATCGATATTTGATAATATTTACTAAAAATAACTAGGTTTTCAATGTTTGGAGTTGCTACTTCATTTTCGTAACCACTGTAAGTTGATCGATGCATATTCAATTCTTGAGCGACCTCCTCTTGCGACTTTTTTAATCTTTTTCTAAGTGCTTTTAAATTCTGAGATAGAAACATATTCATTACTTTGAAACAAAGTTATAATTATTTCTTAAAATATAAACATATTTATGATTGGTAATTAATCAACTATTGAGAAACAAATTGATAAATGATGTAACCAATCACTTGAGAAGAAGAATTCGCAGAATAATTAAAACGAGAAATTCTAGCATACTTTTCAGCCTGTTCAATCATGCAAGAAGAAGCATTTTTACTTTTAGATGGATCATAAGTTGCTCTTGAAACATAACCGGATTGATTTACTAAAATTGAAACATATACAGTACCTGATCCTTTCCCGCATGTATAACCCGGATTTCGAACATACCAGTTATTTCCCTCAAACGCAGTTCTACCAGGAACACTGAAATCCACCATCACATTTCCCGCATATTGATTTTGCTTTCCTGATTGACTAACTTCATTTGATTTTGAGAAGGATGAATTCGATTGATTTAATTTTGAATTTTTTCTTTCCTCCATCTCCTTCATGATTTTCTCACGTTCTTTCCGTCCACCGGACTCTTCGAAAAGTTTTTGCTCAAAATCTTTGGCGGTTTTAGCTGGATCTCCAGATGACTTATTTTGTGAATAATCTTCAAATGATTTTTGCCTTACATCATTGATATCTCTGGCCATATTTTTAATGGATTGATTCGAATTATTTTGATCCAAAATCTGAATATTTTCGGGTGTCAATTCCAACATTTCTTCTTCCAATATGACTTGAGCTTCAGGACCAAAAGGCTCAACAGGTAAGGTGTTTTTTACCGAAGTCAACTCGCCATAAACAAAAATAAACGTATAGACTGCAATAGCCGAAATAAAGGCTAAAATCAATCGATCTGTTCGGTTCATTAATCGTTTCATTTGAGCAACTTCAAGAAGTGATTGGTTCGAATAAAATAATACGAAATCTCACTATCATTTATTAAAGTTAGACAATCCTTCTCAAAAAGTTGAATTCGATCATATTCCACGGGAATAATTTGTTTCCCGTTAATATCATATAAACCACATTTAGCTCCTTTTGTGACAATAAAAAACTTATCATCAAAAAGTTTTATAGAATTAAACTCAATTGGTAAGATGAATTCAAATTTGTAATTCCACAATCCAAATAAACCATTTTTTTGAACAAACACTCCCCTACCTTCCCAGTCTTCAATCAAATCATATTCATAGTTTTTAATCAATTTTGATCTTAAATCTATCAATCCCCATTTTCCCTCTTTAAAAACTGGAATAGCATTTACATATTTGGAAGAATAATCTAGAGAAGGCTTAAATGCTAACTTTCCTTTTTCATCAACAAATCCATATTTTCCTTTTTTTTTGAAGACTGCAAAACCCTTGGAGAATTGAGCTAATTCAAGTGCATTTGGGAAATACTCAGTTGTAAAGTCAATAAATTTCATGCCGTCTTTTTTCAACCATGAAATTAGCGAACCCGTTTTCACGAGAACTGTATTATTTTCAAAATTCAAATTGGAAATTTCATCATAAACAGCCTCTGTTATTTTGAATCCATCAAATCGAATTAATCCCTTTTTACCGTTTGAAGTGTAAACGAAAATACCCTTATCAAAGGGCTCAATTTCATTAAATTCAAATTTAATTTTTACATTCAAATTGGAATCAATAACACCATAATAATCATTTAATTGAGAAATTGAAAAACCAGATTTTAAATCTCCAATTTCTTGAAATTTCAAATTTGATATCTCCTTCAAATTCTTATCTAAAAATAGATAAAGTGAATCTCTTAAACCGATATAAATTTGATTTGAAAAATTGAAAATATCCTTGAAAGAATTAGATGAAATATGTCTTCCTGAACGATCAATTAAGTTGTAATTTCCATTTTTTATCGCAATTGCTCGATCTTGTTGATAATCTAAAATTTCATCATAAACAAAATCAACAATAAGTTCATTTTTCTTATTAATTACGCCATATTTAGAATCTTTTGAGACAACTGCCAAGCCATTTCGAAATGGACCGACTTCATCGTATTGCGGTTGAATAACGATTCGTCCGGTTGAATTCATGAAACCATATTTCTGATCTGTAACTACAGGGAAATAGCTTTCTGAAAATATTTCTTTATCCTGCTTTAAATTCTCTTTGAAAGGGAAACAAGGAAATTCTTTTTCGAATGAATCAAATTTATTTGACTCAAAATCAGAAAAATAAACTCGATACAACTGTCTCCACGCTTCATTGATATTTCTATTATCAGGATACTTTGAAATAAACTCTTTGTAGGAATTCAAATCATTGGGGAAAATGGACAATTCATAAATTCGGGTTTCGGCATCAATGACGTGAACATTATTAGGATACTCTTTAATAAACCTTTCAAAGTCTTCAATTCTACCCTGCTTCGTTGTTTCGAAATATTGTTGATGATTAAGAAGAATTAAGGCTTTTTCATTAAAAACTGAACTTGGATATTTCGATAAAAAAAGATGAGTTTGAGTACTCAAATTAATCTTTAACACCTCTTGAAAAGCAATCGAATCTCTCAAAAAAACAGCTTTTTCGACAAACTTTGACCAAGCGTGTTTATCAATGAAATACTGAAATCCCAATTCCGACATTTGACGTTTTTCAATCTCAAAAAACTTTTCACTAACCTTTTGCTTCCATTCCTGAATAGCTAATGAATCAAAATTATACTTCACATACTTAATTCTTTGTTTTTGTGAGGTTAAGTAAAAAGTATTTTCGGCTCTTAAAATACAATTGTAAGCACTATCTAAATTGAGATAATCGTGTTTCAAATACAATTGCGTTAGCCCAAAATTAGAAATCGAGATCTTTTTTTTTGATGCTTTGATAAATAATACTTTAGCAGTGTAATAGTCCTTTCTATTTAATGCATCAAAAGCTTTCTCTAATTTATTTGAAAATGCATCAAGGGTTTGAAAGCAAAACAAAAAACAAATTACTCGGATAATCATCAGCTTTTCTGATTCAAATCTAATTACTTTTAGGGAAGGAACAAACTGGAATTGGTATCATTTTATGTTGATTTGCGGTATGAAATTTTGAATAAATTTCCAAGACTTCGTTTTGACGCTTGGACAAAGCTTCTTGTTTATCAGACTTCAAATATTCCATTGCCCATTCTAGTTCTGGATAAGTTGCTCCAATTTGATCTTCATCACTTCTTCCATCAGCCCAAAGACCGTCCGTTGGCTCTGCCGTTAGGATATCATCGATCACTTTTAATTGTCTCGCCATTGAGAAGACCTCTGTTTTATACAAATCAGCAATCGGACTAATATCCACTCCCCCATCTCCATACTTGGTAAAGAATCCAACGCCAAAATCTTCTACTTTGTTACCAGTGCCTGCAACAAGACAATTATTAGCTTGAGCAACCGCGTATATGGTTGTCATTCGAAGTCGAGACCTTGAATTTGCCATCGCTAATAAATTTTCATCAAGATTAAATGGCATTAACTTTTCAAAGGATGCAAAAACCTCCGTTAAATTTATTTCAAAAGACAACACATTTTCATATCGCTTTTTCAAATCGTCAATGTGTTTTTGAGCTCGATTATATTCTGCTTCGGTTTGACGAATTGGCATATTCAAAAGGATAACCTTTTTTCCTGTTTCAGCACATAAAACAGAAGTTAAAGCAGAATCAATTCCTCCAGAAACACCTATAACAAATCCTTTCGAACGAGCTTTCTTAACATAAGAATTCAACCAATCAATGATATATCGCGCTTTGTCCAAATTAGAATAGAATTGAAACCTTTAAAAGAATTTGACTTAATCCAGCGTCATTTGAAAAATAAATAGGCTTCAAATCATTATCGAAAGCATACAAAGACTTATTTTCAGATTTTCTATCCAAAAACAAAGGATTTACACCATAAAAATATCCTGCCTCAGCAACCAAAACCGTTGATCCAACAAAATTCCATTCAGCCCCAGCAGTCATTCCAATTGATCCGTGATAAAAAAACGTTTCACCCGAAGCGCGCATATTTGAAAACTCTACTACTTCGTTTGAAAACAATGGATTATCAACTCCAATATCATTCATTTTATTTGAAACTAAGAAGTTGTTTCGAACTCCAAATTTTCCAAAATAACGGAAATCGCCAATGAAATCAGTTCTAAATAAAAACATTATTGGGATAGTGGCGTAAATCGGCTTTTGTCTTCTTTCGTCAAGTTGAAAAATTTTTGAATTACCCTCTGACTCATCGAATGTCAATATTTCTTTATCATTATAGTTGTAATAAGTTTTATCAGAAGGCTTGAAATTATAAGTTCCAAATTCAAATTCCAATCCGTAAGCCAAACCAAGGTTTTTTGAATTTCTAAACGATGAGTGAATCATGACACCGATTCCTAAGTTTGATCCCAATCCATTGGAATTCATTCTTGTCGTTCCCATACGAAGTGAATTTAATCCAAAAGTACCAGTTACACCAGCCTGCTTTTTTTTGGCAGAAACACCCTGTGACCAAAAAACATTGGAAAATAATAAAGTGAAGATTAAAGTACTAATTGATTTCATGCTTGTATATTTAATATTTAGAAATTAGAATGTTAATAAGAATCATTTCACCAATTGCCATTTCAAAACATTACTTTATATTATTAATTTTGGTCAAAATTACGAATTATAGTGAAAAGCCTCTTACAAATATTTTCTTTGTTGATCATTTTGGTAACGATTCTTTTTGCTTGTAACTCGAATCAATTTAACCCTGATATATCGAATGTTAAACTAAACTTAAAGTTTATCAACCTTGATTCCATTTTAAAGAATTCAACTAAAAATGAATTGATTTCAGTCAGAAATGAATTTAGGAAAAGGAAATCTGATATTCTGGATTATAATTTAGGATATTGTTTACGCATAAATTTGAACAATGACACCGCCTTTTATAACGGTAAAAATCGTTTTTATTCGAATGAATACATTCAAGAATTGGAGAAATCAATTTCGGATAAAAACATCTTGAATGATTTAAAGAAAAAGTCAATACTTGATGGTTTCAAACGTTTAAAAATACTCGTTCCGAAAGGCAAAATACCCCAATCAATCTATCAAATTAACTCATCCTTTTCTTCAAGTATCTTTTGTACAGAAAATGAGATTGCAATTGGAATTGAACGATATTTAGGACCTGAAAATCCATCCATAAAACAGCTGCCCACACAAGAATTCTATAAATGGATTAAGGAAAGTATGCGGCCCGAATTTCTTGAACGTGATGTTCTTGTCGCCTGGTTAATGACCAATTATCTTGATGAAACTACGGAGAATTATTCAAGTGAAATGATTCGTTGGGGTAAAATTTTGTTTTTAACACACATTTGTCTTCCTGAACTTGAAGAAAGAATTATTCTACGATACAATCAAAAACAATTCGATTGGGCGCAGAATTCCACTAAATCAATTTGGAAATACTTCGTTGAAAATGAAATTTTGTTTAAAATTGACGAAGAAACACGTATGAATTTATTGAAAGAAGGTCCTTATACAATTGGTTTACCAGAAAATAGTCCGGATCGAATTGGTCAATACATGGGGTATAAAATTGTCACTAACTACATGAATTCGAATGAAATCTCACTACAAAAACTCATTAAAGCTCCTTACAACGAAATTCTTCAAAAATATAAGCTCGACTAAATATGGACGAAAAAATATCAAAAAAATCTGAAATCAACATTCAAGTTGGTTTAAACTCGAATAATTTGCCGCTACAGATGAAATGGAATGCGACTGACGGGGGAATTTCCGAAGCTCCAGCTAGTGCTTTTATGCTCTCTATTTGGGATCCAAGTGAAAAAAATACGATGAAAATTGACTTATGGACGAAAGACATGACCGTGGAAGAGATGAAACAATTTTTTCATCAAACGCTTTTGACAATGGCAGATACATTTGAAAAAGCGACAGGAGAACACTTAATTTCTGAAGATTTACGGGATTATTGTTTTCACTTCGCAACAAAAATGGATATTCTACCGAAAGAATGAAATTCGTTCTAAATAAAATGTCTTCGGAATTGTCCGATGTCGTTGAATACTCGTTCGATTTTTCAGATACTAAGATACTTTTAAATGATTTTTTAGGGAGGAATATTCAACTCAATTGGACTGGGACTATTTTCTGTCGAAAATGTTCAAAAATCACCAAAAAATCATTTGGAGAGGGGTTTTGTTACTCGTGTTTTATCTCTGCACCAGAGGCGAGCCCTTGCATTTTGCATCCTGAACTTTGTGAAGCGCATCTCGGAAAAGGTCGAGATTTGGAATATGAAGAAAGAAACCACAATCAACCGCACAATGTGTATTTAGCTGCAACCGATATTGTAAAAGTTGGCATAACAAGATGCACACAAGTTCCAACCAGATGGATTGATCAAGGTGCAAATGAGGCAATCATCGTTGCGAAAACGGATAATCGCTATCAAGCTGGAATGATTGAAGTAGCTTTGAAATCAGTTTTTGCTGATAAAACTAATTGGCAAAACATGCTTTGCAATCGAAGAGACGAATCAATCAATCTTGTTGAAGAAAAATGGCGCATAGAGGATGTACTTCCTTCTGATTTATTGAACTTTATGACCGAAACTGAAGAAGTATTAGAAATCAATTATCCTGTTGATTGTTATCCCGAAAAAGTTAAGTCATTAACATTTGACAAAACCCCTTTAATTTCTGGCATATTGACTGGGATTCGAGGACAATATTTAATTATTGACAACCTTCATGTAATTAACATCAGGCGTCACACTAGCTACGAAATTGAATGGCATGCGTAAAACAATTACAACAATTTTAGATTTATTTTATCCTTTGGTAAAGCGTTTCATTCCAAAGGAAACATACTACTATGCTGCTTGTGGAAGTGGAAACTTAGTTTTAAGTTGGATTTTATTTTTTCTTTTCTATCAATATGTTTTTCAGAAAGAAACTTCATATTTTTTTGTAAGTTGGCTCAACTCTCAACACATTGCAATTTCAGCATACACATTTAGTTCCGTTTGTTGCTTTTGCATTAATTTCAGCATTGGATTTCTTCTCATGAAATATATTGTTTTTACAAATAGCGAATTGGGTGGACGAATTCAACTTTTCCGTTACGGATTGAGTTCTTTAGCCTCCGCAATTTTAAGTTGGGTATTATTGAAATTTTTTATTGAAGTTATGAATTTCTTCCCTTCAATTGCAAATGTGACAGCTTCTTGTATTGTTGTGGTTTTCAGTTTTATCATGCAACGAAAATTCACCTTTCGTTAATTGACTTTATTCAATATTTAATCACCACCGTTCTTTAAGAATTGAAATACTTCTTTTGTTAACTTTGCTCTATGACAAATGAGCAGTATAAAGAGTTGATAAAACGTGTTGCTGACATTCAAGTTTTCCTAAAAATTGATTCGAAAAGGATCGAACTGAATGAAGAAGAGCTGAAATCTCAAGACCCTGAATTTTGGAATGACCCAAAAATAGCGGAGCAGCAAATGAAAAAAATCAGATCTCTGAAACAATGGGTTGATTCATTTGACAAGTTAAAATCCTCTGTGGATGATCTGGAAGTAATTTTTGAATTTGTAAAAGAAGGTGTTAGCACAGAGAAAGAATTAACTGATTCATATCTTACTGTTTTGAAAGATATTGAGGAGCTTGAATTAAAAAACATGTTGTCAAGTGAAGAAGATTCGTTGAGTGCTGTTATTCAGATTACCGCTGGAGCGGGCGGAACAGAAAGTTGCGATTGGGCTTCAATGCTCATGCGAATGTACACGATGTGGGCTCAAAAAAAAGGATTCAAAATAACAGAATTAAATTTTCAAGAAGGGGATGTTGCCGGAGTAAAAACGGTATCGTTGGAATTCGATGGTGATTTTGCTTTTGGTTATCTAAAGGGCGAAAATGGTGTTCATCGCTTGGTAAGAATATCTCCATTCGACTCGAATGCCAAAAGACACACGTCTTTTGTTTCTGTTTACGTTTATCCATTGGTAGATGACAACATAGAAATAAATATCAATCCGGCCGACATAACTTGGGAAACCTATAGATCAGGCGGAGCCGGCGGGCAAAACGTGAACAAGGTAGAAACTGCGGTACGACTTCGTCATGCACCATCAGGAATAATTATCGAGAATTCGGAGTCGCGCTCTCAATTAGCCAACAAAGAAAAAGCGATGCAACTACTCCGCTCTCAATTGTATGAACTAGAATTACGGGAAAGAATGGAAAAAAGAAGCGAAATCGAGGCAGGCAAGAAAAAAATAGAATGGGGTTCACAAATTCGCAATTACGTTATGCATCCTTATAAATTGGTTAAAGACGTTCGAACTGGAACTGAAACAGGAAACGTTGATTCCGTTATGGATGGAGAATTAGATTTATTTTTAAAGTCTTTTCTAATGATGTATGGAGGTTAGAACAAAATAAGGGATTTCTAGAAAACTCTAATTTACTATTAGCTGAATTCAATCAACTGCAAAGACTTCAGATTTATTTAGTACCTCGCGACATGCTAACCCAAGAGCAAAATTTTTAGTTTCAATCAAGGATTTTATATCTTTCAATTTGTTTTGATATGATTGAAATTCTGAGTTATTTTTTTCAACTTGTAAAACCCAATTAATTTTACCCAACAACCGATTAAGGTATTTTTGAATATTGCTATGATGAAGTTTGACATGTGATTCGGCAAATTTCAACAAATAATAAATTTCTTGTCGAAGTGCTTTTTTTATATCTCTTGGAATGGAAAGTTTTTCATTCACCACGATTCCCGTCACAATTTGTCGATTATTTTTTTTCAAAACCCTTGTTTTTCGCTGATGCAACTCAAAATCGTATTGTCTTAAATGATGCGATACAAATGAAATAATTTTTGAAATTTCTTTAGAATTTCTTGATTTTCCCGAAATGGTAATGTCATCCGAATAGCGCGAATAGTTTAACTTTCTTTTTGAGCAATAGGTTAGCATAATCTTGTCAAATTCATCTAAAACGCAATTGGCTATAAACCCACTAGTGGGCGAACCTTGAGGTAAAGAATTGTTCAGAGTAGTTAACAGAACACTAGCATTAGTGAGTTTATTTATTTCATTCGTTGAATACTTTTGAACATCTGCTGAATCACTTTTTGCTATCCTACTCCAAATATTTCGCCAAAGTTTGTCAACCTGTTTTGTTTGAATAGAACCAAAAAAATTATTGATATCTAGTTTGATAACCATTTCCTGGTTTTTGTGAAAATTCGCATTACGAATAACAGACGAGAAAGGTCGATAAGCCGTAACACCTCTAATTAACCCCTGTTTCATCCCTTTAATAATGGGTTTCGATTCCATGAAGGCGAGGTTTTTCTTAACTTCAATCACATGATAAAGAAATCGTAACATACTTCTTTGAGTTATTTTCAACGACTCAATTGGCTCATGGAGAATTCTCTTTCGATTATTTTTTTTTCTAAGAACTAATGTGTTGTAAAATGATTCGTCAATTGGCTCATCTATTTCAAAGTTGATTAGTAAATCAATTGCTCTTTCAGATGGCATCGTATGTTTCAATTCCGAGCTTTTCATAGGAAATTTATAAAAAATAGAAAGCCGAATCGGAAATACTTTTCTGTTCTGAAAACATACTTGCGAAGCGGGCTGTGTTTTCAACTTTGGAAATTTGAGTAGCAAATTCCAGAATCAAACAACTCGCAAGAATTACGAATCGTAATTCATATAATGGCTAATTCCGATTCAACTTTCTAGAGCGAAATTAAAGTCGAACTTTCAAAAAATTATTACATTCAGTAATTTATGTAATAATTGATTTTTCTTTGAAACCAGCTTTGTGAAATCAAAAATTGAGTTAAAGTAATCTTCAGTTGATTTGTTTTTTTGTGTCAAAACATAAAATTGAAGGATTATGATTAACTTTACACAATAGACTAAATCGAATAATTAAACTCAATTTTTTGTGATTTTCTTTCGTTTTTGTACAATCTATAATTAAAAACGAATTCAATGGCCAAATCGCAAGAAACCTACAGCAAGAAGGATAAAGAGAAAAATAAGCAAAAAAAACGACAGGAAAAATTATTGAAGAAGGAAGAGCGAAAAGCATCCTCAAAAGGTGGGTCGTTGGAAAACATGATGGCTTATGTGGACGAATTCGGAAACATTACTGATGAACCAATTGATCTTAAAGCACGAAAGTCCGTTAATGCTGAATCAATTGAAATTGGTGTTCATCGAAAGCAGGAGGAACCCGAGGAAAAAATTAGAAAAGGCAAAGTTTCATTTTTTAACTCCTCAAAAGGTTATGGATTCATTAAAGATCAGTTAACACAAGAAACCATTTTTGTCCATTTGAATGGATTAGTGGATTCTATTTCGGAAAATGATTTCGTGACTTTTGAACGCGTCAAAGGACATAAAGGCTGGAATGCAATTAAAGTCAAAAAAGTCTAATTCGTTTCTATTTTTCCATATTTGAATATTATTCCAATTTGCCCACAATGATTGCCGTATGAGAAATAATTCTTCCAAACGCCTCCAATTTTGTTTTTGTGCCAAATTCATTCGTAGTAATTAAATCATTCCAAGAATCATCGGTTTGACATACAATCGCATTTGAAATTTTCTCCTCTGCTTCAAGCAGATAATCTCGAATTTCAATGAAATTTGTCCATTCACCAGTATCCTTTTTTTCGATAACGGTTTTTGCTCTTACTGCAACATCCAATGAATTGAAAACATTCTTTGAAAAAAGTAGTTCAACGTCGGCAATGTGCCTCAATAAAAAACCAATGGAATTTGGTGATGGCGACAGCGTTTTTTTTAAATCACTTTCCGTCAATTGATCGGTTAACTGATTTAATCTCGTTCTAGCTTCGATATAGGCTTGCTTTAAAGATTCGGATAATTTCATATTTAAGTAAATTTAATGAATATGATTATCAATCATTTACATGTAACTTATCGATTTTAATATCGAAATTTGTTGAACTATTTTCTTGAAAAATTTTCATGTTTGAGTGTAATACAATAGAAATTATGCTTTCAGAACTTTGTTAAAAACGATTACATGAAGAATTTTAAAGAATTAACGGATGCTTTTGAGGCTTGTATTATAAATTGTGAGATTTGCGTTACCGATTCTATTATTCAACGCAACAACGAATGCATTTCAATCTGTCGTGACTGCGCAGATTTTTGTTCGTTATGCTTGAAATTTGAAGCGAGGGGATCCAAATTTAGAAATGATATATATGAGTTGTGTGCGAAAATTTGTAAAGCTTGTGCGGATGAATGTTCAAAACATGCCTCGCATCATCATTGCTGTAAAGAGTGTATGAATTCTTGTAAGCATTGTGCCTTTATTTGCAAACAATTAATCGCGGCTTAGATTGCAAATTATTTTGTTTGCCAAATTAAATGGTCAACCATTAAAAAGTATTTAACCATTTGATTTTTAATAATTTGTGTTTATTTTTTGGTGTATATTTCTGCAAGTTTCCTACCTTTAGAAAGTAAAAACTTGTATTTTTAGTATGATTTCGAAGATAAAACAGATAACTTAAAAGTCTTTTTCCTGACTTGTACCCATAAAATTTAGTGCGGTTTTAAATATCTGATAATCAGTATTTTTTGTTTTAAAAACACTAATTTTACCGCACTAAGGTAAATTTTGGATGAAAATCAGGGTTATAAAG
>JBIKSL010000026.1:0-35023 GCA_044348645.1 Crocinitomicaceae bacterium | reverse complement strand
AAATGCCTCATTAATAAGATTTTGGGAGAAAGAATTTGAATTAGAGGTTTCAAAGAAAAACAAAAAAGGAAATCGATTATTTACGGTGAAAGAAATTGAAAAAATTAACAAGATTTACCAATTCGTGAAAATCGAAGGATACACTTTGGAAGGAGCAAAAAAAGCATTGAAATATAAAACAAAGGACTCGGATAATATATTTTTCTTACAAACCAACCAAATAATTATTGATCGACTTGAGCACATAAAATTAAAACTAACAAACTTACTTTTAGAGATTAAATCTGAAATTAAACCCTAGATCTTTATTGCAATCTCACAAACGATTTTGTCACTCAATAAACGACACCATCCCAGTAAGTGTGTAAACTGAAAGATTCATAAAATCAATTTAACTTCTAAAAAAATATTCTTAAATTGATTAAATGCTGTTCAAAGCTCTTGCTAAGTCATCCATCAAATCTTCCGCATCCTCTACCCCAACGCTGAGTCGAATTAAGGAATCAACCACACCGCTTTTTTCACGAATTTCTTTCGGAATGGAAGCATGTGTCATGGTTGCTGGGTGACCAATCAATGATTCTACACCTCCCAATGATTCTGCTAAAGCAAATATTTCTACTTTCCGAATTACTTCCATCGCCTTCTCTATTTTATTTCCTTTCAACGTAAATGAAATCATTCCACCAAAATCTTTCATTTGTGATTTTGCTACCTCATGATTAGCATGGGTCTCAAAACCAGGCCAATAAACCTTGTCTACTTTTGAATGGCTTTTCAGAAAATTAGCCACCAATGCGCCATTTTCACAATGTCTTTGCATTCGAAGGTGAAGCGTTTTTATTCCTCTAAGTACTAAAAAAGAATCCATTGGTCCGGTTACGGCTCCTGATGAATTTTGAATTCGATAAATTTCGCTTGCAATTTCTTCATTGGATGTAATAAGTGCACCCATTACGACATCCGAATGTCCACCGAGATATTTCGTTGCCGAGTGCATGACAATATCTGCTCCCAGGTCAAGAGGCGTTTGAAGATAAGGCGTTGCGAATGTGTTATCAACAGCCAAAATAGCCTCTGTTTTTTTTGCTAATTTTGATAACGCTCTTATATCCACAATATTCATCATTGGATTTGTTGGAGTTTCCACCCAAATAAGTTTCGTTTTATGGTTAATCAAAACCTCAACTTCATCTAATTTTTGCATGTCAACAAAGTGAAATTTAATCCCATACTTCTCAAAAATTGTTTTAAAGATGCGATAGGAGCCTCCATACAAATCGTTGGTCGAAATGACCTCATCACCTGGACTTAGCATTTTGATGACGCAATCAATAGCTGCCAATCCTGAACCAAAACAAGCACCAAATTTACCGTTTTCAATAGCGGCTAAATTTTTTTCTAAGGCATGCCGAGTTGGATTTAAAGTTCGAGAATACTCATAACCTTTGTGTAATCCCACATCTTCTTGAACATAAGTTGAAGTTTGATAAATGGGTGTCATTATTGCTCCTGTCGCCAAGTCTGGCTCTACCCCCGCGTGTATAGCTTTTGTTGCAAATTTCATAGTTGGCTTATCCATATTTTATTCTCAATAATTTATTAAGGCAATGATCTAACGGTTCAGTCTGCGATTAGGTAAATGAATTATTACCAAATTTCATTTTGTTCAAGTTGGAATTAATTGGGCGAAAAATTATCAGATTCTATTTTTCTCTTTAATTCAATGCCTCTGCTAAACATTTTTTGAATTTTAACTTTTCCGTTCTTGTCAAAAATATAAAACCAACCGTCTTTCAATCCATTTTTGTAGTGAATTTCACTATGAATTTCGCCTCTTCTCCCGAATTCTTTCATTACGCCATGCAGTTTACCTTTCTTGTATTGAGTTATAACGGTAGGAATAACTCCACCAGGATAGTAATCATACCATGTTCCATGTTTCAATCCATTTTTGTAGTGTCCTTTGGCTTTGATTTGATAATCAAGATGCGAGTACGCTTCATATTTTCCGTGTGGCACACTCGTAATTTTCCTCATTCCCAAGATTAAAACGTCATTCTGTTTATCTTTAGTTTTAACGACTTTGTAGGAATTGATTTCTTTTAAACGTCCGTTGTTATAATATTCTCGCCATTCTCCAACTTTAAGATCATCTTGATAGTTCCCCTCTAAAACTAAAGTTTTCTGAGGCGTGTATGAAAGCCATTTTCCATTAAGCTTACCATTCCTGTAGGAAGATTTATTTTTGATTACGCCATTATTCCAATAATTTATCCATTCCCCCTGCTCTTTATCTTTTGCGTATACACCTTCCATAAGTAATGTTCCATCCTCATACCAGGTTTTCCATTGACCTTCTCTAAGATTATCATCGTAAGAACCTAAGCGATAATCAGATCCATTCTTGTAAAAATAATGCCATTGACCGTGCTTTTTGTCATTCGAGTAATTTGCTATGTAGGAAAGTTCTCCGGAGGAAAAATAGTAATTCCATTCGCCATGTTGCATCCCATCTTTGAAGTAACCTTCCATATCTAATTTCCCTAGATCATTTTTCCAAAACCATTTTCCAATTTTTTGACCATTTTTGTAAATCCCGTAGGTTGATGTATCGCCATTTTCAAATAACACGAGGTATTCACCGTCCAAGGAATCTTTTTTGTATGTTATCTTTTTCTCAAGAATACCATTTAAGTTATTAAAAACCCAAGTACCATGTTTTTTCCCTTCTAAAAATTCCCCACCTACAGAAAGGATTCCTCTTGCAGTGTATTCTGAAAAGGGTCCGGTTTTCAAACCTTTTTCGAATGTGTAGTATTCTTTTTTAGAACCATTGGTGTAGAAAGTTTGAATATAGCCATTCCCATCCTTTATTGTTTGAGTCTGAATGGAATCGTTTTCCCAATAATTCATTAAGAAAACAGTATCATTGAGCACTTTTTCCGTTTTTTTCTTACGACCATCATCATAAAAATATTCCCACTTTCCTTCAGGACTGCCCATCATGAAATTTCCTGAAATAATTAGTTTCCCATCTTTATTCCATTCCATGTAGGTACTATCTGGAACATTAAAAACAAAATGGGAAATGCTTTTAATTTTTTTATCTGGGAAATAGAGTGTTTGTTTTCCATGCATTCGATTTCTGAAGAAATTGGATTCCTCCTCCAAAATGCCGTTGTAAGAATAAAATAACCATTTTCCGTGTTTTTCAGAGGTTATCGGAAAAATTTCACTTGTAAAATAGGAACCAGTAGCCTGAATTTTCTTGTTTTCGACATCCCAATACAACCTTACTTTCGGCGACAAATTCTCACTTAGAATTTTTTGACCAAACAAAGTGAAGGGAATAAATAATAAACAAAAAATAATTTTCATAGAATTCAAAAATATCAATTTGAAAATCAAGATTTTTGTATTAAATTTTGTAAAAACAAAAATAACCCGAATAAACAAAAAACGATTCCAATAACACGATTTAAGGCCGCTAGCAACTTTTGATTGACAATTGGTCTTAGTTTTTTAGCAGCCAATATTTTCAGGATATCAACACTGAAGAAAGTGAGAATAACAATTGAAATAAATAAGAAAACCCATGCTATTTCGGACTTATCTGGTGCGAATTGGTTTGCAATGGAGGCTACACTCAGCCAGTAAAAAATAACCAAAGGATTAGCGAAATTGAGCAAAAAACCCTTCACTCCAAGCATAATATAGTCTCTTGTTTGATTAACGGGCATGTTAATCAAATCCGATGTATTCATTAGATTATTTTCAATTGAAACGGATTTTTTGAAAAATGTAAAAAGACCATAAATAACGAAAATTGTCCCACCGATAAAACTGAAAAGTATCTTATTTGACTCCGAGTTTAATCCCTTAATCTGCTCCATAAACATGACGGCAATCAAAACATACAACAAATCGCTAATTAGTACACCGATGTCGAATGAAATAGCAGCTCTAAAACCTTTGGTTATACTCGTCTCCAGTAAAATAAAAAATACCGGCCCTACAAGAATACTAAGCATGAAACCTATGCTGAAGGCTTGTATGAAAAATTGCATAGGACAAATATAACGAATCGTTTACCAAAGTTTAATTCAAAAAACTTCATATTGTCTATATTCTGTTGTTCATAATTAACGTAAACTAATTAACTTTGCCCGCAAAATAAACTCTTATGAAAACTGCAATTGCCAACGAACAACTAGATTCCATCATAAAAAAAGTCGAAAAACAAGGTCTGGAATCTCCAAAATTGATTGAAGACCTTAAATCTTTGCGTGAATTAGCAATCAAAGAACAAGATCCCTTAGTTGTAAAAGTTTTAAGATTGACCTACGAATTTATTTCAGAAAATGATTGTTTTGATGTGGAAGCGCAATTCGAAGAGGATGAAGAAGGCAACGAATATCCGATTGAAATTGATGATAAGGACAATCTGTTATATTTACTAACACTATTGAAAAATGCAGATCATAAAATCAATCGGGAAGAAATTAAAGACTATCGATCTGCGTTGAAGTTAGAGCTCTATTGATAAATCAAACGAAAGCCCCAAAATTATTTGAAGCTTCAATTAGATTTTCCTTAAAATCCAACCTATAATTAAGAGTAATGCATTAAATTTTGAGCTTGTACGTGTCATAACTTGTTTAGATTAAATTTTAACCTTTTTAATTCGGAACAAACACAAATAGTTTTAATTTTGTTTATGCTTTTCCCCCTTCTATTTGACGACATTGCCTTTTCAGAAATTTTGGTCATCCTATTGGTTGTTTTGCTTTTTTTTGGATCCAAAAGCATTCCGGGTATTGCTAAAACCTTAGGAAGAACACTGTATGAATTTAGAAATGCGCAGGCTGAAATTCAGAGAGAGATACGGAAGTCCGGCATGGATATTAAAAAAGAAATGAATATAAGTCAGCTTATTAAAGAAAAAGCAGAAGAGATTAATCAACCTTTAGATCAGGTGGCAACTGAAATTAACAATACCATCGAATTTAAAGGCACTTCTATCGCGGAAAATGTTGAAATTGATATTAAATCAGATACAGATAAAATTTCCTCAACAAAAAAGGAAATAAATACGAATCAAAATATTGAACCATGATACAGGTTGGTATAATTATGGGAAGCGCATCAGATTTACCAGTGATGCAATCTGCCAAGGATTTCTTAGATGAAATGGGAATTTCCTCTGAAGTTAAAATTGTATCCGCACATCGCACACCTGAATTAATGGTTGAATATGCAAAGTCTGCTGAAAGCAAAGGAATAAAGGTAATTATTGCTGGTGCGGGAGGCGCTGCGCATCTTCCTGGTATGACCGCTTCTCTGACTACTCTGCCTGTGATTGGAGTTCCCATAAAATCTTCCAATTCAATAGATGGATGGGATTCAATTTTGAGTATTCTTCAAATGCCGAATGGAATTCCGGTTGCCACAGTTGCCTTAAATGGAGCGAAAAATGCTGGTATTTTGGCAACTCGTATAATTGGGACTTTTGATTCAGCCATTCAGAAAAAATTGCAGGAATACACAAATCAAATGAAAAAGGATGTTTTAGATAGCCAAAATAAAATTTCTTCCATTTAGAAAATAGAACTTGATTCAAATCAGAGTTGAGTTATGCAAACCACCAATTACAGTCAATCGAAAACTTCATTTCTAAAATTTGTTTTCTTGATTGAAATGAATTAATTTAGCACAAACTAAACAAAAACGCCTATAGATCAAATTTACCTTTAATTGTTGTTCTTCAACTAAAAATGTAAATTATGTGTCTTAATGATTTAAATGATCGCGTTTTAATCAAACTGTATAACAATGGCAATGAATCGGCATTCGAAACTTTACTGTTTCGTTATAAGAACCGAATATTCAATTACATAAAAATAAAAATCAAAGATGTAGATCTTTCAAATGATATTTTTCAGGATACGTTTGTTAAAATTATTAATACGCTAAAGTCTGGAAATTACAATGAAGAAGGAAAGTTTTTACCATGGGCAATGCGAATAGCTCACAATTTAATAATTGACCATTTTAGGAAACAAAATAAAGTTCGAATCATTTCAGAATCAACCTCTTTTGATAAAGATTATTCCATTTTCTCAAAGATTTATTCAGAAGACAAAAACTACCTTGAGTCAGTTTCTTACGAGGAATTGGAAAGTCAAATGATACAAATGATTCAATATCTTCCCAAAGTGCAAAAAGAGATTATCGATATGCGTATTTTTCAAAATTTATCATTCAAGGAAATTGCAGAAATGGAAAATGTTAGTATTAATACAGCACTTGGTCGAATGCGTTATGCTCTTATTAACATGCGAAAAATGATAGAAAAACATAATTTAGTTATCGAAATCTAACATTTCTTTTGTGATTATTCCTAGCATTTCTCGGGGTAAGTTAATAACCTTTCCAGAAACAGAGAGAGAGAGAGGAATCTTATGACTTCTATCCTGTTTTGAAGTTTATCTCCCAATCAAATTTAAAAGTTGGACTTGTTTTTTGAATTTTAGTCTAAAAATTCTATCCTTAAAGTTCTTAATTCTTCGTTTTTAACTCGCTCAAAATCTCTACTTCCTACTCCAACAATTTTAGCCCACGACGCTCCATCATGTTGTTGGCATACTCAACCGCTTTTTCGTATTTAAGGGTTACAAATCTTCCATCAACCTATCAAAATAAACGATTTAATTAGCAATTAATTTTTCAACTTCTTGTTTTAAAATTGGAATATCGCGAATTACAATAGCCCAAATAATATCATCAGAAACACTGTCATAACCGTGAGAAATTCTATTTCTTGTATCAACGATTTTTCTAGCACTCGTTATTTCGATATTCGGATTAACGTTTAATATTCGATTCATTGCTTCCCCAATTATTTCGATATTTCGTTCAATAGCTCTTTTTGATTTCAAATCCTTTCGAAATTCGGTGAATAGTTTTTGCTCTGGAAGAAATTGATAAATTTCATTTATTGCTTGCTGAATATCCGAAAGCCAAACTTTAATGTCAACTTCCATAAACAAGAATTTTTGAATTGTCTATATTTCGCTTCAAATATTCGTTTCGAAGTGCTTTTTGTTCCAATAAATCAATAGGTCTTTTCAAAAGTTGTTCCAGTTGGAATTTTAGTCCAAAATAATCATCTGAATAAGAAATTGGGTCGTCATTGTCAATGTCAACAAGAAAATCAATGTCACTGCTCGGTTTTAACGCATTTCTAGTTACTGAACCAAAAGCAAATAAAGACTTTACGTGATATAAATCGCATAACTTTTTTATAGTTTCAATATGTGATGATATTAGGTTCATTGCTCATCAAAGTTAAGAAAAATAATTCCACTTAATAACACTTAAAAATAAGCTTTAGAGAGATATTTTATATTTAATCTTCAAAAAAGTCATTGTCAAGTTCCTTTATTTCATAAACAGTTTTGACCTGAACGCCGACATTATATTGATGCATTAAGTCAACTAATTTTGGCCCGTCAATTAATATTATTGAATGATGTGCAGCTTTTGCTTTAGAAATGGCAGATTCATCAAAAGTGGAAGTAGTTATAAAAACTCCCTTTCTTGTGTCTCCACTCATAGCGCCTATAAAATTTCTAATATCCTTTTCTCTCACTTTATTTTCAGAATATCTTTTTGCTTGGGTATAGATTTTTTCAAGTCCGAGTTTATCTTCATTGATGATTCCATCGATTCCACCATCGCCTGATTTCGCTGTTTCAATAAATTCACCATATCCCATTTTCCTTAATAAAATGAGAATCACTTTTTCAAAATAATAAGGATCAATACCTTTTAACTTATCTAACAATTCAGATTTGGTCGTTTTTTCGATTGCAGAAAAACCACTGTCAATCAAGTCTTGAGGCGATGAACTATCTAATAATGAATCATTAGATTCTGAATTATATTGTTTTGTTTCTTTAACAGTTTCTCGATGTATCTGAAAATCTGGGTCATTTTGCAAATCTTGCAGAGATAAAACGCCTTTTTTTAGGGCCTTTTTACCTTTTTCTGTGATTTGAACATTACCTCTTTTTGGATAGACAACAAAGCCACCCATTTTTAAATAGGATTTAGCCCAAAGAATTCGATCTAATAAGACATTTGCACCTGAACTTGTTTTTAAGTTTAGCAAGTCAATTGGTAAATTTGAATAATAATTATCTCTTACCTTAATTGCTAATTCTCTACTTGAAATTGAATCTATCGAATTTAGTATTTCCAGGACAGGAATAAAGGCTTCATGATATTTAGGGATTTCCATAATTCTAAGATATAACTATTTAGTTTTTAATTCTTCGTTTTTAACTCGCTCAAAATCTCCACTTCCTCTTCCGACAATTTCAACCCACGACGCTCCATCATCTTATTAGCGTATTCAATCGCTTTTTCGAATTTGAAAGGAACAAATCCTGCGCTTCCGCCCCAAGAAAAGGAAGGAATGAATTTGGGAGGAAAATCCGCACCGTAAATGTTGCAACTTACACCAACAACAGTAGCTGTGTTGAACATTGTATTGATGCCGCATTTCGAATGGTCGCCCATGGTGAGTCCCATGAATTGAACGTTGGTTTTTTCTTCTTTTTCTGATTCGTAGGAATAGGTGGAAACGTTGCCGTAATTATTTTTGAGGTTGGACGTATTTGTATCTGCGCCAAGGTTGCACCATTCACCAATGAGTGAGTTCCCGACGAATCCTTCGTGACCTTTGTTTGAATAGGCTTGAAAAACAGAATTATTCACTTCTCCTCCCACTTTGCAATGTGGCCCGAGGGTCGTTGCTCCATAGATTTTGGTTCCAAGTTTCAACGCACTGTGTTCACACATGGCTAGCGGACCACGAACGATCGAACCTTCCATGATTTCAGCATCTTTCCCAATGTAGATTGGTCCGGAAGTTGTATTTAATATACTTGCTTCTACTTTCGCTCCTTCTTCCAAGAAAATTATTTCAGACGAACCGATAACTGTATTCGATTTCGAAAGATTTTGTGATTTTCTACCAGCTGTTATGAGTTCAAAATCTGCTTTAATTACTAGGTCATTTTTCTGAAATAAATCCCAACGATTTTCGAGAATTACAGGCACTTCTCCTTTGAATTGAATTTTAGAAGAAGCAACGCCGTTTTCTGCAAGTAACAATTCATTCAAAAACAAAGCTGTATTATCTTCCAAATGCATTGTTGCCGCAACAAGGTCTTCATTCGGAATTACGGCAGCGTTCACACGAATTCCATTTTCAATTGAAATAAACTTACCCGAAAGATATTTTTCCGTTTTAAAACCAATTTCAGCATCCGGTAAGAACATTTTCCAGCGTTCATCGTTGGTTAAAATTCCCATGCGCAAGTTTCCGATTGGTCTAGTTAAGGTCAAAGGTGCAAAACGCAGGTGTAATCCGTTGTCGTCGAGGTTAATTCGCATGATTCAATTCAGATTTATGACTAAAAATATAAAGAAGAATAAACGTGATTCCGCCGTTAATAATAAGCATTTCATATCCTATTTTATAGTTCCCAAATAGTTGTGGTGAAAAATAATCAAGCAAGTAACACAGCAATGGTGCCGCCAAACAAACGACAGGAACGATGTTTTTCATTAGAACACGTTTTGTGAAAATACCAAAGGAGAAAAGTCCCAATAGCGGCCCATATGTATATCCGGCAATTAAAAATATTAAATCCACAATTGTTTTGCTATTTACTGCTTTAAAAATGAATACCAGTAAGATGAATATCGCGGCAAATCCTAAGTGAATTCGTTTTCTAAGTTTCGTTTTTTCTTCTTCCGATTTTTCCTGATTTCGTTCGAATCCTAAAATATCAATGCAAAAAGATGAGGTCAAGGCAGTAATCGCTCCGTCAACCGAAGGAAATAAAGCCGAGATCAAACCGATGATAAAAATCAAGAAAATACCTTTTGATAAATGGAGTTGAACAATGGAAGGAAAGACATCATCGGGCGCGAATTCCCAACCATTTTTGTTTGCATAGAGATAGAGCAATCCACCCAAAAACATGAACAGCGCATTTACGAGCAATAAAACAAAGCTAAACGTAACCATGTTCTTTTGAGCGTCTTTGAGCGTTTTAACACTAATGTTTTTTTGCATCATTTCTTGGTCTAGACCAGTCATGGCGATTGTCATGAACGCACCTCCCAAAACGTGTTTCAGAAAGTGACTCTTTTTATTGATATCTGTCTCCCAAAGTTTTGTCATGCCTTCTACTTTCATTTTACTCCAAATGGTTGACCAATCAAGGTTTAAAGCGTCTTGAATGGCGAAAATACAAACCACAAGTGCCAAAAGCATGAACGTTGTTTGCAAGGTATCAGTCCACACGATTGTTTTCACTCCGCCTTTCAGGGTGTAAGCGATAATCATGAGCATAATCACCAATGTTGTTAACCAAAATGGAATTCCAATTTCTTCAAAAACAAAGGTTTGCATGACATTGATGACGAGATACAAGCGAACCGTAGCGCCAAGTGTTCTTGATAAAATAAAGTATCCGGCTCCCCATTGATAAGCACTGAAACCCAATCTGTGACTGAGGTACGTGTAAATGGAAGTGAGGTTATATTTGTAATAGAGCGGTAGTAAAATGTATGCGACGGCAAAATATCCAAGGAAAAAACCAATTACAAGTTGATAATAATTCCAGCCATTGGCACCAACTGAACCCGGAACTGATACAAATGTCACTCCTGAAAGTGAAGTTCCAATCATTCCAAAAGCCACCAGATACCAAGAACTTTGTTTATTTCCTGCATAAAAAGAGGCTGAATTCGCATTCTTGGAGGTAACTCTGGCTACAACGAACAAAGCAATGAAATAAATGATTAGAATAAGCGGAATAAGTATTTTGAAATCAAGCATGCTCTGTTGGTTTCCGTAAAAATAAATAAAGCAATGAAGTAAATTTACTTTGACGATTGGAAATTTTGAACATCAAAACGTAGAGAGAATTTTGAGAACACATTAAGGGATAAAAACGTATCTCAATTTTGTTCGCCAACCATAGATTTGTAAATCAGTTTCAAAATCTCGTTCTTTCTTGGCTGCCAATTCTCGAATGTTAATTACAAAAGTGCGATTTCGATATTCTTTGCAGTTTGTATCTTCGGGACGAATCGCTAGTTTTACCTTTCGAACTGGAATCATCTGATCAGATATAATCTCATCTCCTATCATTTCTACGACATCTTTACCTGAACAAGATCCTTGATATTGAACTGTTACATAGAGCAAATTGGCATCAATGAAAATGTTTTTTATTTCATAAGGAGCTGACTCCGGAGTTTGTCCGATTTTGGCAGCAAAATCAATTGATTCAAGTGGTTGCCCTGATGGAATGTAAAACCCTTGGTTTGCGCAAGAGGAAACTAAAAAAAATAAAAGCGATAAAAATATAATTTCGCCAACTGAACGTTTCATTGTCTTAAAATTAAAGTTAAACGAAAGTAATGTAATTTTGCACTGAATGAAAACTAGAACGCTCAAAAAGAATAAAGTTAACGTTGTTACGCTCGGTTGCTCAAAAAACACCTTTGACTCGGAAGTAATGATGGCTCAATTGAAAGCTAATAATTTCGATGTCGAGCATGAATCCTTGGAAGATGACGCTGAAATTGTGATAATTAACACCTGTGGATTTATCGACAATGCGAAACAAGAGTCAATTGATACGATTATTCGTTATGCCGAGGCTAAAGCGGAAGGGTTGGTTGATAAAGTCTTTGTAACAGGTTGTCTTTCTGAGCGCTACCGTGATGATTTGGAAAAGGAAATTCCGGAGGTGGATGCCTATTTTGGTACACGTGAACTTCCACGTTTACTGAAAACACTTAAAGCAGATTACAAACACGAATTGGTTGGGGAGCGTTTGTTGACGACACCAAATCATTATGCCTATTTTAAAATTGCGGAAGGTTGCGATCGACCATGTTCTTTTTGTGCGATTCCCTTGATGCGCGGAAAACATATTTCCACACCGATTGAAGATTTAGTGACGCAAGCGAAAGGTCTCGCGGCAAAAGGAGTTAAGGAATTGATGTTAATCGCTCAAGATTTAACTTATTACGGCTTGGATTTATACAAAAAACGAGCGTTATCCGATTTGATTAAAAGACTTTCGGATGTTGAGGGTATCGAATGGATTCGCCTGCATTACGCATTCCCAAGTGGATTTCCAATGGATGTGTTGGAAGTCATGAACGAGCGTTCAAATGTATGTAAATACTTGGATATGCCTTTGCAGCATGGTTCAACAAAAATTCTTCAAGCGATGCGTCGTGGAATTACGCGTGAAAAAACGGAAGAATTAATCACTGAAATTCGAGCAAAAGTTCCGAATATTGCCTTGAGAACGACCTTAATTGCAGGTTATCCAGGTGAAACGGAGGCTGATTTCCAAGAAATGTATGATTGGGTTGAACGAAGTCGTTTTGACAGACTTGGAATTTTTTCCTATTCTCACGAGGAAAATACCCACGCGTTTCAATTCAAGGATGATGTCAGTCCCAAACTAAAAAAGAAACGAGCCGATTTAATCATGGATTTGCAGTCAGGAATCAGCTATGAATTGAACCAACAAAAAATTGGTAAAACGTTCAAAGTTCTTTTCGATCGAGTGGAAGGGGATTATTTTATTGGCCGCACGGAATTTGATTCTCCGGAAGTGGATAATGAAGTTTTGGTTAAAAAATCTGATTCCTATATCCGTTTGGGAGATTTCGAACAAATCAAAATTGATTCAGCAGATCACTATGATTTGTATGGTTCGGTTGTTCAATCTTAATTTTATTTCCATTGAATACTTTGATTTTTTAAT
Source organism: Crocinitomicaceae bacterium (assembly GCA_044348645.1). GTDB lineage: Bacteria > Bacteroidota > Bacteroidia > Flavobacteriales_D > Crocinitomicaceae > UBA952. Next base: position 22,148 of record JBIKSL010000026.1, on the reverse strand, counting down.
GCATAATTCGGGTTTAAAATCCTTATTTTTGTAATTCCTTATGAGAGAAAAGAAAAATAATTCGCCCAAAGAGAATGCTTCTGTGAAGAAACCATCGGCGAAAGGAACAACGGAATCTAAAAAAACGGTAACTGCTCGTGATAAACGAAAATACATTGATTTCAAAATAAAAGTCAAAAAAGGTGATCCACTACCATCTTTTCGAGAGGATAATATTCGCTTGAACAAATACCTATCGAATGCGGGAGTTTGTTCAAGAAGAGAGGCCGATGTCTTGATTCAAACAGGTGTGGTTTCCGTAAATGGAAAAATCGTTACCGAGTTAGGGTACAAAATTCAACCTGGAGACGTGGTTCAATACGATGGCGAAACCATTAATGCAGAAAAAAAACGATATGTTTTATTGAACAAACCAAAGGGATTTATTACGACGATGGATGATCCGCGTGGTAGAAAAACGGTTATGACTTTGGTTAGCAAAGCATGTCGTGAACGTATTTATCCGGTTGGACGTTTGGATCGAGAAACGACGGGTTTACTGCTTTTTACAAATGATGGTGATATGGCGAAGAAACTCACACATCCTCGATATCAAGCTCGAAAATTGTATCATGTTGAATTAAATAAACCTGTAACGCGTGAAGATTTGGAAAAGCTCTTAAGAGGTGTTGATTTAGAGGATGGAAAAACTCGAGTCGATAAAGCCGAATATGTTGAAGATGGCTCAGCTCGTGAGATTGGTGTGGAATTGCATTCAGGAAAAAATAGAATCGTTCGTCGTTTATTCGAAGCATTAGGATACAACGTAATCAAACTTGATCGCGTTCAATTCGCGGGGTTAACCAAAAAAGATCTTCCGCGAGGTATGTTTCGTCATTTAACAGATCAAGAAGTAGCATTTTTAAAGATGACAAAATGAGGTTGATTCCTTTTTTAGTTTGCTATATTCTTTTACTTTCTGCCTGTTCACAAGACAAAAAATTTAAGTCATTAAATTCAAATTCCGAATTTTTCTATCCAATTGATACCGTTCCAAAAATTTATTTGTACCGCGATATCGTTCATGGTTTAGAGGAAGAGTTTCATCGAATTTATGCCATTCATGATCATGCCGGACAACACCTTGTTGTTGAACGTTATTCCAGCGACGGGAGAATTTTGGAAGCCATAAATTATAATGTTGATTCTTTGTCTGTTTTCGATCAAATGGTTGTAGATCGTTATCAAAAAAAGGAAAAAGCTCACATTTACAAAAATCAACTTTTCCCGATGGATTTAAAAAAACAAGCCTGGTATTCATTAAAATTCAAAGGAGTGGTTGATTCAACTTTAATTTTACGTGAATTAAAAAGAAATTTCAAAAAGCAATTGCAGCTCAAGGTAATGGAAGATGAAAATATTGACGCTCTTGTATTTGAAGATTTAGTAAGACAAACCGTTTTGAATCCGTTCACCAAGAAAGAACAAACCTATCAAGCGAAACAATTAAGTTACTTTGCATCGGGATTTGGATTAGTTGAATGGCACAGTTTGGACAAAAAAGTTCATTTTCGTTTGGAAGAGATTTTTTCACAAGAAGAATTTGCAAAAATTATCGCTCCATGAAATTTGTTATTTTATTTCTTACTTTACTATTCTTTAATAGTGGTTTTTCTCAATACTATAAAAAGACTAAAACGAAAAGATCTTGGTCTGCCGGAACGCTGTTCTTTTATTGTGGATTGAATCGAAGTTATTACACTGGAGGCAATATCAATTTTGTCGGTCCGGGTTATGACTTTACACTAAATGGAATAAAGGCTGTTGATCGTCCTACAAAAGAATTAAAGTCCTATTTTTCCATCCATGATTTCACCAAACACCAACTAAACTTTCGAATTGGATACAATTTCAAGAATAATTGGGCGATTTCCGTTGGATATGATCATTTCAAATACGTTCTTGTTGATAATACACAATATTCTCTCTCGGGTTATGTTAAACCGGGCGTGGATGAAGTCACGAATTGGTCAGGAACATATAACAATGAACCCGTTGTAACTAAAGAGGAAACATTTCACTATGAGAATACAAATGGTTTGAACTACATACGAATAGAACTTTCTCGCGTTGATAAGTGGTTTAGTTCTAAACAAGGAAATTTTGCTATTTCAACGTTACCCGGGATAAGTTGCGGCGGAATTCTAAGTATAAATGATTTCACTTTTGCAGGTAGAAAAGACATGGAGACAATATCAATGTCGGGGTTTGGTTTATCAGCGCATTTGGGCACTAGATTTGAGTTTTTTAAGCATTTTTTTATTCAGGCAAATGCATCCGGAGGTTTCATGAATCAGATGCGTGTTGATACGCGACCGAATGATTACAACTCCTTTGCCAAACAGAAATTTGGTTTTGGAGCTTTTGAAGTTGTCGCAGGAGGATTGTTTTATTTTAAACCGAAAAAAGGTTGCGACAGTTGTCCGCAATGGAGTAAATAATATGAAGTTTTTAATCGTTGGTTTAGGAAATCCAGGCATGGAATACGAGGAAACAAGGCATAATGTTGGATTCAAAGTTGTTGATGCTTTAGCAAAAGAACTCGGCGATTCGTTTTCTTTAAATCGTGCGGCAAACCGTGCAGAAGTAAAGTTCAAAGGAAAAACTTTGATTTTGATAAAGCCAATCACATTTATGAACTTGTCGGGAAAGGCCGTGAATTATTGGCTTCAAGCAGAAAAAATTCCAATGTCGAATTTATTGGTGATTACAGACGATATTGCTCTTCCCTTTGGCAAATTAAGAATGAAAGGAAAAGGTAGCGATGGCGGACACAATGGGTTAAAAGACATTCAGGTAACTTTGAGAACAAGTGATTACGCTCGACTTCGATTTGGAGTGGGAAATGACTTTCCGAAAGGCAGGCAAGCAGATTACGTTTTGGGTCAATGGACGAAGGAAGAAAACCTCGCATTACCCGAGCGAATTATCGTTGCGACCGAATTCATTAAAAGTTTCGTTACGCAAGGTTTGGAATTGACCATGACTAATTGGAACGGAAAGTAGAAAGTCAAAGGAACAAATTGATTTTATTCTCTTAGAATTCAACAGATCAATCCAATGAGAGAATACTTGCTCAATTTTTCGTATCAGTCCACCTCTAACTGTACTTTGATTTTAGATAGACTAATTTTTTTCGATAGCAATTACAGCGATAGAGAAAATTTTAATAACTCATGTGAAATATCAATATCTCTTTTAAACGAAATTGTTGTTACCTGAAATTTCTTCTTCGAATTTATTGATGTTATATTGTTCGTATTTTCCAAAAAAATTCTAGAAGCTTTATAAAATGGAATTAGTTCAAACAAAACACTTTTCCAACCGGCATTCGTTATTTTAACCAGACACTTAGGATCTCCAGTAATGTAAGGATTCATAGTAGTCTTACCCAATTGAAAATCATCAATAATTGAGCTAACCACCAATTTATTTGAATCGAGTTGTTTTACCTTCAAAATTTCATCTCCCACTTTAAAGAAATCTTCCGATTCTTCGTAATCAATATGGACATATTTATTGGTTAACAAATTACGAACCAATGATTTACCAGAAATACTTTTTTTGAATTTTAGATAAAGTTCAAATCTCGGCATTGCCACCAAAGCATTATCCTCTTGAAATTCCAATCCGAGATAATTTACTGAATAATAATTGATTCCGCTGGATTTAAGTATCTCAACCAAATTATTCGATTTAATAATATTCAATTGATTGAAATTTAACCCCGACGAGATGTGAAATCCTTTTGGTTTTAGAACCTCAAAAAAAGTTTCCTTTTTAATTGATAATTTTTGAATTATGATTCTGTTTAGTGATAACTGAATGGTACTTTTTGATGTTGGATTAGTTTTCTCAAACGTCGAAATATATTGTTTAGTATGATCATTCAATAGTTTATAATGAAAAACATTCCTAGTCAAATCATTTATGAAAAGATCAATTTTATGTTTGGGTTGTCCAAAAATCCAAAAACCATCTGAACCATCACGAAATATAAGTTGTTTATGTTGTTTTGTTTTATTATCAAATAAACTCTTATCAGCTACTTTGAATTTCAATGAATAATAAAACTGTCCATTTTTTACAAACTGAATTAACTCGATTGGTTTGAAAAAATCCCAACCAAATTCAAATAAATTCACCTGTGACACTTTTTGTTGAATCAATTTCGATCTAATTTCTTGAATTAAATAATCATCTTTATGAACGAATAGTTCATTGAATATCAAATTTCTCATGAAATCAAACACATTCAAAGCTAAATGTTTCGTAGTTAATTTCGGAATAGTTGTATGATAATATTTCGGAACATTTTCTCTAAATTGAATGAATGAGTTCAGCCCAATAAAAGAACTTGAAATGAGCAAAATCAACAAAGTTTCTTTCCATTTATTCATTAGCGTAAAGGTAATAGAAACATGAATTGATTAATTTTGAACATGAAGAAAATTATTCAATTAATTTTTTGGTTAACAGGCTGGAAAATTGACAAACGAACTCCTGATGGGATAAATAAATGTGTCATTGTAGTTGGCCCACATACTTCGAATTGGGATTTCATAATTGGAAAAATGGCATTTATTTCATACGGTGTAAAAGCAAGGTTTTTGATAAAAAAAGAGCTTTTTTTTCCACCGCTAGGTTGGTTATTAAAATTAATGGGAGGAGTTCCGGTTGACCGAACTCAACGAAATAATATGACGGAGACGGCAGTCAAATTCTTTAACGAAAATGAAACGATGTTCCTAGTATTTACCCCGGAAGGAACTCGGAAATACAACCCGAATTGGAAAAAAGGATTTTACTACATCGCTCAAAAGGCCAATGTGCCAATTTATATTTGTTATATTGATTATCAAAATAAAATTGGTGGATTTCACAGCGTATTTGAGCCGACAGGTAATGTCGAAAAAGATATTCAGTACATAAAGCAAATTCTAAGCAAATACAAAGGTAAATATCCTAAAAACGGAATCGAGACTCTGCACTAAAACTATATTATTAGTGTTGTACGAAAATTATATTTTGATGCTGTAAATCTAAAATAGCTAATGAAAATTAGCATTTCAAAAGTCAACTAGTGAAACAATCTTTAATTCGTCAATCTATTATATAAATATATGTTAGTTCCAACATTATTTTCCCGAAAGATAAAATGGAATATTGTATCAACGCGAAATTAAAATTAACTTTACCACTCTATGTCTAAATCAGCAAAGAGCTGGATATTGTTGATGCTTTTGGCTTGCATTTGGGGAAGTTCATTCATGTTAATGAAAAAAGGAATGTACGCCCAAGACAACAGGGTTATTTTCTCCGCAGCTCAGGTTGGAACGCTGCGAATGCTGCTTGCCTCATTGGTGCTGATACCATTGTCCATTATTAATCTCAGAAAGGTAAAATCATCAATAGATCTGTTTTTCTTTTCCATTGTCGGTTTCCTTGGTAGTTTTATTCCTGCATTTTTATTCACGTTCGCTGAAACAACGATTTCTTCCGGCTATGCTGGAATGATGAATAGTTTCACACCAATATTTACATTACTTGTGGGATTTCTATTTTTCAATCAGCAATTAAAGGCAAGACAGTTTTTTGGTGCTACGATTGGAAGTATTGGAATTATCTGTTTATTGATTTCAGGAAAAAATGTGGTGATTGAAGCAGATTGGAGTCACCTTTGTGCTATTCTTTTGGCAACTTTGCTTTATGGAATCAGTTTGAATACTATCAAACACAAACTTCAAGGTTACACCTCTTCGGAAATTACTTCCATTTCATTTGGACTACTCTTAATTCCTTCTTTTATAAGTTTTATTTTTTTCGATACAGAACAAGTATTTTTAACAAATCCGCATGCTCTATCTGGTCTTTCATTCATAGCCATACTTGCAATCGTTGGGACGGCATTCGCAACGTTTATTTTCAATAGAATTATCCGTTTCTCGTCTGCCCTATTTGCTAGCAGCGTAACTTATTTTATCCCTATTGTGGCAATATTTATCGGGCTATATTTTAATGAGGAAGTATCTGTTTTTCAAGTTTTATCGATGACAGTAATCTTAATTGGAGTTTTAATTGCAAATTATTCGATTTCATTGAAATTTAATTTCTTGAGGAATCTACAAAAAAAACCATAGATTTTATGCGAAAACCTTAAATTTGAGAGCTTAAATAATTTCATGCGCGCACTTTATTTAAAAGAAATAAATAGTTTTCTGAGTTCGATTATTGGCTATGTTTTCATAGTAATATATTTAATCGCATCAGGATTATTCCATTGGGTTTTATCATTTAATACCAATTTGTTGGAGGGAACAGAAGCTGATTTGATTCCTTTTTTCAATTTGTCTCCTGTTATTTTCTTAATTCTTATTCCTGCAATTACCATGAGATCGATTGCAGAAGAAAGAAGAACGGGAACAATTGAGTTGTTACTTACTCGACCGATTTCAGATCTCGGAATGATCTTAGCCAAATATTTTGCAGGAGTCACCTTGTTGATTATCGCAATCCTTCCAACAATCATCTATTACATATCAATGTATTACCTCGGACAACCAATTGGAATTATTGACTCAGGAGCCACGTTTACTTCATACATCGGACTTATTTTTCTTGGATCTGTTTTCGTTGCAATCGGTATTTTTGCATCATCCTTAACAAGCAGTCAAATTGTAGCCTTTATCCTAGCGATGTTCCTTTGCTGGGTTTTTTACGACGGGTTCAATTTATTAGGTAATTACAGCCAAATTGGTAATCTTGATTATATCATTCAATACATTGGAATTGCTTTTCATTATGATTCAATTAAAAAAGGCGTGATCGATACAAGCGATATCATTTACTTTTTATCCATAATCGTAATCTTCATTAGTGCTTCTCTAACCGTTGTTAAAACCTTAAAAAAGTAGGCATGAAATTCCCTCGGTTAAAAACAAAAAACTTATTTAATTGGACACTTCTGAGTTTCATTCTTATTGGCTTGTTACTCATTAATATTATCGGTTCAATCGTTGCGAAGCGAATTGATATGACTAAAGATCATCGCTATTCGTTGGCATTGGGGACAACTCGTTTTTTAGAATCAAAAGAAAACATTGAGAATCGCATTAGTCTTCAAATATACCTTGAAGGAAATTTACCTGCCGAACTAAAGAGTTTTCAGAATGCCTTGAAGGATAAACTGAAAGATTTTAAATACATCGCAGGTAATCGAATTGAATATGTATTCATTGATCCAAATAACGGCTCAAAAGAGGAGCAACAAGATTTAAAAATTCAATTATATGACCAAGGGAAAGGTATCCTTCCGATGGAAATTCTATACTCTAAGGACGGAGAACAAAGACAAGTAATGCTCTGGCCTGGAGCAAAAATGACATACTCAACCAATGGAATTGTAAAAGAAAATGTAGTTCAATTTTTACCTGGCACAAAACCAGGGAGACCATACAATTTGGCTGGTATGACCGAAATGATTGAAATGGGATTAAATAATTTGGAATATAACCTGATTTCAAATATGCGTCGTTTGACTCAAAAAGAAAAACAACGCATTGGATTCCTTCAAGGTCATGGTGAACTAATATATCCTGAAACACAGCGTGCTCGAGCACTAATCGCACCTTATTTTTCTATTGCTGATGTTCCACTGAATGATTCTATTGCGGCCTTGGACGATATTGATGGTCTAGTAATTACTGATCCAAAAAAACCTTTCACTGATCGTGATTTATATCTAATTGATCAATTCGTTATGCGGGGAGGAAAACTCATGTGCTTCCTGAACACATTGGCAATTGATGAAGACACGCTGATGGCGCGTGGTACTTGTCATACTACCAGAAAAAATCTGATTCTAGACCGTATGCTATACGATTATGGATTAAAAATCAATGAAAATTTAGTGGTGGACGTAAATTGTTCACCAAAAATCGTTCCTTATGCAGATCAAACTTACATTCCATGGTTTTTCAGTATTCTAGCATCTCCTTCGGCGCATCCGATTACTCGAAACATTGAGCCAGTTTATCTGAAATACGCCAATGAGCTTCAATTCGTTAACATGGGAAACTTGGCATTCACCCCCATTTTGACAACCTCGACCAATTCTAACAAAACAGGACTTGCCCCACTGGTGAGTCTTGGTTTTCCAATGAATTTTGGCAAAAATCCTGAACTCGTTCAAAATCCTGAAGACGAAATCAATAAGATTTGTGTTGCTGGACTTGCTGAAGGTTTTTTTCGTTCACATTTCCAAAATCGTGTAGTACCAGAGTTTGTTAATCGATTGAACAATAAAAACATTCCTGAAAAATATCACTTTAAAACAAAAAGCGAAAAAGAAGGTAAGGTTTTGGTCGTGGGTAATGGTAAATTCATTTTTAATCGTTATGATTCAATGCCCAATCCTCAAGGCCTTGGATATGTTTACATCCCGAGTCAATACAATGATCTAAAAATGGATCCAGAATTAGTTCAACAGGGAATACCTCTTTATCATGGCAATCAAGAGTTTTTTCAAAATATCGTGGATTATATGATGGGCGATAATTCGGTACTTGATATACGCAGCAGACAAATTGAAATCAAAAAAATTGACAAAGAAAAAATTAAACAACACGCTGGTTTCTACAAAATAGTCAATTTACTTGCACCAATCGGATTAATTGTATTTCTTGCTTTTGCATTGAATGTTATTCGCCAAAGAAGATATGCGCGACAACCCAAGAAACGTTGAATATGATAAAAAAGATAATTATACTCGTTATTGGAATTATTACAATCATTATTCTTGGTTGGTATACAATATCACTACTGAACTCTGAAGGATCCTCTGATTCTCAATTCATTGAATTCGCAATTGAGGATACCAACAGCGTAGATAAAATTATTATTACAGATGCTTTTTCTAATCGCATGGAATTAGTAAGGAAAGCTAATATCTGGACAGATAGTAAAGGTGGTTGCATTTCTCAGCCGAATGTTCATTTCATTTTGGAAGCTTTAAGTAAAATTACTTTCAAAGGATACTTACCCCAAAAAGCACAAGAGAAATTCACCGAACTCATGGCTGCTAGCCATACCAAAGTTGAACTATTTCAAGATGGTGAATGGACAAAAACTTGGTACATTGGCCCAGCGGCACAAGATCACTTAGGACAAATTATGTTACTGGAAACAGCTGATGATGGAAAAAGTGATTATCCCGTTATGATGAGTATAAAAGGCATGTACGGAATCATTGAGCCGCGTTTTTTCGCAGATCCAAGAAAATGGATTTGCACAAATATTTTTAGTCTTGACATCAACGATATCGCTCTTATTGATGTTACATACCCGAAAGAATCGTACCGAAGTTTTTCAATCTCCCAAAAGAATATGAAATATTCCGTAAACCAAAATGGCGAAAAACTTTCAGAATTGGACACATCGAATATTTTTAGATACCTGCAAGGATTTCGAAAAGTACATTTTGAATTGGCCAACTATGAATTGAATAAAAAACAATGTGACAGCCTCAAAAAAACAGTTCCGTTTTGTGAGCTAAAAGTAAAAGAGACTTCGGGGAAAACAACAAAATTGAGAATGTTTCGAATTGCTTCATCAACACCTCAACGAAATGAATTTGGTGAGACAGTTGATATGGATATGAATAAGTTTTGGTGTCAGCTACCAAATGGAAGTTTAGTGAAATGTCAATATTTCACGTTTAATCCCTTGATTTTAGGCCATGTATTTTTTCCGGCTATGGAAAAGAAATTTCCTACACCAAGTTAGCATAGGAATAAGAATGAACAATTTTTATCCTGACTTGTACCCATAAAAATTATCAAAACAATTGGGATGGAAAAGATACTTTTGGAAAGAAGCTTGCTGATGGAGTTTATACTTACAAATTCAAAACGTAAATTAGTCAAATTGTCCATGGATTCGTGCATTTGGTTCGGTAGCTTATTATATTGACCATGGACTTATCTTAAGAGGAAATAAACAAGGAGTTTTTTTCAAAAAATACATTTGCTAGATTAAATTTGTCAAATAATGTATATCAATATAACCTACGAATTCACCGCTCCCGTTTGGAAACATTCCGCCACCGGGGGATGGTATTTTGTATCATTACCAATCGAATTATCAAGGGAAATACGTCAAAATATCAAATGGCAAGAGGAAGGATGGGGAAGAATGAAGGCAAAGGCAAAAAATAAAGAAATTTTATGGGATACAGCGATTTGGTACGATACAAAACTAAAAACCTATATCCTACCATTAAAAGCAGAGATACGTCAGAAGGAAAAGATCGAGATTGGAAAGATTCTCGATATTGAAATAATCCTATAACTTCGCTTTAAAATGGTAGATCCAATTGAAACATATCTCATCGCAGTCAAAACACTTTGTCCAAAATTTACGGACGAAGAATTAGACTATTTTAAAAGTGGTTTAACCATTACCGAACTTCAACCCAAACATTTTTACATTCACACCAATACTATTCAACAAGAAATTGGTTTCGTATATCAAGGTTTACTACGTGCTTTTTACGTGGATGAAAAGGGCAATGAAATTACGGTCAATTTTGTTCGAGAAAACCGTTATGCCACGCATTATACCGCATTTATTTCCCGATCACCGAGCAAGTATTATTTCCAGTGTATTGAACCTACCATTCTTGTCAATCTTACTTATGACCATATTCAAGCGGGTTACGAAAAATACCCGAACATTGAACGCTATGGTCGTTTGGTAGCAGAAGCGGTATTAAAATTTCAGCAAAAACGCATCGAAAGTTTTCTTTTTGAAACAGCAGAACAACGATACCTTGATTTCATTCACGAAAATCCCGATCTGTTCAATCGTGTTTCTTTATCTCACCTTTCTTCTTTTTTGGGAATGGAACGCCAAACATTGACACGTATTCGACAGAAGTTGGCGAAAGGTTGATTTTGAGGTTTTTATATTGATGTTAAGATAAAAATTGGTGCTAATATTTTTGTGAAAAAATCATTTTATAAATTTTGAATAGCAGCCAAAATGAAGAATAATTGATTGTTTTGGCTGCATTTCAATTTGATTTTTCAAATCGAATTTAATCAAAAAAACATGCTTTTGTTATGCTTTGAGTCACCAATCCAATGGAATGACTGCCGGAGATTCCCCATGTGGTAAGTATAATCGTATTTACCCCTTTTCTTGTTGCTGTTGAATTCTTGAATTCAGATTCTTTCTTTCTAAGTTTTGAAGCATACTGTTCATCAATGTTAAAAACATCATTAGAAAATTTTAATTCGCAGAGATTTACTAAGTTATCATTTCGGTCAATCACCAAATCTACTTGTGCATTGGCGTTGCTCCAACTATAATTCTTAGATTGAATTTGATCGCATTTCAATTCTTTCTTGATACAGGCAACATGTTTGTAACAAATCATCTCAAAAGCATATCCACACCAAGTTTCATATGCTCTTTTTGTGTAAAGTTGAACCCAGGAATTCCCCTTAAATGGACGCATAAATTGCAAATGAAAAAGGCAGAATTCATCAAAAATGCGGTAAAGTGTTGTCTTTCGATTTCCTCGATAAGCTTGATATTTCTCCACGAAACCGGACTCAATCAATTCATTCATAGATTTCGAAAATTGGCCTCCCGATCGCAATCCTTGATCCTTCAATATTTCGTCTCTCAGCATACCCATTTTTGAGCCATTGGACAATGACTTGATAATCTGTTCGTGGTAGGAACCTTCCTCAAAAAGCGATTTAAATACTTCTTCAAATTCATGTTCAAGTTGGGCGCCTTTCTGAAAACACAAACGATCAATCGCGGTAACGGAAGAATCGCCTATTTTGACGTGTTCTAGATATTCTGCAACGCCACCGAGAGCCATATAAATCTTGATGATTTCGATTTCGGGTAGTTTAATTCCTTTATATTCAAAAAACTCCTTCACTTCTTTCAATTGGAAAGGTTCGAGCTTGATTTTTCTGGTTATACGATTATGCAAACCTCCTCTATTTTTTAGAATCTTTTTCATCATGTAAGAAGCTGCCGAACCACAGATTACTACAATCAAATCTGTTCTGGTGGCGCAGTAGGTATTCCAAAAATTTTCAAATGCAGGCAAAAAACCAGAGCGCATCGAATCCACCCAGGGAAACTCATCGATGAAAATGACTTTTTTCCGATGTGTTTGCCGGATTCCTTTAAGATAGGTTCTTAAAAAATGAAATGCTTGCAACCAGTTATCCGGTTTTTGATTCTTAAATCGGCTGGTGGCAGTATTCAGTTCCAACATGAAATTCTCCAACTGATCCGGACGAGACCCATTTCTTAGCCCTGAAAAACTAAACAAAATATGTTTTGTATAAAATTCACGAATGAGATATGTTTTCCCAATTCTTCTTCGCCCATAAACGGCTATCAATTCCGATCTATGCGACAGTAAAGCATCTTGTAGTTTTTCTTTTTCCAACGCTCTTCCGATGATTTTTTTTGACATATTGAAATATTGAAATGCAGCCAAAAATACAAAAATATATTCATTTTGGCTGCTATTCAATTTTATTTTTTTAGTGTTAATCAAGGAGAAAAATAGAAATTATTTAACTGAATATCAACACAAAGTATTCAATATTTCAAGAAATAAATCACCTAATTTGAATTTCGAATAGGCGTAGATTTGAATCTAGTTTTGATACGTTCTAATGTTATGTTATTCCTAAAAGTATCATAAAATTATAAGTTTTAGGAATTTCGTTTTAGGACCTTTTATGTAATGTTAAAAGTAACACGTAATTTAGTAACCTAAACTATTCGTATGACTGCTCTCACTGAAAGTATCAACCAAATTATCAGTCTCACCGAAGACGAGAAAAACGCAATAGAAAAAGCATATAACACCATTGAAATTTCTAAAGGTGAACTATTTATAGAACAAGGAAAAGTTTGCAATCAAGTGGCTTTTGTAGTTTCCGGAAAACTGCGTAATTTTTATTTTGATGAAGCCGGAAATGAGATTACCTGTTACTTTGTAACCCCCAACAATTTTGTTTCTGCATTTAGTAGTTTTCTAACAAATGCACCGACTCATGAAAACATTTCTACCTTAGAAGACACTGTGCTTAGAACAATCTCAAAAAAAGACTTAGAGGCTCTTTGTGAGTTAGTTCCAAAAATGCAGATCTTTAGACGGGTTGTTGTCGAAAACCTTTTCATTACCATGGAAAAAAGAATCATGATGTTACAGTCTCAATCGGCACACGAGCGTTATGAAAAAATGATCAAAGAAAATCCGGAGATTCTTTTAAGTGTGCCACTGCAATACACAGCTTCGTTTCTGGGTATGACGCCTCAACATCTGAGCAGATTGAGAAAAGAGTTGGCGAAGTGATTTCTTAACAATTGTTCAGTATAATGTCAATCTTGTTTTTCAACTTTGTAGGAGAACTTGAATTAAAGCACATGAACATATTAATAATCAATTGCCACAACAGAGAAAATAGTTTCTGTTCAGCACTTACAGAAGCATATAAAGAAGGAGCAATTTCTTCAGGTCATCAAGTTCAAACATTGAATTTACGTGAGTTGGAATTGGAAAAATACCTGCGATACGGTCATGAAAAAAGATATGAACCCGAAGGTGATGTGTTAAAAGCTCAGGAACTCATCAGTTGGTCAGATCATTTGGTATTCGTTTATCCAACCTGGTGGGCGGGTTTGCCGGCTAACCTGAGATTGTTCTTTGAAATGGCGTTTTCGCCGGGATTTGCATTTAAGTATCGTGACAAACAAGGCAAAATTGTAAGCTGGGAAAAATTATTAAAAGGCAAGTCGGCTCGAATCATCTCTACCATGGATGCTCCACCTTGGTATTACAAATGGATTATTGGAGACCCCGGAGGAAAAATCATGCGAAAAGGAATCTTGGGCTTCTCAGGAATAAAACCTGTGAAAACAACCTATTTTGGATCGGTGAAGTTGTCAACTGAAAAACAGAGAAAAGATTGGTTGAAAGCAGTTCGCACTATAGGTCAAAAAGTGAGGTGAGACACTAATTAACTATTTTTGTTCTAATGGAAAAAGATCAACCGTACAAGATTAAGGTTCACAGGTCATTACGTGAACTATTCGGACGCGAAACCTCAACATTTGACTTGTTGGCAATTGTAATTGGCTCTGTTTCTTTAGCTGGTTTGACACTTTGGTTTAAATGGAATGCAGATTTTTCAGTCATTAAAAAAACGGTACTCACCATCCTCGCACTTGATATTGGTGGAGGTGCTGTTGCTAACTTTACCACAGGAACAACTAATTTTTATGCTGAATCTTTACGAAAGAGATACCTATTTGTTCTTTTCCATCTAATACAACCATCCATTCTAATTTGGATTTTCCCAAGTGAGTTAACAGCGATGTTGGGTGTGTCCTTGTTTACTCTGATAAGCTCGATTATTGTTTTGAATACAAAAAAGCAATACCATCAAAGAGTAGTTGGAATTACGCTTTTGCTTTTGTCCTTCATTTTAACTCCTCTTCTGAATTATACCGACTCATTGGCACAACTGATTATGCAATTCTTTTCCATAAAACTCATATTGGCATTTAGTGTAAATTGGACGGCAGTCAAAAACGAATAAATGATATATGTAAATGTTTTCTTTTGGTTTGAAATGCCAAATGAATAATTGCTAGGTCAATGATGAACCATACATTTTCTTAACATTTGTTCAGTGGATTGGGATCTCACCAAAATAATTTTGTTGCATTAACAAAAAATGCAGCAAAATGAAAAAATCCCTTTTTATTCTTGGATTAGTAAGCCTTGTCTCAACTTCCAGTTTCGCTCAAACCGAACCAAAGGAAAGTAAATACGCCATTGAAACAGACATTCTCTGGCCATTTTTAGTGCAAACAACTCGTACGCACTTCACCATTAAACTATGGGAGAAAGGAAATTTGCGTGGAGATGTGTATGTGGGATTAAACCTCGATTTTCCCAGAGATCGCGCTACGGAAGGTCGCTTTGCCGATTACAGTGTCGCAAGTGGATACCGACAATATTTTTGGAAAGGGCTTCATCTCGAATTTTCGCAGACCACGGGATTGGGGGTTCTCCAAAACCATGTAACCACCGGAAAGACCTACAACAGCTTTGATTGGTTGGTTACAGGGTATATTGGGTACAAATTTGAGTTCGCTAAAAAGAAGCTTTACGTTATTCCTCAATTTGGCGTTGCTCATGTGCTTTACAAATCAAATCCATGGCCTATTTACGAAGATGAAACCTTAACAAAAGAGGTTGGTGAAACACCGTTTCCACTTGGTTCATTGAGGTTTGGGTATAATTTTTAAAATCAAAATAAATGACACGTATTACTCACTCAATAGCAATCTTGATTTTGTTTGCTTCGAGTACAGAAGTCATGGCTCAAACGTTTACTAACAAAACGCTTTATGTTCATGTATCGGCAGGGCTTTCAAGGTCGGAGGATGGACTGAAGTTTATGGTAAAAGAGTCTGCATCGCAATGGGTTCCGAAAGCCAACCTCGGAATTGGTTATCGATTTAACAAGTATTTGGGAATCGAAACACATGCCGCAACCATGCTCACTTCATTAAAGGCAAAGGGCACCTTAGTTTTAAACAATGTAAAAGCGGAGGTTACAGCCAGACATTCCAATGTGATGATTAGCCCAAAATTTTATCTACCACTTGGTAATAAATCCGAGTTATTTCTTCGCACAGGTGTTGGTTTATTACTCTCTCAAAGCAAAATCAATAGCCCTTCAAATCCGAATTTTGAAAAATCTACTTCCAATATAGGATACATGGTATCGCTTGGTTATGCTCATAAATTAACCGACAAATTGGTTTTAACTCTTCAATTTGATTTCAGTGATCCTTATGGAAGCAAAGATGTTTGGGAAGGAGATCTTGGCCTCCTTAATGCCGGAATCAAGTATTTACTTAACAACAAAAAATAATAAACAAAGTTCAGGATATAATTGCCCTTCAATTATATCCCAAGACAAGAAAAACAAATAAAAAGATTAAATAAATACAAATGATGTTGCAAACAATAATCGGTGGAAATGGAACCATTGGCACAGAAGTGGCAAAAAAACTCCATATGATGAATATCCAAGTTAGAATTGCTTCACGATCTCCCAAGAAAGTTAATGCAACTGATCAGGTTTTTGCAATGGATGTATTCAACGAACAAAGTGTCTCGGATGCAATCAAGGGTTCATCTGTGGTTTATCTAATCCTAGGTTTACCCTACAAGGATCAAGTATGGCTTGACGGTTTTCCAAGAGCTGTTCGCGCTGTTATAAATGCTTGTAAGAAAGAAGGTGCAAAAATGGTTTATTTTGACAATGTCTATATGTATGGTCGTGTTGATGGAACCATGACAGAAGATATTCCAAGTAAACCAGATTCGGTAAAGGGTACTGCCAGAATGATTGCAGCAGATCTTATTTTAGAGGCAATAAAAACTCAAGAAGTACAGGCCATGATATGCAGGTCAGCCGATTTTTATGGAGACTACCCATACTATGATGTAATCAAGCAAATTGCAGTTTCCTTGCAAAAAAATAAAAAGGCAATGCTTCTTTTCCGAGACGATAAAAAACATAGCTTAACCTACATTCCTGATGCAGCGAATGCAGTAGCATTTTTGGCTCAGCAACCTGATGCTTATCAACAAATTTGGCACCTACCAGCAGATCCCAATGCCCTTACCGGTAAACAACTTGTTGAGCTCGTTGCTGAAATCATTAAAAAAGAACCCAGATACAAAGTAATTTCCAAAGGAATTATTAAGTTCATTTCCATCTTTAACAGGCAACTCAAAGAGCTAATAAAGCTGTCCTATCAATGGGAAAATGACTATTTATTTAGCAGTGCAAAATTGGAGAAAACATATAATTTAAAAGCGTTATCCTATAAAGAAGGCATAACTGAACACCTTAAAAAGATTGGTGTTATCAAATAATTTACGTCATAAAAAACTAAAAATGAAGCTTATTAATAAACAAAGTTCAATCAAGACATTGTCAATCATTGTTTTGAGTTCAATTGCCCTTCAATCCAATGCGCAAGAATGGAAAAGCGAAAAAAAGGTAAACATAGTTTTTGGATTGATCCAACCGATTTTTGCAAAAGGATTTAACATCGAAGGCAACTACATTCACAACCGTTTTATTTTTGATTACTCCCACGGTGCCTCATTGGATTTAGCTGGAACCACAGTTACTCCAGAATTGAGGGAACAAGGTCTAGCCGTTCACATGCCTTTCACAACCGGTTTTGGAATTGGCTATCGTTTGAAAGAATGGGTAAACGTGAGAATTGAACCGAAATGGCACCGATTTGAATTCTATTACGATGATGAAACACAAATTAATTCCACTCAAATCACCTCATACAATACCATGAGCATCGGAATTGGTGTTTATGGTCATTATCAGCCCTTCAAAAACAAAACGTCCTTCTTAAATGGAATTATGATTTCACCTAGTATCCGTTTTTGGCCTACGATTTCTTCCACTTTGGATGGAAATAGTTACAACTATCTGAATAAAAATACCGGGAAAAACGAAGAGATAAAAACATTGGATGTTGGACCTGGTTTTAGACCTTTTATTTACAATATCAGTATTGGGTATTCTTTTGGTTTGAAAAAGAAATAAGTGCCGACAAAAAAGTTAATAATACCATTACAAATCAACCCTAGAGTTTATCTGCTAAAGTTATCTGAAGGTGTTTGGGATTTAGTTTTTAAAATTTTTGTTATATTAATAAAATGTTGATTACAAGCGTTTTAAATATTTTTTTTAAAAAAAATGCAAATTTATTTGGAAATATTCTAAATAGCATATTAATTTTGCAATCGAATCACAAAAGGTGTTTCATGTTTATAAAGAAGAGGTAAGAGACAGGCTCGTTGAACCTCTGGCAACCAACTTGAAGTAATGACTGTTTAGTTATTATTGGAAAACCGGTGCCAATTCCTGATTCCAATTTTGGAAGAATATAAAAAATGAAAAAAATGAAAATTAAAACATTTCTTCAAAGCACCAAAAAACCAAACAAGGTTTTATCTTATTCATTTTTAATTAACAAGTTTTCTGCTTGTTGTTGCTGCATGTGCTGCTGTTGCATGTGCTGCTAATTTCCTTTTCATAGGCTTTTAATTCGGCGGTGCATCATTCCAGGGCCCGGAAATTTTGTATCTCGATTTTAGTATATCCCTTAATTTTTTAACTTTTAAAATCAAAAAAATGTCAACAAAAAACTATCATTTCGACACTCTGCAGTTACATGCAGGTCAAACAGCTGATCCAACAACAGGTTCTAGAGCTGTACCAATTTATCAAACGTCATCGTATGTTTTTAACGATGCTGAACATGCAGCTAACTTATTTGGGCTGAAGGAATTCGGTAATATCTACACACGAATTATGAATCCAACAACCGATGTATTCGAGAAACGAATTGCGGCTTTGGAAGGAGGAGTCGCAGCCGTAGCAGTATCATCTGGTCAAGCGGCACAGTTCCTAGCATTGAATAATATTCTGCAGGCAGGAGATAATTTCGTGACGAGCTCACATTTGTACGGAGGGACGTACAATCAATTCAAAGTCGCATTCAAACGCTTAGGAATTGAAGTGCGTTTCGCTGATGGAATCGATCCTTTTTCAATCGCGTCTTTAATCGATGAAAACACAAAGGCAATTTACTTAGAAGCAATTGGGAATCCTGAATTTAGCGTAGCAGACTTTGAGGAAATTTCATTAATCGCTAAAAAATTTGATATTCCCCTGGTGGTAGACAACACATTTGGTGCCGCGGGGTATTTATTCAGACCAATTGATCACGGAGCTGATATCGTTGTTGCCTCTGCTACCAAATGGATTGGTGGGCATGGAAACAGCATCGGAGGAATCGTTATAGATGCCGGAAAATACAATTGGGGCAACGGAAAATACCCTCAATTTTCAGAGCCAGCAGAAGGTTATCATGGATTGAATTTCTGGGAAGTTTTCGGAGCTAACGGACCTTTTGGAAATATTGCCTACGCTATTCGTCTTCGAGTAGAAGGATTGCGAGACTTTGGTCCTTCATTATCTCCGTTCAATGCTTTTCTTTTACTTCAAGGTCTTGAAACACTTTCCCTTCGTGTTCAGAGAACTGTCGATAATGCCTTAAAAGTTGCGCAATGGTTGGAGACAAATGAACTTGTTGATTACGTTAATTATCCTGGACTACCTACTTCAAAGTATCATGAAAAAGCCAAAAAGTATCTTACGAATGGATTTGGTGGAGTTTTGAGTTTCAAAGTAAAAGGAACAGTGGAACAAGCAAATGATTTTATTAATTCTCTTGAATTAGTTTCACATTTAGCCAACGTCGGTGATGCAAAATCATTGATTATCCATCCTGCCGCCACAACTCATGAGCAATTAAGCAAAGAGGAACAAATTGCTGCAGGTGTAGAGCCTGGATTATTACGTTTATCTGTTGGAATTGAGCATGTTGAAGACATAATAAACGATTTAGAACAAGCATTTACATCAGTTAAAAATAAAACATTGGCATAAATCAGAAAGCGCCCCCTGAAATGGGGGCTTTATAAATATTAATACTATGAATCTGGAAAAAGTTGTTTTCAAAGAATTTGAATTAGAGAGTGGATTGACACTTAAAAATGTAGAAGTCGCTTATCATACATTTGGTAATCTTAATCAAACCAAAAATAACGTGGTTTGGATCTGTCATGCATTAACAGCAAATAGTAATCCATGGGAGTGGTGGCCTAATGTATGCGGTGAGAATTGTTTTTTTAATGAAAAAGAGCACTTCGTTGTATGTGCGAATATTCTCGGTTCATGTTATGGAACAACTGGACCTCTTTCAAAAGATGAAAATGGAGATACTTATTACGATTATTTTCCATTGATTACTACAAGAGATATGGCGCGATTACATGAAAAACTTAGATTACATCTCGAACTTTCTGAGATTAATATTTTGGTGGGAGCATCACTTGGCGGTCAACAAGCCTTAGAATGGTCGATTGAGAATCCACCTATTTTTAAAAATTTAATTCTGATAGCAACGAATGCCAAACATTCACCATATGGAATTGCATTTAATGAAAGTCAGCGCCTAGCCATAAAAGCCGATTCTACCTATGGTAAAAAAGATGAAAATGCGGGCAAGGCAGGACTTATCGCTGCTCGGAGCATCGCACTATTAAGTTACAGATCTTATGAAGGTTATTCCTTATCTCAAAATGAAGATTCGGATGATGTGATAAGAAATTATAAAGCAAGTTCCTATCAGAAATACCAAGGTCTCAAATTAGCAAAAAGGTTTAATGCGTATTCTTACGTTCTACTTTCCCATGCCATGGATTCTCACAATGTGGGAAGATCAAGAAACGGAATTGAAAAAGCGTTAGAAAGAATAAAAGCCAAAACATTGATTATTGGAATAACTACTGATATTTTGTTTCCGATAGAAGAACAAAGGAAATTATGGCTTCATATTCCTAATTCTAAATTAAAAACGATTGAATCAAAGTATGGTCATGATGGATTCCTGATTGAACATGAATCTCTCGTTTCCCATTTCAAAAAATTTTTTAATCACGAACCAGAAAGTTTTTTCAAAAGTCCACAATTAAACGATTTATTATTCACAGCTTAATAAAAGAAAAGTATGTCACACTTAAAAATAGGTCTATTTGGTTTTGGTTGTGTTGGTTCTGGTTTATACCAGGTATTGAATCAAACCAATCATTTAGCGGCCAAAATTGAAAAAATTGTTGCAAAAGACCCAACAAAACATCGAGAACCAACTACGGTTCCAATTTTATACAATGCCAATGAAATTTTAAATGATTCTGAAATTGATGTAGTGGTAGAGCTTATTAATGATAGTAATGAAGCCTATGAAATCGTAAAAGAATCGTTAAAAAAAGGAAAACATGTGGTAACTGCGAATAAAAAATTGATTGCAGAGCGCTTAGATGAGTTAATACAGCTAGCAAAACATTATAATGTTTCACTTTTGTACGAAGGTGCTGTAGCAGGTTCTATACCGATTATTCGCAATCTCGAGGAATATTACAATAACGATACCTTAACCAGAATTGAAGGAATTGTAAATGGCACAACAAATTACATCTTGACAAAAGCGAATCAAGGAATTTCCTATCAAGAGGCATTGTCTGAGGCTCAAGAAAAAGGATTCGCAGAAGCAGATCCGACATTAGATGTGGATGGATTTGACCCAAAGTATAAACTAATAATTCTGTTAAAACACGCTTTTGGTGTGAGTGTTTCCCCCGATAGTTTGGTGAATATTGGAATCCGAAATATTAAACCACAAGACATTCAGTATGCCAATGAAAAAGGTCTTCGAATCAAATTATTTGCCTCTGCTTCGAAAGACGAACAAGGAATATCCGCTTTTGTGGCACCATATTTTATTGAATCCTCCCATTCTGCTTATTATGTTGACGAAGAATTTAATGCTGTTGTTGTTCAAGCTGCGTATGCAGATAAACAATTATTTTACGGAAAAGGAGCTGGGAGTCTCCCCACTGCAAGTGCAGTTTTATCGGATATTTCAGCATTACAATTTAAGTATAGGTATGAATACAGAAAAGCAACGAGTGAATTACTTAAGCTATCGAGTGAAATTGAACTATATGTTTACTTGAGCTCCATACAAAAAGAAGTTTTAGATCAAATTGAATTTGAAGAAATAGATGATTTGTATGTTAGTAAAGGATATTGCTATAAAATTGGAAAAATTCGTTTTAGTGAAATTCAAAGAATTCAATGGAATGACCAAAAAGAACTGACATTGCTTATTTTTTCCGATAGTTCGCATCGAACAATTAAAAATTCATCGGAAAACAATCACTATAATTTTCAATACAATTAATATGGAAAAAAAGCTTCAATTAAACCTGAATTATGCATTAGCGACTTTAAAATTGCTGAAAATCTGATAAATTAGTTGCTTTGTATTGTAATTCAAATTCACCCAAATGGTTAATCTTCCAATTTCATATTCTGATAAGAAAG
>JBIKSL010000025.1:0-35204 GCA_044348645.1 Crocinitomicaceae bacterium | reverse complement strand
CGGTCAAAATGGGTTTTCCATATTGTTAAACGCTAAAGATCTAATCGGTCATGGAAACTTGAGTATTTCTGATGCAAATGGAACAAGCGTTTATCAAAAGAGCGTGGAAATAGAAAAAGGAGTGAGCCTTTGGGATATCACAGAACCAAACCTTGCTCCAGGAGTATATTTTATTAAAGTCGCTAACGATAACAATGAATCCAAAATCATCAAGCATATTCATCATTAAGAATGCTTGAGTTGTTTTTCAAAACTTAAATGAAAGATCTGAGCTCAACTTTGTTGGGCTCAGATTTTTTTTCAACTCGAATTTTGTATGAAACCCGAATGATGTATAAGATCTTCAAAACGAAGCCGTTTCCTGAATACATATCATGAATGATTTCAGAAGCAGCTAGAAATCTTCTTATTTTGATTTTTTACCCAGAAATCATTTCTTTATGCACCAATTCTAATTCCTTGAAAAACGTTTCTCCAAAAGCACGAACGAGCGGTTCTTTTAGGAAACGGTAAACAGAAATATTTAGTTTCTCTCCACAATGACATGCCGGCTCACAAATTTTCCATTTTTTGTAATTGATTGCCGTAAAATCTCCGAACTTTTTTATTCGAATAGGATATAAATGGCAAGAAATAGGCTTATTGAAATCAATTTTTTTTTCTCGATGGGCTTTTTCGATGGAACATTTAGCAATTCCTTTTTCATCTCTGAATACAAAAGCGCAATCTTGTCCGTTAATCAGAGTGGTTACGATATCACCATCTTGATCCTGATAACTCACTCCATTCGTCTTTACAGCTTCAATTCCTTCTTCGCTCATAAAAGGGGCGATTTTTTCAAAATGCGTTTTCAATAACTCTTCCTCTGCATTAGAAAGTGGTGCGCCACTGTCACCCTCAACACAGCATGCTCCTTTGCACGCTTGAAGGTCACAAACAAATTTTTGGTCGAAAATTTCCGTTGAAATTAAATGGTTTTCGATTTGAACAATCATTGACCAACGAGTTTTTGCTTTGAATTAAGATATTAACGAATCCATCGAATCAAGAAGTAGAAAAGTGCTGCCAAAAGACCACTTACGGGAATGGTTAAGATCCACGCCCAAAGTAAGTTGATAGTGACACCCCAACGAACGGCACTCAAGCGTTTTGTGGCACCAACTCCGATGATAGAACCGGTAATGGTATGTGTAGTAGAAACCGGAATACCAAACTGAGAAACGGTAAACAAGGTCAACGCCCCCGCAGTTTCAGCACAAACACCTTCAAGAGGAGTAACTTTTGTGATTTTTGTTCCCATGGTTTTCACGATTTTCCATCCACCCATCAATGTTCCGATACCAATCATCAAGTAACAACCAAAGGAAATCCAAAAAGGCATGGTGTCCGAATGCACTTTTGTTTTGATTTTATGTCCTTCTAGTAATTTGCCTTTGCTGTCAATGTGTTCACTAAAAATACCAGCATATTTGTAGTTTTTATTCAATACTTTATCGTTAAAAATGGTGTCGTTGGTTTTAGCATCGCAGAGTGCGTCTCCAAAAGTATAAACCTCAATTTTCGAAAGTTCTTCATCGATTTCTTTGAACGAGTGAATTGTTTTTCCTTTGTATTCGGGATTTAATTTCCCTTTTTTATCATAAACTTCTTCTCCGTTTTCAGCAATATGCAATGCCTTGTGCTCAACATAATAAATTGTAGAGTCCAATTCGGCAAGTTCGGGTTTAAACTTTTCAAGTTTATCCTCAGCATTTTTATATTCGATTTGCATCAACTCCGTAATTTGTAATGACTTCGGAACATCATTTTCCAATTTTCCTTGTCTTCCCATGTTCCCATAAACCAAAAGTGCAGCACAAATGATACCCATCACTTTTTGAGAATCAGCTCCCCCGTGACCAAGTGAAAATGCAGCTGAGGATAACAACTGAAGTCTCTTATGCATATTCGCTTCTTTTAAAGCAGATGGCTTTTTACCATGACGAAGTTCAAACCAGATATAAACCAAATTGAAGATAGTAATCATTCCAATGACGATGTACATCATGATTGGCTTCATATCCATGTAATCAATCATGTATTGCATCACATAAACTGTAGCACCAGACAGAATGGCAATAACTATCATTTTTCTCCAAAAATTGCGATTAATGGTTACCAATGCAATTAAGAATGCTATAAATCCGCCAATTAATGGAGCCAAGAAAATAAACAAAACAACCTTAACGATTTCTCCGGTTTCAATAACCCCAAACCCAGCATGAGCAACTGCCGCTCCTGCAAAACCGCCTATTAGTGTGTGAGAAGAGGACGATGGAATTCCTAACCACCAAGTTAATAGGTTCCAAAAAGTAGCAGCAAGTAATCCCGCCAAAATCACCCATAAATCGATAACGTTGTTGTCAACGGTTTTTGCTACTGTGTTTCCAACGCTCATGTCAAAAACCCAAAATGCTACCACATTGAATAATGCTGCCCAAACAACAGCTTGAAAAGGAGTCAACACTTTAGTTGAAACCACCGTAGCAATGGAATTAGCAGCATCGTGGAAACCATTCACTAAATCAAAAAGTAAGGCAATTGCGATTACGACAATTAATAACGTAAACATGTTTTCGGATTATAAGTTATCAAACAATTTAAGCGTATTTCACAACGATGGATTCGATGACATTCCCGGCATCTTCGCACTTGTCAGTTGTAATCTCCATAACCTGATAAATCTCACGTCTTTTAATTAATTCTTTGGCATCAACATCCGATTCGAAAAGACGTTCAATGTTCATGTCAAAGATGTCATCCGCACTGTTTTCTATGCTATTGATTTTAATGACACATTCAATGATTTTCTGTGTGTTTTTCAAATTCCTCAATTCGGTAACAGCTGCTTTTACAGCTTTTACAGCATCATTAATTGCCTCTGCGGTTTTTTGAATTCCCTGATCCGAAATTGGATCAATTTTATAGAAATTAATTTTTTTGGCTGCTGCATAAATGTAATCCGCAATGTCGTCCAAGGCAGAAGCTAAACTATGAATGTCCTCGCGATCAAACGGAGTTATAAAGTTTTTACCTAATTCAATGAATATTTTGTGAGTGATTTCATCGTTTTTATGCTCAATCTCTTCCATTTGGTTGATTATTGTAGCTCGCTTGTTGAAGTCAGGCTCATGAACCACCTGAACCAATTTTGCTGCAATGGCTTGAAGATTATCACTTGCTTCTTCAAATAAAGAATAAAACACTTTATCCTTCGGTAAAAAATAACTTAGAATTCCTGACATATAGTAACAATTTAAAACAAATTTAAAATTCTTGATTTTCATGAGGTTTGAAAACAAAGTTTATTAACGTAATGATAACATTGAAAAATACAGTGTTAACGGCAAAATGTTGATTTATCTGATATTTAATGAATAAAGATGAAAAAAATAGATTGACCAATCCGTTCAATGTTATCAAAATGTTATGAAAATTATCTTTAGGTTACAATTTAATTAAGTGTATGTTATCCAAATATTAAGAAACTAATTTCGCTCAAAATTCGATCCAGAGATCTATTCGAATTTTTCATTAAACTAATACAATAACATGAAGAAGAAAATTTTTGTTTTTGCAATTTTATTGAGCGTAGATTTAGTATTTGCTCAAACTCCAGCGGCAAACGAAAAGCCAACTGAAAAAAAATGGTTTGATAAAATGTCAATCCGCGGATACATGCAAGTACGATATAATGGACTTTTGCAAACCAATGAAGATTTGGAATGTGAGCAATGTGATAGGAGCTGGGGAGGTGAAGGTGGCTTTTTTGTAAGAAGGATGCGAATTATTTTCTTTGGTCAAATTCATCCGCGCGTCTATTTTTATGTACAACCAGATTTTGCCAGCGCTCCCTCTTCTACAACTCTTCATTTTGGGCAATTACGCGATGCTTACTTTGATGTTGGATTAGATAAGAAAAATGAATTTCGTTTTAGGTTTGGCCAAAGCAAAATTCCATTTGGATTTGAAAACATGCAATCTTCGCAAAATCGCTTACCGCTTGATCGTAATGATGCTTTGAATAGTGCTGTTTCGAACGAGCGTGATCTTGGTGTTATCTTTTATTGGGCACCTGAAAAAACGAGAAAACTATTTTCTTCTCTAGTTAGTGACGGTCTAAAAGGATCAGGTGATTATGGCGTTTTTGCTTTTGGTGCTTACAATGGGCAAACAGCTAATCGACCAGAATTGAATAAAAACAGACATATCGTTTCTCGATTATCTTATCCATTTCAGATAAAAAATCAAATTATTGAAACAGGTCTTCAAGCATACAAAGGAAAATTTACTCTGTTGAGCACTTCAAGTGGAGTTAAATTTGCGGAGGACAAACTTTATGATGATGAGCGTGTTGGAGGAACATTTGTTTTATACCCAAAACCATTCGGTATTTTAGCTGAATACAATGTTGGTCGCGGTCCAGAATTCGACAAATTTGCAGATTCTATTTCGACACAAGCTTTACGAGGTGGTTATGTTACAGCTTCTTATAAAATGAATTTTGGAGAGCAAACTATTATACTTTTTGTGAGATATCAAACGTACAAGGGTGGCAAAAAGCACGAAATTGATGCCAGAAGTTATCGCGTAGAAGAATTAGAATTAGGAACTGAATGGCAAATGGGTAAAAACTTTGAATTAGTTGTTATGTATACAATGTCTTCAAGACGATTTGAAGATTTTTCGAATCAAAATAATTACCAGCGAGGAAATCTACTTCGGATACAAGCGCAAATGAATTTCTAACTCTCTATTTTCTCTTGGCCGAAAAAAACTCTTTCAGCAATTGACTACATTCCTCCTGAAGAATTCCATTTGTTACGAGTGTTATTGGGTGATACAACGATTTTTCATGTTGCCCAGCACCCCGATTGTCATCCCTCGCACCAAAAACTACTTTTTCAATTTGTGACCAATACAAAGCTCCTGCGCACATGCAACAAGGCTCTAAGGTAACGTACAAAGTACAGCCTTTTAAATATTTGGCGCCCAGGTATTGAGAGGCAGCCGTAATAGCTTGGATTTCAGCATGAGCAGTTACATCAGTCAATGTTTCTGTGAGGTTATGTCCGCGAGCAATGATTTGGTTTTTGCAGACTATTACCGCTCCAACTGGAACTTCATCCAATGAAAATGCATGTTTGGCTTCCACCAAAGCCTGCCTCATGAAATACTCATCGTTATAGGGACTAATCATCGAATACAAGAATAAGAACAATCATAAAAACTCACAAGTGAATGTGTAGAAGATTTTCATCTAAACTAGATAAAATTCCATTTCAAGAATTACTTTTCGACAATGGAAATCATTGATTTAATTATCCTAATTCCGCTTGTTTATGGGGCGTGGAAGGGTTATAAAAAGGGCTTTGTTATGGAGTTATTTACCATTTTAGCTCTACTGGTAGGATTGTATGCTGCATTCCATTTCTCTGATAAAATTACAGAAATAATTGTTGGAAAAACACACGAAAAACCGGGTTATTTGCCTGCAATTTCATTCCTGTTATTATTTTTAGCTGTTGGAGCGATGATCTATTTTGGAGGAAAAGCATTGGAACAAATTTTAAAAATCGCTCAACTTTCATTACTTAATAAGGGAATTGGATCATTCATTGGAATACTCAAATGGGGTTACGTAATTGGGTGTATATTAGTTTTGTTTCATTCCCTCGATAATGAAGAAAAATTCTTTCCGAAGCAAAACAAAGAAAATTCTATTCTTTATTCTATTGTAACTGGTCTCGTGTCCTACACCATTCCTGGAGTAACTCAAACACATCTATTTAATCATTTGGATTCACAAGAGATATCGAATGAAACCAACTTGAGCGTTAAAGAAGTAATTGAAGCCAAAAAAATCGCTGATAGTTTGGGAATTAAAGCAAATGATGCAAAAACAATCTTAGAAATTCATCAAAAGTATGATAAATAGAATTTTATGTTTAGTTGCAACCATTCTTTGCTTAAACTTTGTATTTACTCAAGGAATTTTTAATTTAAAGGCAAAGAACCAAAAGACAATCGTAAAAACTGGTCCGTACATCGGAGTGCAGAGCGGACGATTTTATGTGGGAGAAATTGGTATGGAAAGACAATGGAAACAGGGAAAACTAATGAGTCCCAATACACATGCTTTACATTTTGGGGTTAATTATACCTACGATTTTTCCAGATGGAATCCGTTATTGGGTTATGACTTGGGTTATTGGTATAGAAAAAGCAATTTAGGAATGACTTTTGGAGGGACATTGTGCATGCGAACGAATTTTCAGGATTATCGATTTGGAATTGCTCCCTCATTGGGTTATAAAATTTGGCAAATGCACATTCAGACTGGATTTCATTTGTTGTATCCAGTTTACGCTTTTGATAAAAACACCTTTGATTCTAATACCATTTTCTTAAGTGCTAGATTTGTTTTGGTCAATGACAGAGAGGTTAAAAAGAACGACTAGTTTCTTCAATTTCATCACTAATTGTTAGATTCAATGAAGATTTACTTGAAACAATTGACCATTACTGGATTCCAGAGAATGTAGTTGCAGATCGATTACGAATCAAATTCAGAGAGTTTTCATCCCCTTGAATTTCTCTTTTGAGAAGGGATTTTCGCACTGAGTAGGGGGAAAGCTTGAAATTATTTTTTCATTTCCCTTTAAGTTCCATCGCTTTCAAGGTATTCATCATCAGTGAAGCAATGGTCATTGGACCAACACCACCCGGAACAGGAGAAATAAAACTTGTCTTAGGAGCAACTCCATGAAAATCAACATCTCCAACTAGCTTCCAGCCTTTTGGTTTTGATTCATCGTCAACTCGCGTTGTTCCAACATCAATTACAACAGCGCCATCTTTGACCATTTCGGCTGTTACAAATCCGGGTTGACCAATGGCTGCAATTAAAATATCTGCCTTAGATGAAATTGATGCAAGGTCTTTTGTCTTTGAATGAGCTAGGGTTACAGTGCAATTTCCAGGGTGTGTATTTCGCCCGAGAAGAATCGATAGTGGCGTCCCAACGATATTGCTTCTTCCAATAATTACACAATTCTTACCTTCTGTTTGAATGCCATTTCGAGCAATTAACTCAACGATTCCTGCTGGAGTTGCTGAAACAAAACCAGGAATATTCAAAATCATATTTCCTAAATTAGTCGGATGGAAACCATCCACGTCTTTTCTGGGATCTATGGCTTGGGTTATTTTTAACTCGTCTATGTGAGAAGGCAGAGGTAATTGGACAATAAATCCGTCTATGCTTTTATCTTCATTTAATGATTGAACTTTAGCTAACAAAATATCTTCTGGCACAGAATCATCATAACGGATCAACGTGCTTTCGAAACCAATTTCTTCACAAGCTTTAACTTTGGCATTTACATAAGTTACAGATCCACCATCATTTCCAACCAAAACAGCCGCTAAATGAGGGATTTTTTTTCCTTCTTGTTTTCGTTGCTTAACAGCCAGTGCAAGCTCCTGCCGAATCTGCATCGCTGTTGCTTTTCCATCTAATAATTGCATTCAAAAAACTTTTGGCAAAGATAAAAAATATCAATCTGTATAGTCTAAAAGAGTTTATATTTGTGTTATGCTAGCAAGAATATTTTTATTCCTGATGATATCCTTCAGTTTTTTAGGCTGGAATCAAAAACATGGCTTTCGTAAATTTGAAGTTGGAACTGAATTGTATGCTGGTTTTTCGAATTTAGGAGGCGCATTTGGCGGTGAAATTAAATTAGCCTATTTAGTTGATAAAAATCTGGTGTTTGGTCCTTCTTTTCGTTTGCAACGAACTTGGTCCAACAATTTTGGGCTTAATCAAAGCTTCAATATTTATGGTGGTGGTGGATTCTTACATTATCGTTTTCAAGAAAAACTTTTCTTAGGAGCAGAGTTTCAATTATTGAAGAGTCCATTTAATTTTGTTTCATTTTTGGTAAATGTTAATTCTTGGGCTCCAATTGCTCTAGTAGGTGGAGGATTAAATTTGAGCCTACATGAGCGCGTTAAATTGTGTGCAGGTGTATTTTATGATGTTTACAACGCTGAAAATAGTCCTTTTAGAAGTAGTTATAATTTTAATATAAAAAATGAATTAGGACAAATAGTTCGAATTTTACCAATTATTTATCGAGTAACTTTTTTCTTTCCCTTTGGTGAAAAAGTCAACTAAATATTAACAAAGTCATGAAATAGCATACGTATGAAACAATTGCTTTTTACTACTCATTTTATTTCGATGTTATTGAGTTATTTACTTATTAGTAATTCGGTTGTTTCACAAGTTAGTATTCATCTTGGGACAAGTAGTTTGAAAAGATTTGTGAGTAATAATTCCTCTGACAGAGCATTTATCGGTTTAAACGGAGGTATTGAATTACCAAGGAGTAATGACGTGACTTTTTACGGTCGAATCGGGTATTATTTTCCCCGAAAGGAGGGAGAACAAGGTAGTACATTTGTTACAGCAACAAATTTTAATACGACACCCTACAACTTAACCATAAATTATCAGACCAAGTTGAGTTATACCACAATAGAAGGAGGTACACGTTATTATTTGGGGAATGATTATGATAATGGATTTTCATTGTATGGAGGTGGAAATTTTATGCTGAACTTCATTTCCGTTAAGAGGGATTATGACAAACAAGACGTTTCAGGTGAGTATGAATGGGAAAATAATTATCAATTGTCCCCATCCGAGCTGAGAACTGGAAAAATCATTAGCATTGCCATGGGGCTGCAAGGTGGACTTAAGTACACGATTCCGGCAACTGGAACCTTCTATTTTGATGTAAGTGGTCATTACTCAATTTTCGGTCAACCGAGTAATGCAAACATTTCACAACAATATTATTCGCCAATTTTCTTTCTCATTAATTTGGGTTATCGGAAAGATTTGTATTGATTTTTTTGATAGTTTGTTTTGATTATTTTTTGGAAACGCTTCTATTTCATTGCTTTACATAAGGATATGGAATAGTCAAAAACCTCTGACCATCCTTTCCAAATACCATAATTTCCAATGGTTTCATTGTGCCAAATGAAACAAAAATCACCACCAAATTCTTTCACTTCTAGAAAAAGAGCCTCTATTTTCTTTTTTGCCTCTTCGGGACTTAACTTCATATACTCGTTGAGCGTTCCATCCATAAAAGCTATTGGATGAATAACAAGATTAGAAACTTCATTTCTACTTAAGTCAAACCAATTGAATGACCGAGCGGTTCCTGCTCTAAAACCAATTAGATCGGCGAAACACATTGTGTAATCATCTGTAATCTCTTGATTAATAAGTGTTTGATAGGTGTAAGGGAATTTCAATATTAAAAAATGCTGCCTGCTTTCAACCACTTTCCGATTCAAAATACGCTCCAAACGTTCGATTTCATTGTGTAGAAAAAAATCATAACTGTTAGATTTTACACTCGGATGGATTCCAATATCGCAATAGCGTGACATCCGCTGAATTAACTTTTTATGCTTACTTGTGCGATGTGAAATATTTCGATCAAATTTGGCAAAGTCACCTAAGAGCCAAAACATTTTAAATGAAATGTTATTTTCTGTCAAAGCAATTAATTTATCATAGGTATCGTATGGATCTTTTAGCAATCCTGCTTGAACACGTTGTCTTTCGAGAAGACGTTTGCTACGCCCGAGAAAAAAATCCTTGAAGTTCGAAAAGAAGCTTCTAACCAATCCTTTGTGTTTATAAGCATAAGCATTATCAATGTCGAAAGTGGGTATAATTTTGGTTTCTTCTTTTGGAATTTCTAGTTTAACATTGTTTTGCACATTCAAAAAATCAATAATATCGACACTCCAATGATCGCAAACAACCTGTTCAAGCCAACCGAATTGGTATTGTATGCTATTTTTTCCCTCAAATCGTCCGAGGTTATCCGTTTTTTTTGAATGATACTCTTCCATTCTGGTCAGAACGAAGAATATACTCGCAAATGGGTCAGTGACTTCATTGAATGACAAACATTGCGTTTTATAAAACAGTTTTTTCGATAACTCAAAGCTTGGAATGTCTTCTGTAAATAGTAACGAAATTGGGGTAACGGTAATTGTATTGCTGAACAATTGATCTGAATAGTTCAGTTTAATACCGTCGAATTCCTCAAATGATGCTTTATGATTAGTGATTTTGTAGGCAATTCCGCGGTTTTTGAATACAAAATCCAATGTATATTCTAATCGCGAAGTTGTTCTATTTGCATAAATTAGTATCATTAAAGATCCTCCAGAATTTTGGTGCAAATAAAATTTGCGGCGTTACCATTTCCATAAAAAGGAGGAAACGTGAATTTATTTTTTGTCATCAATTCATCAAATGCTGAAATAATTTTTTCATAGTTCGCGCCGGCAAGAACTGCATTGCCATTTTCAACAATCTCAATCCATTCAGTTTGTTCGCGGAGAATAACACAAGGTTTTTGAACGAAATACGCTTCTTTTTGTAAACCTCCACTATCGGTAATGATGATTCGTGCATTACTTTCCAACGCAATAATGTCTAAAAATCCTGTCGGCGGAAGAATAATTATCTCAGAATTTGAATCTATTTTTTCTTTCAAGTCTTTATCCAAAAGTTCAGCCATTTTGGCCTTAGTTCTCGGATGTAGTGGTAAAACAATTTTCAGACCACTATTTTTCTGAATTTCAGTTAAGGCTTCAAAAATCGAATTGATATTCTGTGCTTGATCTGTATTTGAGTCTCGATGGATTGTGCAAAGAACATATTTATTTGTTGTTAAATTCAGTTCATTGATTATATTCGATTTTTTAGCTGAGAAATCCGAAAAATACAAAGTATTATCGTACATAATGTCGCCACATAGATAAACATTCGGAGTGTCAATCGTTGCTGTCGGTTTAATTTCTTTTGAAAAACCTTCTTTTAAAAGGTTGGCTATTCCAGATTTTGTAGGTGAAAATAGCAATGTTGACATGTGATCGGCGGTGATTCTATTGATTTCTTCCGGCATGGATTTATTGAAACTTCGCAGTCCTGCTTCAATGTGAACAATTGGAATGTGAATTTTTGCTGCGGCAATTGCACCAGCCAATGTAGAATTTGTATCACCATAAATTACGACAGCATCTGGATTCTCTTCTTGATATATTTTTTCAAGTCCCTCCAACATTTTGGCCGTTTGTAAACCATGAGAGCCGCTTCCAACATTTAGATTGTAATTTGGTTTTGGAATTTCCATTTCATCGAAAAAAACACTCGACATATTTTCATCGTAGTGTTGTCCGGTGTGAACAATCACTTCCTCTATTTTAGTAGAAAAAGATAACCGAATGGCCCTGCTGAGAGCAGATGATTTAATGATTTGTGGTCGGGCACCAATGATAGTAATTATTTTTTTTTTTCTCATCCTAAAATAAGTTTTCGTCAGCGAAGCTAAGGTAACCATTATCTGTGAAAATGAGATGATCTAAAAGATATAAATCGATGTATTTACCGAACTCACGGATGGATTTAGTTAGTTTGATATCTGATTGACTCGGTTTTCTATTTCCACTAGGGTGATTGTGTGCAAGAATAAATCCTGCTGCCTGACAATCAAAAGCTAACTGAAAAATCACTTTCCCATCGGCTATGGTGCTCGTCATTCCGCCTTTTGAAATTTGATTTGTTTGAATTATTTCATTAGCATAATTGAGGTAAACGACATAAAATTCTTCATGCTTAAGATCGCTCAGATAAGGTTTTAAATGTTGATAAACCATTTCTGAGTTTTCTATTTTTTTTCTCGTTGGGGCAATTGCTCCTTCGCGTCTTCTTCCGAGCTCTAGTGCTGCAATAATATTTACCGCTTTTGCCTCTCCAATACCATTGAATTTGAGCAATTGCTTTAACTGAACTTTTGAAAAATGTGCTAAATTATTTTCAAAGCTTGACAAAATTTCTCGTGATAGATCAACTGCGCTTTTTTTTCGTGTCCCACAACCGATAATTATGGCTAATAATTCAACATCTGAAAGTGTAGATTTCCCTTTTAAAATAAGCTTTTCCCGCGGGCGATCATTCTCCGCCCAACATTTAATTGTTTGAGTTTCCATACACTTTAATTTAATCAAATACTTCCGATTTTCACCTAAGAAATCTATTTTTTTTATGTCGTTATAAAATCAAACTAAGAATTTATACATTTGTTACATGTCAAAAAAAAATAGTAACAGGGTGAATGTAGTTTATTCTACCAATCCAGATTTTCAGTATCAACAAGAAGAAAATATAGAGCAATCGACACTTGCTGCTCAACATCAAAAAATGTATGTATCATTGGATAAGAAGCAACGTGCAGGTAAAGATGTAACTTTAATCGAAGGATTTATTGGGTCTGAAAATGATCTTAAAGAACTTGGTAAAATCCTGAAAGCTAAATGTGGAACAGGAGGTTCAGTTAAAGATGGTGAGATTTTGATTCAAGGAAATTTTAAAGATAAATTATTTGATTTTTTGATTAAGGAAGGATATTCTCAAACGAAGAAAAAAGGCGGTTGATTTGCTTGAAATTGTGCAATTATATGTGTGGAAACATGAGATTAATTAATCTTTGTTGTTTCCTTTTCTGATAAATCATTACCCAAATTATTCTTATACTCCAAACTTTCGTTGTGCTGAGAAATGTCTAATCCAAGCATTTCCGAAGCTTTAGAAACACGTAATGGAATGAAAAAATTAGTGATTTTAAATAGTAAAAAAGCACCGGTAAAGGTATAAATTGACACCAAGATCAATGCAATCATATGGTGGCCAAAAATTGACCAGCCTCCATTCATTAGACTTCCATTATCAACATTGGCAAATATAGCAGTTAATATCATTCCCAATATACCCCCAACTCCATGACAAGCGAAAACATCTAAAGTATCATCAATTTTTTTCATAAACGGCGCATTAACAATGATGTTAGATACAATGGCCGTAATAAATCCGAAGAATATACTTAAAGGCACACTCACGTAGCCCGCGGCAGGCGTAATGGCAACCAATCCTACTACTGCACCAATGCATGCACCAAGAGCAGAAACTTTTCGACCATTCATTCTATCAAAGAAAATCCATGATAGCATAGCTGAAGCAGAAGCTGTAGTGGTTGTTGCAAAGGCCATCGCTGCAGTGCCATTTGCAGAAAGAGCAGAACCAGCATTGAAGCCAAACCATCCAAACCAAAGCATTCCTGTACCTAGCAAAACAAAAGGGATATTGGTTGGTATATTTACTTTGTTCGTTCGTTTTCCGAGCACTAAAACTCCAGCCAGGGCAGCAAATCCTGCGCTCATATGCACTACAGTTCCTCCTGCGAAATCTTTTACGCCAAAGTATGCTCCAAGAATACCAGTAGGATACCACACGGCATGACAAAGAGGTGCATAAATAAATATGGTGAACAAACAAATAAATAATAAATAGGCTATAAATCGAACTCTTTCAGCGAAGGAACCAGTAATAATTGCAGGTGTAATTATCGCAAACTTCAACTGAAATAAAGCAAAAAGCATGAATGGAATACTACTTCCCAATTTGGAATGTGGCAATATCGAAACATGATCCATGAATGCGAAAGTGAATGGGTTTCCAATTACACTGTAAAATTCCCCATCAATATGAAATCCCAAAGGGCTTCCAAAAGCCAAGCTGAAGGCAACTACAACCCAAAGCACTGTAACAACACCCAAACAAATAAAACTTTGAAGCATCGTTGAAATAACATTTTTCTTTCCAACCATTCCGCCATAAAAGAATGAGAGACCTGGAGTCATCAGCAATACCAAACAAGCTGAGGTCAACATCCAAGCAACGTCGGCCGGAACGATTTGCTCTATTTTCCCAAATTCCTTTTTCAACCCAATATTCATTGGTTTCTCAGTCCAAAACAAACCTAAAATGGAAATTAAGCACATTACAATAAAAGCAAATAGCCATCTTTTTTTAACTTTCATGATTTACCCCATTGAATTGAAGGGTAAAGTTAAATTATTTATATTAATTATTGAGATTAACCCTTAAAAAAATAGGGGGTAAAGCATGATAAATATGTTTTTAAAAGTCGGATTAATTCAAAAATCAAAAATTGACACAAAGTTTCACAGAACTTTATTTTTAATCAAATAATTTCCAATTTTATGGAAATAAGGAAGGTTTAAATTTTCTTCAAGTATCATTAAATGTTCGATTCTATGGCAATCTGTTCCTACGAAATCAAATTCGACAGCATCAATTAATTTTTCAGCTTGTTTTTTGACTTCAGGTCCGTAATGGCCAATTAATGAATTCAAATTAATTTGAATGTTAATCCCTTTGCTCCGCCATTCTTTCGCTTTTTCTATATCACCCAAATAATACATATAGCGCTCAAAATGTGCAACAACCGGACGATATCCGTTTGTTTGTAATTCGAAGAAGAGTTGCTCTAGATATTGAGGAGGTGAGTGAAAAGCAAATTCAACAAGTACATAATTGTCGCCAAAAGTCAATAACTCTCTGTTCTTTATTTTTGGCATGAAGGTTTCATCAAAATAGTATTCAGCCGCTGCTTCAATTTGAATGGTCAGACCAACTTCTTTGATTGCTTTTCGAACCTCTTCCAACCCAGATTGAATTATTTCTGGTGTATTGGGATAACTGTCCGTCATGATGTGTGGCGTAGTAATAACTTTCTTATATCCCAAGGATTGAAATTTTGCTAAAATTGCAATCGTTTGATCCATATTTTGAGATCCGTCATCGATTCCTGGAATTAGATGACTATGCATGTCAACTTTAAAATTTGACAAGTCAAAAGGCGGCAATACTTCTTTTTTCTTAAAGAAACGATCAAAGATTCCCATTCAGCTAACGATTCGCATACATGTTTTGGTAGTAATCCTTGTAGGAACCACTTGTTACTTTTTCAACCCAATTTTGATTTTCTAAATACCAATCAACTGTTTTTGATAGACCTTCTTCGAAAGTAATGGACGGTTTCCAACCCAATTCTTTTTCCAATTTCGTTGCATCAATCGCGTAACGCTTATCATGGCCTGCTCGGTCTTTTACATAGGTGATTAGCTCCTCTGACTCACCTTCTTTTCGTCCTAGCTTTTCATCCATCAAACGGCATAAAAAACGAACGAGTTCGATGTTTGTCCACTCGTTTAATCCACCAACATTGTAGGATTCGCCGACTCTACCTTTATGGAAAATAGTATCAATAGCGCTAGCATGATCCTCCACCCATAACCAATCGCGGATGTTATCTCCCTTTCCGTAAACCGGAAGAGGTTTTTTGTTTTGAATGTTATGAATCATCAATGGAATAAGCTTTTCCGGGAAATGATGACTCCCGTAGTTATTCGAACAATTTGACATTTTAATTGGCAAACCATACGTATGATAATAAGCCATAACAAAATGATCTGAGGATGCTTTTGATGCTGAATAAGGGCTTCTTGGATCATATGATGTTTCTTCTGTAAAAAGTCCTTCTTCGCCAAGACTACCATACACTTCATCTGTGGATACGTGGTGAAAAACATGATTGTCTTCATCTTTCCAACTATCGCGAGCTGCCTGCAACAAATTTACTGTTCCAACTACATTGGTCATTACAAATTCCATTGGACCTTCAATTGAGCGATCAACGTGAGATTCAGCCGCTAAATGAATAACATCTGTAATGTTATATTTTGAAAAAACTATCTTTACTGATTCAGCGTCAACAATATCAACTTTCTCAAAATGATAATTTGGAAGTGAATCAACATCGGAAAGGTTTTCTAAATTACCCGCGTATGTTAATTTATCAGCATTAACTATTAAATAATTTGGATAATTTTTTAATAATCGTCGAACAACATGTGAACCAATAAATCCTGCTCCACCAGTAACGAGGATTCTTTTTTCAAATCTTTCCATATTATAAACTCCAATATTCAAGTTCGTTAATTTGTCCTTTGTAGATACCTTTGACATCTACAAAAACACCTTTACCTTCC
Organism: Crocinitomicaceae bacterium; assembly: GCA_044348645.1. Classification (GTDB taxonomy): domain Bacteria; phylum Bacteroidota; class Bacteroidia; order Flavobacteriales_D; family Crocinitomicaceae; genus UBA952. The sequence goes on along the minus strand of JBIKSL010000025.1, from coordinate 19,151 downwards.
TTCAAAATTCCTTTGAAATAATTTTCATTTAAACCGATGTATTCCTTATGATTAACTGCAACGATGATTGCGTCATAATCTTTGCCTGCTGAATTGATTAATCCAACACCATATTCGTGCAACATTTCGTTTGAATCCGCATGAGGATCAATTATATCAACGTGAACTTGAAACGATTGAAACTCATTTACGATGTCAATCACTTTAGAATTTCGTATATCGCTCACATCTTCTTTAAATGTTGCACCCATAACAAGGACTTTGGCATCTTGAATGTGTTTTCCTTGAGCAATGATTTTTTTAACCGTTTGCTTTGCAATATAAAAACCCATGGAGTCATTCACGTAACGACCACTTGTTATTACTTGTGCATGATATCCTGCTTGCAAGGCTTTGTGTGTTAAATAATAGGGATCGACACCGATGCAATGTCCACCAACCAAACCGGGAGAAAACTTTAAGAAGTTCCACTTTGTTCCTGCGGCTTCCAAAACATCGAACGTATTGATTTTTAACTTATTGAAAATAATTGAAAGTTCATTAATCAAAGCAATGTTTACATCCCGTTGTGTATTCTCGATAATTTTTGCGGCTTCGGCTACTTTGATTGTTGGAGCTCTGTGAACACCTGCAGAAACGACCAATTCATAGGTTAAAGCAATTTGCTCCAAGGATTCATCACAACATCCAGATGCTACTTTTACAACATTTTGAAGCGTATGCTGTTTATCTCCTGGATTAATTCGCTCTGGAGAATAACCAACTTTGAAATCTTTTTTGAACTTCAAACCAGACATTTCTTCGAGAATCGGAATACAGTCTTCTTCGGTGCATCCAGGATAAACAGTTGATTCATAAACGACATAATCACCAGATTTTAGAACTGCTCCAACAGTTTTACTAGCGCCGATTAGCGGCTTCAAATCTGGTAAATTGGCATCATCAATCGGTGTCGGAACAGCAATAATGAAGAACTGAACATCTCTCAAGTCCTCAAGGTTATAGGTGAAAAGAATATCACATCCATCAAAATCTTTGGATTCCAATTCATTACTTGGATCAATTTTGTTTTTCATCATTTCCACTCGCTGCGGATTGATGTCAAAGCCAACAACTTTGATTTTACGGGCAAATTCTAATGCGATTGGCAATCCAACGTATCCCAATCCTATAACAGCAAGTTTTGCTTCTTTTTCAATAAGTTGGTTGTAGATAGGTTTACTCATTTTATTTATTTGGTATAGGTTAATTGTTCATTTCGAACTTTATAAATTCTTTCAATTATTTCAACAACTTTTAACCCTTCTAAGGCATTGGTTGTTGGCGATGTTCGTCCTTTTAGGGTGTCAATAACATTTGATATCACATAATTGTGATTAGCCGCTGAACCTTTATATGGACCATAATCATTTGCTGGATTAGATTCTTTTAAAACTGGCATTTCATAACCAGGGATATTACAAACTTCCACTTCGTTCATGTATTGACCACCAATTTTAACACTTCCATTCTTTCCGACGATGGTCATTGATGATTCCAAATTCTGATCAGCTACCGCGGTTGAGTAGTTTATACATCCCATTCCACCATTTATGAAATCAAAACTAACGAAACCAGAATCTTCGAAATCTGTTGAATTCTGGTGATTGAAGTCTGCAAATTTCCCTTGAATATTATCAATATCACCAAATAACCAGTACATAATGTCAATGAAATGGGAGAATTGAGTGAATAAAGTTCCTCCATCCAAATCTTTGGTTCCCTTCCAGCCCCCTGCCTTGTAATAACGTTCATCACGATTCCAATAACAGTTCAATTGTACCATATATATGTCTCCAAGTATACCTTTTGAAACAACTTCTTTTATCCACTCAGAAGGCGGAGAATAGCGATTTTGCATGACGCAAAAAACTTGCCTTGAAACTTGTAATGCTTTGAAAATGATCTTCTCGCAACTTTCTTTAGTCAATCCCATTGGCTTTTCGCAAACTACATGTTTTTTAGATTCTAGAGCTTTTAATGATTGCTCCGCATGAAGTCCGTTTGGAGTGCAAATATTTACAACATCGAAATCTAGGCCGCTCGACAATAACTCTTCGATTGAGCTAAAAAATGGAACGTTAAAATCTTGTGCTCCACATTCTTCGACTCCTCTAACATCAACCATAGCAACTAATTCACCTTCTGCGTCTCGACGAATCATTTCTGCATGACGCTTTCCAATATGTCCGGCTCCAACTACAGCAAACCTTATTTTATTTTCAGACATTATAATTTTCTAACTTGATTATTTATTAATTCGTATTGATCCTCACTTTCCGGACAAACAGCAATGCCAGCTTCATTAAACGACAATCGATGACCAAATTCGCTCATCCAACCAATCTGCCTTGCTGGATTTCCAACCACTAAAGCGTAATCAGGAATGTGTTTGGTTACAACCGAACCCGCACCAACAAAAGCATATTTTCCTATATCATGTCCACAAACAATTGTTGCATTAGCACCAATGCTTGCTCCTTTTTTGACAATCGTTTTTGAATATTGCCCTCTTCGATTTACACCGCTTCTTGGATTCGTTACATTTGTAAATACCATCGATGGACCGAGAAATACATCATCCTCGCAAACCACTCCAGTATATATCGAAACATTATTTTGTACCTTCACATTGCGACCTAAAACCACGTCGGGTGATACGACAACATTCTGACCAATGTTACAATTCTCACCAAGAATACAGTTGCTCATCACATGCGAGAAATGCCAGATTTTGGTTCCTACGCCAATTTGGCAACCTTCGTCGATATAAGCAGACTCGTGCGCGAAAAATCCCATTTTACTTGATTATGTATTTATCGAAATTGTAATGATCAGTTTCCATCAACTCTTCGGTAGTTAAACTTTTGAAGTAATCATAAGTTATTTTTAACCCTTCACTTCGATTAACTTTTGGTTCCCAATTCAAAATTCCCTTTGCTTTGCTAATATCCGGCTGACGTTGTTTTGGGTCGTCAACAGGCAAATCCTTGTAAATCACTTTTTGATTCGTTCCAGTTAGTTGAATGATTTCTTCTGCGAATTGCGAAATGGTAATTTCTGATGGATTTCCGATGTTTACAGGATAAGCATAATCACTTTTCAATAAACGAACGATTCCTTCAATTAAATCATCAACATAACAGAATGAACGAGTTTGTGAGCCATCTCCAAAAACAGTGAGATCCTCACCTCGCAATGCCTGTCCTATAAATGCTGGAAGCACACGACCGTCATTCAGACGCATTCTAGGTCCGTATGTGTTGAAAATACGAACGATTCTGGTTTCTAGACCATGAAAATTGTGATAAGCCATTGTGATTGCCTCTTGAAAACGTTTCGCTTCATCATAAACACCACGAGGACCAACAGGATTCACGTTTCCCCAATATTCTTCCGGTTGAGGGTGAACAGTTGGATCACCATAAACCTCAGATGTTGATGCGATTAAAACGCGAGCCCCTTTTGCCTTGGCTAATCCCAAGCAATTATGAACTCCCAAGGAACCTACTTTCAAGGTTTGGATTGGAATTTTTAGGTAGTCAATCGGACTTGCGGGTGAAGCGAAATGTAAAATATAATCTAATTTTCCGGGAACGTGAATGAACTTTGATACATCATGATGGTAAAACTCAAAATGTTCTAACCCGAATAAATGCTCTATATTTTTAAGACGTCCTGTTATCAAATTATCCATTCCGATGACATGAAATCCATCTCGAATAAAACGATCGCAAAGATGAGACCCTAAAAAACCAGCAGCACCTGTAATGAGAATTCTATTCATTTTACTTTTCAATTAAATTTCGTCCAATACTCGCATAGTAAAAACCTTTTTCATTCATGTCGTCGATTTCAAACAAGTTTCGACCATCGAAAATAACGGTGTCTTTCATCAAACTTTTGATTTGATTAAAATCAGGATTTCTAAAAATCCCCCACTCAGTGCAAATTAACAGGGCATCAGCATTTTCCAAAGCCAAGTATTCATTTTCAGCGTAGTTTATTTTATCTCCAATAATTGATTTTACATTTGACATGGCTTCAGGATCGAAAGCCGATATTTCAGCTCCTTCGTGAAGTAGACTTTCAATCATATATAGAGCTGGTGCTTCGCGAATATCATCCGTATCGGGTTTGAATGCCAGTCCCCAAATAGCAATTTTTTTACCCTTTAAATTCCCGCGAAAAAAGTTTTTAATTTTTGGAAATAAAACTGTCTTTTGCTCCTCATTGACTTTCATTACTGCATTTAATATCTGAAAATCAAAGTTGTTTTCTTTTCCTGATTTTACCAATGCCTGAACATCTTTCGGAAAGCAAGAACCTCCATATCCAATTCCAGGAAATAAAAATCTTTTCCCGATACGATTATCAGAACCAATTCCAATTCTTACTTTATCCACGTCTGCACCAACCAATTCACAAAAGTTGGCAACCTCGTTCATGAATGTGATTTTAGTCGCCAGAAATGAATTTGCTGCATATTTTGTCAATTCAGCAGATTTCTCATCCATGAAATAGATTGGGTTTCCTTGACGCACGAATGGTTTGTAGAGGCTCTCCATGATTTTTTTTGCGCGTTCATCGCTTGTTCCAATCACAACTCGATCCGGTTTCATAAAATCATTTACGGCAAACCCCTCTCTTAAAAATTCAGGGTTCGAGACGACAGCAAATTCAGTTTTAGCATTCTTATAAATTGCAGCATGAACTTTTTCGGCAGTCCCTACAGGAACGGTACTTTTGTCAACAATCACTTTGTAATCCTTCATTATTTTACCAAGTTGGTCTGCAACTCCCAATATGTATGATAAATCTGCTGATCCATCTTCTCCGGGAGGAGTGGGTAGAGCAAGAAAAATAATTTCTGCATCTCTAATGCCATCTTCCAATGAAGTCGTAAATGACAATCTATTTGCTTTGATGTTTCGTTCAAAAAGAATATCTAAGTCGGGCTCATAAATGGGAATTTTACCCTTCTTCATTTTCTCGACTTTCTTTTCATCAATGTCAACACAAGTCACTAAGTTACCTGTCTCAGCAAAACATGTCCCTGTGACAAGACCAACGTAGCCAGTTCCAACAACTGCAATTTTTTTCATTGTTTAATTTATTTAGCTAAAAATTTGGCAATAGTTTTTGTAATATAATCCAACTGTTCATCTTGCATTTCGGTGTGAATAGGCAGTGATATAACACGTTTTGTTAACCAATCAGTAGTTGTCAAATTTGTTTCAGTACCTCCTAATGAAGCAAACATTTTTTGACGATGCGCAGGAACAGGGTAATAGATCATGGAAGGAATGTCTTTTGTCGCTAGATATTCATTCAATTCATCTCGATTGTGACCATTCAAAATCAAGGTATATTGATGGAACACATGTTTGGAATCGTGCGATCTAAATGGAATTTGAATTCCTTCCATTGGTCCGAAAAACTCGTCGTAATAATCTGCAACGTTTCTACGAGCATCAATGTAATTATCAAGCTGTCTTAATTTAATTCTCAAAACTGCAGCTTGAATATTATCCAATCTTGAATTACAGCCTACAACGTCGTGGTAATATTTTTTACTCTGGCCGTGATTGGCCATCATTTTTAGCTTTACGGATAATTCATCGTTATTGGTGAAAATAGCACCCCCGTCGCCATAACAACCTAGATTTTTCGAAGGAAAGAACGATGTACACCCAATATCTCCAATCGTTCCTGTTTTAACAACTGAACCATTTGATAGGGTATAATCTGAACCAATTGCTTGGGCATTGTCTTCGATCACAAATAAATTATGTTTTTTAGCAATTTCCATAATCGCATTCATGTCGGCTGCTTGACCATACAAATGAACTGGAACAATAGCTTTAGTATTTGGTGTTATTGCATTTTCAATAGCTTTTGCATCAACGCAAAACGTGTCTTTATTGACCTCAACAAAAACTGGCTTCAAGCCTAACAAAGCGATAACTTCGGTCGTTGCGATGTAGGTAAAAGACGGTGTAATCACTTCATCTCCTGGATTTAGACCCAAAGCCATCATGGCAATCTGAAGTGCATCTGTTCCGTTGGCACATGGAATTACATGTTTAACATTCAAATATTGTTGAAGCTCATGTTGAAAAGCCACAACTTCTGGACCATTAATGAATTGAGCATTTTGAATAACGTCCAATATAGCTGAATCAATCGCAGGCTTAATTTTCTCATATTGAGATACCAAGTCTACCATTTGAATTTTTTTCATCTAAAGAAATTTGGAAAAACAAATTTAATGAAATTCATCGATTTACGGGTGTGATTTTCAATGAAAAGTAAATAAAAACGTAAATGCAATTCAAGTAAAAACTATATTTTCCGAAAAATCGACTGAAATAAATTGGATTATCCTAGTGAATTAGCCAAAAAAACAAATATTTGTCATTTTGCTTATTTTTTAATCAAGCACGAATTAATCTTGTTTTAAAAACATGAATGTTTTCCCTCTTTCGTAAAACGAAACGAAATAAATTCCTGTTCTAATTTCAGAAAGATTAAACGTATATGATTTTTCTTTTGAATCAATTTCTTTGATGGTTTTACCCAATTCATCGTAGAGGATTATTTTACCTAAACTTTCATTTTTCGAAGAAACAGTAATCAAGTTATTCGCAGGATTTGGATAAACTTGAATCTGTTCAGCTAAATTCCCCTCCTCTATATCAGATGTGGAGCAATCTAAATCGTTAATGTATTCCCAAATTGCATCGTTAAACATAAAAGGAACATTTGAACTTCCCGGATCCTCGCCCATGCGCAACCAAACCAAATTTTGACTAGGAACTACATTTAGAAATTGACCGCCAGAACCGATTGCTGAGATCATATCTGCAGGCGCATTCGGACAAAAATAACCCGGAAAAACAGTTTGAAGAGTTGGAATCATAAAGGATTGTTTTCCATTTAACCACCACAAATAGCCGTAAGCGTTATTCAAATTTTGGGAAGTATTCACCATGTCATTGAAGTAGGCTTTATCCGTCATGATTTGGTTGCCGTTCCAATTTCCTTTGTTTAAAATCAAGGATCCAAAACGTGCCATACTGCGAGCAGTGCTGAAATAAACGTTGTTGAAGCCTACTTTATAGAACATTCCTGTCATTCCTGTTGGTATTTTTAGTTTTTGATTGGTATAGCTGTTGAGAGTCATTCCTGTGGCTTTTTCTATCACGCTGTCCAGAAGAGTGTAAGGACCATTGTGATAGGCCCAGCGCATTCCGGGTTCAGCTAAGTAATTCAAACAGGTATCGAGCGTACAGTAATGATCCGGAACTTTGTCGTTTAAACCGGAAGTCATGGTTAGTTGATTCCAAATGGTAATTTTATCTTCTTGTTGAGGCGTGCAATTTGACCAATCTTTTCCGATATATTCTGATGTAGGATCTTTAATCGATAAATATCCCTCTTGTTGAGCGATTCCGATCATAAACGACGTTATGGTTTTCCCTGCCGATGCCCACTGCCAAGGAGTTGAGGCGGTATGGGTTCCAAAGTACTTTTCCAAAACAATTTTCCCGTCTTTCAAAAGAATAAAAGCTTTTGAATTATTTTGTTCGAGGAATTTGAATAAAATATCAATCTTCGGTTGACAATAACCCAATGTTTGGGGAGAAATTGTTTCCCAAGTATTTCCAGTTGAAGGCGGGAAATAAATACTTTGTGCGATTAAGTTTTTGAAAAACAAGCATATAAATGAATATAAAATTATTTTTTTCATGCTAGAGTTTCTTTCAAAAGTAAAAAAAAAACCATGCAACAAAGAACAATTCTTTTCAATTAACTTGCATTAAACTACTGTATAATTCTTCTCGTATCCAGATCGATTTGATAGGTCTTGTTTCTTCGCTTGGTTGCAGCCTCTACAACGTTATCACAACTTCCGTTACCGAAGTTCAGGATAACACCTCGTCTCTTTCCACCGATATCAACTTTTCCAGATAACGGATATTTGCACTGACCGGGTTTTAAGACAATTTTTTCCGTAATTGTATGCGGAATTTCAATGCCTCTTCTCCCAATTGCTTTTCCTGATCCCGTCACATGAATTTCATCATCACTGATTTCACAAGTGGAAATTCCAGAAACTCATTCGCGATATCTAGTAAAACTTCGACTACGTGTAAACTCGGAGTTGCTTGCAGTGATGTCCCCAGTTACTTTAACGACCATGTTTCCGGCTGAATTTGAACCTGTATTTTCTGCGTTTCGAGAACCCTCAATTTTTATTTCGTTGATATAGAAATTATCAAATGTCAACATTCTCTTGCTCCCGGCAACACGCATATCGCCAGAAACGTTGATGATGATTTTCCCTTTTTTTGTTCGACCATTTGCATCCACACAACCCGTTCCGTAATCGATAGTTACCGTTTTCGGAAAATTACTGGAAGATTCAGTTACTACGGCGCATGGAGCCAAAAGAGAAGCATAGTCCAAATTGCAAGGATTGGATATAGTTTCCTCCTCTCTCAGAAAGTCGTTTTCATCCATCTCCAATTTTAACACATCTTCCGAATCGGATTGTGTTTCTTCGTTAAACTTAATACATGAAGCAAGATTGAACACAGTGCTTGCTGCAAATACGAAATAAAATATTTTTTTCATGACTTAAAAATTTTGCGTTTTGATAGTTAGAGAACTGACTATTCAAAAAGGTTGGTTGAAGAAATTGACTTTGACAAATTTTTAAATTTTATTTCAATTATCCAACAAGATTCATAAAGATCAGCATCGAACGTTACAATGATAAAAGAATTTTTTTCTCTAGAAAGTTTGTCTATGAATGTTCAAATTGTTTATAGACAAAGTAGTAACTATGGAATGAATTTACTAATCTTGTTATTCAATCATGTATTCGCTATGAATCAAAATGCCAAAAATAAAATGGATAAAATTCAAACAAATAAAAATTTAATCAAACATTACATTTTAGTATCAATTTTCGTTTTAACGGTTTTCAGTACTTTCTCTCAATCCTATTGGCAACAGGAGGTGAATTATAAAATTCAAGTCAAGTTAGATGATAAAAATCATACGTTATCTGCTTATGAAGAATTTGAGTACATAAACAATTCGCCGAACAATTTGGATAAAATTTACATCCATCTTTGGCCAAATGCATATAGAGATGGAAATTCAGCATTGGCGAAACAACAATATGCAGATGGAAAGCAAATTCTTCGCTTTGGAGATCAAAAGGATTTAGGTTGGATTGATTCCTTAGACTTCAAGGTCGATGGACAGTCGGTGAAATGGTCGTTTGATTCAAAACATCAAGATATTTGTGTCCTTACATTAGCGAAAAACTTGTTAAGTGGAGATCGAATTCGTGTTTCAACTCCGTTTAAAGTGAAGATTCCCTCAGGTGAAATTTCACGCTTGGGACATATTGGTCAATCCTATCAAATTACACAATGGTACCCAAAACCGGCTGTTTATGACAAAAATGGGTGGAATCCAATTCCTTATTTGAATCAAGGAGAATTTTACTCAGAATTCGGTTCTTTTGATGTCAGCATTACTTTACCATCCAATTACGTTGTTGGAGCAACGGGCGATTTGCAAACCTCTTCCGAAATTGATTTTTTAAATAATAAAGCGAAGGAAACGGAGAATCAAATTCCAGATTTTTTAATGAAACCTCAAGGAAGAAATGGAAAAACGGAATTTCCAGAATCCTCCAAAGAATGGAAAACCATCCAATACAAACAATCAAAAGTACATGATTTTGCTTGGTTTGCCGATAAACGCTATGGGGTTTTGAAAGGTGAAGTGGAATTACCTCACTCAAAGCGAAAAGTGACATCTTGGGCAATGTTTGTTCCTCACAACACGATTCATTGGCAGCACGCAATCGAATACATTAATGACGGAACTTATTACTATTCACTTTGGAATGGCGATTATCCCTACAACCAAGTAACTGCAGTTGACGGAACAATCAGTGCGGGTGGCGGAATGGAGTATCCGAATGTAACCGTAATTGGAAATTCAAGCTCAAAAGAAGAATTAGAAGTCGTCATCGTTCACGAAGTCGGTCACAACTGGTTCTACGGAATTTTAGGCTCAAACGAGCGCGTTCACGGCTGGATGGATGAAGGAATGAATACCCTGAATGAAATGCGTTACATGACCACTAAATATCCAAAGAACAAGAACATGTCTGATATGATCTTGCAAGGTCGATTTCATTTCAATGATTTGAGTCATCACGACATGGGTGATATCAGTTATAGATTTTTGTCTGTTTTAGGCGAAGATCAACCAATAGAAACCCATTCGGCTGATTTTACCTCAGCGAATTATGGCGTAACCATGTATCAAAAAACAGGATTGGTGTTCTTTTACTTGAAAGATTATTTAGGAGAGAATCTTTTCAATAAAGCGATGAGTAATTATTTTGAACAATGGAAATTCAAACATCCGCAACCAGAGGACATGAAAAAGTCAATTGAATCAACGACTGGAAAAGATTTATCCTGGTTATTTGGAGACTTAATTCAAACGACACGCCATATTGATTACAAGATTAAGAAAGTCAAGAAAGACAAGTTTACAAATTCGACCAATGTAATAGTGAAAAATGTCGGACAAGTAAAAGGACCAATTGAAGTAAATGCTTTGAAAGGTGATTCCGTTGTTCAAACAAAATGGATGGAGCCTTCCAAAAAAGGATCGGTTTCATTTAATGGAACAGATTTTACAGCTTTTGCCATTGATAAAAGCAAAGACATTCCCGAAGTAAACCGAGGAAATAATTTTTGGACGGTAAACAAATTGTTTCACAAAATTGAGCCTTTAAAAACTGAATTTTTATTTGGCGACCACGAATCAGGAAAGACTAATTTATTTTGGCTTCCAACAATAAGTGGAAACAATTACGATAAATTGATGTTGGGAATAGCTGTTCATAACATGGGAGTTCCATTCAAACAATTTCAATACATGGTCGCTCCACAGTTTTCATTTGGTCGAAAAAATATAGCTGGAATTGCCGAGTTGAGTTATTCTTTTCTTCCTGTAAATGGCATCAAACTTTCAAAATTTGGAGTTTCTTTGAAGAATTTTGGAAATGGCGAAGACAGAGATGGCTTTTTATTGGCTGTTAGTCCATACTGGAATGCTAAACTGGGAAACCGCGGACGCGCGAAAGCAACTTCACATAATTTATTGGTGCAAGCCATTTATAGAAAAGACCGTTATCTAACTTTTGATCTCAATCAGCGTGGTGCATTTGCTCAATACGATTACGATGTGAATCTAACGGATCACAAATTCAACATGCGTTTGCGATTGGATTACATGCAAAGTGAGGATAACCAGGAACAATTAGGACGTTTCTCATCTTCCGTAAACTACAAATATCGATATCTGAAAAATAAAATGGATCGTTGGATTGAGTTAAGAGCATTCTTTGGAACGAATTTTATTTATGAAAGTGCAAATGGGGTTGGAAATATAGCTTATCAAATGTCGTTGAGCGGAGCAAGAGGTTATCAGGATTTGTTTTTGGAGGAATACGATTTCGCACGAAATGCAACTTCTGGATTTTGGAATCAGCAACGAGCTGAAAATTTCGGTGGATTTCACAGTACTTCAAGTTTCGGAACCACCCGTTTTTGGATGACAACAGCGAATGCCTATGTTCAACTTCCCATCAAACCAAATTTGTTAGGAATCTTTGGAGATGTTGGTGCTTTTTACAATGGCGCTGAGGTTCAAACTGCTTGGAATTCCGGACTTGGAATTCGTTTTTCAAATGTTTTAGGAGTCTATTTCCCATTATTACGTAGCGAAAATATGGGAACAGATTTTTACAAAAAATACGGTGAACAAATTCGATTCACATTGCGTTTGAACATAGTAAACAAAGGAATCAAAATTGGTAATTTGATTTAGTCTGAATTATCATGAATAGATTCATTTGCTTAATTCGCATTGTTTTTTCTGATTTATTGAGATTGAAGTCTAGAAGTTTTCACTTCTTTTTTCAAAATTGCAGAAAATCCACCAACTACGTCAACGAAGTTTCGAATTCCATTCTTTCTAAGAACTGATGCAGCAATCATGCTTCTGTATCCTCCCGCACAATGCAGCAAAAAAGATTCTTTAGGAAAACGGTGTAAATTTTCGTTTAGATATTCCAATGGAATATTCGTTGCTCCAACAACATGACTTTCCTCAAATTCTCCGGGTTTTCTAACATCAATTACGATGGGATTTCTTTGAATTTCAAATGCAAATTCTTCCGCATCGATTCTTTCAATTTTCTCAACCGGTTGATTAGAATTTCGCCAATTATCAAAACCTCCATCTAGGTAACCAAGCACCCGATCGTAGCCAACACGGGCCAGTCTTTTAATAGTTTCTTCCTCTTTTCCAATTTCGGTTACCAAAACAATTTGTTGATTCACATTTGGAATCATCGCTCCAACCCAAGGCGCAAATTGACCGTCTAACCCAACGAATAAACTATTCTTAATGAATCCTTTAGCAAATTCTTCAGCTTTACGAGTATCTAAAATGATAATCTCTTTATTTTCGATGAGCTGTTTAAAAGATTCAAGTTTAAGCGGAGTCATACCTCTTTTCATCACATCAGAAATGCTATCGTATCCTAATTTATTCATGGCGACATTCATTCCGAAATATCCTGGAGGCGGAAGCAGTCCGTTGGTAACTTCTTCAATAAATTCAGTTTCGGTCATATCGCTTCGAAGGGCATAATTGTTTTTCTTTTGTTCGCCAATTGTACTGACAGTTTCTTCCGAGAGTTTTTTCCCGCATGCGCTTCCTGCCCCATGAGCTGGGTAAACAATGACTTCATTTGGCAATATCATAATTTTGTTGCGCAACGAGTGGAAAAGCATTCCTGCTAACTGCTCCTTAGTCATTGAGTTGGATTTTTGTGCTAAATCTGGTCGTCCAACGTCTCCGATGAAGAGCGTATCTCCCGAAAAAAGAGCATATTCCTTATCATTTTCATCAAAAAGCAAATAGCAAGTTGATTCCATGGTGTGTCCAGGTGTATGAATAACTTTGAAGAAAACGTTTCCGAAATTTAGTTGTTCTCCATCTTTTGCTGAGTAGAATTCAAATGTTGGATTCGCTTTCGGGCCATAAATTATTTTGGATCCTGTTGCTTTTGCTAAATCCAAATGACCGCTAACAAAATCGGCATGAAAATGTGTTTCTAGAATATATTTTATTTTTACTCCATCTCTTTTTGACCGATCCAAATAGGGTTCTATCTCCCGAATAGGATCAATGATGATCGCTTCATCTTTTGAAATTACATAATAAGAACCTTGTGATAAACAGGCTGTATAAATTTGTTCTATTTGCATAGTGATATTCTTTTTGGGCGATATTTTGAGGGAAACTTACAAATAATCCGGTTAATACAATGTATAAATTTTCCTCCAATTTCAATATCTTTTCTGTTGAAAGTTGCAATGAATCCGAAAGATCAAATAGTATTTTTATGCCGAAAAGGTTATTTGATATATGTGTAAAAACCGTTCAGCCGATTTACAATTTCACTTAGAATTATTGTTACTCAACTAGAATATTTTCTAACTTTTATTTGTAATCCTAAGGTTTCAGTAATTGTCAATTATGGTTTTAAAAAAATATTTGTAAACCCGAATTATGTATTAGAACTTCCTAATGAGGATTGAAAACACATGTGTAACCCTTTATTTGATTCAGTTTCAAGGCGTAATAGATTTTTACTGTATTATTCGGCTTAATGGGTGATTCTTCTAAAGTTCTCCTTGCTCGTAAACTAATTCTCCATTGATAAATGTTTTCCAGGCAAAATTCTCAACGAAAATTTCACTTGAAAATACAGGTTTGTCAAAGATGGATAGAGTCGCTTCTTTTCCTTTCTCCAAGCTTCCTCTTTTTGATTCACTAAACTCGGAAAAAGCAGCCCAAATGGTCATGCCCTTGATAACTTCGTCTAATGAAAGTGTTTCATTTATTTGAATTCTTGTTTGCAGTCGATTTTGTTTGTTTTTCCTTTGAACCGTGGCATGAATCGTTAAAAATGGATTTATTGATTCCGTAGGGAAATTAGTACCGACAGCCAGCATGCCAAATTGATTCAACAATGATTTAAAGACAAAAGGTCTGTACATTCCATTTTTACCAATTTGATTCTCGTTCCATCTAGAATCGGAAACGGCTCGTGAGGGTTGAATGGAAGGAAAAATGGCAAATTCTGACAACTTTTGAAAATCAGATGAATGAATAATTTCAGCTCCCTCCAAACGAAATCGATGGTCTTTTTTGGCTTCGTACACACGTTTGCATAAGTCAAGGATGATAGAGGCGGCAGAATCTTCAATTCCATTTAAATTCATTTGATAGCGATATTTTAAGCAAAAATCAGCCATTTGATTCATTTCGAGGTTGTCTTTCATATCGAACATGAAGCTCCGAATAGCTAAATTTCGGTATTGATAGGGTCCGTGTTTACGAGCAAAATTTAGATTCTGATTGGTAGGAAGAAGCATCGCAAAAACATTCAGTTTTAGTTTACGTTGATTCATTAATTTCTTAAGTTGGCTAATTTGCTGATATTCAATTCCTGTCTCATGAACTCCGGTAACACCATACTGTAATAGTTCTTGTTGCACTTCCAGTATTTTTTCATTCCATTCACTTTGCGAGTATTTCGGTAGATATTCTTCTACCAACTTCATTGCATTATCAATCAAAAGACCGCTCGGCTCGCCATGGATTAATTGAATCTCACCTTCTCCATTTATCGGGCTGCATGCTGAAATCTTCGCTTGATTAATCAAAAATTTATTGACCAAAGCGGCTCGACCATCAATTCGGTATAGACAAACAGGAATATGTTTGAATTTTTCATTTAGTTCGTTGTAGTTTGTTTTTTCCTCGCTAGAAAACAAATTTTGATTCCAGCCATGACCAACAAGAAACTTTTTTCCGGTCAAACTTAAATATCTTTCACACCGAAAAATTAGCTCATTCATGGATTTACAATCTCTCAGATTTACGCCCATTTTCTGATTTGCGTATGAAAAAATATGTCCATGAGCATCTGTAAAACCAGGATAAATATCTTTACCTAGTGCATCAATTGTTTCATCAGAGCGATATTTGTTTAAAATCTGTCTTTCAGGGCCAACTTCAATAATTTTTCCATCGCGAATAGCAATTGCTTCGTGGATTGATAGTTGTTCATCCATGGTATGAATTTCCGCGTTATGAATAATTAAATCCACCTGTTGACCTTTCATACAAGAAGAACAAATCAAATAGCTTAAAATATACAGTAATTGTTTTTTCAAAATATCTAGAATGGGTAACCGATACCAAAGTTGAAGAAGTTAATTGGGAATGGTTTTGGCATTATTTTTCGAACTTGTTCATTTGTTTGATTGAAAAATAGCTCTCCTTCTTTGTAGTACGTAGTTCTTGTTCGCATTTCTTGAAAAACCCAACGAGCTCCATCGGAATATGCAGGATTATAAATCGGACAACCTATATCTAAACGAATCACAAAGAAATCTAAATCCAAACGTAATCCAACACCCGCAGAAAGGGCAACTTGAGGTAGAAATGTTTTTAATGCAAATTGACTAAATTGTCTGCTCTCATCCTCTTTGTATGTCCAAATATTTCCAAAATCAGTAAACACAGCACCTTTAAAAATTCCTCCCAATGAGAAGCGATATTCTAATGAACCTCCAAGACGAATATCTGCAATTTGAGTTCCCAGGCGATTCGTATCCAAGTGGAATTTATATCCTCCCGGACCTAGAGCTCTGGCAGTCCAACCCCGATTGTCGTTAGAGCCTCCGACGAAGAATGAATAATCATACGGCAAAGTTGTTTTTGTATTGCGATAGGGAATACCTCCTCCGCCTGAAAGTCTGAAATGAACTGAAGACTTTTGTTTTAATTTTCGGGTCAAAATGAATTGATTATCGAGTCTGAAAAATTGTGAGTACGCTAAATTTTGGAATTGGTATTGATTGTTAACTAACTCTTGATTTTTTCGAAAAGCATATAATAGATTTCCAGCAAGGTCAAGGGTAGTTGAAAAATAAATATTTGAGTTCAGAAAGCGTTTTTTACCTTCTTTGAAATCCTTGTCTTTGTTATTAAACTCCCACGAAAACTTGAAGTCTTGCCAAATAAATTGGTTACTGTATGAGTTTGTTAAGAACACATCATTGATCGTTTTTAGTTGTTGCTCGAATTCAGGACTTGGATTAATTTGAACAAACTTCACAACGGATGCGCCTGGAAAACCAATTCGAAATATTTGAGTTTTTCCAACGTAAAATTTCCATGTATAATTGAGTTGAAAAACCCTTCGATCAAAAATATCACGTTTTTCAAAGTTCAGTGCTGAAAGTATTTCAGTTCTGGGTTTTTGCCTTTTCGACCTCAAAGCGGTCGGAGGAGTAGGAAATAAACCCGGTAGGTCAAATTTGATACTTGGTCCAATTTCAAAGGTGTTAAAGAAATTACCTTTTCTAGAGTCATCCAATACTTGTGTTTGAGTTTCAAATCCACCACCGAAAGAGATGGTCATCTTTTCCGTTCCACGAAACAAGTTTTTATTTGTGTAATTGGCTGAGGCATTCGTACCCATTAAACCTGAGGTAGTTGTGAATTTGGGTTCGAATGCAAATGATTGTTTCTCGGTAGGTTCTAAATAATAATGTACATCGAGCATATTCGTTCCAGGTATCTCAACTAAAATAGGTTTGATGGAACTAAAAACACCAAGTTGAACAAGATTGCGGTAAGTTCGGTCAAGGTAGTATTCTTTGTACTTGTTTTGATGTTCCAAATAATTTTGAAGCTCCAAAATTTCAGGTTTTATCCAAGGTTTTTCTCCGTTGTATTGAACAAAGACCATTCTAAATGGATCAGGTGTTCCTTTAGGTAAATTTCCTTTTTTGAGCTTCTTTTTAGAGTAAATTATTTTGTTGTAAAAAACCGAATTTAGTGTATTCACAAATTGAGGTGCCAAAGAATCGGTTAAATCCTTTCCTTGGGATTGAATCAGATTAGAAAAAACTCCTTTAACAGTCAGTGTGTCAGATAAGTGAAAATTCACGTTATTTATCAATGTCTGTCGAAATGGTATCAGAATTAAGGAGTCCTTTTTCTTGGGGTCTGGAACAAGTCGATCGGTAAATTCCAAAGTAAGATTTACCTTCATTGTTGTTTTAAATGTATCTGCTATGAAATGAATGTTTGATGGATAAAATTTGTAAACAGATTCATCGCGAGCAAATTTGGAAAAATTCTCTCGAAACAACTCCAAGTAATCCATGTCGAAGGCTTTTTTTAATAGGGGATGTTCTCCCTCACTAATCATCTGTTTTTTTTCGAACTTTGAATAGATTACGCGTATTACTTGCGAGCCAACGACATTCACAGAATCGATTTTGAATTGGGGGCCTGTGTTTATTTTATAGGTTACTGCAGCATTCCTTTTTTTATTGTCATAATCTAATGAGGCTTTAACTTCACCGTAGTAGTATCCTTTTTTCTTTAATAAAATGGCGATTTGTTCAATGCTTTTATTAAATAAAATAGAGTCGAAAACAATTGGCTTTTGACCAAATTTATATTTGAGTTTCTCTAGCAGAAGCGTTTGGGAAAAAATTGTATCGGATAGAACTTTTTGGTCGTATTCGATGTCACCTCGAATAATTGCTTTTTGCAATCTTTTTTCATTAATTCGTTTAACTTTTTCTTTTTTTTGTTCAATTTTCAAATCAAAAGACTTCTTTTTTCTAAGTCGTTTATTGACGATTTTAGTTGAATCAATTGCATTGAAAATAAATAATTTAATGGGTATTCCAAATGTCTTTTGATTTGGTTTTTGGCGGACGATGGCTAGAATCTCATCTTTTGAAATGGAGTTTTTGTTAATCTCAATTGCGTTAGACTTTAGTAAATACATTCCTACCGGAACATTGCGGCTAATTCGACAAGACGAAACCGAAAAAAGAGTTATTGCTGTAATTATTATTATTTTCGCCTTGTTCACAAATTCAAATATTCGCAAAAATAACAATATCGTTGAAAAAAATTTCGTTACAAAAGTTAAAGTGGTTAAGAGGATTGAGAAATAAAAAAAATCGAGATGAGCAGTCTGTATTTGTTGTTGAAGGCGAAAAAATTGTAAAGGAGCTCATTCATCAAATTCCTCAAAAAATTTTATTTGTAATCGCCAATGAGAATTTATTTGACTTACTAGAATTATCTCGTTTTGAAAATTCTTTTGTTGGTTCGCATTCCGATTTTGAAAAAGTAACTAGTTTAAACTCTCCGCCCAAAATTATTGCGGTTGTCTCAAAATTCGATGGAAAGGAAATTCAAACAAATAAGCCTATCATAGTGCTTGATGGAGTTCAAGACCCAGGAAACCTTGGAACGATTATTCGTACAGCCGATTGGTTCGGTTTTGAACAAATTGTATGTTCTGAAAATTCAGTCGACCTATACAACCAAAAAGTTATTCAAGCATCTATGGGGAGTTTGTTTCGAGTTAATATCTGCTATCGAAAACTTTCAGATTTCCTTCAAAAACTAAATTGTCAAATTCATGCAGCCGTTCTTACAGGAGAGGATCTGAATTCTGTCCAACCCGAAAAAATAAAGGTTCTTATTTTGGGAAATGAGGGAAAGGGAATAACAAATGAAATTCTTTCTTTTGTTACCGATCCTGTTTCAATTAAAGGTGTGGGAAAAGCCGAATCACTTAATGTTGGAATTGCAGCAGGTATTTTCTTGCACCATTGGTCGAAATCACTAATTTAATTTTGTTCATTTCTTAGGTTTAACGATTGAGATTAGTCGAAAGTTTTAATTCTTAAAAACATTATAATATCTGGTATCAATGAAACCTATTTAAGATTTTCAAGTATTAACTAACTGATTCAAAAGTGAATCAAATCTTTTTCAAAAAAAACTTTAAAAAAGTATTGTTATAATAAAAAGAGTACTTATCTTTGCACCCCGATTTCGACAAAACGTTGTTGATTTTTGAGTTTAGGAGAATAGGTTTATAGATA
>JBIKSL010000004.1:0-109213 GCA_044348645.1 Crocinitomicaceae bacterium | reverse complement strand
ATTCCAATAGAAAGACCTTGAAAATAGCTTTACCAGCTAAAAGAAGGGAATGGATGGATGGTATTTTCTCAAAAATACAAGATGCTAGTCCTCCTTACATATATTCTAATGCATAATTCAGGTTAAAATTCATGCAACAAATCATCAAAAATATATAGGCACTATTTTGTCCACTTGAACAAAACATCTAAAAACTAGGCACTATTTTGTCCATTACTCCCCAAATTTAGACTTAGCGAATTCTCTCAGGACTTTAATCTAGATGATTCTCATATTCAAAATGAGATTTCAAAATTGATAAAGTAAGAATTTAAGGTTAATCTCAATTTGCCTAGTCTAAATCAAAACTCAACCAACCTCAACCCAATCTCCATTTTCTTTGATTAAATCGATTAAAGCTTGAACAGCCTCATTTTCAGGAACGTTTTTTCGGACAACTGTTTTTTCTTTGTACAAATTGATTTTTCCGGGTCCCGTTCCAACGTAACCGTAATCAGCATCTGCCATTTCACCCGGACCATTAACGATGCAACCCATGATTCCGATTTTCACACCTTTCAAATGAGAAGTTCGTTCACGTATTTTTGCCGTTGTTTCTTGTAGATCAAATAATGTTCGCCCACAAGAAGGGCAAGAAATATATTCCGTTTTTGAAATACGTGTTCGAGTAGCTTGTAAAATTCCAAAAGCCAAAGAATTCACTAAAGTCGCTGGTTGCTCTGCTGAAATCCAAAGTCCATCACCAAAACCATCAATCAAAACAGATCCTGCATCGCTAGAAACATAAAGTTGAAATGTTTCAACATCTTTTTCTTTAGAATCAATATGTAAAATTACTGGCAAATCTATTTTTTTTTCAGAAAGTTCAATGAAGAAATTTCTGAAAAGCTGAGTTTTGTTCGGGTAACTAGACTCTAGAACCAAAATTAAATTGTGGTAATTTGAAAGTTCGGATGGTATCTTCTCTTCCGCTTTCAAAACACAAAACCCGACTTGATTAAACTTAATTTCTTTCAGATTCTCGACATCAACTAATGGATAAAAGCCTTGTTTTTGGGAATAATTTGACTTCCAATTCTTGTAGTCACAAATCACTCCAAGTGTTCCTGGCACCTCAAAATCCAATTGATTGCCACCAATGTAAACGTAATCCGCAGCTAAATCTTGGAGATTCCATTTATCCAATTGAAGGGAGTAATTATATCCAAAACCATAAAAATTAGCAGGCGTTATTTGCTCTTTTTTCGTACAATCAGCAATTACAACCGGAACGTGTTTTCCTCCAATGTTATGAATTTCTGAACTATGTCGTCGTTGATATGCAAATGGATTATATGGCAATTCTCCTTTGAATTCAGGAAGCTCAAATTTGTTCGAATAATTAAATTTCTCAGCTAATTTTCGTGCAACGGGTATCTCAAATTCTGGTTCTTCAGTCAAAGAGACGCGAATTGTATCACCCAATCCATCTTCGAGCAAAGCGCCAATTCCAACTGCCGATTTTATTCTGCCATCTTCTCCATCTCCTGCTTCAGTAACACCCAAATGAAGAGGATAACAACGTCCATTTTTCAACATTTCAGCCGATAGCAAACGGTATGCTTGAACCATCACAAGCGTGTTACTTGCTTTCATGGAAATCACCAACTGATGAAAATCGTTTTTCTCACAAATTCGAATGAATTCCATAGCTGATTCCACCATTCCTTCTGGTGTGTCTCCGTAGCGACTCAAAATTCGGTCTGAAAGCGAGCCGTGGTTTGTTCCAATTCGCATGGCAGTTCCATGTTCCTTGCAAAGCAAAACTAAAGGAGTAAATTTCTCTTCGATTCGTTTCAGTTCGGCTTGGTAGCTTTCGTCAGTATAATCAATTTCCTCAAACTTCTTTTTATCGGCGTAGTTACCCGGATTGACCCGCACTTTATCGACCAATTTAGCAGCAATTTCGGCCGCATTCGGTGTAAAATGAATATCTGCAACCAGTGGTGCATCGTAACCCAATTTATTCAGTTCCGATCGAATTACACCTAAATTTTCAGCTTCATTCTTACTAGGTGCCGTCAATCGAACTAGCTCACAACCGGCATCAATCATGCGAATGGATTGTTCAACCGATTTATGTGTGTCCATGGTATCAGTTGTTGTCATTGATTGCAAACGGATGGGATTATTTCCGCCCATTTTCAACTTTCCAATCTTTACTTCAAGGGTTTGTAAGCGTTTTCTATTCAGTAAATCAATGCAATACCTCATAAAGAAATTTGATTTTTAACAAAATTAGTTATTGTTTGTTCGAAAAGAATTGACATTTCAAGAACATTTTAAACTTGATAATATTCTTTGATTAATTTTCAACGAAATACCATCAATGTGCCTCCAACCAGTTCTTCGCCAATTTTAATTCAACCTCCATCGGAACGGCTAATTGAACGGCGTTTTCCATCGCTTCTTTTACGAGCACTTGCATCAACATTTCTTCGGAAACATGGACATCAAAAACAAGTTCATCGTGCACTTGCAAAATCATTTTTGATTTCACGTTTTCTTTCAGCATAGCTTTATGAACAGCCACCATCGCCATTTTGATGATGTCGGCTGCTGAACCCTGAATTGGAGCATTAATCGCATTTCGCTCAGCATAACCACGAACAACAGCATTGGCAGAATTGATATCTGGAAGATACCTTCTTCGCTTCATAATCGTTTCTACATAACCCATTTCACGAGCTTGACCTATGGTTTTTTCCATGTAAGATTTGATTGTCGGATATTGTTCGAAATAACTATCTATGATTGATTTGGCTTCCGTTCGCGAAATATTCAAGTTTTGTGCTAAACCAAATGCTGATTGCCCGTAAATAATTCCAAAATTTACAGCCTTTGCCGCTCCACGTTGTTCTCTTGTGACTTGATCGATAGTCGTATTAAAAACTTTCGCGGCTGTTGCTGAGTGAATATCATGTCCTTCTCGAAAAGCATTTATCATGTTCTTATCGCCACTGAGCGCAGCAATAATACGCAATTCAATTTGAGAGTAATCGACCGCCATCAACTTGTATTCGTCACTTCTCGAAACAAATGCTTTTCGAACTTCTCGTCCTTTTTCCGACTTTATCGGGATGTTCTGAAGATTCGGGTTGTTGGAGCTCAAACGACCTGTAGCCGTAACGGTTTGCATGAAGTTGGTATGGATTCTGCCATCTGATTTATCAAACATTGTAGGCAATGTGTCGACATACGTGCTTTTCAATTTTCGTAATTGACGGTATTCTAAAATCAACGGAATGATTGGATGATCGTGCTCGTGTTTTTGTAAAATGTCCTCAGAAGTAGCATATTGTCCGGTTTTGGTCTTTTTAGCCTTATTTGAGATTTTCAGCACTTCAAATAAAATGTCGCCCAATTGCTTCGGAGAATCGATATTGAAGTCCATTCCAGCTTTTTCCTTGATGTCCTTTTCTAGGTTAACCAACGTTTTTTCAAGGTCTTTTGAATAATCTTCCAACGCCTTCACATCAATAGCAATTCCTTCGTGTTCCATTTCTTTCAACACCTCCACGAGTGGCATTTCCATTTTATAAAACAAGTCAAAAAGATGCGGTTTATTAATTTCGTCATCAAATAATTGTTTCAACTGAAAAGTGATGTCAGCGTCTTCACAGGCGTAATCGGAAATTTCTTCGGGTTTCAAATCACCCATATTTCCCTGGCCTTTTCCTTTTTTACCGATCAATACTTCAATGGAAATTGGCTGATAACCAAGATAATAAGTTGACAAGAAATCCATACTTTGTTTTGCTTCCGGATTTATTAGGTAGTGTGCTATCATCGTATCGAAAGTCGGAGCGGCAACATGAACATCATAGCGTTGCAGAACTTTCAAATCGTATTTGATGTTGTGTGCGATTTTCTCAATCGAAGGATCTTCGAAGAACGGCAGGAATTCATGCACAATTTTTTTCGCCGCTTCGAATTCTTTCGGAACTGCAACATAGAACGCCTCTCTTGCTTTATAAGAAAAGGAGAAACCAACCAGCTCCGCATACCTTGCATCAATATCGGTAGTTTCCGTGTCAAAACATACTTGCGATTGTTTCAACAACAATTCCAACAACTCTTTTCGCTCTTCAGGAGTTGTGATTAAATGGTAACTCGGACGCTCGGTAACAATGGTTTTATAATTTACGGTTTCAATCGGTTCTTGCGATTCAACCATGCTTTGCATTCCAAATAAATCGAGTTGACCTGTATCACTTGAATTACTTGGCGAAGCTGAAACAACAATCTCCTCTCCGATGACACGTTTGGCTAAATTTCTGAATTCCAGTTCCGTGAAAATTTCTTTGACTTTTTCTGAATCCACATCACACATTACCAATTTTTCCTCATCGAATTCAACATCTAAATCAGTGATGATGGTTGCCAACATTTTTGAAGTCAGTCCTTGGTTCTTAAAGTTGATGACATTCTCCTGTTGCTTTCCTTTCAGTTCATGCGTATGTTCGAACAGGTTTTCCATCGAGCCATATTTGGCAATCAACGTTTTGGCTGTTTTCTCACCAATTCCCGGAATTCCCGGAATATTATCAGAGGAATCTCCCCATAATCCTAAAATGTCAATGACCTGATCAGGCCGTTCTACTTCAAATTTTTCACAGACTTCCTTTACTCCCAAAATCTCAGGTGGATTTCCACCTCGGCCCGGTTTAAAAATGAATGATTTATCAGAAACTAACTGTCCGTAATCTTTATCGGGAGTCATCATGTAGGTGATGTATCCCTTTTTTTCGGCCATTTTGGCAAGCGTTCCAATAACGTCATCCGCTTCATAGCCAGGAACTTCCATAATTGGAATGTTGAACGCTTCCACAATTTGTTTAATCGGATGAATCATCGAGCGAATGTCCTCTGGCATTTCTTCACGGTGAGCTTTATATGCTTCAAACCCATCAATTCGATGTGTTGAACCACCCGGAGGATCGAAAACCACAGCCAAATGCGAGGGTCTTTCGTTTTTAATTACATCAATCAACACATTGGTGAAACCAAATGCGGCAGAAGTATTTTGTCCTTTCGAATTAACGCGTGGATTTTTAGCAAACGCGAAATAAGCTCGATAAATTAACGCATAAGCATCGAGTAAAAAGAGTTTTTTAGGAACATCAGCTGAGAGCATATATTAATTGCGTTTAAAAGGATTCAAATCTTTTGGTGAAACACTGCGCGAAAACTCCAACGGTATTTTTCTAGTTATAAAAAACACGCCCCCACGAACGTCGCCTTTCAGGTTGATTTTTACAGAGTCTTGCAATCCAAACGACATCAGTTTCATCATTATTCCCTTCTCTAAATCAACATGCATAGGCACAACGAGCGATGTTTCTTTTCTTCCTTTCAATTTGATTTTTTCATCCAAATGTAGCACGCCAAGTTTTCCATCTGAAGTACTGATTTCCATTGAAGATGGCTTAACTTTCAACGCGTACCAATTAGGATTGTAAATACTTGCTTTTAATGTAAAGGAAACATTTTTCGTATCCATTCTACCCATTTCAAAACCCTCATATTTTTTAAAGACAGGTTGCTGAAAACCGCAAGAAGCGAGAAAAATGATAAGTGAAAACCAATAAATTAGTTGGATTTTATTTCGCATTTAATTCAGTAAAAAAGTTGTAGAAATAAGGAATGGTTTCGATTCCTTTGTAAAAGTTGAACAGTCCGTAGTGTTCATTTGGTGAGTGGATTGCGTCGCTATTTAAGCCGAATCCCATTAAAATGGTTTTTAATCCCAATTCTTTTTCAAACATGGCAACAATTGGAATACTTCCTCCACTGCGCACCGGAATTGGTTTTTTTTCAAATGCTTTTTCATAGGCTAAGCTTGCTGCTTTGTATCCAATAGAATCGATTGGCGTAACCGCCGCCTCTCCGCCGTGATGAGGCTTTACGTCAACTCTAACGCTGTTTGGAGCAATTGCTTCAAAATGTGTTTTGAACAATTGTGTGATTTCTTCCGGGTCTTGATCGGGAACCAAACGCATGGAAATCTTTGCAAAAGCTTTGGATGGAATAACTGTTTTAGCGCCTTCACCGGTGTATCCTCCCCAAATTCCATTTACGTCCAACGTTGGTCTGATGGAACCACGCTCTGGGGTAGAATAACCTGATTCACCCATTACATCTTTTAAATCGAGTGCTTTACAGTATTCCTCGTGGGAAAATGGTGCTTTTGCCATTTCGGCGCGTTCTTCATCCGACAACTCAACGACTTTGTCATAGAACCCTGGAATGGTGATTTTTCCATTTTCATCATGCAACGAGGCAATCATTTGAGCCAAAACATTGATTGGATTTGCCACACAACCACCATACAATCCGGAGTGTAAATCACGATTCGGGCCAGTTACCTCAACTTCGACATAACTCAATCCTCTCAATCCAGTTGTAACGGAAGGCGTATCGTTAGCGAGCATTCCTGTATCTGAAACGAGAATGATATCAGCTTTTAGTTTTTCCTTGTTGTTTTTTACGAAAATCCCCAAGTTTTCACTACCAACCTCTTCTTCTCCTTCAATCATGAATTTGACGTTGCAAGGCAATTCATTCGAGACTAACATTGCCTCAACTGCTTTCACGTGCATAAACATTTGTCCTTTATCATCGCAAGCTCCTCTTGCAAATATGGCTCCCTCCGGATGAATTTCAGTATGCTTTATTATCGGTTCAAAAGGAGGCGAAGTC
Source organism: Crocinitomicaceae bacterium (assembly GCA_044348645.1). Classification (GTDB taxonomy): domain Bacteria; phylum Bacteroidota; class Bacteroidia; order Flavobacteriales_D; family Crocinitomicaceae; genus UBA952. The sequence goes on along the minus strand of JBIKSL010000004.1, from coordinate 102,472 downwards.
CACAAATCAATTGGATCAGCCGGCTGCACATCGTAATGTCCATAAACTAGAACTGTTGGCAAACTTGGATTAATTATTTTCTCCCCATAAACAATCGGATTTCCGGCGGTTTGGCAAATTTCTACGTTTTCGATTCCGATTTCGGTCAAATTTTCAGCGAGTTTTTTTGCGCATTGAATCACTTCATCTTTGTATGCGAGATCGGCTGAAATGGAGGGGATTTTAAGGATTTCGATTAACTCAGAAACAAAATTATCTTTGTTAGATTGGATATATAAGTGTGTTTTTGTCATGTCTGTAAAATAGGATATTCAAAATTGCTAAAAAGGATTGATTTTCAAGTGACATTTTGAGGAATATTTTTTAGTTTGAAAGATCTTTTTTTCTCTCGAAATAATCATTAGTTTAACCCTAAAGTTACCTTTGTTACTTGAATTCAGCAAACTTTCGGATAGTTGCGGATTTTATTAATCATCAAACTTCAAGACTTAAAATTTCAAATAAACCACTTTCTTCGTTTGAAAAAATTCTCCTTCGAAAAAATCTTTCAAGTTATATTCTTTGAACCATTGTTTAACAGTTTTCATTTCTTCCGATAAATCTCCACCCTTGAGATAAAGAATACCATTCGGAAGAAAATTTTTGGAGGTTTTTGAAATTTTATTTTTTACCCAAGTAATGAATTCTGGCATTTGCGTAACAGCTCGACTGACGATAAAATCGAAAGTTCCTTCAACTTTTTCGGCGCGCTCATGTTTTCCCGTCACATTCTTTAATCCAAGTGCACTGGCAACTTCATTTACGACTTTAATTTTTTTACCGATTGAATCCACCAACAAAAACTCGCAATCTGGAAACAAAATAGCCAAAGGAATTCCAGGAAAACCTCCACCTGTTCCGACATCCATGATTTTTGTTCCTTTTTTAAACTGAATCACTTTGGCAATTCCCAAAGAATGTAGAACATGTCGTTCGTAAAAATTCTCAGTGTCTTTTCGAGAAATCACATTGATTTGTTCGTTCCAATGCGTATAAAGCTCTTGTAATCTCGAAAATTGCTCGATTTGTTTGGAAGTTAAATCCGGAAAATAACTTTGAATTAAATCAAATGGCATCTTTCGTTTTATCCATCATAGCTGCTAAAAAATCACGGGCACGAAACAATTGGGCTTTAACAGTTCCGAGTGGTAAATTCAGTTGCTCGGCGATTTCTTCATAGCTCAATTCCTCAAAATACCTTTTCTCAACCAAATCCCGATACTTCGGCTTTAGTTTACTTACGAGCAGCCGCATGTGATCAACTCGTTGACCATGCATAATGGTTTCCTCTGGATTCAAATTAGATGATTTTGCATCGATTTGCATTTTTTCACCGTCTTCCAAAACTATTCCTGAATCCATCGATGTCAATTGAACGCGTTTTTTTCGAATGAAATCAATGCTGTTGTTGGATGCGATTTTAAACAACCACGTACTGAAAGCAAAACTTGGAGAATATTGATCCAAACGGCTAAACGCCTTTCCAAATGCCTCAATCGTTAAATCGTCTGCGTCATCTGAGTTCTTAACCATCTTCAGCATCATGAAATAAATGGAATCTCGATAACGATCCATCAGTTCAGCATAGGCCGCCTGATTACCGGACCGAGCAGATTCAACCAATTGTAAATCAAGTTTCGCTTTATCCGATAAATGTTCGTTCTCTACCATCTATAATACTTTTGTCGTTCCGAAATGTAGTAAAGAACTGGCATCAATAAAGCGTAAAATAAGTCCCAAAAAAGAAAATAACGCACAAAACCTTTCTCTTTCAACTGACTCAAACAACGTCCTTGTATCCACCATTTGTATAGAATAACCACTACAAATAAAATGGCACTGAAGATGCGAAAGTTCTCACTAAAAAGCAAAGGAACAAATGAAAACCACATCATGAGTAAAGAGAAGGGATATATTCCTAACAACCACTTTTTAATAACCTTGTATCGACTCGATGTTGAGTAATGCCTGGTCTTTTGGCGAATCCATCTTGACCAACTAGGCGCAGCAGCAGAATAACAAAACGAATTAGGATTTATGTTAATCGTATAATTTGACTTTTTGGCGGCTTCTTGAATAAATAGATCATCATCACCAGATGGCAATGCATAATGTGAACGAAAACCATTCACCGAATCAAAAACACGCTTGGTATATGCCAAATTGCGACCAACCCCCATGTAAGGTAATTTCGCGAGCGCCATGGAAAAATAACTCACACCAATCCAAGCTGTATCAAATCGAATCAAACTATTCAAAAAACCTTTACTTTTCAAGTAAGGTCCATATCCAATGACAATTTGTTTTGAAGATGAAAAACGCGACGCCATTTGGCGAATCCACTGGTTGCTGGTAGGCTTGCAATCTGCATCTGTCAACAAAAAATGATCGTATTTTGCCGCTTTAATAGCAAGTGTGATTGGTAATTTCTTTCCCGGACGCAAGTGTCTGTTTCGACCTAATTCGACCACGCGTAAATTGGCGTATTGCCTGCTAAAAGCTGTTAACAACCAACCACTATCGTCAATCGATTGATTATTGACCACAATCACTTCGTATTCAGGATAGTCCTGACTTAAAATTACAGGTAAGTTATCATACAAATTATCCGATTCATTTCTCGCAGCAATTATGATGCTAACAGGAACCAAAGGTTGATCAGAAAGTGATTGATCTTCTTTGTAAAAGGCAAATTTCGCGTGAATAAAGGTTACATAAATAAACTGAACAACCAAAAACAAAATAAACACACCAAAAATGATGGTAAAAAGACTTAACTCAGGTTCTGGTATAATTGTCATCTTACTAATTGAATACAAAGATGACCTGACAAATTAAATAGCCGTATCTTTGCTGAAGGTATTTTTCAACATTTTTATGCACTTTGACCTGATTCATCAAGATTCATCCACGAAAGCACGAGCCGGATTGCTTCACACGGAACACGGAACGATTGAAACACCGATTTTTATGCCCGTTGGAACAGCTGGAACAGTCAAGGGAGTTCATCAACAAGAATTACGGGATGATGTTCAAGCACAAATAATTTTGGGAAATACGTACCATCTTTTTCTACGACCGGGAACTGAAGTAATTGAAAAAGCTGGAGGTTTACACCAATTCATCGGTTGGGAAAGACCAATATTAACAGACAGTGGTGGTTATCAAGTTTATTCGTTATCTGGAACACGAAAAATAAAAGAAGAAGGCGTGAAATTTCAATCCCATTTGGATGGAAGTTACCACGTTTTTACCCCGGAAAGAGCGATTGATATCCAACGTTCAATTGGTGCTGACATAATAATGGCTTTTGATGAATGCACACCGTATCCATGCGAATACGATTATGCCAAACGTTCCATGCACATGACACACCGTTGGTTAAAACGTTGTTTCGAACAAATGGAACGAACTGCGCCAAAATATGGTTACGAACAAGCCTTATTTCCGATTGTGCAAGGTAGTGTGTATAAAGATCTAAGAACAGAATCCGCAGATACAATTGCTTCATACGATGCTGTTGGAAATGCCATTGGTGGACTTTCTGTTGGCGAACCGGAGGAAGAACTTTACGAAATGACGGATCACGTTTGCAACATTCTACCCAAGGAAAAGCCTAGATACCTAATGGGAGTTGGCACTCCATGGAATATTTTGGAATCAATCGCTTTAGGTATCGACATGATGGATTGTGTTATGCCAAGTAGAAACGCCCGGCATGGATTGCTTTTCACCAGAAATGGAACAATCAACATTAAAAATGAAAAATGGGCTATTGATTTTAGCCCGATTGATGAAACAAGTGATGTATGGGTAGATCGAGTATATACGAAAGCATATCTTCGACATTTAATTAAAGTTGGGGAATATTTGGGCGTTCAAATAGCCACTATTCACAATTTAGCGTTTTATCTTAATTTAGTTAAGGAAGCTCGTGAAAAAATCATTTCTGGAGAATTTGAAACTTGGAAAAATAAGATGGTTAAACAAATGAAACAACGGTTGTAAATGCTATCGATTCTTGATCGTTATATTATTCGGAAGTTTTTATCCACTTTCTTTTTCATGTTGGGAATCATCATGTTATTCGCAATGGTGTTTGATATTTCTGAAAAACTAAGTGAATTCATTTCAAATAAAGCACCGTTATCTGCTATTTTCATTGATTACTATTTAAACTTTACATTGTTTTATGGAAACATGTTTTCCTCAATGATTATTTTCATTTCGGTGATTTGGTTTACGGCGAAATTGGCTCAGGACACTGAAATTGTTCCCATGTGGTTTAGCGGTAAACCGATAACTCGTTTTCTGCGTCCATACATAATTGGGGCTAGTTTTTTAATGATCCTTTCATTGATTTTAAATCACTTTATTGTTCCTAGAGCGAATAAAGTAAGGCTAGATTTTGAAGAGAAATATTATCGTGATGAAATGCTTGTAGAAGATTATCACGCTGAATATCCTGGAAATCAATTAGTCTATTTTTCCAATTACATCAATTCGGAAGATCAAGTTCATGATTTAACCATTCAAACGTGGAATGACAGTAATCAGCCGGTTTCTTTTTTAAAAGCTCGTTTGGCAAAAAATTATCCTGGAACGAACAAATGGCAGCTCGTCGATTTTTACGAGAAAAAACTAGATTTCCCAAAAGGAACAATTAAACAAGGAACAAAAAAAGACACCATTTTTCAATTTAAAATCAATGAAATGGCTCAACGTGAAAATGTTGCAGAATCAATGACATTTACGGAGCTACGTGAAATGATTAAACGTGAAAAACAAAAGGGTTCGGCGAATATACCGTTTTATGAAATTGAACTTCATCAGCGAACCTCGTACCCTTTTGCGGCATACATCCTTACCATTATAGGTGTTTCGGTATCATCACAGAAAAAGCGCGGGGGAATCGGAATGAACATTGCGATCGGTCTTGGATTTGTCTTTGTGTATATTTTCGCTATGAAAATGATGACCGTTGCATCATTAAATGTCGGTTTTCCAGCACTAATTGCCGTTTGGATCCCAAACATACTTTTCGGAATTGTCGCCTATTTTCTTTACCGATTCGCTCAAAAATGAAACACGGTTTATTCGTTTTTTTTTGCGGAATATTCTTTTCAGTAAATGCTCAAATCGTGAACATTGAAAATAAACGAATTTATGCCGATTCATCGGGAATAAGCGGTTCTATCTCGGGAAGCTTTAACACGATTCGAAACCAAGATTTGTTGATTAATGCCACTTTTAGACCATTAATTCAATACAAAACTCCGATGCATTATTACTTGATATACTCGGACTGGAACTACTCAAGGGGAGCAAACAATACGTTTTCAAATGCTGGAATGATTCATTTCAGGTATGCTTACCGTTTAAATAAAATTGATAAATATCACCAAAAAAGCCCCTGGAAATTTGAGGCTTATGCGCAAGTTCAATACAATCAACTGTTGAGACAAAAACTAAGAGCACTCAGCGGAGCAGGAATTCGCTGGAAAATATTTGACATGAAAGAAAAACGATCATTTCTTGGTTCTTCTTTTTTTTACGAGTACGAAGAGCTATTAAGCAATGAAATTATCAAGCAAGTAAGATGGAGTAATTACTGGTCTTGGTTCATTAATATTGATAACATTAATTTTACTGGTGTTAGCTATTATCAACCGAATGTCAATAATTTCAAAGACACTCGATTTATGGGGCAATACACGTTTGTTTATCGTTTAAAAAGAAACATTTCTCTTCGTGCCGATTTTATGATTTTTTACGATTCAAGACCTGCTCAAAATGTAAAGAATACAGTTTTTAATAGTTCCATGGGGTTTCAAATCGGATTAGTTGATTAGGCAAATTCGGCCAATTCCATCCAACGTTCCGTTTTTTGTTCTATTTCCTCAACTATTTTTCCAAGTTTGATTCCTAATTCATAAACTTCTTGATTAGACTTTGTTCCAAGCGAGAGTTCATTTGTGATTTTCACTTTTTCGGATTCTAGCTTTTCTAGATCCTTTTCAATCTGCTCGTATTCTTGTTTTTCTTTGAAAGATAGTTTTCTTTTTTCGGGTTCTTTTGCGACGATTTCAACTTTTTCTTCCTTGACTTCAACAGCTGCTGAAATTTTATTTTCTCTTTTTTGGGTAGTTTGATCCTTTCTGAAATCAGTATAATTACCTACGATATCACGAACCTTTCCTTCCCCTTCAAAAACGAACAAATGATCAACCATTTTATCCATGAAGTAACGGTCGTGTGAAACCACAATCAAGCAACCTTGAAAATTGCGTAAGTATTCTTCCAAAACGGCCATTGCGAAAATGTCTAAATCGTTCGTCGGTTCATCGAGAATCAAAAAATTGGGATTGCTCATCAAAACGCGCAACAATTTCAACCGACGTTTTTCACCTCCACTCAACTTGTGAACGAAATTGTAGTGCATATCACGAGGGAAAAGAAAGCGCTCCAAAAGTTGTGCTGCTGAAAGTTGCCTTCCTTTCTCAAGCGGTATGTATTCAGCAACTTCTTTGACCACATCAATCACTTTAAAATCATCTGGAACTTTTATTAAATCTTGGCTGTAATAACCAAAAACAACCGTTTCACCAATGACAATTTTCCCAGAATCAACAGGTTCTTGGTCCAATAGCATTTTCAGAAAAGTGGTTTTTCCTGCTCCATTATTCCCAACAATGCCGAGTCGTTCCTGACGCTGAACATTATACGTAAAATCCTTTAAAATGAGTTTATCTCCAAATGCTTTTCCCACTTTATGAAACTCAACGATCTTAGTTCCTAGTCGTTCCATTTTTACAGGTAGATCCAACTCATCCTCATCCAATCTTTGACTCGCCACTTTTTTAATGTCTTGAAAAGCATCAACTCGAGCTTTTTGTTTGGTTCCGCGTGCTTTTGGCTGTCGGCGAATCCAGTCTAGTTCTTTTCGAAAAGTATTTTTCGCTTTCTCGATTGTAGCTTGTGTTTGCTCCTCGCGTTCCGCTTTTTTCTCCAAATAATAAGAAAAGTTTCCTTTGTATTTGTATATCGTTTTGTCTGCCAATTCAAAAATGCAATCACAAACAACTTCTAGAAAATAACGATCGTGCGTCACCATCAAAATGGTTGATTTGGAAGAAGCTAAATAACCTTCCAACCACTCAATCATATCTAAATCCAAGTGGTTTGTGGGTTCGTCCAGCAACAAAAAATCAGCGTCTGACAATAGAACTTTTGCTAGAGCTACCCTTTTTTTCTGTCCTCCAGATAAAGAGCCAATGAGTTGACCTGTATCCTCTAATTTCAAAACGGAAAGAATTTGCTGCACTTTTACTTCGGTATCCCAGGCATTCAACTCCGTAATTTCCTGATAGAGACTTTCAAGTGTTTTTTCGTCGTTATTTTGTACTGCAATGTTGTAGCGTTTGATGACATTCAATTCGGGTAAATCGTGGTCAAAAATCGACTCTAAAATGGTCTGATCCTCACGCATCAATTCCGTTTGCTCCATAAACGCCACTCGGATGTCTTTCCTGAAAACAATTCTTCCTTCGTCAAATGATTCCATACCCATCAAACAACGGAGCATTGTTGTTTTACCGGAACCATTTTTGGCAACAATCGCCACTTTCTGTCCCTGATCTATTCCAAAAGTTAAATCGGTAAAAATGACGCGTTCACCAAAAGACTTGGTTAAATTTTCGACGGAAAGGTAGTTCATGTTTGTTATTTTAATCTAGGGAATTCTCGAAAGACTGAAGTTCCAACGCACAAAAATAGGCATTAATTAATAAGATTCAGATTTGTATTCTCCCCAACTAATTGAATAGTGGATTGCAACAAGATTAATTGATGTTTTTTAAAATAAAATCCAGAATTCAAACTTTAAACCTTCTCTGGAAAGTCATTTTTTCTTATATTTAGTAGAAAACACTAACAATGAATGAACCTCAAACGAGTAAAAATCAAACTTTGCATTTCGAAAACTTAGTTAACAACATTGAACAAATTCATCACCATTTTCAGCAACAAGCAGTTAAAGCCGTAAATGTTTCACTTACCATCAGAAATTGGCTGATTGGTTTTTACATTGTAGAATTTGAACAGAATGGTGCTGATAGAGCGAAGTATGGAGAAAAATATTGAAAAGTTTATCAGATAAAATTTCAGGAGGAAAAGGTTTGAGTGAAACGAATCTTCAATTATGGAGATAATTCTGCTTTGGAAATTAACTGAGAAATGAGCCCTTTATTTTAAATTATTGTTTAGCTTTTTGCGGATGGGTTAAATTGATTTTCCAAAACCTACCAATCCCCGCTTGCTCCACCACCGCCAAAACTTCCACCGCCAAATCCTCCAAAACCACTGCTGCCACCACTAGAACCACCAAATCCACCAAATCCACCAATGAAACCGGCACCTCCGATGGTCATACCGCCACCGCGACCACCTCTACGAATTAAAATGATGACAATAACGATTATGATTATCAGCGCTACGAGCCCTTCCAAAAACCCACCATCATGTTTTTTAGCGTAAGTTTTGTAATTATATTCCTTTTTGGCGAGACTCGAAAGAACTTCAATCGTGGATTTTAGTCCGAGATAGTAATTTTTCTGTTTAAAATTTGGAGTAAATTCATTTTCAATAATGTCGTTTGCCGTGATGTCAGGGATAACTGCTTCTAAGCCGCGACCAACGCCGATACAGACTTTTCGTCCTCCTTCATCGTTTTTAACAGGCTTGATAAGAATAACAATTCCATTATCTTCTTTTTCTTTTCCAATTCCCCATTCTTCGCCGATTTTTGCTGCGTAATCCCACGGTTCCATTCCGTTCAGGTTATCGACGAGGATTACAGCTATTTCGTTTGACGTTTCTTTCTCAAACGTTAGAAGCTGAGTTTCAATCAATCGCTCTTCCTCCTCGTTTAAAAGTTTCTCGGCAGAAAAATTATTGTAAAGTCTTGGTGGATATTTTGGTTTTGGAAATTGAGCCAAACAAGAAATCGAAATCAAGCATAACAAGACGATATGGATGAAACGCAACTTCATTCCATGGTGATTTCGTTACTCAATTCGTTTTTATCGTCAGATTTTAAAGGAAAGTATTGTTGTAATTGTTTACCGGCTTCCGTTACTGCGTCGATGATTCCTTGTGTGAATTCATTTCGCTTGAATCGGAAAATTAGTTCATTTTTGGTGCTTTCCCAAAAGTCAGGAGGAACAACCTCATTAATTCCTTGATCACCAATGATTGCTAGTTTTCGATCGGAAAATGAGAGGTAAATCAACACGCCGTTTCGATCTCGTGTTTGATACATTTTGAGTTTGTTGAAAATCGTAACTGCTTTTTCAAATGGATCAGAAGGGCATTTTTTGTCGATGTGAACACGAATTTCACCCGAAGTTTTCAATTCAGCAAGCCGAATACATTCTTGAATTTCTTCTTTTTCGCTTGCCGTCAGCATCGCTTTTAGAATTTTACGTTTGGAGCATTTTCTGCACCTGCAGCAGCTTTGAATCCCTCTTTAATCGGAAATTTTTCAGCATTCAAAAACATACTAGCGAAAAATCCTCGAATGTGTGTGTTATATTCCTTAACTGATTCGTTGTATAGGTCGCGTTCACGATTGATGCGGTTTTCAGTTCCTTCTAATTGAACTTGCAGGCCTTGAAAGTTCTCCGTTGAACGAATTTGAGGATAAGCTTCGTAAGCCAAATTTATCGCCGTATTGATTTTTTTACCCAAAACTTCTAATTGTTGCGGATTTTTAGCATTTGTAATTTCTTCATTTATACCAACAATTCCTGCTCTCGCTTGTGTAACTTTTGTTAAGATTTCCTGTTCGTTTTTTGCTGCTCCTTTAACGGTTTCGACTAAGTTCGGAACTAAATCCGCACGTCGTTGATAAGCCGATTGAACATTTCCCCATTTCTCATTGACGCCTTCTTGAAGTCGAACTGCTGAGTTATACAAATTGTAGTAACCCAAGAAAACGATTAATAAAATTCCCGCAATCGCGGCCAAAACAACATAGATAGGTTTCATTTTTTAACAATTTGAAATCAAAGATATTGGGATTTATGAGTCAGAGCATGTTCTTAACAAAAATTATTTATTCTGTAACTAAGAAAGAGGCAAAAACTATTTCCACCGAAAAGCAATCGAGGAAACGCGTTTCGTTAATTGACCTTCAATAATTTCTTCACGAATTAGTTTTTTTGCATCCTCACTTGTAAAAACATCCGCTAAATTTTTAATTATTCCACACGGAACGTTCAACTTTCTCATTGAATCGAAGAGTTGTTTGCTTTCCAACTTAGCTATCTTACTATCCAGAATATTAAAAAGAATATTTCTGTTCATGACTCGATTTTGATTATTCTGGAATCTATCATCAGTTACCAATTCTGATAAATCTAGGTATTCACAAAGCTTTTTAAAATGCTGATCGGATCCAACTGCAAAGGTGATTTGACACTGATCTAATGTTGAAAAAACTTCTCCATAAGGAGCAATATTTGGATGCAGACTACCAATTCGTTGCGGAATGGAACGCTCCATTAAAAAGTTGGAAGCTTGATTAATTAAACTACATACAGCGGCATCGTATAATGAAACTTCAACGGTAGAAGCCAAACCTGTTTTTTGTTGTTTCAAAATAGCCAGCAATAATCCCTCTTTCAAATGATGAGCGGCTAAAACATCAATTAATGCTACAGGAAATTTTACAGGGCCACTCGATGGGGTTCCATTCATCGACATAAACCCGGTTTCAGCTTGTAAAATAAGATCGTACGCAACACGATCACTTTCAGATCCGAAGCCATTAATTTTCCCGATTATGAGATTTGGATTGTATTTTCTGAGAATTTCGTCTGTGAGATTCAACTTGACGTCATCCCCTTTTTTGAAGTTTGAAATTACAATTGAGCTTTCTTTTATTAATTCGATAAACTTGATATAATCTTTTGATTCTCTGTAATTTAATGTGATGTATTTTTTTTTGTAGTTGATACTAGAAAAATAGGCTGAAACTGAATTTTCTTGATTTTCTGTTGGAAGCTTCCAACTTTTTGTTACATCTGGTCGAATTGGATGTTCAATTTTGATTACCTCAGCACCAAGTTCTGCAAAAAAAGTAGCTACGGATGGACCTGCTAAAACAGTTGATAAATCGAGAATTTTTATTCCTTCAAACATTTGATGATTCTAATCCTCCAATTTTTCAACAGTAACCACAGTCAGTCCAGCTCGAACGAAATTCAGCTTCTTCGCAGCAGCCATTGATACATCAATAATTCGCTTCGATGTCCCCATTTTATCATTAATCTTTACGGTAACAACCGAATCATTTTTTAAGTTAGTAACTCTCACTCTCGTTCCCATAGGAAAAGTTCGATGGGCAGCAGTTAAACTATCTTTGTTGTATTTCTCACCTGAATAAGTTCGTCTTCCATGCATCGCATTTCCGTAGTAACTTGCAATGCCTCTCTGTTTATTTGCTTCGATAAATGAAAGTAAACAAAAAGAAATAGTAATTAAATAGAAATTATTCATAATCAAAGTTTAGGTATAAATGATTTACTTCGGTCATTTCTTTTTGTATCAAAGCTCACAACTAATCGAAAGTTCAAAAATCTGAAAAGTCCCTTATTTTTGGTTTCGACAAAAAAACAAATATTCATGGGACTCTTCAGACGATGTAAAAATAACAGCAAACCATTAATTCGCCAAATAATTGACTTTGTTTCTAGTTGGTTGCTTGAAAGTTGCCCCAAACAATTCAACGGGAATATAAGGATGCAGTAAATACAAGACTTACGATTAATTTGTTTCTATGACTTTCGTACAGCTAAGAGAGGTCTTAAAATACACATATTTAGGGATGACGCTTTGATGATACCTGATATGATAAATGTTTCCGAAGCTAAAATACATGAACGCTATGGTTTGGCACAGCTTATTTTTTCAAAAACACCATCATTATTGAGGATAGAGCATATTCTGACTTCCAACTGATGCCAAGTAGAATACAAGCAAAGAATGTTTTTGTCACAAGAATAAAGGATAACACAATCTATGAATCTATTACTGAATTGGACTTCTCTGAATCCGAAGATCAAGATATTTCAAAAGACGAAATAATTCAACTTAACGGTCTTAAATGAAGCGAAGGAATATTGAGCTGTTTTTTAAAGCAATCAAACAAAATCTTCAAGTAAAAACTTTTCTTATAACTACTGAAAATGCTGTAAAATCTCAAATTTAAATCGCTTTGATATGCTATTTGATTTTAGAATTTATCCGCAGAACCACAACAAAGAAAGTTCAATCCTTTTCAAATTTTGTCGAAAAAATTATAATATGCCTACCTTTTGATCTATCACTAAACTATGTATGCGACACAATTTCAGAAGGAGCCAATAAAATTAAATCCGATAAACCACCTTATTTTATTTATACAAACAGACTTATTTTCTCAATAAAGCCTAACATAACAACGATTTTACAGGGATACAAGAGAATATTTCGCTCTTTGAAAAACTTTCTAATGAATTTGGTTTGATGATTAATAAAAAATGATTTTCTGCAATCAAAAGTAATTTGAATTAAAATTTATGTTAGATTTGTTGCTAAATATTCATTCATGAGCACTACAGATATTATTTATTCAATTGGAGATGCGTTTCAATGGGCATTTTTATTCTATGATGCAGTGGGTAACATTTTTAATAATCTGCTACTAATTCTCGGTTTTTTTGGTTTTTTCTATTGGATGAATATTCAAAAGAAACTGAATAGTCAATCCAATGTTCCCGTTGAAGTTAAAGACAATGAAGGTTGGTATAAAACCAATTCGGGTAAACAATTAAAATAAATCCACCAACTCCTAATAAATTGAATTAAGGCTGTGTATTTTGGTACGGCTAATTTTAAGATGCCTCCAAAAACTCAATGTAAATCATAAAATAACAGTTCTTGGTTTCGTTATAACGACTAATAATTGAAATATATAACGAGAAATTATTAACCTCGAATAATTACTTTTCGTGTGAATGACTTTCTTCCTGGAACATCGAAAACAAAGAAATAAATACCGCTATTGAACTCCGAAACATTCAATTTTTTGGAAGAACCGATATTTTCTTTTAAGATGATATTTCCAAACACATCAACCATTTTAAGACTGGCAGTTTCAATTCCGTTCATTGTAATTTGAATGAAATCGGTAGCTGGATTTGGAACAATGGAAACATGAATTTCTTCTTTTGCAGGCTTTGGTGTTCCTACAAATTCAACTTGAACATCAACAGAGTCCAAAACGTTTGTTCCCTCCAGCGAAACATAATATCGATACAAAGCTGTTGAACTTACTGCATCGTCTGGATTGATTTCACACTTTAATTTACCAAATTCCCCGTTTGATAACTCTAAAATATTACTTTCTTTTGAAGACGAATTTATTTCAGCGGCATTAGGCGAATTTCGAATTGAAGGTTTATTGGTAGAATTATCAAAACGGTAGAAATCAGACCAAGAATTAGGCACGTTTACTAATTTTCTTGATACGATTATTCTTTGCGCAGAACCGAAGTTATTGTAAATGTCAAAATTTATTTTAGAAACTTCAGAACCAGATAAATTCATATAAAATGTAGAACCTGAATAATTTATCCCATCAGCAAGAATGGAGAATTTATTCGATGTTTGAGCATGATTGCCAATCGAAAAAAATAGCATAAGGAATAAAATCGGCACTAATTTCATTGTTTCTCAAGAAGTCGATTAGATCAAATTTATTAACAAATTACAAACGAAGCAAGTTTAACTTGAAATTTATAAAAGATAATACAATTTCATCGCGCCGAAAAACAATTTAAAAGCCTCTGAAAATCTTTTGGTAATTCACTTTCAAATCGCAAAAAATCTTTGGTAATTGGGTGTCTGAATCCAAGCGTTTTTGCATGCAAAGCCTGTCCCGGAATAAGATCAAAGCAGTTTTGTATGAATTTAGTATAGCTTGAACTTGAAGTTCCTTTTAAAATTTTGTTCCCTCCATATTCCAAATCATTGAATAGAGGGTGCCCAATATGCTGAAGATGAACTCGAATTTGATGAGTTCGACCTGTTTCTAATTTGCACTCAACCAATGTTACCGGGCCAAATCTTTCTAAAACTTTATAATGAGTAACCGCTTGTTTACCTTGCTCTCCATTCGGATAAACGGCCATTACTTTTCGATTTTTTTGAGAACGACCGATATTACCTATGATAGTTCCTTCCTTTTCGATATCACCCCAAACCAAGGCATAATAGAGTCTTTCAGTTGTTCGATCAAAAAACTGAGCAGCTAAATCTGTTAAAGCCAATTCTGTTTTTGCAATTACCAATAAACCCGATGTATGCTTATCGATTCTATGAACTAATCCTGGACGCCCAAAGTAGTCCTTTGGTGGTTTTGGTAGATTATCAAAATGATAAACCAAAGCATTGACTAATGTTCCAGAATAATTTCCGTAGCCGGGATGAACAACCATATTTGCTGGTTTATTGACAACCAAGCATTCGTTGTCCTCGTAAATAATATCAATTGGAATTTTCTGAGGAATTAATTTAAGTTCGCGAATTGGATATGGTAAAACAATGGCTATTTCATCACCTGGTTTCACACGGTAATTTTGTTTTACTTTTCCTCCATTGACATAAATGTTCCCATTCTTGGCTGCAATTTGAATTTTATTTCGAGAAGTATTCGCAAGTCGATCAATGAGAAACTTATCGATTCGAATCATTTCTTGTCCAGGATCAGCTCTGAACCGATGGTGTTCATACAATTCTTCTTCCTGTTCGGATTCGAATTCTAACTCTTCGCTCATTGTTTAATGACCTTGAATAATTTATTTGAAACAGCAGGAACTCGAAGAAAATAAATACCGCTTTCAAAATGAGAAAAATCAATTTTCTGTTCAGTTGACTTGGAGATTAACCGCCCAAAAGAATCGTAAAGTTCAATTTCAGTATCTCCAAATTTTTTCGATAAAACAATGTTGACGTTGTCAGTGGTCGGATTCGGATAAATAACAATTGTTTCTTGAGTGCTTTTTTGGTTTATTCCTAAAGATTCATCCAAACCAGTTGAGAATACAGGTCGGATCATAGCTGTTCCTGAAAAAGGAGAAGGCAACCAGGTGTTTCCGCCATCAACACTAAATTGAATTGTTTCAGAATGATTTGAATTGCGATCCAATCCAAGATTTAATCTATTTCCATCGAGTTGTCTCCAACCAATATGAAATCGATTTCCTACCGAAACTTTCATGGTATCTTTCAAGTAATAGGCGTAAAATTCATTAATCCCTTCGCTGTAAATTGGACTTCTAGGAAAGAATGCATCATCTTCATACAACAACTCACCGGGTTTACCATTATTATCCCCCCAAATAGAAATCAGAAATAAATTATTTGAAACATCATTAACAGATGGAACGAAATGCATATTTACACCAATAAGTGAATCAGCCTCATAAGCATCAAAACGAATAGCAAGGAGAGATTGAGTACCCGTTGGACCAAATGCAGCTTCAGCGGAACCATCGTCATAACTGTAGTAATTGTAAAAATCTTGTGTAAAAGAACAAGAGTCGTTAATTGGTTCATTCGGAAATTGAGCTGAAACATTTGCTTTCACTTCAAAATGTTGCTCAATGCCCAAAAGACTTTTAGAATATTCTGTGCCAGCTGTTAAATTGTGATAGCTGTTATGAAAAGTACGTGGCAAAAAATTGATATTTTTCTCAGCTAAAGTAAACCCCTGAAGAATAAAAGATCCTTGAAAATTATTGTTTAGGGAAAAATTCACGCTACCATTCTGATAATTTTCCGGATTTAGACTACCGTTATGCACTTGAACATAAAGAGAGTCGGTCATTTTATTATCTAAAGAGTTTTTATAATGATCCCACGGAACAGAAGTGTATGTTTTTAATAAAGAATTTATTGGGTAAACGAAAGCGAAATCTTTAAATAGTGTATCGTCAAATGCTGAAAGTGATCTGAGATGAACATAATCAATGTGAAAATGATCGAGCGAACCTGCCAATGAACCGTAATTTCGGAACCGAAACTGAAATCCCTTTTTAAAGTATTTTGAATCAGTAAGTTTTAAGTGAGCTGCACGGAAAGGATAAACCACGTCACCTTTTACACTCCATACGCGAAACCATTGATCCAAATCTTTCGCATAAAACTCCAAGATCAACGAATCATTTTGCTCTGGGGCATCTCCAAGTCCCTCTGGTTGATATAAAAAACTTAAATAAACAGAGTCAGAAGCTTTAAATCCACTTAAATCGATTGGCTTGGATGTTAGTCGGTCGGCATAGTTGGTTATCGCCGTATTAATTTGATAGGGAAAGCCATTGTGGTCTAGCCCATCAAACGTCACCACTCCCAACGTTCTCGGGTTTAGCCCAAAACGATAGTTTTGATAGGCAAATGAGTCAATCCATAATTTGCCGGGATCACTAATCGAAGCAAAAAATATCCGCACAGAGTCTTGTAAATAAGTTGGATTTTCAACCCAAACAGTATCTGATTCATCTTCAACCCCAATAGTGTCATAAATGAAATAAGGCGGGTAAACATCAATCGTTTCATATTGAATGGGATAACTTGTTAAGTTCCCGATTTTAACGGAAATAGGATCAAAAATGGTATCTGAAAAAGTATTGTTTATAAAATCAAACGTGCGTTTAAAGGTCTGTTGATTTGAGAATTCTGCCCCATTCGGAAATGGCTTTAATGTAATAGGATCCAACAGTCGATGAAATAGTTGATTTGTTAACCCTGGCATGTTAAAGTCTGCTTTGTAATCCTGAAATTTATTGGTAGAAAAATCGTCTAAAAATGGCAACGAAATTGTATCAGGAGTAAAAATAAAAGAGCTATCAATAGAATTAATTGATTTAACTTGGGGGTTGTATTTTATTCCAAAATTCCTAGTTAGCGGGCCTAACTCCAACGTTTGCGAAAAGGAGATTACATTAAAAATAAAAAAACTATAAAAAAGGGACTTCATCCTTAAGGAAAATCGATTTGCGAATCTGATCCTAACTCTAACGAGAAGGTAAATTGAGTGGATTTAAATGTGGTTGAACCCTCAATATATTCAGGTGTCTGACTGAATATCCTTGCAGACATAGAATCCTGTTTTGTTATACATGGAGGACAGACAAAGGTATAGGATGTAATTCCGATTGTGTCCATCACCAACTTAGCCTCCTCCATGCTCATTCCAACAAAATCCATTAACGGAATCGGTTCACCCAGATCATTTTGACCTACAATCAAGGTAATCACTGCCCCCATGGGAATGCGATCACCTTCTTTCACTCTGTGACCTTTGTATAGTTGATCTAATACTGAACCATTTGCTTCCGAAGTGGGACGATATTGAATGCGATAGCGCAATCCACGCTGTTCCAAGATGCTTTCGGCAAACTGAACTTGTTTGTTAATCAATCCCGGCATTTCAATCAGTTGAGAACGTTTTGTAAGTCGTAAACCGATTATTCGTCCTGATTTCACATAAACTTTAGATAGAGATGTTGGTTCAACAAGTTGTTCAACCACTGTACCTTCAGGAGCATTCGGATCGTAAATACTGTCAACTATTTGATATTGCAAACCGAGCTCCTCTATTTTTTGTTTCGCCATCTCCCCGTTAAGCCCAACAAAATTCGGTACTTCTATTTTTTCACCGTGGTTGGTAGAGAATTCCAAATAAAGGCTAGTCACAAAAACCAAGACTAAATAGAATAAAACGACTAATCCAAAATGTTTGAGGAAGTGTTTTGAAAGGACAAATGTTTTAATTCTCTGAAACACGTTTTATTTTATAAGTTGAACAAAGATAATGAATTGCTTTTTAATCAGAAATTCGGCGATAAAGAATGTGAACGGAAGAAATCTTCGATGTAAGAAACGGCTTCCTCAGCTGTATCCACTACTTTAAAGAGAGTTAAGTCGTTTGGCGAAATGTTTTTTTCTTCGTTTAGCATAACTTCTTCAATCCACATGGTAAGACCCGTCCAATAAGATTTTCCGACTAAAACGATTGGTCGACGCGCAATTTTCTTCGTTTGAATTAAAGTGATGGCTTCAAAGAACTCGTCTAGCGTCCCAAATCCGCCAGGTAATATTACAAATGCCTGAGAGTATTTTACAAAGACAACTTTGCGAACGAAGAAATAGTCAAATTCCAAATTATGTTCTGGATCAATGTAGGGATTGTGATTTTGTTCAAACGGAAGATCGATGTTCAAACCAACCGATGGTCCATTTCCCTTTTGTGCCCCGCAATTTGCTGCTTCCATGATTCCCGGACCTCCTCCAGAGATTATGCCATAACCAGCTTTTGCAAGTTTTTCAGCGATTTCAATTCCTAATTGATAGTATTTGTTACTTGGTAAAGTTCGCGCCGAGCCAAAAATAGAAACACAAGGACCGATTTTCGCCATTCGGTCGTATGCCTCAACAAATTCCGACATGATTTTAAAAATCGACCAACTATCGTTACTCTTAATTTCGTTCCAATCTTTTCTTACGTGATCCATAATTATTATTTAAAATCAAATATAGGCTTACATTACATTTAAACGCATTTCTTTTGCAATTATTCTCTAACTTCGAATGGTGAATAAGTTTTTGCTTCTTTTTTGTTTTTTTTTACACCATGCATTCTCACAGAAAAGCCACTCTTTTTGGAAGGACTCTGATTCCATCAATAAAAATCGAATTGTAGGCTCAGGGATTGCCATTGGATCTGTCTATGCCGGAAGCATTATTTCACTTCAACAAGTTTGGTATCAAGAGAGTTTTCAAAAAGATTTTCACTTATTCAACGACGGTAAAAATTGGCTCCAAATGGACAAAGCTGGACATGTCTTTACGGGTTATTACTTAAGTTCCATTTTCTCTGGAAGTTTTCGTTGGAGTGGACTCTCAGCCAGAAAATCAAGTTTAATCGGTAGCGCTATTGGACTTAGCTATCTCTCTTCGCTTGAAATTATGGATGGTTTTTCAAAGGACTGGGGCTTCTCCTGGTGGGACATGACTTCAAATATTGGAGGAGGAGTTCTATTTGTCGGGCAAGAATATGCTTTTTCGAAACAGATTTTTGTTCCAAAGTTTTCGTTTCACACTACGAAATACGCTTCAATTAGACCCGAAGTTCTTGGAAGTAATTTTTCTGAACAAATTTTAAAAGACTACAACGGTCAAACCTATTGGTTGAGTTTTTCGCCCGGAAATTTGGGAGTGAGATCTTTTCCAAAATGGCTTTGTTTGAGTTTTGGTTATAGCGCCGACGAGAAGCTGATTGGAAATGCTGAGGTTTATCAGAATTATAATTCAAAACGAGAATTCCTGCTTTCCCTCGATATCGATTTGAACGAACTGAAGGTCAAAAATGAGTTTTGGAGAAAGGTTTTGAAACAAGTAAATATGATTAAAATTCCTTTTCCAGCGATTTACATGAAAGGGACGAAGTTTGGAGTTTCTCCGATTTATTTTTAGAAAAATTAGCTCAATTTCTCTATTACATCTATGTCTCCATTGATAAAATGGGCTAACTCAAGGACTATTATTTATTTAAAATCAATCGAGATGATTCCCTAATCATTTCAAACCTTTCTATTTTTTAAAATGATATTTTTCACTAACTTAATGTAAACTATGAAGAATGAAATCATTTTATACCGTCCAAATGAAGCTGCTGAACACATTGAAATTCGCCTTGATGAAGATAACGAGACTTTTTGGCTTTCATTAAATCAAATAGCATCACTTTTCGATAGAGATAAATCCGTCATATCACGGCACTTAAAGAATATTTTCAAAGTTAACGAATTGGATAAAAATCCCCGCTCCGCTGGATTTGCAATCCTGCGAGCTATACTTAACATTACACTTTTCATTTTTTTCAAGAAAATGTAATTAATCCTTGTGGCAATCTTTTAACTTCTAGAATACTTTCCAAATCTTGATAATTGGATCCGCTCCGCTGGATTTGCAATCCTGCGAGCTATACTTAACATTACACTTTTCATTTTTTTTCAAGAAAATGTAATTAATCCTTGTGGCAATCTTTTAACTTCTAGAATACTTTCCAAATCTTGATAATTGGATGCAGATAAATAGCACCCCGCTCCGCTGGATTTGCAATCCTGCGAGCTATACTTAACATTACACTTTTCATTTTTTTCAAGAAAATGTAATTAATCCATGTGGCAATCTTTTAACTTCTAGAATACTTTCCAAATCTTGATAATTGGATGCAGATAAATAGCACCAGTCTTCGGGATTTTTAACCCAGCCTTCTTTTCAGGTTTGTTGGTTAAGTGAAGGATTACAAATCCTTCGAAACTAGGTGTTTTAAATCAATTTTAAGTTATTTTACTATTTCCTTCTTCATATATTCATCTGTAACTAAATATACGAATAGATAATCAAAATAAAGATTAGTAAATAATCAATTTATTTCGTAACTTCAATAAGGAAATTTATAAAATTCAATAAATGGAATTAATAACAATAACCGACATAGAATCAAAAATTTTATCTTTTCGTGGTGTTCAAGTAATGCTAGATAAAGATTTGGCGATATTTTATGAAATAAAAACAATTCGACTTCGGGAACAAGTAAAAAGAAATCCTGATCGATTCCCTGATGATTTCACCTTTCAATTAAATGATTTTGAAGTTGAATTTTTGGTAACGCAAAATGCGATACCTTCGAAAAAACATCTTGGAGGCTCAAATCCATATGTATTCACAGAACAAGGTGTTGCAGCGCTTTCGGGTGTATTAAAAAATAAAAAAGCAGCAAATATTAGTATAACTATTTTCAGGGCATTTGTGAAAATGCGACATGCATTAAATCAAAATCATAATTTATTACACAGATTGTTACAAGTCGAACAAAAACAAATTCATTTTGATAGTAAGTTAGAGGAGATTTTGGATTCGCTTGAATCACAAAAACTGAAATACACAAAAGGGATCTTCTTTGAAGGACAATTGTTTGATGCGCATGTTTTCGTTAGCGACCTAATTAAAAGAGCGATGAAAGCTATAATTTTAATTGACAATTATGTTGATGAGACAACGCTTTTAATTTTATCAAAAAGAAAAGAGGAATGCAAAGCAATCATTTACACTAAAAATATAACCAAGCAACTTGAGTTAGATTTGGAAAAACAAAATGAGCAATATCCAACAATTGAAGTTAAAACACTGAAAACAGTTCACGACCGATTTTTAATTCTTGACCAAAAGGAATTATATCATATCGGAGCTTCTATAAAAGATTTAGGAAAGAAATGGTTTGCTTTTTATAGAATTGATGAATTTCTTCCGGATGTTTTATCGAGATTGAAATAATAAAATTAGTAAATCAATAAAAATGTCATAATCATATTCAAAAATTTGGGTTCATGCCGTTTGGGCAACAAAAAATCGAATGCCGCTAATTCACCCAAAAATGGAGCAAACATTATTCACATTTTTTAAAGGAAGAATTGAAAAAAATGGGGTGCATGGTGAGCATTGTAAACGGAATGCCCGACCATGTTGACCGCTCCGCTGGATTTGCAATCCTGCGAGCTATACTTAACATTACACTTTTCATTTTTTTCAAGAAAATGTAATTAATCCTTGTGGCAATCTTTTAACTTCTAGAATACTTTCCATTTCTTGATAATTGGATGCAGATAAATAGCACCAGTCTTCGGGATTTTTAACCCAGCCTTCTTTTCAGGTTTGTTGGTTAAGTGAAGGATTACAAATCCTTCGAAACTAGGGTTGGCCTTAGTTACATTCATACATTTGATAGATGAACTATTTTATACTGGAAATAAATTGCTTTAAATCAGGAATTTTATTTTGGATAATATCCCAAACTTCTTCGATATCAATTCCAAAATAATCGTGTGCAATTAAATTTCTAAATCCTCGTATTTTGTGCCATTCTATTTGATTATTTGTTTCAATGAAATGGACATCTAATCTCAAAACCGACTCGCCAATAATAACAAAGTTCATTAAGCAAGCATCAAATGTTTCTTCATCATTTTTAAGATCTTCCCATGATGATAAATCAGATGTGAATCGTTGAATTTTTTCAATAGACTCAAACATAGCCATTAATGCAAGTTGATTAGACATAAATGGCATCTTTTAGAATGTAATCTTTGGCGTAAGGCTTAATGTGTTTGGTATTACAAATGTCAACTTCACGTTGAAAGTGATTTTTCAGAAACTCACGTAAATTCCATTTCAAATCAAAAACATTTGAAACATTATTTTCCATTTCGATCAATATATCAATATCGCTATCAGAATTTTGTTCGTTACGAGCATAGGAGCCAAAAATTCCAATTTTGACAACATGAAAATGTTCGCGCAAAAACAATTTATTATCGTTTAAAAAATTTAATATGTTCTGTTGTGTTAGCATTCTTAACCAAAGATAACCAATTTACAAAGAAAATGAAACAATTTTTCTTCATAGAAACCCCTACTCAAAATATTCATTTGAATCAAATTCATCGAATTAATGACTGAAATTGAATGATGAATAAATCGTTGAAACGATTCGTGAATCATGGTTATTGCCTCCTAGGCACGTGTTTAACCCGTGCCTAGGAGGACAACCACAATAACCCAAAAACCCCTTTGCTTCGCTGAAGCTACGCGAAAGCAAGATCAAAAACGAACATTCGAAACGGAATACATCAAATTCATGGAATTGCATGGGTTCAATGATGTAAAAATAATTGATGAATAACTCGATTCAACGATTTGTAATTCCAACGATTGAATCCCCTAGGTGCGGGATTAATCCCGTACCTAGGGTGTACATCACACATTACCCAACCATTTTAATGCCTGTCTGCCGGACAGGCAGGGTTTACCAATACCTCAAATCAAAAAAAAACGAATGTGTTTTTACAATAGAAATGGAAAATTAGAAAATAAAACTAGAAATCAATCCGATTAAACTTGCGATTAGAAAACCACTTGCACAAGTTGATACAGTGCTATAATAACCTTGGCTTTCATCTATTTTACTTGCCTTAACTATCAAAATTAACGTAAATGACATACATATAATGAAACCCGGCCAATAAAGTATTTTATCAAAAAATCTCCCATAACCAAATGATATTCCTAATATAAAATACAAAAACGGAATTCTGCTACCAAATGAAATTGATATCAAAGAGAATAGCACCCGCAACCAACCACTCAAAAGAATGAAAATGAAGAAGACAAAACCTAATAGGATGCTTTAAATCATAAAGTTAAAAATCAATTTTTGGAAAAACCTCATGAAAAATCTTCATTATCTCCATTTTAATATCTTCCTGTAATTTGGCATTTGTAATTTCAATTTTTATCTTATTGTCATAAAACGTTATTAGAGTTGAAAATCTTAGATCCTCATTCGGTATCTTTTCATTAAGTAATTCGATTCTTTTATTGAATTCAATCAATTTCGATTCTGAATTTTTATCCCTTAAATAGCTCATAGATTTATTATTAATTGTAATATCCTATGATTTTTGCTGTAATTGAGCATCTAGATACGGTGTAGTTAAAATTCATTGTTCCATCAGAATTTACAGGTAAAATAACTTGTTCTGCTGTCTTATTGACGACGTTTGTTGAAATGGTGCCAGTCAAATTACTTTCTAATTTGAAAGCTTGATATGTGTTTGCTTGATTAATCAAATCGATGAAGCAAACAATAGGAGATAAGTAACCAAAAGGATTTGGGCATCCTTGATCACTTAATAATTCAAAGCTAATTATAACGGAATTAGGAGTTAGTCCTAAAAGTAAATTTAGGTTGACATTTAATGTGTTATTCAAATAGTTACAAGTACCATTTAATTGAAATAAATTAATTGGTGAGATAAAACTAGGCCCGGAACTATTGGAATTAGCCTGTAAACTATTTAAAAAATCCTGTTCAGTTCCTGTATTCCCTTGAGATATCCAAATTTCATATGCACTTAAACCATTTTGTCCATTAGTACCTTGTCCTCCCTGTAAACTATTTAAAAAATCTTGCTGAGTTCCAGTATTTCCTTGTGCCAACCAGATGTCATATGCACTCTGACCATTAGTTCCATTTTGACCTGCAGGCCCTTGGATTCCTTGCGGACCTTGTGCTCCTGTAATTGCTGATAAGAAATCTGTTTCCGTTCCAGTATTTCCTTGAGCTAACCAAACTTCGTAAGCACTTAATCCGTTTTGACCATTCGCTCCATTTTGTCCTGCAGGACCTTGGATTCCTTGCGGACCTTGTGCTCCCATAATTGCTGATAAAAAATCTTGTTCCGCTCCAGTGTTTCCTTGCGCTAACCAAATTTCGTAAGAACTTAATCCATTTTGTCCATTTACTCCTGCAGGACCTTGTGGACCAGTTAAACCACTTAGTATGCCAGTTGTATAAGAACTTCCATCCAAATAAGTAAATGTCAACGTTCCATTTCCGTTATCTGTTACTCCCGTGATACCGTTGCCTGCTAAATCAGCATAATCAGAAGAATCTGCATGAGCACTATTTGTCGAAAAATCGGCTGTTGTAGCATGAGCACTTGTGGCAGCAGAATCTGCGGTTGCTGCGTAATGTGAATACAAAGCATACGGCACGCTCCACAATTGTTGGTTCGACATGGTGATGTAATTTGTGCCACCACTTTTATCAATTTCAACTTTCAAGAAATGCTTTCCGGTTCCCCAGTTGATAGAAGGAAACGAGTTTAAACTTTCTTGCGTTCCTTGCCCAATTACAAGGGAAAACATCCCAAAGGCATCTGTTGTAGTTGCATGCGATTCTTTATAAACTTCATTCCCATTGGTTGCATTCGCTATGATTGTAAACCGAACTCGAATGCTTTTTTTCAATAACAATTGTCCGGGAACATTTAATCCTGGTTGATTATTGCCATTGTCACTGTAAACAACCGCTTGATAATTTATACCTTGCGGCGGTGCTTGAGAAAATCCAATTTGAGCAAAAAGCAGAATTGAAAGAATAATGATGTTAATTTTCATGACGATATTATTTGAATTTAGAATAGAACTAAAGTTTAAAGGATAAACCTACAAATGCAGTATTGCTTATGTTTCGTGTGGTTTCATTTGCATCTCTCTCAATTTGATTTAAGCCTAAACCAAAGCGATATTCCAATAATAGAGAAAGTGTTTCTGTAACTTTAAACTGTGCATTTGCAAACAGATTCATTCCTATATTCATTCGATTAAACACTTTGTTTTCAATCAAATCGTAACGTTGATTGCCAATGCTTTGTTGACCTTTTGTGAGATAATCCAACCCAAGAGAAGCACCTGGGGAAAGTGTAACGGACTTTAGTTCAATTGCCTTGTATGAATAACCACAACCCAATCCTAAATAATTCAAATTCCATTCCAGCGGAAGTGTTTCAACACTTGATTGTGCTCCCGCTTGAAAAACGTTTATTTCTGGACGTAAAATATGTTTGGGTTTCAGTAATACGTTTACGCTTAGCGAATAGCTAGTTCCGCCAATCCATTTTGTCGGTTTGTTTTCACTACCAAAGGCATACAGAAACTTGGTGCTATTTTTTCCGGCTAAAAAATTAAGTTGATCAACCTTAATTTTGGATTGCGCGAAAATAATTACAGGAAAAGCAACCATTAGAAAAGAAGAAATAATTCTCATAAGTTATTGAATTACATTGACTTTAAAAGAAGAAAACCGTTGACCCGAAGTCACTTTTAAATGATACATACCTGGCGCAGGATTTTCAATAGAAATTGGAGTTGATAGATTAGGAAGTGTTTCTCTTTCTAAAAGCATTTTTCCCTTTTGATCGAACAACAAATAATGAATCGGTTCTTCTGAGTTTTCATTTACGATGAACGAAAATTCACCCTGATTGGGGTTCGGATAAAGCAAAACGTTTAACTCATTTTGTTCCTCAACAAACTGGATCGGCTGAATGAACCCTTGACGTAAACCGATGTTTTCTGTTTTTTGATTCCCAACCAATGAAGCCTGCCCAGCAGTCTGTTGAATAAACATTGTTCCGTTTTGACCTGATGAACCAATGGAGCCAATCGAAGAGCGAATGATGGTTTGTGCATTTAAATTTGATAAACAAAAACAAGAGAGAATAAACAATTTACATTTCGTTTTCAAAAGGAGTAAATTTTATGTTTAACAAAAATATGTAAAAATCCTGACTATTGGATAATTATTTGCCAATTAGCGCTGTTCGATTAACGTCTTAAAGCAAATTAAATGCAACAATACAAATAAGTATTGAAAGAAAAAGTCGAGGTTATTGCTTTCTTAAAAGAACTAAAAAACTAAAGAAGTTTCCCGACAACAAATTGATCTCCATCAATCAAAATAGGGCGCTTTAAAAACGTGTATTCATTCAAAATCAATTGCCGAAAATCAGGGTCAAAAAGGTATTTTTCCTTTAAACCTAATCTTTTGTATTTAATCGCCCGTTTTGAAAACAACGCCTCGTAAGAACCCACTTTTTCCATTAAGAAATCAAGCGTTTCTGCATCGATATGAGTTGATTTGATATCGACCAATTCAAATTCATCGAGGGCATTAAATTCCTTCATCATACGACGACATGTGTCGCACGAACTCAAATAATAAATGCGTTTCATTAACAGAACTCGTCGTAGGCCGCCTCTAGATTTGCCGCGATCATTTGAGCCGTTCCTCCTTCGATGTGATGTCTTTCTAAAAAGTGAACCAACTTTCCATCTTTAAACAAAGCAATTGAAGGCGATGATGGTGGATAAGGTAAAAAATACTTTCTTGCTTGTGCAACTGCCTCCGTATCTACACCCGCGAAAACAGTGGTCAAATTAGTCGGTTTTTTATCGTGTTGAAGCGAAAGTTTTACTCCCGGACGCATATTTCCTGCCGCGCAACCACAAACTGAGTTGACAACAACAAGTAGCGTTCCTTCAGCACTTTGAATAGTTTGATCGACCTCAGAGGCGTTTGTTAATTCTTTAAATCCTACATTGGTAAGATCTTCTTTCATTGGTTTTACTAATTCCGCTGGATACATAATCTGTGTTTTTTGACAAAGTTAACAATAAGAAAAATGCGATTGCAAATGAAAAAAGAATTCCTTAAAAAAATAAACGCTTTTCAACCGATTTTAGTTCATAACTCCGCTTGATTTGTTGCTTTTTCAGCGCTTGTTTCAGTTAAATTTGTTGTTTCTCACATAAATAGTTAATGGCAGAAAATCAATATACGGAAGATAACATACGCTCGCTCGATTGGAAAGAACACATCCGACTTCGACCGGGAATGTATATTGGTAAGCTCGGCGATGGATCGGCTGCTGATGATGGAATTTACATTTTGGTAAAGGAAGTCATGGATAACTGTATCGATGAGTTTGTGATGGGGAATGGGAGAAAGGTTGAAATCAAAGTCAAAGATGGGAAAGTTTCTGTTCGTGATTACGGTCGAGGAATTCCTTTAGGAAAAGTCGTTGAGGTTGTTTCGCGAATGAATACCGGAGGTAAATATGACTCCAAAGCGTTTAAGAAATCCGTTGGTTTGAATGGGGTAGGAACGAAGGCTGTGAATGCGCTTTCTTCTCATTTTATGGTTTATTCGGTTCGTGAAGGTGAATTGAAAAAAGCCGAATTCAATCGAGGAGAGCTTGTTAAGGAGTATCCTTTAGAGAAAACGACAGAAGGAAATGGAACCTATGTTGAATTCAATCCAGACGAGACGATTTTCAAGAAATATGCTTTCAAGACAGCGTATTTGGATAAAATGATGTGGAATTATTGTTATCTGAATCGCGGATTGACAATACATTACAACGGAGAACGCTACAATTCCAAGGATGGTCTTAAGGATTTATTGGAAAACAACATGGACGGTGATCCGCTTTATCCAATCATTCACCTTGAAGACGAAGACATTGAAGTTGCTTTTACGCACGGAAGAACGTATGGTGAAGACTATTATTCTTTCGTAAATGGTCAACATACAACGCAAGGTGGAACGCATCAAAGTGCTTTTCGGGAATCAGTTGCAAAAGTTATTCGTGATTTTTACAATAAGAATTATGAAGCATCGGATATTCGACAGTCGATTGTGGCGGCTATTTCAGTCAAAGTTATTGAGCCCGTTTTTGAATCGCAAACAAAAACCAAACTTGGTTCTCAGGAAATTGAGCCAGGCGGCAAGTCGATGCGTGCTTTTATCAATGATTTCTTAAAAGATAAACTAGATAATTACCTTCATCGCCACCAAGATGTTGCGGAAACGATTGAAAAGAAAATTAAGCAGTCGGAGCGCGAACGCAAGGAATTGGCAGGAATTCGAAAAATTGCCCGTGAACGTTCCAAAAAAGCGAATTTACATAACAAGAAATTACGTGATTGTCGAGTCCATTTGACTGATTTGAAAGATGAAAAGCGCGAAGCAACAACACTTTTTATTACCGAGGGAGACTCGGCGAGTGGATCTATCACAAAGTCTAGAGATGTAAACACGCAAGCGGTGTTCTCCTTGAGAGGTAAACCTTTGAATTGTTATGGTTTGACCAAAAAAGTGGTTTATGAAAATGAGGAATTTAATCTCATTCAAGCCGCGCTCGACATCGAAGAGGAAATGGATAACTTGCGTTATAACAAAATTGTAATCGCTACCGATGCCGATGTTGATGGAATGCACATTCGAATGCTTTTGTTGACGTTTTTCCTTCAATTCTTTCCAGATTTAGTGAAGCGAAACCATGTTTATGTTTTACAAACGCCATTATTCCGAGTTAGAAATAAAAAGAAAACGATTTATTGTTATTCCGAAGAAGAGCGCAGAAATGCAATTGCAGAAATAGGAAAATCTGCGGAAATTACGCGATTCAAAGGTTTGGGAGAAATTTCACCGGACGAGTTCATCCATTTCATTGGAGAAGATATCCGATTGGAACCAGTTTTACTTACGAAAGACGCGTCTATAGACTCGATTCTTTCCTATTTTATGGGGAAAAACACGCAAGAGCGACAAGATTTTATAATTGATAACCTGAGAGTCGAAAAAGACGCTGCAGAGGAAACCGTTTTGGATTCTGCATCTGATGAATTAGACATTGCTTCATAACTTATGGCGGAGGACGAAATCGACGAAACAAACCAAGCGAACGAAGAGGATCACAATCCCTTTGAAAACAAGAAGGTGGACGAAAATATCGTTCCTGTTGGTGGTTTGTATGAAAATTGGTTTTTGGATTATGCCAGTTACGTTATTCTTGAACGTGCTGTTCCGTCGCTTCAAGATGGGTTAAAACCTGTTCAACGTCGTATTCTTCATTCGATGAAGGAAATGGAGGACGGACGTTACAACAAAGTAGCGAACATCATCGGAAATACGATGAAATATCACCCTCACGGTGATGCCTCCATTGGAGATGCCTTAGTGCAATTAGGTCAAAAAGATTTATTGATTGATTGTCAAGGAAACTGGGGAAATACCTTGACTGGAGACGGTGCTGCGGCTCCACGTTACATTGAGGCTCGCTTGTCGAAGTTTGCTTTGCACGTTGCCTTTAATCCAAAAACCACGAATTGGTTGGCAAGTTATGACGGTCGAAATAAAGAGCCAGAGCAATTGCCGATGAAATTCCCAATGTTGCTCGCCCAAGGAGCAGAAGGAATTGCGGTTGGTTTAGCTTGTAAATTTTTACCTCACAATTTTATTGAACTTATTGATCAGTCAATCAATCATTTGCGTGGAAAGCGAGTTGAGATTCTACCTGACTTTCCGAATGGTGGAATGGCTGATTTTACAGGTTACAACGATGGAATGCGTGGTGGACGTGTTCGTGTCCGTGCGAAAATTAAGAAATTAGATAATAAGACCTTAATAATTCACGAAATTCCGTTTGGAACGACAACCAGTTCCTTAATTGAATCAGTTATCAAAGCGAACGATAAAGGAAAAATCAAAATTAAAAAGATTGAGGACAATACCTCGATGGAAGCCGAAATCATCGTTCACTTATTTCCGGGTGTTTCACCTGATAAAACGATTGATGCGCTTTACGCTTTTACCGATTGTGAAGTCTCCATTTCTCCGAATTCATCGATTATTGATGGTGAAAAACCACGTTTTTTAGGTGTTTCTGAAATTCTGAAAATCAACACGGACAATACGGTTCGCTTATTGAAATTGGAGTTGGAAATTCGTTTAGATGAATTAGAGCGCCAATGGCATTTTTCAACTTTGGAGAAGTTGTTCATCAACAATGAGATGTACATCGACTTCAAGCATTATGATAACAAAGAAGACCTTTTCAAATACCTATACAAACGTTTTGAGCCGTTTAAAAAGCAATTGATTCGAGAAATTGTTGACGAAGATTTGCAAAAATTGACACAAATCCCAATGATTCGAATCACGCGTTTCGATTCGAGTAAAGCCGATGAAGCTTTATTGAAAATCGACGAAGAAATGAAAGTCGTTAAGGAGCATTTGGCAAACTTGATCGAATACGCCATCGAATATTACAAAGATCTCAAAAAACGATTTGGTGCTGGTAAAGAGCGTAAAACGGAGATTAAAGTATTTGATACGATAAGTGCAACCAAAGTCATCATTGCCAACCGAAAACTCTATGTTGATTACGACGAAGGATTCATTGGTTATGGCTTGAAGAAAAACGAAGCTGTAAGCGATTGTTCCGAAATTGATGACATCATTTGTTTCTTCGCATCCGGAAAAATGATGGTGACGAAGGTTACGGATAAGAAATTTGTTGGCAAGGATTTGATTTTTGCCAGTGTTTGGAAAAAAGGCGATACACGAACCATCTATCATTTGTTTTACCAGGACGGAATTGGCGGTGCTACGATGATGAAACGTTTTTATGTGAATTCAATTACCCGTGATACGGAATACGATTTGACGCGTGGAACAAAAGGTTCGAAGATGTTGTATTTCTCAGTTCATCCAAACGGGGAGAGGGAAGTGGTGACGGTTCTATTGCGTCCACGACCACATTTGA
The DNA here is from genome assembly GCA_044348645.1 of Crocinitomicaceae bacterium. Lineage (GTDB taxonomy): Bacteria > Bacteroidota > Bacteroidia > Flavobacteriales_D > Crocinitomicaceae > UBA952. The sequence goes on along the minus strand of JBIKSL010000004.1, from coordinate 71,312 downwards.
AGCGTTTGCGTTTTGATGTTGATTTGGGTGAACTTTTAATAAAAGGACGAAATTCAGCGGGAAATCGAGTTACCAAGGAAATCATTCAGAAAATCGTTCAAAAAGAGGTCGGTGGTTCTACGTTGGCTGCTCGCAAAATTTGGTACGATAACATTGTTGGTCGACTCAACGATGAAGGACGAGGTAAATTCTTAGGTTCGTTTAAAGGAGAAGATAAAATCTTAACGCTTTATAAAAATGGAGAATACCGATTGAGTTCGTTTGATTTGGCGACACACTTCGATGAAGACATGATTCACATTGAAAAATGGATTCAGGATCGACCAATCACAACTGTTTATTTTGATGCAGAGAAAGACTTGCATTTTGTCAAGCGATTCTTGTGTGAAGTAACTACGGACAAGCGCGTTTCATTCATCAGTGAGGGCGAAGGCTCTTATATGGATTTGGTTTCAACAGCGTATCGTCCGGAAGCGAAAATTGTTTACAATAAATTACTGAAGGAAACGAAAAATTTACCAGATAATGTGGTGAATTTAGCAGATATGATTGACGTCAAAGGAATGAAGGCGCAAGGCAATCAAATGACCAAGTTGAAAGTGAAAGAAATTGTGTTGACCCATCCAATTGACGAAGGCAAAGAACCTTGGCCACAAGATGAAGTGGTTGTATCTGAATCGGAGGAGACTGATCTGATTGATTCAGATGAGGAAGGTGATTCACCAACAATGGAGTGGGATTTGACCAAAAAAGAGGATGACAATCCGGATCAAATGACCCTATTCTAAAAATCGTTTGTAGAATCAATAAATAGATCTCTAGATATGTCTGAAATCATTCAAATTATTTGTATTCAGGAAAAAGGGTCGTTATTCCATTTTCACTAGCTTCGCAAATTCCGCGCTCTGTAATCAATGCTGTCACCAGGCGAGCTGGAGTGACATCGAAACCATAATTTCTTGCCTGTGTAGTTTCCGGACAAATTAATACGCGATCGATTTTACCATCTGAATGTCTTTTCCCTTCAAAATAACGAACTTCGTCTTGATCTCGTTCTTCAATCGGAATTTCATTCAGACCATCACGAATACTCATATCTAGTGTGGTAGAGGGAAGTGCCACATAAAAAGGAATGTTATTATCTTTTGCGGCCAATGCTTTCAAATAAGTTCCAATTTTATTCGCTACGTCACCATTTCGGGTTGTTCTATCAGTCCCTACAATTACCATATCCACCATTCCATGTTGCATGAGATGACCACCAGTATTGTCAACAATCAAACTATGATCAATTCCATGCTGAGTCAACTCATAGGCTGTTAAGTTTGATCCTTGATTACGAGGTCGCGTTTCATCAACCCAAACATGAACTTTAATCCCTTTCTGGTGAGCTTGATAAATTGGCGAAGTTATTGTTCCCCATTCAATACACCCCAACATTCCGGCATTGCAATGAGTTAATATATTAACAACACCGCCATTTTTTCGTTTGGAAATTTCCTCAATGATTGGCAGGCCATGAACTCCAATCATCCGACAAGTATCCACATCCTCTTCAACAATTTTCCCGGCTTCAATCCATGATGTTTCGAGAAAATCATCGGAATCATCTAACGCTTTTCGCATTCGTTCTAAAGCCCAAAATAAGTTAATCGCAGTAGGTCTTGAATTTCTCAACGCAATAAAAGCATCCTCTAGAAAAGTTCCATCCAATTGTTTTTCAATCATTTCGCGGACTGCTAAATAAACTCCGTAAGCCGCGGTAGCACCGATTAAAGGGGCGCCTCTAACCGTCATATTTTTTATCGCAAGTTCAGCATCATTGTATGTCGTAAGTTTTAATTTAACCAAATTATGCGGTAGCTTTCGTTGATCAATCACCTCAACATAGTTGTCTTTCGTTGTCCAAATGGTTCTTAATTTCTCACTCATGGAATCGGGGATAATTCAGGTTTAAAAAAAATCCCGACTCAATAAGCCGGGAAATACGTATAAATGGGTCATCAAGAAATCAAATTCCAAAAGCCATTTTTACTTTGTCAACATAGTCGAGTTTTTCCCATGTAAATAGTTCAACTTCTTTCGTGATTTTGGATCCATCCGGACCGGTAAATGTTTTAGAAACAACTTCATTCTTGCGCCCCATGTGACCGTAAGCAGCTGTTTCTTGATAAATAGGATTTCTCAATTTCAAACGTTGCTCGATGAAGTATGGACGCATATCAAAAATCTCGCCCAATTTTTCGGCAATCTCCCCATCTGTTAAATTAACTTTGGAGGTTCCGTTGGTGTTCACATACAAACCACATGGTTTAGCTACACCGATTGCATAAGAAACTTGAACTAATATTTCATCACAAAGACCTGCAGCAACGACATTTTTAGCGATATGTCGAGTAGCATAGGCTGCAGAGCGATCTACTTTTGAAGGATCTTTTCCTGAGAATGCGCCTCCTCCATGAGCTCCTTTTCCACCGTATGTGTCCACGATGATTTTTCGACCTGTTAGGCCAGTATCTCCATGCGGTCCACCGATTACAAATTTTCCTGTAGGATTAATATGATAAGTAATATTTTCATTGAATAACGCCTGTAATTCTGGTTTCAATTTGGCTTTTACTCTCGGCACAACGATTTCAATAATGTCTTTTTTAATTTTTGCCAACATATTCGATTCTGAGTCAAAATCATCGTGCTGTGTTGAAACAACGATGGTATCAATTCGTTGAGGAACATTGTCATCGGAATATTCAATTGTTACTTGCGACTTTGCATCTGGACGCAGGTAAGGTATTAAATTTGATTCATTATTGCGAATAAATGATAACTCCTGTAAAATCTTGTGTGCTAAATCCAAAGCCAAAGGCATGTAGTTATCAGTTTCTTTGGTGGCATAGCCAAACATCATTCCTTGATCTCCTGCACCTTGATCTTCTGGATTTGAACGTTCAACCCCTTGATTGATATCCGAAGATTGCTCATGTAAAGCTGAAAAAATTCCACAAGAATTTGCATCAAACATGTATTCTGATTTGGTGTAACCAATTTTGCGAATGGTTTCTCGAGCAATTGATTGTACGTCAAGGTAGGATGTAGATTTAACCTCACCAGCCAGAACCACCTGACCGGTAGTAACCAACGTTTCACAAGCTACTTTTGAGTTAGGATCAAAAGCCATAAAATGATCGATTAAGGCATCTGAAATTTGATCGGATACTTTGTCTGGGTGACCTTCAGAAACAGATTCAGAAGTAAATAAATAAGCCATTTTTATAATTTAGAATGACAAATTTAATAAATATGTCAAGAAAAAAACAAAAATTAATTTAAGTAATGAATATATTTATTGTTGATAATGATTAAGTGATTATAACCAATGCGCTTAGAAATCAATTTTGATACTGTTTAAAAAAGTGTGTAAAGCCCAAAAATTCCGATTTAAAAATTGCAAACTTTAAACTCATAAAATATGGACTTTACACATGAATAAATTTCAAAAATTTTAGATGGATTAGCCAATTCTGAAAATAGATTTGAAAAATTATTAAATCACTTTTTAGAAGCTTTCATGCGAACACAACAAATGATTCATACGAATCATCCAAGGACTGAGGTTACCTATTGATAAATCATCAATTTGCACGTTTCTAGCTTTGTTGCGCTTCTGATTGATGTTCTGGTTTTGGCAAAAGAACCTTTCTCGAAAGTTTCCACTTTTTCGTTTTTGGATCTTTTCCAACTACCTTGAAATCAAGCACATCTCCTTCTTTCACCACGTCTTCCATTTTGGCGACTTTATCCCAATTAAATTCAGAAATATGAATTAAACCATCTGTTCCTGGAATAATTTCAACGAAGCAACCAAAATCTTTAACTGATTTAACTTTTCCGGTATATGTCGCACCTTCTTCAACTTGAGGTGGAAAAGCGATCAAACGAATTCTGCGAATTGCTTCATTCATATCATCACCATTGTTAGATAGAATTTGAACACGACCTTCACCAGTTGCCAATTCTTCAATCGTAATGGTTGTGTGCGTATCCTTTTGAAGACCTTGAATGATCTTCCCACCAGGTCCGATGATTGCACCAATCATTTCATTTGGAACATTAAATGCTTCAATGCGTGGCGTTTGTGGTTTCAATGCAGGTCTAGGAGCTGAAATCGTCTCAGTGATTTTTCCAAGGATATGTAACCGTCCTTGTCTTGCTTGATCCAATGCTTGAATCAAAACTTCGTATGGAAGTCCATCAACTTTGATATCCATCTGACATGCCGTAATTCCTTTTGATGTTCCAGTAACTTTGAAGTCCATGTCACCTAAATGATCTTCATCACCCAAAATATCCGATAGAACAGCAAATTTACCTTCATCTGCTACCAATCCCATCGCTATTCCAGAAACAGGAGCAGAAATTTGAACACCTCCGTCCATTAGTGCTAAAGTTCCAGCGCAAACGGTTGCCATAGAGGAAGAACCATTTGATTCTAAAATGTCTGATACCAATCGGATTGTGTAAGAATTATCTTTTGGAAGTACTGGTTTCAACGCTCTCAATGCCAGATTACCATGACCAATTTCTCTTCTTGAAGTTCCTCGTAGTGGTTTCGCTTCACCCGTTGAGAATGGAGGGAAATTGTAATGCAGCATGAACTTTTCAGTTCCTTGGAAAGTCGCGCCATCGATTAATTGCTCGTCCATTTTGCCACCCAAAGTCAAAGTTGTAAGTGATTGAGTTTCACCTCTGGTAAAAACCGCCGAACCATGTACCATTGGCAAGTAATCAACCTCAGCCCAAATTGGTCTGATTTCATCAAAGTTTCGTCCGTCTAATCGTTTGCGCTCATTTAACATCACCCATCGAACGGCTTTCTTTTTCACTTCCGAGAAATATGGAGAAATGAACTTTCCAACTTCAGCTAATTCCTCTTCGGTAAACGCTGCTTTTACTTCTTCTTTTATTGCATCGAATAACTCAGAACGTTTTGCTTTGTTGGCCAATCCCATGCGAGCAACATCCTTGCATTTTTCCATCGCAAGTTCGTAAACCTTCGCTTTTACATCTTCGTTATGAACTTCGTGCGAATATTCTCTTTTTGGGTTCGCCGTTGGAATTTCAGCTCCCAAATCCAATTGAAATTGACATTGCTCCTTAATCGCAGCGTGAGCAATTTTGATTACCTCAACCAAGTCAGCTTCTGAAATTTCTTTCATTTCACCTTCCAACATGTTGATGTCCTTCATGGTTCCCGCAATTACAACATCTAAGTCGGATTGAGCCATTTCAGCCATAGTCGGATTAATTACATATTCACCATTAATTCGTCCAACGCGAACCTCTGACATCGGTCCATTAAATGGAATATTAGAAACCGCAATCGCCGCAGAAGCTGCAAATCCACAAAGTGCATCAGGATTGTGCACACCATCGTATGACATCAACTGAATCATTACCTGAACCTCAGCGTGGTAATCATCAGGGAATAATGGACGTAAAGCACGGTCGACTAAGCGCATTACCAAAATTTCCGTTTCAGATGGACGAGCTTCTCTTCTAAAGAAACCGCCTGGAAATCTTCCAGCAGCTGCATACTTCTCACGATAATCCACTGTTAATGGTAAAAAATCTACACCTTCTTTCGCATCCGGTGCCGCAACTACTGTTGCTAATAACATGGTGTCGCCCATGCGAACCACAACAGACCCATCAGCCTGTTTTGCCAATTTTCCGGTTTCGACGCTTATCTCCTTGCCGCCGGTAATCATTGACTTTCTTAAACCTATATTCATTTTTATTTATTTACTTTTTTATGGTTGATTTTAGGACTTTATGATTTTAGGATGTTAGGACTTTATGATTTTGGGATTTTAGAAGAGGGTTCTTTTGAAGGCACCGATTTTAAATTGAATACTTTTTAAATCCATTACAACATCTTCAATGTTGATTTCATACAATTCAGAAATTATAAATAGCTGTGTTTCGAGCTCATAACTTGATGACATTGCTATTTCTAAAAAACGAGAAAACTCCTTTTCAGTGGTTCTTCCTGAACCTTCTGCAATATTTGATGGAATTGAAATGCAAGAACGATTTATTTGTGAAACTAGACCAAAACGCTCATCACTTGGTAACTGAGACGTCAAAATGTATATTTTCTTCACCAAACTCATCGACTCTTTCCAAATAATCAACTCCCTAAAATTATGTGCCTTTTTCAAAACTCAATTTATTAACATCGCCTAAATTAATATAATACTAGTGTCCTACCGTCCTAAAATCCCACGTTCCTAAAATCTTCTTGTCCTAATGTCTTACTATCCTAAAATCCCACGTTCCTAAAATCTTCTTGTCCTAATGTCTTACTATCCTAAAATCAGTTTTCAAAATACCAAAAAAAAAGACACCCGACCAAAGCCGAATGTCCCCTCTCAATAAATTATTTTCGTTGCTCTGTGAATGAATTAACGACGTAATCCCAATTCTTTTACTAGAGCACGATATTTTTCAATGTCTTTACCTTTTAAATAATCTAAAAGACTACGACGCTTACCTACAAGCAATTGAAGTGCTCTTTGAGTACCGAAATCTTTACGATTTTTCTTAAGGTGTTCTGTCAAATGGCTAATTCTGTAAGTGAATAATGCAATTTGACCTTCGGTCGAACCGGTGTTAGTTTCAGAACCTCCGTGTTTAGCAAAGATTTCTTTCTTTTTAGTTGAATCTAAATACATTCCAATATTCTTTAAATAATTTTTATGTAGTACCTGAACTTTTCAAATACGGTGCAAATTTAGGCAATCAAAAAGAAATAACAAAAAAAATGACAAATTTCTACCGAGGTCTCAACTCTTGACTTGCTACAAATAAAATCATTTACCAATTTTAACCTGAATATTTATTATAAAATCTATTACGTTTTGAAACTATTTGAAAATAAGCTGTGACTCTTGTATTTTCGATTTCACCATTTCAATGGCTATGCCAAGTTATCCAGTTTTATCATTTTAACTAGACTCTTTATTAGCTGAATAAAGAAAAGATACATCACTTCAACAAAGCTAATATGACTAAGATGTTAGAGATTATTTGGATTTTCATCCTCAAACAAATAAGATTATTGGTTAGAATAATCTTTTATCTATTCTTCCGCCAAAATCAATAATTATTTAGAGACTCTTCAGAATGAACGTGATCTATCATTGTTACTTTTTTCCGTGTAATCTGATTTAACCTTATACCAATTTATGTTGCGGATTGTTTCTTGATAATTTTCCAAAATAAAGAGGGAAAAAACCGTTTGATTGTAACAGCCCATATTTCTTTATTTCCAATTAATACTTCGCGTTTTTTAAATTGAAGGGCTTTCAAGATTTGATTAACACAAACATTCACTGACATTCCCGTTTCTTGATTGTGATCCATAATTCCATGTCGATTTCCTTCTGAACTAACCGCATTAATGGAAATAGGAGTATTTATTTTTCCTGGGCAAACAATAGTTACAGAAATTCCATTTTTTTCTTCCTCCAAAGCTAAACTTTCATAGTAACCGTGAAGAGCATGTTTAGCAGCACTGTATGCCGATCGCAAAAAGAATCCGAATTTTCCCGCAATACTACTTATGACTAATATCTGACCAAATTTCTGATTTTGCATTATTGGTAACACGGCTTTTGTCAATGCGATATTTCCAAAGAAATCAATTTCCATAATTTTTCGATTGACTTCCATGCTCGTTTCAAAAGCATTACCACGTTGACTAATGCCTCCATTATTGACCAAAATATCGATTCGGCCGTACTTTTCAACAACTTCCTGCATTTTGAATTCAAATTCCTCTGATTTTTCTAAATCCAAAGTCAAAACAAAATGGTTCATGCTATTAACGAGTGATTCCTTAACAGCATTCAACTTTCCCAAATTTCTGGCTGACAAAATAAGCGTTGCTCCATGGTTTGCCAATTGTCGAGCCAACTCCTCTCCTATACCGGATGAGGCACCAGTTATCCAAATAACTTTGTTCTCGAAGTATGGATTGAACATAATTCATCAAAAGTATGAAAGAAATTAGAATTGTATAATTAAAAACGCATTATGTAAAATAGAAAAAAACTCATAACTAAATGCCAAATAAATGTCACTGACCACACAGCGGCATGGTCAAAAAAGTCAGGGAAAGATTAGATTCTAGACACAGGAGTTAATGACTATCGCTTTTATCCTATTCGATGATATGGCATTTTCTTATAGCTTGAAAGAGCTCAGAAAATAAATCAATTGTAAATTTTATTCACTAGAAAATCAAGTTTTCTTTTACGAATTTTTGGCAGTAATCTTTAATCAGTTGCCGAACAACTTGAAATTCATGCTTGATTTCGTCATCTGTTCCTTTTGCTTTTGCTGGATCTGGAAAGTTGTAATGAAACTTTTTTGCATTTGTAGGAAAATAAGGGCAATGTTCTTTTGCATTGTCACAAACGGTAATTACAAAATCAAAATCAATGGATAAATACTCATTTATGTTATTAGATGTGTAATTAGAAATATCTATTCCGTCATCTTGCATTGATGAGATTGCATTTGGATTTACTCCATGTGTCTCAACCCCAGCACTGTATATTATCACTTTACTTCTGTCTGTAAAATGCTCTAAATAACCATGCGCTATTTGACTTCTACAACTGTTTCCTGTACATAGCACTAACACATTTTTCATATTTTTACCACGTTTATAAATATCCACAATAGGTTGATAATAGTAAATCTAGCATCAAAACCAAAGTACCAATTCAATAATGCTATTCCTGTCAATATGATTAAGAATTTTTTATGCTTTAATATATATTCTTTCATTAACAACATCCACTAGAGGGTGAACAAGAATCTTTAGGATTTTCCTTAACTACACTAATTGGTTTTATACCACATTTGTCACTTGCCAAACAATCTGTCTTAGTTGTTGTAAGTATAAAAATTCCATCATCAAACTGAACGCCATATTTTCCAATGGTTTCACTTTGGTATTCAATTTCAATTTCTAGATTTTGTATGTTCAATCTCTCTATTGAAAGATCAATAATAGAAATGAGTTTGTTCGGCTCTAATCTGTGCCAAAAATCTTCGCTATCCCAAAGTTGCATAGAAATTACGTTTTCGTTTCGAACGTTTCCCCCGCAGTCGATAAATCGCTTATTGACTTGCCCAACTTCGGTAATATGAAAATGAGATGGAATAGTTGTCCCATCTGGTTTCAAAAAAGTTACTTCAGCAACTTGATTCAATCTTTCTTTAAATTCTGATAATAACATGATATTTATGGTAATTGATTAACAGCAATATTTGATTTTGATTTTTTCGGTGATTTTTGAAAAATAGTTGATAAGTTTTTCTATTGATTTTTCGTTTACACAGTAACAAATAGCATTTCCCTCGATTGTTCCTTTAATGAGTTTAGCATTTTTAAGTTCTTTCAAATGCTGTGAAATGGTAGGCTGTGCTAATGGCAATTCGTTAACAATATCACTACAAATACAGGTTTCAACACTCAAAAGATATTCAATAATGGCAATTCTCGCCGGATGACCTAATGCTTTTGTTAGTGAGGCGATTTCATTCTGATTATCTTCGAAATGTTCAGTTTTTGTTGCACCCATTCTAATTAGTATAATTATTATATTGCAATATTACGATTATTTTTAATTCTTAATACATTTTTTTGAACTCATAGTTTATTCTGTTCGCAGATTAAAAATTAGATTTTGAAATGATATTAGTTGAGCGTTGGATTTTTTACTTGCTTATCGACTTGAATTTAATTTTCTGCTTATATTTGCAACCGATCAAAGGCGAGATAGCTCAGTTGGTTAGAGCGTAGGATTCATAACCCTAAGGTCCCGAGTTCAACTCTCGGTCTCGCTACAAAGGAAGAGTCAATTCCGGTAAAGGTTTCAGTTATTTTCTGAAACCTTTTTTTATTCCCGTTACTTTCATGTATTAAGAACTGTGTGGAAAAAACGGTGTAATTGACCATCATAATACGGATGATATTGACTAGTCATTTTCAAAGAGGAATTAACATTTTATCATTGATAAAGATTTTCTTTTGATTAAAATGACAAAATTCCTTCAAATATATTTGCTTCGTGATGCAGGTCAATCCATCCATACAGGCTTTAGTAAAGCTAATTGATGATCCAGACGAAAACGTGTTTGGACATGTGAAAGATCAACTTTTAAAATGCGGAATTGAGGCTATTCCATATCTCGAACATTCATGGGAATTTGACTACTATGGATTGATTTTTCAAACTCGAGTTGAGCAAATCATTCATGAAATTCAGTTTGAGGAAACTAAAATTCAACTCGCAAATTGGTCTAATTCGTATGAAAAAGACTTGCTGGAAGGGGCAATTGTTGTTGCCAGATATCAATATCCAAACTTGGAAGAACAAAAAATTCGAGAAACGATTCAAGCTATTCGCCGTGACATTTGGTTAGAAATAAATGACAATCAAACTTCATTTGAGCAAATAAAAATTTTCAATAAAATATTTTTTGGTCATTATCAATTTCAAGGCGATGCCAAGAATTTTCATTCGCCAGTAAATTCATATATCAATACTGTTCTAGAAAGCAAGAAAGGAAATCCATTGAGTTTATGTTTGATATATAGTGTAATTGCTCAATCGCTTGATTTACCAATCTATGGAGTTAATCTACCCAATCATTTTGTCTTGGCTTGCATGGATTCGAAACACTCGAATTACTTGATTAATCAGCAAAATGAATATGGTGTACTATTTTACATCAACGCCTTTTCAAGAGGAAGTATATTTGATGTAAATGAGATAAAGGATTTCTTGTCGAAATACAATTTACCTTCCAATCGTGAGTATTTCGAACCGTGCTCCAATTCTGCAATTATTAAGCGCATGCTCACCAATTTGATTGCATCTTTCCAACAAATAGGGAACGCGGAAAAAGTGGACGAATTACAACAAATTCGATCTATTTTGAGTTAGATTCCAACCCCATCATTTTTCTTTTCAACAATTCAATTTTGAGCCCAATAGAATCTTATCTTTGGAAGCTAAAATTTAGAATATGAATAGTTGGTTTACCGTCAAGGTGAAATACACAAAACAATTAGAAAACGGAACTTTCAAACGCGTTTCCGAACCTTATTTATTGGCCGCAATGACTTTCACAGATGCCGAAGCTCGCATATATGAAGAACTTGGAGCTACGATTCGAGGTGAGTTTTTGGTTACAGGAATTTCCCGAACAGACATTCATGATATTTTCGCTTATGATGATGCGGATACGTGGTTCAAATGCAAAGTTTCTTATGATAAAATTGATGATGAAGCGGATAAGAAAAAAACGATTTCTCAGAATTTCTTAGTTTCGGCAACCAATGTAAAAGATGCCTATGAACGAATCGTTGAAAGCCTCTCTACTTTAATGATAGATTTTAAAATTACGTCTATCATTGCTTCGCCAATTGTAGAAATTTTCCCTTACCGCGAAGAAGATGTTGAAGCACCTAAAAAACGTGTTCAGCCTGTTGTGGAGCATGAACCGCAGGCAATTGGTAAAATCTTTAGTGCGTCTGGTTCTGATTTTGAGGATTTTGAGGAAGATACAACCGAAGATGATAACGAAGACGAAAGTGAGATCTCTGACGAGTTCTCTGACTCAGACGAAGCATGAGTGAATGGATAAATAAACTTCGCGATAGCCATGCCGATTTTGATAAAGGGGGCTTAATAGATTCATTGGGAAATAATCCTTTCGATGGATTTTCTTTGTGGTTTGATGAAGCCATAACAAAAAATGAAATCGAGGCGAATGCATGCGTATTATCCACGGTTGATAAAGCCAACTTTCAACCTACGTCGCGAATCGTTTATTTGAAAGAGTTAAAGAACAATCAGTTTGTTTTTTATACGAACTATAAAAGTCAAAAAGGAAAAGAACTTTCAGATAATCCAAAAGCTTCTCTGTTATTTTTTTGGCCGGGATTGCAACGCCAACTGCGCATTGAAGGAATCGTAAACAAAGTTTCACCGGAAGAAAGTGATATCTATTTTGCCTCACGTCCGCGCGAAAGTCAACTTGGCGCATGGGCTTCACATCAATCCGAAATATTAAATGACCGAAATGATCTTATCACTCGATTGGAGGAACTAGACTTAAAATATCCTGATCGAGTTCCACGTCCACCGCATTGGGGAGGGTATGCATTGAGACCACAGTTACTGGAATTTTGGCAAGGTCTACCTTCTCGCCTTCACGATCGACTGATTTTTCAAAAAACGGACGATAACTGGAATACATTCCGAAAAAATCCGTGATGCGCAAGTTTAAACCAACATGTCATGTTTTATCGAATGGTGTCCGTGTTGTATACTTACACGTTCCCAGTCAAGTCGCTCACATTGGTTTTTTCTTCGGGGCGGGATCTCGTTACGAAAAAGAGAACGAGGTAGGATTGGCTCATTTTTTAGAACATTGTGTGTTTAAAGGAACTACCCATCGAAAAGCTTTACATATTCTTTCACGAATCGATTCCGTAGGAGGAGAATTGAACGCTTACACAGCCAAAGAGGAATTGTGTCTGCATGCATCCTTTTCAAAAGAACATGTCGCTCGTGCAGTGGAATTACTAGCGGATATATCTATAAATTCAACCTTTCCAAAAAAAGAAATAGAAAAGGAAAAAGAAGTCATATTGGATGAATTGAACTCCTATTTGGATAGTCCATCTGATAAAATTTTTGATGATTTCGAAGCGGCACTTTTCAAAAATCATCCACTTGGAAATAATATTTTAGGCACCAAAGAAAGTGTGGAAGGCTTCAAACATTCCGATTTGAAAAATTACGTTGAAACTTATTTTACAGCTGATAATTTAGTCGTTTCTTTCGTCGGAAATGTGACTTTCAAACGATTGGAAGCTTTGCTCGAAAAAAACTTGGCGAATATTAAGAAAACGGCCGATCGATCACAGATTGATATTTTCTCAGAATACAAACCGTTTAAGATTCGAACCACCGAAGCGAACTATCAAGCGCATGCGATTTTGGGTGGAATTGCACCTAGTTATCAAAGTGATGACAGAATTGGAATGTCTTTGCTCATCAATATCTTGGGAGGTCCCGCGCTAAATTCAAGATTAAATCTATCCGTTCGTGAAAAATACGGTTTGGCTTATTCCGTTGAGGCCAGTTATTCTTCTTTCTTCGACACTGGTTTTTGGCAAATTTATTATGGATGTGAAGGCAAGAACATTGATCGAGCAAAAGATTTGATTTTTAAGGAATTGAATTTAATTAGTTCTCGAGAACTTAGCCCTATTCAATTAAAACGAGCCAAAGAACAATTCAAAGGACATCTTGCTCTAGGTATGGATTCTAATAATGGCCTGATGCAGGGGCTTGGAAAGAGCATGTTAGCGTTCAATCAAATTGATACAATTGATGAAATTCACCAAGAAATAGATAAAATTACGTCAGCTGATTTACTTCGTTTAGCGAAATCCTATTTTCAAAATCAAGTTGTTTCTGAGCTTATATTTGATGTGGAATAATTTCCATTGGCAAAAAGAATCTTTTCTCAATAAACACTTACTAGATCGATTTTTTTTACTTTCCAATACCACAAAATTTATCCCTAAATTTGCAGCAATGAACCAGTTCAAAAAAGTCGCTTTTTACACGCTTGGATGCAAATTGAATTTCTCTGAAACTTCAACCATCGCTCGACTTTTTGAAGATGCTGGTTTTGCCAAAGTTGATTTTGAAGATACGCCTGATATTTATGTCATAAATACGTGTTCGGTAACTGAAAATGCAGACAAGAAATGCAAGCAATTGGTTCGTCGAGCTTCTAAAATTAATCCTGATTCTTTTGTAGTAATTGTTGGTTGCTATGCGCAATTGAAACCTGAGGAAATTTCTAAAATTCCAGGAGTTGATTTGGTGTTGGGAGCGAACGAAAAATTCAATATCCTTGAACATTTGGAAAAGAAAGAATCGAAACTTTCAGAGCCAATAGTAATATTCGATAATATTAAGAATGTAAATGATTTTGTTCCTTCCTTTTCGATGGGAGATCGAACAAGGTCATTTTTGAAAGTTCAAGATGGCTGCGATTACTTTTGTACCTTTTGTACGATTCCATTAGCTCGGGGAAAGAGCAGAAACTCTACGATTGAAAAAACAGTTACCGAAGCTCAAAAAATTGCAAAAACAGACGTTAAAGAAGTGGTTTTGACAGGTATCAACATTGGCGATTTCGGTCAAGGAGGAAACGAGAATTTCTTAGCTTTAATTCAACAATTAGACGGGGTGGAAGGAATTGATCGTTTTCGTATTTCATCAATCGAACCAAATCTTCTCTCCAATGAAATTATTGAATTTTGTTTGAAGGATTCAAAACGTTTTGTTCCTCATTTTCACATCCCTCTGCAGTCGGGAAGTAATCGCCTTCTAAAACTGATGCGAAGGAAATATGAGCGCGAACTGTATGCGGAGCGAGTTGCCAAAATAAAATCCATTCGTCCTGATGCTTGCATTGGTGTAGATGTCATTGTTGGTTTTCCGGGTGAAACGGATGATGATTTTATGGAAACGGTGAATTTCTTGAAAGGATTGGATATTTCCTACTTGCATGTTTTTACTTATTCAGAAAGAGCAAATACCGGTGCGCCGAAATTAGGAGAAAAAGTTCCAATGGAAGTTCGTAGAGAGCGTAGCAAACAATTACATTTGCTTTCCGATCGAAAAAAACGTCAATTTTATTTAGAAAATGAGATAACAGAGCGAACAGTTTTGTTCGAACAAGAAGAGGAGGATGGAGATATGTTTGGTTTTACGGAGAATTATATCAAGGTAAAATTTCCTTATGATTCTAGATTAACGAATACTTTTCAAACTATTCGTTTATTGGAAACGGACAGAGATGGAATCATGAAAGTTGAGCTGATGGAAATCAAAGAGACAGTTTAAAGAATGAAAACAATTTACATTACAAGAAGAGAAACATTCAATGCGGCACACAAATTGTGTAACCCTCAATGGAGTGAAGAGAAGAACGATGAGGTTTTTGGTAAATGTGCCAACAAAAATTGGCATGGGCATAATTTTCAACTTTATGTTACTGTTAAAGGAATTCCAAATCCGGACACGGGATTCGTCATCAATTTAAAAACGTTAAGCACAATCATTCGGGAGAAAGTCGTTGAGGCATTGGATCATAAAAATTTGAATTTGGATGTGCTGTTTTTGCAAGGAATCATAGCTTCGACCGAAAATGTTGCAATTGCCATTTGGGATTTAATTGAAGAGGATGTTCGAAAGAGTGGGGGAGAGCTTGCCAAAATCAAGTTAATTGAAACAGAAAATAATTTTGTTGAATATTTTGGTGGTCAAGAACCTTTTTAGTCCATTTTCGTTATACCATAAAGTAAATTATGCTGAAAATTAACGAAATGGAAGGGCTCTACCGTTCAATTATTGAAGAAATTGGTGAAGATCCTCTTCGAGAGGGATTATTAAAAACACCTGAGCGTGTTGCTAAAGCGATGAAATATCTTACTCATGGCTATGAAATAAATCCTGACGACATTATAAATCAAGCTATTTTTCACGAAGAATACTCTGAAATGGTTTTGGTGAAAGACATTGATATTTATTCCTTGTGCGAGCATCACATGCTTCCATTTTTTGGAAAAGCTCACATCGCATACATTCCGGATGGAAAAATAGTTGGATTGAGTAAACTTCCACGTGTGGTTGATGCTTATTCCCGAAGATTGCAAGTTCAGGAGCGATTAACCATAGAAATTAGGGATTGCATCCAACGTACTTTAACACCCAAAGGCGTTGCAGTTGTTATTGAGTGTTCGCACATGTGCATGCAAATGCGTGGAGTTCAAAAGCAGAATTCGCTAACCACAACCAGTGCTTTCACAGGATTATTTTTAGAAAATGATGCCACAAGAAGAGAATTTGTTACCTTAGTGCAATCAAAATTACGTTAATTATGGATAACTATTTTAACAGCAATCAGCCCAGTGTTTCAAGAGATGTGGCTGTCGATTTCATCAAAAATGTTTACACCTACATGTTTGCAGCTTTGGGTATTTCAGGAATTTTAGCTTATTTGGTGGGCGCTAATCCAAGTACATTTAATGCGTTGTTTATCAATGCTAATGGAACAGGAATGTCTATTTTCTTTTGGATTATTACTTTTTCACCGTTGGCGATTGTTTTTGCAATGAGCTTAGGTTTTGAACGAATTTCAACGAAATTGATGTTAATTCTTTTTGTCGCATACTCCGTTTTGATGGGATTAAGTTTGTCATCTATCTTTTTAATCTACAGTGTAGGTTCAATTTACGTTTCGTTCTTCGTTTCATCCGGAGTGTTTGCCTTGATGGCAGTTCTTGGTTACACAACCAAAACCGATTTAACGAAATTCGGAAGTTTGCTATACATGGCATTAATTGGTGTCGTTTTGGCGAGTATAGTGAATATGTTCGTTCAGAGTTCGGGGATGGACAAAATGATAACTTACATTTGTGTTTTTGTATTTACAGGCCTTGTGGCATACAAAATGCAAGAGTTGAAGAACTTAGCTCACAATGTCGAAATGGATCCGTCCATCAAAATGAAAATGGAAATCTTTGGAGGATTGAGTTTATACATAACGTTTGTTAACTTGTTCCTTACCATTTTGAAATTATTCGGGAATAGAGATTAATCCTAATTTGATTGTATTGTAAATCTGAGTAGATTATCATCCTACTTTATTCTTAACGAATTCAACTTTTTCAAAAGACTGGAAATTTTCAGTTAGTATCTTCGAAAGTTTCATTCGAGAAAGCTAAAAATTTAGGTCGATTTTTTTTTTTTTGAACTTCTTAACGAGGGTTGAAATTAAGATAAAAATTGTGTTTGGAGATTTTGTAGCCACCGCCATGATGAAATCGAAAATTCTACAACTTAATTTGAATTAGTTACAAGTTGAATAGTTTGTATTAGCGGATAATTAAAGTTTAAGAAGTTGGATTGAATTTGAAGATTTACTTTTGTTCTTTCGTGTCAATTTCCAATTTATCGAAATCGTAGTCTTCCTCCTCATCGTAAATGTCAAAGTAAGGTTCTTGAAACGATTTGGTAATCACTCTGCGCTCTAAACTTAGTAATAGAGAAGGTAAAATAATCAAATTCGTTGCCATACCAACAAGAATGGTAATTGAAACAAGCAAACCAAGCCCTTTTGTTCCGCCAAACTGAGAAAAAACAAACATGATGAATCCGAAGAATAGTATTACAGACGTGTAGAAAATTCCTAAACCTGTTTCGCGAAGAGATTGAAGAATCGAATATTTTATATCCCAAGAATGTTGTTTTAATTCCTGGCGATACTTCGCTAAAAATAAGATTGCATTATCAACCGTTATCCCGAGTGCAATTCCAAAGACCAAAAGTGTAGATGGTTTTAATGGTATTTGAAAATAACCCATGATTCCAGCGGTGAAGAGTAAAGGAATAATATTGGGAATCATTGAAATTAAAATAATACTAAAAGATCGAAATAAAAAGGCCATTAATAAAGCAATCGAAATGATGGCAAAAACCAAACTTTGAACCAGGTTGATAAAGAGATATCTCGTTCCTTCGGCTGCAACAACGGAAGTTCCGGTAAATGTAAAATCATAATATTCTTGATCAATTGCGTTTCGAAGAATTGGCTTAAAATTTGGACTTTTAGTGTAATTCCTAATTTTTTCCGGATCAAGATTTAGAGCATATTCCAATTCAGAATTTCCTTTTGATATCAGCGAAACCACATTGTTAAATATCGCAGGATAATCAAACAAAATCTGCTCAATGACAGAATGATTTCCTTTTCCAACTTGTTTGAATAATCTTTCTAATTCTTGCTTGTCTGGATTCAAAATTTTATCAACTTCTTTTCTCAAGGAGTCAACTTTGTTAGCCACTTTGTAAGAACCAAGATCTTTCATCTGCATTCGAATTCGCAATGTATGATTTACAGTATCAATTAGGTTTTTGAGAGAAACATTTCCTCCATTGATTCGCTTTGAATCGAGTTTGTCAATATATTTTTTTAGGCGCAATTTATCTTTGGTGGATATAGTCTTGTATTGCTCAGGGTTATTTCCGTAGTAAGCCATATTTATTACTTTCATAAAATCAACCATGGATAGGCTTTTTGAAAACATGGTGTCATTTGCGAATAATTCTTGAATACGCTCAACTCTTTCTAGAGTGGGATCCGAAAATAATCGGCCTTTTTGTTTGTAGTTAACAGTAACTTCGAAAGGGATTGAGCCACCGAAATTTTTCTCGATGAATTTCATGTCTAATAAAATCGGGTCTTTTTTCGGTAAATCACTCGTTACATTCCCAGTAGCTATAATTTTAGTCATTCCAAACAGACTCAAAACAACGATCAGAACAGAGCTTATGTAAACCCAGCGACGATATTTTGTAATAATAATAACAATGTAATCAATGAATCCTTGCGAATAAACTCGATTTAGATGTTTGAGATGACGTGGTTTCGGAGGTTTCGAGAAAGAAGCTACGATTGGTATGATACAAATAGAAAGAACAAAAACCACCATGATGTTCAGACTAGAAATAATTCCAAACTGAGCCAGTTTCTCAGAACTGGTAAATGTACAAAATCCAACAGCGGTTGTTAGATTTGTTAAAAAAGTTACGGATCCAATTCTTCGAATCATCGTAAATAGGGCTCTTGTTTTGTTGTTGAAACGCACATACTCCTGATGATATCTCGTAATTAAGAAAACACAATTTGGAACTCCAATCACGATCAACAGTGGTGGAATTAACGCCATCATAATTGAAATTTGGAATCCAAAAAGAGCAATTGATCCCAAGGCCCAAATTACAGAGACAAAAACAACAAGATTGCATTGCATGACAACACGTACAGATCTAAAAAACACAAACAGTAATAACGATGAGGCAAGAACGGATAAGCCTAGAAATATATACATTTCATTTACTATTCGCTTTCCAATTACTACCCGCATGTGGGGAAGACCAGCGAAGTGTGGTTTTCCAAAATAAGGTGAATGACTTTCTACTAGTTTTTCAATCTCAAATACAACTTTGTTGCTTTTTTTGTCCGCCAAGCACTTTTCATTCATCCCAATCAACATGAGAGAAACGTTGTTTTTGTCGTTATAGAGCATGTTTCGATAAAGAGGATTAATCCGAATTTCCTTTTTTATTGAATCAATCGATTTTTTTTGAAATGTTGTGTCAGTGAAAATGGGATTCACTTCAAATTTTTGAGCATCTAAATTGTTCTTGATTGTGAACAATGTTGCCTCAGAAATAACATTTTCAACTCCATTAAACTTTTTTATTTTCTCACTTAGTTCTAACCACTTTTTGAAATTTCTTTCAGTATGTAGCGAATTTGAGTTAATTGCAACAACCAACGTTGATCCATCTTCTCCAAATTGTTCTTTAAATCTGAGATAGTCTATTTGAACCGGACTATCTTTTGGAAGTGTATTTCCATAACGGTTGTCAACTTTTAATTTGGTGACAGCAAAATATCCTAAAATGACAGTAATAATGATAATAATAGTCGAGATAATCAACCTATTTCTTAAAATCAAACTCGCCAAATTATTCCACATAAATTAAATCGGAAACCAAAGTTATAAATTAAAGTGCATCGGCAAAGATTGTTAGCGAAAATCAATTTCAATTTACTCGAAAATTGAATTATCAAGTGAATGTTATATTCACTAAAAAAAATCGCAATTATCAGATTGAAAAGACTGATTAGATGATTCTCCTATGGTATGAAAATTGCGACTACAAATACTTTAATTTTTTTCTTAAGTTTGGATTAAATTTTTAGCAATGAGAAACAACCACGAAATAGACTACTTCATCAAGGGTGAAGAAATGCAATTGGTAGAAATTGAATTGGATCCGCAGGAAACGGCAATTGCCGAGGCTGGATCGTTCATGTATATGGATGAAGGCATTCAAATGGAAACGATTTTTGGTGATGGATCTCAACAGCAACAAGGCTTCATGGGAAAACTTTGGAGTGCCGGAAAGCGCTTGTTGACAGGAGAAAGTTTGTTCATGACGGCATATACACACACTGGAATTGGAAAAGCACGCGTTGCATTCGCCTCTCCTTATCCTGGAAAGATTATTCCAATAGATTTGCAACAATACAACGGTAAATTGATTTGTCAAAAAGATTCATTTTTGTGCGCAGCGAAGGGCGTTTCCGTTGGAATCGAGTTTCAGCGAAAATTAGGCACCGGTTTATTTGGTGGAGAAGGATTTATCATGCAAAAATTGGAAGGGGATGGAATGGCTTTTTGTCACGCAGGTGGGCACGTTATGAGTCGCAAATTGAATCCAGGTGAAGTTCTAAGAGTGGATACGGGTTGTGTAGTTGCTTACTCTTCAGAAATTGATTACGATATCCAATTTGTAGGTGGAATTAAAAACACACTTTTCGGTGGGGAAGGTGTCTTTTTTGCTACGCTTCGCGGACCAGGAGAGGTTTGGTTGCAGTCGCTTCCGATTTCTCGTTTGGCTTCCCGAATTCTTTCTTATGGAACTACCCAACGCAAAGAAGAAGGTAGTATTCTCGGTGGACTTGGGAATTTGTTGGATGGTGATGGGAGGTAATATTCTTTTTTGAATTGTAATAATTTTCCTGTTTGGTATCTTTACCAAATGAAACTACTGTTTAATTTTCTTTTCGTTACATTCCTATTTTCATTCGGCCTAAACGCCCAAAAGAAAATCATCGATCACAACGCTTATTTTGAGTGGAAAAAGACCGAAAAACAACAGATTTCTTCCAGCGGAAATTTTGTGACTTATGAAAAAACACCATTGAAAGGTGATGGGTATTTGTTCATTTACAATTCAAAAACGCAAAAACTCGATTCTATTTTCAGAGGAAAGGATGCGAAAATCGCCTTTGATGAATCGTTGATTGCCTTTAAAGTTACACCCGGATTTGATACCTTGCGAAAATGTGAGTTAAATAAAATCGACAAGAAAAAATGGCCAAAAGATTCACTTTTCATTTATTTGACTAAAGAAGATTCACTGATTAAAATCCCAAAACTGAAATCTTTTTCAATAGGTGAGGAAGGAGGCGAATTGGCTTATTTGACAGATGGAAATGAATTAACGCAGCCGAAGAAAAAGAAATTCAAACTTTTTAAAAAGAAGAAAAAAGAGGAGCCGAAAAGTGATGGCAACGTGTTAACTTACTTCCAGTTGGATCCGAAGAAAAGTCAAAAAGTGAAAAATGTTATTGAATTCTCTTTTTCGAAAGATGGAAGTCAACTCGCATTCATCGAGCACACAAAATTGAAAGTTGATTCTTTTTCATTGAATATTAAAAAAGTCAGTGACTGGTCAGCCCTCATTCAACTGCCCAAACGAAGTGCTTATAAACTGCCTGAATGGAATAAATCATTGGATAAAATAGCTTTTCTTTCTTCATCTGATACGGCTAAAACGAAACAATATATTTTAAATATCTACGACATTAAAACAAAGAAAAATCGAATCATTAGCGATACATTGAGTTTGGATTTTGACAGAAAATTGGGCGTTTCCGAATTTCAAACACCTATTTTCACAGAAAATAGAAAATACATGTTTTTTGGAGTTTCCGATCGAGTTAAGAAAGAGGTGAAAGATTCGCTTCTTGAATCGGAGAAAGTAAAAGTGGATGTTTGGCATTACCTCGACAAGCGCATTCAGCCGCAACAATTGGTTGAATTGAAAGAGGATAAAAAACGAAGTGATTTGTGTGTCTATAATTTCGAAACAGATAAGGTCATTCAACTCACTAACGATACACTTAATGCCAAACCGAATTCTAAGATTGAAAACGATTTTTTATTGGCGACTTCAAACGAACAATACGCTATTCAAGCACAATGGAAATCGCCTGAATTAGAAGATGTTTATCGAATTTCAATAAAAACGGGAGAAGTAAAACTGATTGAACGTGCTCTTTCATATGGCGGTCAATTATCACCAAGTGGATCTTATTATTCATATTTCAATCCTTCAACCAAACAACATTATTTAAAAAACATTG
The DNA here is from genome assembly GCA_044348645.1 of Crocinitomicaceae bacterium. Lineage (GTDB taxonomy): Bacteria > Bacteroidota > Bacteroidia > Flavobacteriales_D > Crocinitomicaceae > UBA952. The sequence goes on along the minus strand of JBIKSL010000004.1, from coordinate 49,136 downwards.
ATTCTAACAAAACAGTTTGTGTCACGTGCAATTGGATTGGTATTCGTTGGGATGAAGACGTGAACGGTCAACCTACAGAAGCAGGTCCGGAAGGAGTTTATGGTTATACGCGAGGTGAGCAATATTTCCTTTTCAAATCAGAATATGATATTTGGGCATTTGATATTTCAGGGAATAATTTACTTTGTCTAACTGAACAAAAAGGTGAAAAACGAAAAGTCAAATTTGATTTGGTGAAATGGTCTAGTGATAGCGTTTATATTGATTTGAAAGATTGTTATGCTAAAGGTTTTGATACTAAATCGAAAGGAGAAGGAATTTATAAGTTTTACGATGAAACGGGAATGTATGGGTTATTTAAAAGATATGATGGTGCGTTTAAAATCAATTCGTTGAGTCGTTCCAAGGACAAATCAAAAATTTTATTACGAAGAATGAATCTAGCTGAATATCCTGAAATTAGAATGCTCGATTCTTCGTTCACGAATGAAAAAGTATTATCAAAAACCAATCCGCAGCAAGCAAATTACAATTGGGCGACTGTAGAATTAGTAAAATGGAAATCCTATGATGGAACTGAATTGGAAGGATTACTCTACAAACCCGAAGATTACAGTTCCTCTAAGAAATATCCATTATTGCTTTATTATTACGAGTTAAACTCGGGTAATTTGCATAATCATCAAGCGCCAAGACCTTCGGCTAGCACAATTAATCCATTGGAGTATGCTTCAGCAGGATATTTGGTTTTCATTCCTGATATTCGATATGTTTCGGGTCAACCAGCGAAATCAGCCTATAATTCCATTTTGAGTGCAACGGATTATTTAATCAAAAATTATTCGGTTGATTCAACAAAAATGGGCCTGCAAGGACAAAGTTGGGGTGGTTATCAAACTGCTCAATTAATCACGATGACCAAGCGTTATGCGGCAGCAATGGCAGGAGCACCTGTTGGAAATATGTTTTCTGCTTATGGTGGAATTCGTTGGGGAAGTGGTTTGAATCGTCAATTTCAATATGAATCGCAACAAAGTCGTATTGGAAAAACGATTTGGGAAGCCCCGAATCTGTATGTTGAAAATTCGCCCTTATTTCATTTGCCAAAAGTTTCAACTCTACTTTTAATGATGCACAACGACAAAGATGGTGCTGTTCCGTGGTATCAAGGAATTGAACTTTACAATGGAATGCGTCGATTAGGTAAACCGTGTTGGTTACTTAACTATAACGAAGATGATCACAACTTAACGAAATTGCCTTACAAGATTGATTTAAGCATTCGAATGCGACAATTCTTCGATCACTATTTACAAGGAAAACCAATGCCAATTTGGATGAAAGATGGAATTCAGGCAATCGACAAAGGAGAGAAATTTGGTTATGAACGTGAATAAGGAGAAACTTTTTTTGGTTTCATTAATTCTTGTTTTTACCGGAATAGCGATTCTGAGTTTGTTGCCTCCAAAATCGATTGAGAAAATTGGAGAGCACGACAAAATCAATCATTTCATTGCCTACGCGGTTCTAAGCTTGAATGTTGGTGTGGTGCTCAAAAAGTTAAAAACTTATGTTTTTTTCTTACCCTTAATCATAGCGTATGGCTTATTATTAGAGTATTTACAAGGTTTTGTTCCTGGAAGACAACCCTCTTGGCTCGATGCTTTGGCGAATTCAATGGGTGTTCTTTTTGGATTAATTCTAATGTTTTTGGTTCGATTTACAAAAAAGCGTTCTGATTGAATCGTCTGTTAACAATTATCATTTTATCTCAATCTTCTTGAGTCGTTCGGAAAATATATTTTAGAAATTGAAAAACAACTTATTTCAAGAACATAAAACTGGTTGACCAAAATTAAAAAACTTCACAAATTGTAAAGTATAATTTTTAATTTCGCACAACTATTTAATAATAAACTCACTATGGTTTACGACAAACTAAATAAAATTTTAGGATGGGCTGTTTTTGCTGTTGCAACAACTGTCTACTTAATGACCATTGAATCTACTGCAAGTCTTTGGGATTGTGGTGAATATATTACTGCAGCATACAAGTTGGAAGTAGGGCACCCACCTGGAGCTCCTTTATTCATGATCTTAGGAAGATTGTTTTCATTCTTTGCCGCTCCTGAAAGTGTTGCTGTTTGGATTAATACACTTTCGGCATTATCGAGTTCCTTCACCATTTTATTTATGTTTTGGTCTTTGACTCTTCTGTTGAAGAAAATCGCATTAAAAAAATCCAATAATTTAACTAGTGCTGACCAATTTGCAATTTTCTCGGGTGCAGCTATCGGTTCTTTGGCTTATACTTTTTCCGACTCTTTCTGGTTCTCTGCAGTTGAAGGTGAGGTATACGCAATGGCTTCTCTGTTTACAGCAATCATTTTTTGGGCCATCCTAAAATGGGATGAGGAAATGGCCGAAGTGCAGAATGGTCAGTTATCTCTAACTGCCAATCCCAATCGTTGGATTTTGTTAATTCTATTTTTACTTGGACTGGCAATTGGAGTTCACCTTTTGGGAATTCTTGTTGTACCTGCAATTGGATACATGATTTATTTCCGTGTAAAATCCGACGTTAATTTCGTTGGGATTCTGCTTTGTGGTTTAATTTCCATTTTTACACTGGGATTCATACAAGAAGGAATCATACCTGGATCAGTTTCCATGGCTTCAAGTTTCGAGGTTGCATTTGTAAATAGTCTAGGAGCACCTTTTTATACTGGGACAATCTTTTTCTTTTTGTTACTCATTGGACTCTGCATCATGGGTGTATATTATGCCCAGAAAAATAAAAAAACGATTCTTTATAACGCGATGATGGGATTAGTTTTTCTGCTCATCGGTTATGGAAGCTTTGCAGTAATCGTTATTAGATCAAACGCAAACACACCTTTAGATGAAAATGACCCTGAAAACTTGGTGACACTCCATTCTTATTTGAAACGTGAGCAATATGGCTCAGCCCCCATTCTTTATGGTAACTATTGGAATTCCTTGAGAAACGGAGAAGAAATGACAGATGAAGGACCTCAACTTGTGAGTCGCGAAGGCTGGAAAGACCTTTCAGCTTATTACCTGCGTAGATTTGTGGTAATGGAAAATGATATGGCTGTAAAGGCTTTTACAAAAAAATCAGATGCAGAGAAATGGGCAAACGAAAATGGTGGAGCATTTACAATCGAAGAGAAATATTATGAAAGTAACGCTTCTATTCGCAAGCAAGCTGTTCCAACCTATTCGCAAGGAACTTTCTTCCCAAGGATGTATTCAGGCGATAGTCCTATGCATCAACAGGGTTATGAAAATTGGTCTGGCTATGATGCAAATGAAGATAAAGGAACTGAAATTGGCCGAGATGGCATGCGTTTACCAACTTTTAGTGAAAATCTGACTTATTTCTTTAGATATCAAGTTAATTGGATGTATATTCGATATTTCATGTGGAATTTTGCCGGTCGACAAAATGACATTCAAGGTCATGGTGACAATATGAGAGGGAACTGGATTTCTGGAATTAACTTCATCGATGAAGCTCGATTGGGTAGTCAAGAATTCGCCCCCCATTACACCACGAATAATGCTTCTCATAACAAGTTTTACTTGTTGCCCCTCATCTTCGCTATTATTGGACTAATCTTCCATGTTTACAGAGCTCCCAAAGATGCCTTTGTATTATTCTTGGCGTTCTTATTTACAGGAATTGCCATTCTAGTTTATTTGAATCAAAAACCATTTGAACCAAGAGAGCGTGATTATGCATACGCTGGTTCATTCTATTTCTTTGCCATGTGGATTGGAATTGGGGTTTATGCGATTTATGATTTCATTCTAAGTAAACTTAAAAACGCAAACACAAGTGCAATTGCTGCGACGGCATTGGGAGCAATTGTTCCTTTAATTATGGGAGCTCAAGGATGGGACGACCATGACCGAAGTGGAAAGACCTCAGCACGAGATTTAGCATACAATTATTTAATGTCATGCGAGAAAAATGGAATTATATTCACGAATGGTGATAACGATACGTTCCCTCTTTGGTATCTACAAGAAGTGGAAGGAATAAGAACGGATGTGCGTGTTTGTAACCTTTCGCTTATGGGGACAGACTGGTATACGAATCAAATGAAAATGCGCGCATACGAGTCTGATCCACTTCCAATTAAATTTAGAGAAGACCAAATCTTAATGTATGCCGGCAATACAGATCAAATTTATTTCCTTTCTCTTTTGGAATTACTTTCCATGAATGCCAATGAAGATATTATCAAGAAAGTGGTCGGTATGCGAGTAAAAGGAAATAAAGCTGAAGCGAAACAAGCGCTTCTGTATTTTAATTCGAAAATCGGACCGATCGTTTCAAAAATCACCACTTCGGAACCAAACGCACTAAAAGGGATTACCTATTTAACGAATACAGACAATTCCAATTTAGCAGAAAGTGTTCTCAAAAAGTACTACGGAACTATCGCACTTTTCAAAGGTGTTCAAGGTGGTAGCGTACAATTCGCAGAAGGAGCTGCAAGTGAACTTCAAACTTTACTTGAACAATTTGAAATGCCTTGGTCTGCTGTCGATTTCAAAGAAGCAATGGCTTTCGTTCGAGATGATAACAACATGGTAAACAATGAAGGAAATCGATTTAGTTTCTTTCCTTCAAGTCGTTTTGCTCTAAAAGTTTATAAAGAAAATGCAGCTAATGCAAAAATCATTTCGAAGAGCGAAATTGCAAAATGTCCAGAAAAGATCATATTTGAATTCAATTCGGAGCGCGATAGATATTTAGCTCGTGATGAAGTGATGATGATGGATATTGTAGCGAACAACGATTGGAAAAGAGGAATTTATTTTTCGAGTAGTCGTGGCTCTTCATTCTCAATTGCTCTTTTAAGTTCAGGCTATATCAAACAAGTTGGTATGGCTTATGAATTGAATCCAATAAAAGAGGAGCCCGTTTTCTTCAATTTAGCCAAAATGAAGAAAAATTTATTGAACACATACACCTATGGCGACATGAAAAATCCGAAGGTGTTGACAGATTACTACGCTCGACGACATACACAGCAATATCGCGTAAATTTCTTGCTACTTGCTGAGCAGTTGCTGAATAAAGGTGATAAGAAAGGCACAGTCAGCTTATTGGATAAATCGATGGAAATAATGCCTTTAGAAACTGTTCTTGATTACGGAGAAGTAAACCAAATTGATCCGATGAATTCCTTAAAAATCAATGCTTCTCATACCAATTTTATGTATCAAGGGCAGGATGTGAAAGCGAAATCAAGTGGTTGCCTGCATGAGTATGTTCAACTCTATTTTATGGCAGGTGAAAAAAATATAGCGACAAAATTGGGAATGAAGTTAGCGGATAATTACGAAACGATTTTCAACTACTTCGAACACAGCGATGCAGAATTCGCTGGAAACCCAGAAAACGCAGAAGATCTTTATGCCGCGTTAGACGCATGTTTTAAAATGTATGTAATTGCAAATGATCCGAAGTATGGTACTAAGAATGGAGCTTTGGCAAAACGGCTTTATAATATGATTAATAAAGTTTATAAAGATGTAATGCCAAGGATTTACAACGAACTGCAACAATCGGCAAGTGATGCCGGTGAAAGTGCGGCGAGTGTTACAGGTGGAACTTATTACATGGCAATGATTGCCGGACTTCAAACAAACCTAGGAGCGATGGGTGAGCACTATGGATTTTTAAAATCTTCTGGAAATTCATCACCGGTTCAAAGCGATGAGGAAATGTTGAATTTGGAAAGTTTGATGAAAGAAGATACCAAATCCGACACCTTGAAATAGTATGCGATTCTTCCGAGCGCCACTTATTGCAAAAATGTTTTTTCCAAGTGGCATTTGGAAAGGAAAAGAAACCAATTCGATTTACCTAACTTTCGATGACGGTCCGAGTCCTGAGGTTACACCATGGGTGCTTGATTTATTGAAAAGATTGGATATTAAAGCCACATTTTTTCTCGTTGGAAAAAACGTCCAAGAACTTCCTGATTTGTTAGATCGAATAATTTCAGAAGGTCATCAAATTGGAAATCATACGATGAACCATGAATGTGGAACAAAAACGAGCTTAAACTCGTATATAGCATCTGTGAACGAAGCTGGTCTGCATATTAAATCCGATTTATTCCGACCTCCGTATGGAAAAATTACACGAAATCAATTTAAAAAGTTAATTGATGATGGTAAGAAAATCGTTTTTTGGTCCTGGCTTTCATACGATTTTGATAAGAGTATTTCTCCGCAAAAAATCATTCAAAAGGCAACGAAAATTAAAGGCGGAGATATTTTGGTATTTCATGACAGTGAAAAGTCTTTTCTCAATTTAAAAAATTCATTAATCGAAATTATTGAGCAACTGAAAAACAGAGGTTTTGAATTTAAAACGCTATAGATGAGGTATTTTTTTGAGCATTTCTTCGCAGCTTTCATTATTCCGATCAAAAACCCGGTTCTCGTATTCTCATTGTTGCTTTTTATCATTCTACTTTCACCGATTCTATTACGAAAAGTTCGAATTCCTTCCATAATTGGATTAATCATTTCAGGAATGATTATTGGTCCAAATGGACTTCGCTTGATTGGTGAGAAAACAATGGAATCAGAGGGCTCTATAAAGTTATTCGCAACAATTGGACTTCTTTACATCATGTTTATAGCTGGATTGGAACTCGATTTGAATCAATTCAGAAAATACCTCAATAAAAGTATCACGTTTGGGGTTCTGACATTTGCCTTGCCTCTTTTCTTGGGTTATCCAATTTGTTATTACGCTCTGCACTTAAGTCCGATGGCGAGTTTGCTTACTGCAAGTATGTTTGCGACTCACACGTTGGTAGCATATCCGATTATTAGTAAATATGGTTTGTCCAAACATAGTTCAGTAGCCATAACAGTCGGAGGAACAATCCTAACAGATACAGCAGTTTTAATCATTTTAGCAATTATTTCTAGTTCAACAAAAGGTAAACTTGATTTTGCATTTTGGGTGAGATTAATTACCTCGTTGACTATTTTCTCATTCATCATGTTTTTCATAATTCCTAAAGTTGCACGTTGGTTCTTTAGTAAGTTGGATAGTGAGAAGACATCCCAGTATATTTTTGTTCTTTCCGTCGTTTTCTTTTCCGCCTTCTTGGCTGAAATGGCAGGAGTGGAACATATAATCGGGGCTTTCGTGGCTGGACTCGTTTTAAATAGACTTATTCCACACAATTCCGTTTTAATGAATCGTGTTGATTTTATAGGAAACTCACTTTTCATTCCGTTTTTCTTGATTTTTGTTGGGATGGTGGTTGATTATCGTGCTTTTTTTCAAGGAACTTGGCCTTTGATAATTGCAGCAGTGTTGACCTCATTTGCCATTTTTAGTAAGTGGTTGGCGGCATTTGTTACCCAAATCATTTTTAAATTGAGCAAAATAGAACGGCAAATTATTTTTGGACTCAGTACTTCTCACGCGGCTGCGACTTTGGCAATAATCATGGTTGGCTATGATGGTGGAAATGGGATTTTAAGCATCAACATTGTTAACGGAACCGTATTGTTGATTCTTTTCACCTGCATGACGGCTTCATTTGTAACCGAAAGTGCCGGAAAGAAAATGCTAATTGAAATGTCAGAAAATAGCGATTTGGATGACAATGAAACGCGGCTTCGAAACAAGCACATCATGGTTTCGATGAATGAATTGAATGGAAACGAAGGCCTTATTGATTTCGCGATTCTTGTTTCAGATCCGAAAGTAATTAATCCGATTTCCGTTGTTAGTGTCTATCCAAATAATGATAAGGCAGAACGGATGATTCGAAAATCTAGAAAATCCCTTGAAGATATTGTAAAGCATTTTGCTGGACACGAATCAAAAATCAATACAATCGCTACAATTGATTATAATCTGTCGTCTGGTATTGCGCGTGTTTCAAAAGAGTTGGTCACCGATATCGTAATTATAAATGATAGTCGCAATAATAAAAACATTCTGAAAAGAATCGTTGGTGATGATCGCGCTCATTTGTTGGATGTTTGTGATAAAACCATTTTCTTTTGTCAATTGGATAAACCTTCTGTGAGTTATCAAAAAATTGTAGTTGTAGCACCTTTACTCTCTGAAATTGAACCAACCTTTTCACTTTGGGTAGAGCGTGTACTTCGTCTTTCGAAAGAACTTTCAATAGATTTGGAACTTTATGCTTCAGCATCAACCTATGAGCGTTTTCAAAAAGTGGCCTATGCGAATAAATTGGATTTCAATGTTCGGCTAAAAGAAATTGAAAATTTAGATGACTTTTTCCCACTTTACAATAAGTCAAAAGACGATTTAGTCATATTTTGTTCAGCTCGAGTTGGTGCAGTTTCCTATGATCCAATTATCGAAAGCGTTTCAACTAAATTAGAAAAAGCATGTCCGAACAATGATTTAATATTCATTTTTCCAGGTTTAGAAGTTGATCCGTTGTTTGCTTCTTATGATGACATTTCAGCAACTCCAATTATCGCAGGTGTTGAAACGATTCAAAAAATAGGTCGAGAAGTTGGTAGTATTTTCAAAAAGTCAGATACCGATGAACCGAAATCGAAAGATTAAAATTCGATGAAGAAACAAACCAATCTTCTTTTTTACATTTTAAGTATATATGTAATCCTTCAATTTCTTTGGTGGGGATTTCATCTGATACAATTGAGCAGAGAAAGTGCCCAGAATGAATCCATGATTTTTCGAAAGACATTGATGATAGTTGGTGAAGGTTCTGTTTTTCTATTACTTCTTATTTTCGGATTGTTCAAAATAAGTTCGTCTATTCGCAAGGAACTAACACTTTCCCAAAGGCAATCAAATTTTTTGCTTTCGGTTACACATGAGTTGAAGACTCCCATTGCCTCTACAAAACTATTTTTACAAACCCTTATTAAAAGAGAATTACCATCTGAAAAGCGAGATGAACTTCTTTCAAAAGCATTAGAAGAAAATGAACGACTGGAATTGTTGATTGACAATATTTTGAATGCATCTAGGTTGGATAACAAAGCATTAGCACCAGTTAAATCGGAAATTGATTTTAACGAATTCACCAATCAACTTGTAGATCGAATTAAAAAACGTTTTCCAACGGCTCAAATAAAAAAAGACCTGAACAGTAATTTAAAAATTCAAGCGGATGAGTTTATGTTGGAAACCATTTTACTGAATTTACTTGAAAATGCTATAAAATATGCGGGGACATCCGAAGAAATAGGTGTTTTTGGTAAAATAGAAAACGATAAATTCATTTTTGGCGTCAGTGATTTTGGACCGGGAATTTCAGCAGATGATAAACAATCGATCTTCTCAAAATTCTACCGTTCAGGTAATGAAGAAACACGCCAAAATAAAGGTAGTGGCTTGGGATTGTATATTGTTTCGCAATTCGTTCAGTTGCATCAAGGCACTATTGTGTGCAAAAATAATTCGCCCAAAGGCAGCATTTTTGAAGTAACTTTGCCATTATGACAAATCGTTTTGGCCTTATCATTTTAGATGGTTGGGGAATTGGAAATGGCTCGAAATCAGATGCCATCGCAAATGCGAACACCCCATTCATGGATTCCCTATTGAAAAAGTACCCGAATTCGACACTAAAAACGAGTGGCGAAGATGTTGGCCTTCCAGACGGTCAAATGGGAAACTCGGAAGTTGGACATTTGAATATTGGGGCAGGAAGAATTGTTTATCAGGAACTTACGCGTATCAACAAGGCAATTCGGGACGGTGAATTCCAAAAGAATGTGGTTTTGAATGAAGCTTTTCAGGTGGCCAAATCGCGTGGTTGTAAAATTCATTTCATTGGACTTGTTTCCAAGGGTGGTGTTCACAGTTCTCAAGAACATTTGTATGCGCTTTGCGATATGGCAAAATCACATGATTTGAATGAAGTTTTTATTCACGCTTTTACAGATGGTCGTGATTGCGATCCAAAGAGTGGAATAGGTTTTATGCAAGAACTTGAGAACCACCTAAAAATTTCTACAGGAAAAGTTGCATCTGTTGTAGGTCGCTATTATTCTATGGATCGTGACAATCGTTGGGAGCGTGTCAAAAAAGCATACGATTTATTAACGAAAAGTGTCGGTACTAAATTTAATTCTGCTGTTAAAGCCATCGAATCATCCTATCAAAATGGAATTACAGATGAATTCATCGAGCCAAGTATCATAGATTCAAATGGAGTAATTGAGAATGGAGATGTGGTGATTTGTTTCAATTTCAGAACCGATCGCCCACGAGAAATAACGATTACATTAACTCAAAAAGCCTTTCCAGAGTTTCAAATGGAGCCTTTGAATTTGCATTATTGCTCGATGACCAATTACGACGCGACTTTCAAAAATATCCAGGTTGTCTTCGAAAAAGATAATTTGTTCAATACGATTGGTGAGGTTATTGCGAATGCAGGTAAAACACAGGTTCGTATTGCGGAAACTGAGAAATATCCACACGTAACTTTTTTCTTTAGTGGCGGAAGAGAATCCGTTTTCGAAAAAGAAGATCGTATTTTAGTCAATTCTCCGAAAGTTGCGACTTATGATTTACAGCCTGAAATGAGTGCTCTGGAAGTACGTGACCGTATCGTTGAATTTATGCAAAACAAACATCCTGATTTCATATGCCTGAATTTCGCTAATCCCGATATGGTCGGACATACGGGTGTTTATGAGGCAATTGTGAATGCAGTGGAAACGGTTGATGGTTGTTTGAAGGATGTTGTAACAATAGGCCAGGAACTTGGTTATGAATTCTTAGTCATCGCAGATCACGGAAATGCCGATTTTGCTTTGAACGATGATGGAAGTCCAAATACAGCACACAGTTTAAACCCTGTTCCAATGGTGTTAGTGACAAATGATAAAACCGTAAAACTTCAACCCGGAATTCTTGCTGATGTGGCGCCAACGATTTTGAATCGAATGGGAATCTCTGCGCCGAAGGAAATGACTGGGACGAATCTTGCTGAAAGCAGATAAAATTGTTAGTCTCGAAAGGAATGATTTCTTTTGCGGCTTTAGAAATCAATTAGTTTTGTTTTCGTTGAAATAGCGGTCAAAAAATAGGGATTTAGCCCGCTAACACGGAGTAGCACCGAAGATGAATTTTCAATAAAACAACTTATCCACTCAGTTTCACTATCAATTGAAATAAACAAGGATTTCACTGAGAAATAGAAAGTTATTTTACTTTTCTCAAAATCTTTCGTACGATTATGAAAAAAACCTTACTTTAAATAAAAATAATTTTACTTTTGCCAAAAATACGTAACCTAAATTATTAAACTATGTATTGGACACTAGAACTTGCATCCTATTTGGAAGACGCACCGTGGCCGGCAACTAAAGAAGAGTTGATTGATTATGCCATTCGAACAGGTGCTCCATTAGAAGTAGTAGAAAATCTTCAAGATTTGGAAGACGAGGGAGATATGTATGAAAGCATCGAGGAGATTTGGCCCGATTATCCATCCCGAGAGGATTTTCTTTTCAATGAAGATGAATACTAATTTTGGTCTCGCTTCGGCGGGACTTTTTTTTAACTGATGAATTTTTTAGGACATCTCTATTTTTCGAATAACGACAAGGATTTAATGCTTGCCAACTTATTTGGTGACTTCGTTAAAGGTTCTAATTTTAGTCATTATTCAGAAAAGATTCGAAAAGGTATCATTCTTCATCGTGCGATAGATACGTTTATTGATGGTCACAAAGATGTAATGGAATTGAAGTTATCCTTGTACCATGACTTACCGAAGGTTGCCGGTGTTGCAGTCGATTTATTTTTTGATCACTTGCTGGCCAAAAGTTGGGGATATCATCACTTCATGGATTATGAATCATTTTTAGAGGATTTTTATCTTCATAATTCAGAAATAGAAAATGATTTAACGGAAGATTTCAGGCAATTCATTGGTGCTTTCAGAGAACGAAAATGGCTCAATCATTATCCAACTTTTTTCGGATTGGAAAAATCATGCGAGGGTGTTTCAAAACGTATTTCATTTCCGAATAAGTTAGTGAGTGCTCCCGAAGTCTTCCTAAAAAGAGAAAAGTTAATTGAGGAAGTATTTGGATTTTTCATGAATGATGCCAAAAAACATTTCTCAAATTCAAATAACCCCGATTGATGTCTTCGCTTCCCCATAGATTCATTGAACGAGTCAAAAGTGAATTACCGAATCACGATGTATTAATCAATGCACTAGAATCAGATAGTCCGGTCAGTATTAGAATAAACCCAATTAAACCTAAAGAATTAATTCAACTAGATTTTGAAGATAAAGTTCCTTGGTGTGAAACCGGATACTATTTAAAAACAAGACCAAAATTCACTTTAGACCCGTTATTTCACGCAGGATGCTATTATCCTCAGGAAGCAGGATCAATGTATATTGAGTCTGTTTTTAAGTCCATTTCGTCATACGATTCTCCTGTTGTTCTAGACTTATGCGGCGCCCCCGGTGGAAAAAGCACGTTGATTGCCGGATTAATGCAAAACAAGGGCGTTTTACTTAGTAACGAGGTTATTCGTTCTAGAGCAAATATTCTTGCTGAAAATATGATCAAAACAGGTTTCTCTAATTGTCTTGTTTCAAATAATGATCCTAGTGATTTTTCAAATTTGAAAGGAGTTTTTGATATCATATTAATTGATGCTCCATGTTCAGGAGAGGGTATGTTTCGAAAGGACAAAAAGTCAAGATTGGAATGGAGCGAAGACAATGTCAATCTATGCAGTTCACGACAAAAAAGAATTGTTTCAGATGTTTGGTGTTCGCTGAAAGAAAATGGCTATCTCATTTATTCAACCTGTACTTTTAATGCCGAAGAGAACGAAAACAACATTGATTGGTTTTTAAATAAATTTGATTGTGAAGTTGTATCTATTCCTATGTTTGAAAACATGATTCCTGACTCAAAAAGTTACGGAGTTTATTTTTTACCCGGATTTACAAAATCTGAGGGATTTTATTGCTGCGTTTTGAGGAAGAAACAATCACTTAATATAAATTCAAAAATCAAGTTTAATTACCCAACAAAAATTAGATCAATTCAAGGAATTAGTTCTTTTGTTAATGCTTCGAATGAATCATTTTGTTGGAATGAAGGTGAGTCAATTCATACTTCTACTCAATCATCTTTTGAATTTTATTGTCAAAACGCCCAAAAACTTAAGTGGATGAAGATTGGAGTGAAATTGGGTGAAAATACCAAAAAAGGATTTGCTCCAGATATCGAGTTGGCACTTAACCCTTCTTTAATTTATGACGAGTATCCCATTGAATTAACCGAAAAACAAGCTTTGAAGTATTTGCATGGAGATACGTTTGAATTAATTTCACCCGTTGGATTTCATCTCGTGACATTTAAAAGTCAACCCTTAGGTTTCATCAAACATATTGGAAATCGTTTCAATAATCTTTATCCTAAAGAGTGGCGGATCCGAATGAACTTAGCAATATAATTTAATTGGCCGAATCGCCGAACCAATGTGTTTTCAGATATTACTAAATTCTATTTTTAGAAATGATTAATATAAGATTAACTTTAAAAGTTAGAGGTGAAATTTTCTTCGTTTAATTACTCAGTTTTTATCAAAAAAATAACTTTATTTTTCAAGTCTTTGATGAAATTACGCGGAAACAAAACGTATTTATCACTCTATTCTAATTTATAGTTTACTCTATTCAAGTAGGGACATTTCGATGGTTATTTTTTTTCAAATCGTATATTGCCAACTAAAATTTCTATATTTACAAGCTCAAAAAAATATAAAATTCGACAATTTTTATAAACTTTCTTATGGTGGGTAGATTTAAACTATTAATTGTAGGCCTCTTATTATCAAACTTTTATGTTTTTTCGCAGGCTGGGTTAGGAACTCTCAAAGGAAAGGTTAAAGATGCTGTAAGTGGAACTCCACTCGGAATGAGTAAGGTTGTAATCATTCAAAATAGTGCAGCAAAAGGTGGAGCTCAAACTGATGCCAACGGTGAATTTCAGATCAACGGGATTCAACCGGGAACATATAATGTTAAAGTCACTAATGCAGAGGGATATCAACCTTACATGATAGAAGAAGTTTCTATTTCACCCGATCGCATTACGTTTCTGGACAATATTGTTCTGACTAAGCCAGGTAGTTCGGGTGCGGAAAAGGAAAAAGATTTAACGGAAGTTAAAGTGGTGCGATACAAAGTGCCACTAATCGACAAAGATGGCGGAGCATCTGGTGCCAAAGTGACCCGTCAAGATATCTCAAGAATGCCAGTTCGTTCTGCAGCTGCCATAGCTCAATCGGTTGGCGGAGTTAATTCAGACGAAGGAAGCGGAGCAATCTCTGTCAGAGGTTCGAGATCAGATGCTACCTATTACTTTATTGATGGAATTAAGGTTCGTGGTTCGTCTAACTTACCAAAGTCTGCTTTGGAAGAGGTTTCCGTTATTACCGGAGGAGTTCCTGCTAACTATGGAGATGTGACAGGTGGAGTTATTGCTATTACAACAAGGGGGCCGGCCTCCAACTACTTTGGAAGTGCAGAGGTAGTTTCATCAGGAATTTACCTCAAAGGCAAGGATCCTCTTGGCTATGACGGGAAGGTATATGGTCTCGATAAGTATGGTTACAATTTGTTTGAAGGAATGCTTTCAGGTCCGCTTTGGATGCAAAAAGATTCAACGGGAGCAAAGGTTAAACCAAGACTTGGATTTCTTATTTCTGCTAACTTCACGGATGAATTAGATTCTCGACCTTTAAAGGATGGAGGTTATCGTATAAAAGATTCAGTTCGAAGAGGCCTTATTAATAATCCTTTACGACCAACGGGTTCCGGTTTTGGAACTTTTCATAATGCATTGTTCTTAAGAAAAAATGATTTTGAAATAGTTCCATGGCGAATGAATGCACGAAGCACTGTTTTTTCTGCTCAGGCAAAAATTGATGTTAACACAGGGCCTTCCGTAAATATTCAATTTGGAGGTTCATTGAATTATAATTACGGCAATCGATACAGCTATTCAGGTTCACTTCTCAACTTTGAAAACTTTGGGGCATCAAAGTCTTTAGACTATCGATTCTTTGGGAGACTTACTCAACGTTTTAACTTTGATAGAGAGGGTAGTAGTTCTAAAATTAAATCCGCTCTATATAATATAATGGTTGATTATACCAAATCTTTGGACGACGTTTATGATCCAAAACATTCCTATAACATATTTAATTATGGTCATGTAGGTAAATTTGTCACAACAAGAAGACCTTCCTACTCTTACAACTCTGTAAATCAAACCTATGTTCACGACGGATTCAAAGAGGTTGAAGTGGACTTTACTCCTTCAAATACGAATGAGGCTCTTGCTGCCATTACAACACAATATTTTAACATCTACAAAGGGAATCCAATTGGGCGGTATGAGAATTTATTTCAAATTCAACAGGGTAACGCTCTGAGAAACGGAGATATTCCTTCTAGTGTATATGGAATTTGGAACAATATCGGAAGTCCGTTCAATTATTTTGGTAAAACGGAAAACGATCAGTTTAGAGTTACTGGAGCAGGCTCGGTTATTATTGGTGATCACAGTATTTCATTAGGTTTTGAATATGAGCAACGCGTTGATCGGGGTTGGACATCCGGCACCACTACAGGAGGTGAAACAAACGGTCCTATTGCCATTTGGTCAATAGCTCGTCAGTTAACGAACTTTCATATTCGTGAATTAGATTTGAGCAGTGGAGTTGTTTCTGATTCAGGATCGTTCAAAAAAATAACTTATGATCGTTTGAATTCGGGTTATGCTTTTTCTTCTGGTTCTGGAGAATATGGAGGTCAGGGTGGAAAATTTGATGTTAATGGGAAAGCTATTTTGGACAATCAGCCTTTTTTTGATTATAATCTAAGAAAAAAATTAGGATTAAATCCGGCAGGAAGCGATTACGTTGATATCGATGCCTATGACCCTAATCTATATCAAATTGATATGTTCTCACCGGATGAATTGTTAAATAGTGGTAATTCCTTTGTTTCGTACTGGGGATTTGATCACACAGGTAAAAAAGTAAGAGGAGTTACAGATATCAATAAATATTTTAACGAATTTGACCAAAATGGTAACTATCGAAGATTTGTTGGAGCTTTTCAGCCAATATATATGGCGGGTTATGTAATGGATAAATTTGCTTTTAAAGATATTGTCTTCAATGTCGGTTTGCGGGTGGACGTTTTTGATGCCAACCAACCTGTTTTGAAAGATCCTTATTTGTTTTATAACGCAAAAACAGCGGGGGAAGTTAGACAAATGAAAGTTGATAATCCATCACAATACTCATGGGTAAATATTCCTGAAAGTGTTGGAAATGACTATATCGTATATGTGAATGATGTTAACAATCCAACTGCGATAAACGGATTTCGAACTGGAAATGTTTGGTATAATTCTGTTGGGACACCCATTGAGGATCCAAAACTTATAAGAGGTTCAGCGGGTATCGCACCATGGTTGGTAAATCCTTCGTTACAATCTCCAACAGCTGAGTCTTTCGAAAAATATAAGCCTCAAGTAAATTTCATGCCTCGTATAGCCTTTTCATTCCCAATATCAGATGAAGCCTCTTTCTTTGCACACTACGACATTTTGACGAAACGACCTACTTCCGGATTCAGATTCGATCCATTTGAATATCAATTTATCCAGTCAAGAAGTTCAGTAATAAATAACCCTAATTTAAAGCCTGAAACAACAGTAGATTATGAGCTTGGTTTTCAGCAGGTTTTGTCAAGAACATCTTCATTGAAAATTTCCGCATTCTATCGAGAACAGCGAAATAATGTGCAGTTGATTAATGTTTTCGAAGCATATCCAGCTACTTATAAAACCTTTGGGAATCGTGATTTTGGAACTGTTAAAGGATTAACAGTGGCTTACGATCTTCGACAAACAGGAAATATTAGAATGACCGCAAACTATACGCTTCAGTTTGCTGATGGAACTGGTTCTGACGCTACTTCGGCAAGTGCTTTGGTTACAGCAGGATTACCCAACCTTCGAAATATATTTCCGTATTCATTCGATCAGCGTCATACATTTGCAATAACGTTCGATTATCGATATGGTGAAGGAGCTGATTACAACGGTCCAAAAATTGGAAAATTAAACCTTTTTGAAAATACTGGATTAAACATCTTTTCAAATATCTATTCTGGATCTCCTTACTCATCTCAAACTTTTATTACAGATGAGGGAATTGGTAATTTAAATGCTGGTATTAATGGTACCTTAAATGGGTCTCGCTTACCTTGGGCATATCGCTTAGATTTACAATTGGATAAAACAATCAACTTACAATACGGTAAAAATGATAACAAAAAGAAATCTGTTTTCCTAAATGTTTATTGTCGTGTTACTAACCTATTTAATCAATTCAATATACTTAATGTTTATCGCGCTACAGGAAATTGGGATGATGATGGCTTTCTTGCTGCTGCTGCGTCTCAAGCATCCATTCAAAATCAAATTGATGAACAATCTTTCAGAGACTTTTACATGATGAAAGTTCAAAATCCTTTCAACGTTAGTACCCCACGAACAATTAGATTAGGACTTAAACTTGACTTTTAATACATTAAACAATGAAATTATGAGAAAGCAACTATTAGCAATTTGCGCTGGAATTAGTTTATTTTCGACAAATTTAATGGCTTATTATGGTCCGAATGATAAAATTCTAAAACCGTCAAGCAAACCAAAGGGAGCTAGTTGTGCACCTGCAACTGCCAAACTGTATATGCAGTTTAATGATGTGAAAGCTCTGATTGAACAAGGTGGTAGTATGTTTCAAAATCGTGCTGCTGTCGTTGCTGCATACGAAGTACCCAAAGGAAGTAATCGATTCGCAATTTTTGCGGGTGCCTTATGGATGGGAGGAACGGATGTGAACGGACAGTTGAAATTGGCTGCATTAAAATTTAGACAGGGTAATGACTTCTGGCCTGGGCCCTTATCGGTTACTCCTGGCACTGGTAATTATAACCCTAACAATCCGGTTGGAGATAACGCTATAAGGGATTACGGAGAAGCAAATATTAGCATCGATGAATGTTTAGCTTATGATAGGTTTGATAGCGTTAGAAAGGCTGATGTTATCAAGTTTAATCTTTGGTGGGAATGTAAATCAGGACTCAATACTGAAGGTTGTGAGGATGTTGAAGAACCGTCCAATTCTGAATTAAATTCAATTTACAATTGGCCAGCTCATGGCGACGTTTCTAAGGGGCAAGATTATTTCTTAGCTCCGTTTTACGATCGGGATGGCGATGGAAATTATAATCCGGACAATGGAGATCATCCGTGGTATGATGATATATTAGGTAGAGATGATATCGAATGTGGCATTGATAGACGTGTTTCCTTATATGGTGATATTACTTATTGGTGGGTGTTTAACGATAAAGGAAATATCCATACCGAAACGAATGGAGACCCAATTGGTATGGAAATTCGAGCACAAGCTTTTGCTTTTGCCACCAATGATGAAATTAATCGGATGACATTTTATAATTACGAATTAATTAATCGTGGTACTCAAACCCTTTTTAATACTTATTTTGCACAATATTTGGATGCTGACGTTGGAAATTATGCGGATGATTTTGCAGGTTGCGATGTTTCTCGAGGTTTAGGTTATATGTACAATGGAAAAGAAATTGATAAAAGTGACGGTGGTCGTTTAGGTTATGGCGAAAATCCTCCAGCTATTGGTTGTGATTTCTTCGAAGGTCCTTATCAGGATGCTGACGGTATTGATAATCCAGGGCCATATTACGATGATAATTTGAAGAAGGATGTTATACCATCTGTAGTTGACGCTCTCTTAAATAAAGGGATTGTCTACAAAGGTATTGGTATTGGTTATTCCGATGGAATAATTGACAACGAGCGATTCGGAATGAGAAGATTTACTTACTACACTGCCACCTCTGCTTATCCTTACAATGATCCCGGACCGGCAGCGGAATATTATAACTTCATGGAAGGTCAATGGGCAAATGGTTCTGAAATGTATTACGGAGGTATGGGCTTTCAAGGTTCAACAGGTGTAACTTCTGTGTTATCTGATTACATGTTTCCCGGAGAATCGGATCCTCTGCATTGGTCCACCGGAGGAACAGACATGAGTTCCACATTTCCCAAAGGTTGGGATGAGTCAACAAATAAAAATGATCCTGGAGATCGTCGTTTCGTTCAATCTGCTGGGCCATTTACACTCAGACCGGGGGCTATAAATAATATTACGGTTGGTATCGTTTATGGTCGCGCTACACAAGGTGGTCCTTATGCCTCGGTGGAAGCAATGAAGAGAGCTGATACTAAAGCACAAGCTCTGTTTGATGCGTGTTTTAAGATTTTATCTCCTCCCGATGCGCCAAAAATGACGATTCAGGAATTGAGTAATGAGCTAATTATCTTACTTGAAAATCCTTCAACATCGAATAACTACAAGGAATCATACGAGGAAATCGATGAAATTAATATACCAGATCCTACGGTAGACCGAAAATATCGATTTGAAGGCTATCAAATATTTCAATTAAAAAGTAACGATGTTTCCGTTGCGGACATCAATGATCCAAGTAAAGCGAGATTGGTAGCTCAATCGGACATTAAAAACGGCATAGCCAGAATAATTAATTTTGAATTTGATGAATCTCTTGGCTTTTCAATTCCTGTTGAAAAAGTAGATGGTGCAAACGATGGAGTTAAACATTCATATCGAATTACAGATGATGCATTTGCCCAGGAAACACCTCGTTTGGTTAATCACAAAACTTATTACTATGTCGCAATAGCATACGCTTTCAATCAGTTTAAGAAGTATGATCCTAATGATCCTCTTTTACTCGATGGTCAGAAAACTCCTTATATTTCATCTCGACTGAATTTTGATGGTACAGCAATTAGTCCAATCGCTGCAATACCTCATAACCCGAAACCTGAGGCGGGAGGAACTGTTCAACGCATTGAATACGGCTCTTCTCCTCAAATTACCCGTTTGGATGGATATGGCAACGGAAATCATGCTTTAGAATTTACAGATGCTACATTGAATACAATTCTTAAAGACGGTTCAATGTTAAACCCGACCTATGATTATGGTAAGGGTCCTATTCAAATCAAAGTTGTTGATCCACTCAATTTAGTACCAGGATATTTTGAATGTAAATTTATAGATTATGTTGCTCCGAAAATAGGAAATAGTGCTGATACAGCCAACTGGGTGATTTACCGATATACTCAAAAGGGAGGTGCCTTGTTAGATTCCGTGAAATCGGAGCGAACTATTTCAAGTGATAATGAGCAAATTATTCCAAAGTGGGGAATATCCGTTCAGATTCATCAGACAAATTATTTTTTTCCTGATAAACCTGGAAATTTGGAAGATAAATCAACCGATATGATTGATGCCTCTGTAATACTCGCAGATTCATCCAAACGTTGGTTGACAGGTGTATTTGACAACGATGCATTTTTTCCAACAAACTGGATTCGATCTGGCGATTATAACGACACCAACTCGACTCCAGGTTCCTCAAGTTATACAAATCCGATAAATTACAGGGATGACATTGGCGCTGATCCTAATCAAAAGTTTGAAAAGATTGCAGAAGGTGCAATAGCTCCTCATCGTCTTGTGGGATATCAAGCTGACTTTATGCCATTGGTTTATTACGATACGAAAAGTCCATCTAAAGAAAGAACTTTTGCCTCTATAAGTTTTGCTCCGAGTGTTGATATTGTATTAACATCTGATAAAAGTAAATGGACTCGATGTCCAGTTATTGAATTAGGACGAACAAAATCATTGAACATTGGTGGTGCCGAACCGGGAGGACGAAGAAAAAGCTACAGTTTGGACAAAAATGGAATTCCTCAAACTGATTTGGAAAATTATGAAACAGGAATGAGTTGGTTTCCCGGATATGCAGTTGATCTTGAGACAGGAGCAAGACTATATATGGCGTTTGGAGAAAATTCTTTTTTGGGAAGTGAAAATGGATCTGATATGTTGTGGAATCCAACAGATCGCTTATTGAGTAAAACAGAAACTCCTTTGATGGGTGGAATGCATCCAATCTATGTGTTTAGTTGTAATCAGGCGACAATTAATGGTTTTAGTTTTGGATTCAACATGCCGCCATATATACCTTCTGAAGCTGAGAACGATAAAACCAATAAAATATTAGCTAAGTTGAAAGAAGTTGAAGGAGGAAGTTCATCCGCTCGAAGACAGTTTTATGGTAGTCTAACATGGATTACTTATCCCTTGGCTAACAATGGTTATAAAATAGATCCTATTAAAGGTCTTCCGTCAGATTTGATCATAAAACTTCGAATCAATAAGGAGTATAAAAATTATGTTTGTACCGGTGAAAATGGTGGAAAACCGATGTATTCATGGTCGATGGATGAAATATCCACTCAAGTTGGTCAAAGCAGAGCCTTAGAGGATGTTTTGGATTTAATCAACATTGTTCCTAATCCTTATTATGCTTTTTCAGAATATGAAAGAACCAGATTAGATACAAAAGTAAAAATCACAAATCTACCAGAAAAATGCACGGTTAGCATTTACACAACTAGCGGAAAGCTGGTAAGAACATTTAAAAAAGATAGTCCTGTTACTTCTTTGGACTGGGATTTGACGAATCATAAGGCTATTCCTGTTGCAGGAGATGTTTATTTGATATACGTTGAAGTTCCGGATGTCGGTACAAGAGTTCTGAAGTTTTTCGGGGGGATGAGACAAGTCGATTTACAGGGAATTTAAGAAGTGCTTTTTTATATTTAACCAATTGAAAGAGCAACCTAATTTAAGAATGATAAATGTTAAAAGAATGAATAAATTAACACGTAAATTTTCTATGGGGCTGATTTTAGTTTCCTCATTAAACGTGAGTGCAGGCAATGAGGATCGTGTTGGTTCTGCTGGTGCCTCTCATTTACTCGTTAATCCATGGGCAAGAAGCTCGGCTCTTTCTGATGCTGCCTATTCGAATACAAATGGACTAGAGGCAACCTACATGAATATTGCAGGTTTGGCATTTACAGATAAGACGCAAATCAAGTTTAATTATTCTAATTGGCTTGGAAATGCCGGAATAGGATTAAATTCTGCAGGTATAGCCCAACGAATTTCTGAATCCGCAGTAATTGCCGTTAGTGTTCAATCAATGAACTTTGGAGATATTCCTATTACTACGGTCGCAAATCCAGAGGGAAATATTGGGTTTTTCTCACCTCGAGCAAACGTATTCAATATCGGATATGCAAAGGCATTTTCAAAAAGCATTTATGGTGGAATAAATTTTAAAGTTATATCGCAAAGTATTTCCAATTTGAAAGCAAATGGTGTTGGAATTGACGCCGGTATTCGATACGTCGCTGGCGATAATGACCAAGTTAAATTTGCTATTGCTTTAAAAAATGTTGGGCCTGTTATGCGGTTTAAAGGCGACGGGCTATCCCAACAAATAACTTATCTTTCTACGGGTTATGTCGCCTCTTTAGAGCAACGATCCGCAACATTTGAACTACCATCTCTACTCTTAATTGGTGGTTCATATGATTTTATTTTTAATCAAAATAACAAACTCAATTTAGCTCTTGGTTTTACCGCCAATTCATTCATGAATGATCAATATCGTATCGGTTTAGACTACACAATGACTAACGAAAACATGGCATTCAATTTTCGAGCTGGTTATGCCTACGAAAAGAATATGCTGTCTGCCGAAAACAGATCGAACGCGCTCATTGGTCCATCTGCCGGCTTTTCGATTGACGCGCTTGTTGGTAAAAACAAAAGCGCCCTTGGTCTTGAATACTGCGCCAGACTCGCGGGAGTTTTTGGTATCATTCACACAGTTGGTGCAACGATTAGTTTAAAATAATTAAGTATATTTGTTATGGCAAGAGAGTCTTTTTGGCTCTCTTGTTTTCGTTTACAAAATGTAATAATATGTCACAAATTAGTTATTATACCCCGGAAGGTCTTCAAAAGTTAAAAGATGAGTTACATGATTTAAAAACAGTTCAAAGACCTGCAATTTCAGAACAAATCGCTGAAGCTAGAGATAAAGGAGATTTATCGGAAAATGCTGAATATGATGCGGCTAAAGAGGCACAAGGGATTTTAGAAATGAAAATTTCTAAATTGGAATCCATTATCGCCAATGCACGCCTGATTGACGAGCGGAGTATGGATAATTCTAAAGTATATATTTTATCGAAAGTAAAATTGAAAAATCACACAAATGGTTCTGAAATGCAATTGACATTAGTTGCTGAAAATGAAGCCGATATAAAACAACAAAAACTCTCTGTTAATTCTCCAATTGGAAAAGGATTATTGGGTAAGTCAAAAGGGGATATTGCTGAAATCACTACTCCAGGAGGTATAATGAAATTTGAGATTTTGGAAATTTCTCGTTGATTTTAACTTTCAATCAAACTATTTATTGAAAATTCTATAAACCTGAATACAGTTTCGAAATTATAACTCAGAAATTTGATCTCTTCGGCATTCGAAATTTACGTATCGAATTTACCAATTGGAATTAATTTAAAATCCTCTGCAAAATCAAAGTTAAGCTTTGCAATGATTGAGCTTTTCTAATACCATTTCGAACATTCTGGTTACTTTTGTTTTATACATGATGTAACGAAGAAATAAATGGATAGAAAGAAAGAAGTTGTAATTATTGGAGCGGGTTTAGTTGGCTCATTATGGGCTGTTTACTTATCGAAAGCCGGATATAAAGTAACTATTTATGAAAGACGACCAGATATTCGAAAAGCAGAAGTATCCGCAGGGAAATCGATCAATTTGGCTTTATCCGTTAGGGGATGGACAGCGTTGGATGCTGTTGGTGTGGGAGATGAAATTCGTGAGATTGCCATTCCAATGTATGGTCGAATGATGCATGATCTCCAAGGTAACCTTACTTATCAACAGTATGGTAAAGATGGTGAGGCAATCTTTTCAGTTTCCAGAGGTAAAATCAATGCAAAAATGATTGATATTGCTCAAAAATATGGAAATGCAACTATTCATTTCGATACGGAATGTAAAAATGTTGACGTAAATAAAGGAATCGTGTTCCTCAAAAATTCGTTAAGCGGTGATGAATTCCAAATTCAAGCGGATTTGATTTTTGCCGCAGATGGTGCTTTTTCTGCTGTTCGATATAACTCATTGCAAAAGCTCGATCGTTTTCAATACAGCCAAAATTATATAGCTGATGGTTATCGAGAAATCTTATTACCAGCAAATCCTGATGGAAGCTATAGAATGGATAAAAATGCTTTACACATTTGGCCTCGAGGGCGATTTATGCTCATTGCGTTGGCAAATGAAGATGGGTCATTTACCTGTACTTTGTTTATGCCACATGAAAATGATGAGTTTTCTTTTGACAAATTAAAATCAAAAGAGGCAGTAAATTATTTTTTTAAAACAGTATTCCCCGATTTCTTCCAAATGATGCCTGAAATAGCTGATGCATGGGAAGATCATCCACTATCAAATTTAGCAATTATCCGTTGCTATCCATGGATAAAGGGAAAAGTTGCTCTGTTGGGAGACGCTGCACATGCAACCGTACCTTTTTATGGCCAAGGGATGAACGCTGGATTTGAAGACTGTACAGTACTCTGGGGGTTAATGAAAAAACATAATGAGGATTGGGAAAAAATATTCAAAGAATATAGTGAAACCAGAAAGCCAGATGGAGACGCCCTTCAAGATTTATCTCTCGAAAATTATTATGTAATGCGCGACTATGTTGCCGATCCATCTTTCTTATTGCGCAAGAAAATCGAAGCCAAATTCAGTGAATTATACCCGACGAAGTGGTTGCCACTATACTCGCAAGTCACCTTTAGTAATATTCGCTATAGTTTAGCATATGAACAAGGTCAGATGCAAAATGAAATCATGGATCAAATCATGAAAATGACAGACATTGAAAAAAACTGGGATAATCCAGAAGTTATTCAAAAAATGCTAGAACTTAGTGGTGAATTTAATTTTGTGCAATAATGAACTTATGAGGGTATTGATAAAATGGTCAATTGCAAATAAACCCTAATTCATTAACTTTTGTGTTGAACTTTCAGTTGGTAATCAAGATGAAATTTACATCAAATTTATTGGATAATAATCCCATCTATTGCCTCAAAAACTCTATCATTTTTTTCAACGCTTTAGCTCTATGACTAAACTTATTTTTTTCACTTAAATCCATCTCAGCAAAGGTTTTAGATTCATTTTCTGGAATAAAAATCGGATCATAGCCAAAACCATTTTTTCCTCTTTTTTCATCGATGATTCGTCCGTTTACAATTCCTTCAAAAATGTGCTGCTCACCTTCAATAATTAACGTGATTACAGTTTTAAACCGTGCATTTCGATTTTCAACTCCTCTCAACTCTTCAAGAACACGATTCATATTTGTCAACGAGTTTCTTTCCTCTCCTGCATACCTAGCTGAGTGAACACCAGGTCTGCCAGCTAAAGATTCAATTTCCAAACCAGTATCATCGGCAAAGCAGTTCATTTTAAATTTTTTATAAATACATTTCGCCTTGTACAACGAATTACCTTCAATTGTCGATTCATTCTCTGGAATTTCATCTTGAAAACCAATATCTGGAAGTGTCAATACGTGAAAATGTTCCGGTAATAATTTTTGAATCTCAAGAGCCTTATTACGATTATTCGTAGCAAAAATCAACTTCATCGAAACAAGTTTAAATACTTTGACTGATTGGAGAGCACTGAATAGCGCTCCTTAATTGTTTTTTTGCCAGCCTCTCCAATTTTCATTCTTAATTCTCTGTCCTTCAATAATAATTCCAATTGATTTTTCCAATCTTCTAATTTAATTGGTAAAAACCCGTTTACAGAATGTGTTACAATTTGAGCGTTAACACCCACTGGTGACATCAATGCAGGAATGCCAAGCGCCATATATTGCAACCCTTTAAATCCACATTTCCCTTCTGACCAAATATCCATTTCCAAAGGCATAACACCAATGGAGATTTTCGCTAAATCGGTAATTTCGGTCTCTCTTTTCCATTTTAAAAAACGCAGAGATTTAAGATGATATGTTGGCGCTTCATTGGAAATAACCAAAAATTCAAAATCATATTTTTGCTCTAAGTCCTTTAATACCGGGACAATATAATCCAAATAACGCATCGTTGTGTGAGTTCCTGTCCAGCCAATCACCAATTTTTCCTCTTGGTAATCCGTTTGAGCGTTGTGATGATATTGAGTATCAATAGTTGTTGGGATAACCTGAACATTAGTGTTATATTTTTTTGCGTAATTTGCTAGATAGTCGTTGCCAGCGGTTACACTCCCTGCCCATTTGATGCAATAACGAACTTTCCAATAAGCTTTCAATCTATGAAAACGAGCATTTGACTCACTATAATTTGGCAACCAGATGGCGTCATCAAAATCATAATTGTATTTCTTTCTAAATATTTTTGAAATCAAAAACTCAAAAATTGGTGGTCCAATGTGTGAAGCTTCTCGATGAATAAATATAAAATCATATCTGTACAATGTAAATAGTAGAACAAATCGTTTCAAGAAACTCTTTAGTACTCCTAACATTTTTCGAAAAACCTTACCTTCAGAATAAAGTGTTTTCCATGTCTTATGATCCAAAAAAGGTGAAAAAACAATTTCGAAATTATTTTCATTTAGAAAATTGAAATACTGCTCAAAACGAAACCGTTGAGAAGGAGCTTCATTAAAGGGATAGGGTGCAATGAACAGAATTTTCTTTTTTTTCATTTACCCAATTAGTTTTTGATAAACTTTGTAATATCGATCAATGCCAACATTTAGCCCATAAAATGCGGAAGCTCCTTGCATGGTTTTCTCGCGATCAAAGTTCGTGAAATTCAAGTCAGCAAGCTCAAAAGATTTCTCGTTAAATTCATCAATTACAATTCCTGAATGAAAT
The DNA here is from genome assembly GCA_044348645.1 of Crocinitomicaceae bacterium. Lineage (GTDB taxonomy): Bacteria > Bacteroidota > Bacteroidia > Flavobacteriales_D > Crocinitomicaceae > UBA952. The sequence goes on along the minus strand of JBIKSL010000004.1, from coordinate 22,038 downwards.
TCTCGAACGATGCGTTCAGTATCCCCAACTCCACTGTTGCAGATGACAGGGACACCCATTGCCATTAACTCTCCTTGTTTTGTGGGGGAAGATGCTTTTTTTGAATAAGTTGGGCGAATAAAGAAAATGGAAGCTGTAAAAAGTGAAATGCAAGTAGCAACTTCATGATGAAAAACCGATTTAACCCGGATATTTTCTTTTTGAATACCCATTTCAATTGCTTTCGAAAAAATGGTCTCAGGATTTTCCCCTGAAACAAATAAAAAGATCGCGTTTGGTTTGGAAGTTAAAAGTACCTTGAAAAAAGCAAGCATTTCATTGAGCATGTACCAAGTTCCGATAGAACCAACATAACCAAGAACAAAATCAATATCACTCAAATTCAATTCAGTTTTTAAAGCGTTTCTTTTCAATAAATCAATTTTTTCAGGATTGAACTTATCCAAATCAGCACAACAAGGAATTACTTCTATTTTATTTCTCAAATGCTCAAAACCTTGCCATGAAATGATTTCATCTTTACCATTGTATGTTAAGGAAACCATATATTCCGATTCCAAGAAAAACTGTCTCTCTTTCCGTTTGAAGAAATGATAAACTAAATTAAAAACGGGATTTTTCAAACTCCAAATACCTCCATCAATTCGCTCATCTGCCCAAAATCCACGCATATCAAACAGAAACTTAACATTCCATTTTCTTTGCATTTTTTGACCAATCATTGCGGAGAGATAACTTCTGCAATGTATTATACTGAAATTGAAAGTGTTATGTAGTTTATAGGCTTTCTTTCGCATACGCCTGACGTCCCAAAGTGTAGAAAGTAATGGCGGTCTTTTCGTGTAAGAAAGCGGATGCCAAATAATTTCATTGTTATCACAGATTGTTTGAATAGTGTCTCGAAATTTTAAAAATTTATCAGGTTTCTCAAAACTAATCAAATGAAAGCGAAATCCTTTTTTTGTCAATCCTACTAAATATGGTAAAACTTGAGATTGTCCTAATGGATCAGTCATACCGTCGTAGGAAAGGTATAAAATGTTTAATGGCATTTACACAAAGATAGTAATCGTTTCAGATCATTGTACAGTCAAGCTCAATAATTTTAATTGAAGAAATCGTTGAGATGAATTTTATACAACTCACATTCATAAACTCAATTTTCCTTTACTATGATTGGGAAAATCAACAAACAAGTAAAATGGTATTTTCAATAGTTTAGTTGTAAAACGATTTGACAATTCGAAAATAATCAGGGCTGCATGAATACAATCCGATACTATTCTTTATAAAATCTAATCTTTTCAAGACCCCTAGAATGAGTTGAACTCACAAAATACACACCTCTATTTAAGGAGGAAATATCCAGTTTAAGTGTCGATTTATCTTGAATTTCTTTGGAAATCAATACTTTACCTTCAATATTCATGATTTGAACATTGTTAGAGTTTGTAATTCCATCAATATTCAAAACGGTGCCTGCCGGATTTGGATAAACTTTAATTAGAGAAATAGTTTGTTCTATATTTTCTGCATGTCCGATTTCAATAGTATATCCTGGAAAAGGTTGTTGGTAGGGTATAGTGAATGATGGAAACTGAGGATTCAAAATTAAAATAGCTGTAATGTAAATCGTAACAGGATAACTGCCCAATTTCGAAGGTGTTCCATAAACATTCGCACATCCATTATCACCACCTAAATAGTTGCAATTACTTTTGTTACAGACATAAGTTAAGCCCGGAGGCAATCCTCCAACACTGTCAATTTTAAATGATTGAATTGTGGCACCTGCAGGACCACCCACTGTACTTGCATCTTCTGGTGCTTTAAAATTTAAAATAGTAGAATAATATTCGTTTAATTTCCCAGGAGGTAAATTTTCAATCGCACTCGGCCAAACACCAAATGATGAATCAGCAAAATTTGAACCAGCCGTACAAGACTGAGCATTTAAATTTTTAAACGCAAATATGTTCAGAATAATTGTAAGAAGAAATAAATTTTTCATTATTTGTACATTAAATTTCAAATATATAGGTTTTATTTTTCAAACAGAAACTTTAGCCCGAGTTAAATCAAGTTCGCCTTAGTATAAATGTAATTCGAATCAAACATTAGAAAAAATAATAGAGCATACTGAAATGGGATTATTGTCAACAATAAACCTGTTAAATGAATCAAAAATTAACTTTCAGAAATCACAAAAAAACCTAATTATGTTCTTAAAATAATTGTTTTATCTTGATGAAAAATGAAACTTTCGAGAATCTGTAATAGTTAATCAAACGATAAAAAAACCTTTTTATTCACATTTGAACCCGTATATTTGTATCCAAAATCTCTTCATGAACGCTTTTTCCAGTCGCCATATTGGCTCGAATTCTTCAGAACAGTCTGAGATGCTTCAAAAAATTGGAATCTCCTCCATTTCTGAATTAGTTGATAAGACAATTCCACCTCACATAAGATTGAAGGGTGAGTTGAATATTTCTGAGGCGATGTCTGAGCAAGAATATTTGAAACACGTTGCTGAGTTAGGTTTGAAAAATAAAGTGTTTAAGTCGTTCATTGGAAGGGGTTACAACGAAACCATCGTTCCTTCGGTGATTTTACGAAACGTGCTTGAAAATCCAGGATGGTACACGGCTTATACGCCTTATCAAGCGGAGATTTCGCAAGGCCGATTGGAAGCTTTACTGAATTTTCAAACAATGATTTTGGACTTAACGGGAATGGAGTTGGCGAATGCTTCTTTACTCGACGAAGCCACTGCTGCTGCCGAAGCGATGATCATGTTTTACAATTCACGTTCGAGAAATGATATTAAAGAAGGAAAAAATAAGTTTTTTGTTTCTAACACATGTTTTCCTCAAACAATCGACGTGGTTCAAGGAAGAGCAAAAAATTTGGGAATTGAATTGACGATTGGTGATTCTGAAAGCTTTAATCCAGACAATCAATTTTTCGGGGCGCTTATTCAATATCCAGATTCAAAAGGAGTTGTGACCAATATCGGTTCGTTTATTTCAAGAATGAAGGAATCAAATGTTCAAGTTGCTGTTGCTGCTGATATTTTATCTTTGGTGTTATTGAAGTCACCGGGTTCATTGGGTGCTGATGTTGTTCTTGGATCATCTCAACGCTTTGGTGTTCCAATGGGTTATGGCGGTCCTCACGCAGCGTTTTTTGCTGCAAAAGAAGATTACAAACGGAACATGCCAGGGAGAATTATCGGAGTTTCTAAAGACGCTGATGAAAACATGGCGCTTCGAATGGCATTGCAAACAAGAGAACAACACATCAAACGAGACAAAGCGACTTCCAATATTTGTACTGCGCAAGCGCTTTTAGCTGTTATGGCCAGTATGTATGCCGTTTATCATGGGCCTCAAGGCATTCGTGCTATTGCAGAACACGTTCACGAGTTGGCATCAACCGCTGCAAAAGAATTGAAGTCGAAAGGAATCCATTTGGGCTCTGATAATTATTTTGATACACTTTGGATCAAAGGAGTAGATGTAAAATCAATTCGTTTAAAAGCTGAAAATCACGGTTTAAATTTCAATTATTTAAACGACCAAGAACTGACAATTAGTTTTGGTGAACCACATACGTTGGAAGATGTGAATACGATTCTTTCTGTTTTTGAAGCGATTCAGGTTGACACTTTATCCAACGCATCAATTTCTGTTGATTTTCTTCGTGATGATGCTATTTTGACGCATACCGTTTTCAATAAATATCATTCCGAATCGAAGATGATGCGTTATCTGAAAGGTTTAGAAAACAAAGATTTATCCTTGGTTCACAGCATGATTCCGCTTGGATCATGCACCATGAAATTAAACGCAGCAAGTGAATTGATTCCCATTACAAATCCACAGTTTGCGAACATGCATCCTTTTGCACCGAAAGAACAAGCATTGGGATATTACGAGATGTTTGAGCAATTGGAAAAAGATCTTTGTGAAAGCACTGGTTTTGCGGCTGTTTCCTTGCAACCGAATTCTGGTGCTCAAGGTGAGTATGCTGGTCTAATGGTTATCAAAGCGTATCACGAATCGAGAGGAGATTTCCACCGCAATAAAATGATTATTCCTTCCTCTGCACACGGAACAAATCCTGCATCCGCTGTTATGGCTGGTTTCGAAGTCGTTGTGACGGGTTGTGACGAAAATGGAAACATCGATATCGAGGAATTAAGAAAAGTGGCTGCGGATTTGAAAGATTCATTGGGTGGTTTGATGGTAACTTATCCTTCAACGCACGGAGTATTTGAAGAAGGAATCAAAGAAATTACGTCAATCATCCACGAAAATGGTGGACAAGTATACATGGATGGAGCTAATATGAATGCACAGGTTGGCCTAACAAACCCTGGAAATATTGGTGCGGATGTTTGTCACTTGAATTTACACAAAACGTTCGCTATTCCGCATGGCGGGGGAGGCCCTGGAATGGGTCCAATTGGCGTTGCCGCGCACCTTGCTCCTTTCTTACCAGGAAGTGCTTTGGTAAAGACGGGAGGTGAAAAAGCAATCCATGCCATTTCTGCTGCACCATACGGAAGCGCATTGATTCTTTTGATTTCATACGGATATATCAAAATGCTTGGAGCCAAAGGGCTTCGTGAATCAACTGAAAACGCGATATTGAATGCAAATTACATTGCGGCTTCGTTGAAAGGACATTACGATATTCTTTACACTGGTAAAAATGCTACAGTTGCGCACGAAATGATTTTAGACTGTCGTGATTTTAAGAAAACGGCTGATGTTGAGGTTGCTGATATCGCGAAACGATTAATTGATTATGGGTTTCATGCACCAACGGTATCTTTTCCGGTTGCAGGAACCTTGATGATTGAGCCAACGGAATCGGAAGATAAAGAAGAATTAGATCGTTTCATTGAAGCGATGATTAGCATTCGCAATGAAATCCGAGAAATTGAAAATGGTCATGCAGACAATGAAAATAATTTATTGAAAAACGCACCGCATACGGCTAATTGCATTATCAATAAAAACTGGAATTATCCGTATTCTCCGCAAGAGGCTGCTTATCCGGTTGGTTATTTGAAGAACTTCAAGTACTGGGTTCCGGTTCGTCGTGTTGACAATGCGTTCGGAGATCGTAATTTGATTTGTTCGTGTCCAAGTGTTGAGAGCTATGCTAGAGTTGAGAGTTAAGAACGTAGAATTTAGAATTTAGAATGTAGAATTTTGGGGAAAGTAAGTCGTTTGTCACAACGTCATTTGTCCGATAGTCTTAAATCCTAAAGTCATAACGTCTAAAATCATAAGATCAAAAAAAAATGAAACTAAACATCCTTGCTTTTGCGGCTCACCCAGATGATGTAGAAATATCTGCAGCGGGAACGCTATTGAAATACATCAGCGAAGGAAAATCAGTTGGAATCATCGATCTAACAGAAGGTGAACTTGGAACAAGAGGAACCGTCCAGACTCGCTACGAGGAAGCAGAATTAGCAGGAAAATTACTGAGCTTATCAGCGAGAGAAAACTTAAGAATGAAAGATGGATTCTTTGAACATACAGAAGAGAACAAACGCTTAATCATTCAACAAATTCGTCGTTTTCAACCGGAAATCGTTCTTGCAAATAGTATTTTGGATCGCCATCCTGATCATGGACGTGCTGCGAAACTGGTTGCGGATGCTTGCTATTTATCCGGACTCCGAAAAATTGAAACGGAATGGGAAGGACGACCACAGGAAGCTTTTCGTCCGAGACTCGTCCTGCATTACATTCAAGATTATTTCATTCAGCCGAATTTTGTGGTGGATGTTTCTGAATTTATGGACAAAAAAATCGAAGTCATTAAAGCCTACAAAACGCAATTCTATAATCCTGAGAGTACGGAACCAAACACACCCATTTCGGGAGAAGAATTTTTTGATTTCTTAAAAGGCAGAATGATGACGCTAGGTCGTCCTGCAGGAATGAAATATGCCGAAGGATTTACGGTTGATCGGATTGTAGGTGTCAAAGATTTGTTTGAACTTCGATGAGAACATTTTTTAGATATTAACAAACTTATTTTTAAACAGAAGTTAAACCACGTTAATTATTAAATTACTTCGTTATTGACATTCATATTGTTCGTAAAATCAACACGTGCAAATGATAGTTCTATATACTTACCATTAATTTTATGGTAAAATAATGAAAAAATGAAAGGATATATCAATACACTATTTGTTTGTGCATTTTTATTTCATAGTTGCGCACAATCTTCAGAAAAAAAAGTTGCCAAATTACAACAAAATCAACCCAAAGTAAAAACTAAATTTCAGCTAATTGATTTCTTGAGTAATAATGAAGAATTGGATAACGAGGTAAACTACGTTTTTTCTCAACTCGACGACACGGCTATTGTTGCGCAATTAATTATGCCAGCAGTTGGTAGATTGGGGCAAACCAAAGAAACAATTGATCAACATATAAAAGAACGAATTATCGGTGGAGTTTTGATGCTAAATGGAACAAAAGACGAATTTACCAAGTGGATTAAAGATTTCGAAAAAGTAAATAAATCAATTGGAAATTTACCTTTCTTGTATAGTGCTGATGCTGAACCGAGCTTGGTTAATCGCAAAATTGCAGGGTCAACAGTGGTTAAAAAAGCTAACGAACTAAAAAGTATAGACGAAGTTTTGACCGTTGCTGAAACCATTTCAAAAGATTTAAAAGATATCGGAATAAACTATAATTTCTCCCCAGTCGTTGATATGTCTCCAAATAAAACTGTTGGTTTTAGAAGTTTCGGCGCAATTCCTGAGAATATAATTCCATGGTCAGATGCGTTCATTCAGGCCACGCAAAAAAACAACATCATCGCAACCGCCAAACATTTTCCTGGTCATGGACTTGTTTCAGGAGACACACATAAAGCTTTACAAGTCATTGATGGAGAAATGAAAGAAATCGGAAATTATCCAAAGCTAATTGCGAATGGAGTATTGTCCATCATGGTTGCGCATATTGCCGTTCAAAACAATAAAAATTACGACACAAAAGGTCTTCCTTCAACTTGCTCCGAGAAAATTGTATCAAAATTACTAAAAGACAGTTTAGGATTCAGGGGATTAATTGTAACTGATGCAATGAACATGGGGGGAGTTGTTAATGTTCCAAATGCAACATCTAAAGCCGTAAATGCTGGTTGCGATATAGTTTTAATGCCATTAGACGCAAAAAAAGCACACAGCGAGTTGTTGAATTTATATAGAACGAACAATGATTTTAAGGAGAAAGTAATTTCGTCTGCCAAAAAGGTTATTAGAATGAAAATTGCTCTCGGATTATTGAATCTCTAAAATTATCTCCTACTATTTGTTGGAATAAAATCCAATTCAATTATCACCTGCGAATTTAAAAATACCTAAACGGGTAAGTTCATTGAAATAAGTCTATCTCAGTTTTTTTATCTTTCCTTTTGAACTAGACTTTCTGTTTTTGTATAAATGCATGGTTTTAAAGTAAACTTCTATGGCACCGATACTATTTGTTGCTTGACTCAAATAACTGATATTCGTGTCAAATGCAATACCAAGCCTTACTCCCTTAAGTTTAAAACCGATTGTTGTCGATATTGCATCCTTGTAACGATAATAAAACCCATAATTAACGCAAACTGTTTTATTCAAAGTAGTTATTTCAGAACCTTCTCTTAATAAATGTTCCAAAGATATTCCGGCCATTAAATTATATCCTGGACCAGATCTAAAATACAGGAAATTTGGATGAATTCGCAGATTTTTATTTCTTGTAGTGATATCTGCTCCAGCTGAAACAACAGAATTAATGTAAATTCGATCCCCACCGAAAGAAAAATTAATTTTTTGTCTCGTCAAATGATTAAATGCTAGTCCTCCAAAAATTCGAGTTTTGTTTTTAAAAGTTCGTTGATAAAAAGTTCCTATACCTAAATCAATTGAGCTGTAAGAATTATTTAAACCTAACTCTGTATTTTTATTTGGAAAAAACCCATTACCATTCCAATCACTTTCCCAAGTTTGAGATGGGCGATTAACGCTTTGTTGAAAGAATCCAGGTGAAATACCAACTGAAAGTTTGTTTTTTCGATCCAAATTTATGGTATAGTTTATAGGGATTGAAATGCTTGTGGTCATCAACTTTGCATCACCTGTTTCCTCATTCAAAGCATTGATGCCTATGCCAAAATTATTTCCCATCGAGCCGTCTTGAATCTTAAATTCAGCATTTAGCGTATTCGTTCGCATACCAATACCAGGTTGAGGAATGGTCAACCATTGACTCCGGAAATTAGTTGTCAAACTAAAATCCTCTTCTCCAGTAGATAAAGCTCCCGGGTTGTACAAAACAGGAGACTGATACCAAATACTCAAATTTTTATCATGCTGAGCAATCGAAAAAGTGCTAATTGAAAGAAAGAGTAGTATTAACTTCTTCATAATTTCTATCTAAATAAGGTTACATTTCCTTTGAGTTCCTCTGATCGACCATCAATTCGACGATAATTAACAAAATAAGTGTAAGTTGCTGTATTTACAGGTTTTCCGTTACAAGTGCCGTCCCAGCCTTCGTGAGGATTGGTCGTTCGAAATACTAATTGACCATAACGATCAAAGATTCGAAAATCAACTTCAATTATTGCTCCGCCCTCAAAAAAACCTCCTTTTTGATTGTTCAAAAAATTATTATCAGAATCAACATTCGTTAATAGTCGAAAATGATCGTTTTCACCATCGCCATTTGGAGAAAATGAGTTTGGTAAAACTATTTTGACCGAATCATTGAAACATGGAACTTCAACATAAAGACTGTCTTTGGTTTGGCAACCATTTAAAGTATATCGAAACACATACCATGTAGAATAAAATGGATTAACTGATAGTATGTTATTGTTTAAGGAATCTGGTAATGGAGACGATTTAGGATTATTCTTCGTATTAAGCTGGGAGCTAATAAAATCAACGTAAGGAATACTATTTGACTCTATACCGCTTTCAAAAACCTCCAAAGATCCTCCACTCGGATATCCTTTTACCCACATGTAAGCTTGATCAAACATGCAAATTGCTGTATCTTGAACTTTTTTCCATATTAGAATATCATCTGCCGGACCTTTGGTTAGCGTATCTGTTATTGTATCTGTTAAAGTTGATTGAATAACTGGTATTTGACTAATATTTACGGTTAACTTGGTTGAATCAATACCAAACGTGTTTCCCGTTACAAGTTGTATGGTGTATGTGCCATTTTTAGGAAAACAAATTGGACCTGGGTTTTCTCCAGAAAAAGTGGAAGGTGTTCCACCTGAAAAAGTCCACTGAAAGGTGAGTGAGTTCTCAGAGGAAGTATTGGTTACCTCCAAACATTCACCAGCGCATAATGAACTTGCCGAAATTGTAAAACTTGCAGTTGGCTTCTGAGCTAAAACAAAAAGTGAATTAACAAAAAACGATAAAGCAATAATTTTTCTCATGCCTATTGATTTCTTAACAATTTACGAAAGTAATTAAAAAAGTTTCAATTAACATAATTAATGTCAATTCATATCAATTAGATTTCTAATTTGGTTCATTTCATAAACATCGTGTACCCTGAAAATTGAGGCTCCTTTTTCGATTAAAATAGAATTAAGTGCCACTGTTCCAATCAAGGAGTTTTCAGGTGATAACTGGAGCTTTTTATAGATCATTGATTTTCTTGATACGCCAACTAAAATAGGTTTTTCTAGGATTTTCAATAATTCAAAATTGGAAATTATTTCAAAGTTCTGTTGAATGGTTTTCCCAAATCCAAAACCTGGATCAATAATTACATCATGAATTCCCTTATTGTGAAGCGTATTTATTCTTTCAGAAAAATAAGTTATCAGTTGTTGAATAATGGGAATATTTGAATCTTCAGGGGATTTACTGTCGGCCATACCATAACTATGTGTTAACACGTAAGGAACTTTATACTTGGCTACAACATCATGAATATCAGCATCAATTTGTCCTCCTGAGACATCATTTACGATATCAACCCCATTTTCCAATCCAAGTGCAGCTGTTTTAGCGTGATACGTGTCGAGCGAAATTACTGCTTCTGGAAATTCCTTTCGAATCGTTTTTAGTGGAAGTTCAATTCGTTTAATTTCATCTTTATAATTTATTTCGGAGGCACCCGGTCGAGTAGAAATCCCGCCAATATCAATGATGTCTGCGCCATTTTCAATCATTTTTTGAACGCGATTAATAATATCCGAAATGTCTAAACTTCTGCTTTCTTCGTAAAATGAATCGGGTGTTACATTCAGAATACCCATTATTTTTGGTTGATTCAAATCAATTAATTTTCCTTTTATTAGAATGGACTTGTTTTGAGTTAAATCGTGTAAATTTGCCATGAATGAAAATTATGAATAAGACTTCTTCCCAATATGCAAATGTAATGAATAGTTGTCGAGTGATTTTTGAAAAAAAGTCGTTTGATTATGGAACATCTTGGCGTATCCTTCGACCAAGTTCTTTAACTGATCAAATATTCATCAAAGCGCAACGAATTCGAACGATTCAAGAAACAGGGGAAAATAAAGTGGGTGAGTCCTTTGAAGACGCATTTCAAGCTATAATAAATTATTGTATCATGGCTATTATTCAAATGCGATTTTCGAGCGACTTTAATGATAATTTAACTACGGAAAATGCTTTGAATCTTTACAAGGAGATCGAAACAGAAGCTTTCAAATTGATGGAGCGTAAAAATCACGATTATGGCGAAGCCTGGAGGGATATGCGAGTTAGTTCGTTGACGGATCTTATTTTGACTAAGGTTTTGAGGATAAAGCAAATTGAGGATAATAAAGGGAAAACCTTGGTTAGTGAAGGAGTAGAGGGAAATTATTTTGATATGCTGAATTATTCTGTTTTTGCATTAATTCACCTTAATGGGGATTGTTAATGCTTTGTTAAATGTTTGTAATGATTATTTGAATTTTTCTAATTTTCGAAAAAAAAATAAGGTATGACAAAAGAAATAATTCTTGATTCTGATAATTCAAAAAACTCATGGAAAATTTACTTGGCTTGGATCATTCGAATTTTGATTTCGACACTTTTTCTCGTCTCGGCTTTCGGAAAGATTTATCCTGATCCATCCATGCTGTATAGTATTTCAAAGTTTGAATTTACGCAATTGTATCCATTGGGATTTGGTCGTGAATTTTCAGCTTTTTTATCTCGATTTTTAATTGGAATTGAATTTTCACTTGGATTTTTGATTCTTTTGCCTTTCAACCTTAAAAAAATTGTAATCCCTTCAACTATTTTGATGATAGCTTTCTTTTGTGTTCATCTTACAATTGAAATTCTAACAAGTGGAAACAAAGGAAATTGTGGTTGTTTTGGTAGTTTGTTGCCAATGACTCCACTTCAAGCGCTAATTAAGAATTTGATTTCAATAGGTTTGTTAATTGTACTTTATTCAAAATTTAAAGACGTTTTAAAATCCAGAAATAGCATGGTCTCTGTCGGTTCGTTGACACTAGCATGCATTGCTACTTTGTTTTTAATGATTCCGATGAAGTCACAACAGGATAAACAAAAATCGATTCCTGTAATTGAAGAAACGATCGAAATTAAAGAAGTAACCTCTGATACCGTATCAAAGGTAGAAACCCAAGAAAAAGTTGTTGTCAGAGATACTTCAAAAAATACTCAAACCAAAGTTTTGGGTCCGAAAAAGAAAAAATCGGGATTTGCGAAATTGTTTCCAAAAATAGATGAGGGTAAAAAAGTGTTGTGTTTCTTTGCGCCAACTTGCGAGCACTGTATGGCAACAGCCAAGGAATTAACTGAACTCAAAAGAGCGAATCCAAATTTCCCGGATATTTATGTTATTTTCATGGATGAAGGTCCGGAAGAAATTCCAGCTTTCTTCAAGTTTGCTGGAGCTGAATATCCTCATTATGTAATGGATATAATTGAGTTTTGGCAGACTATGGGAAATGGACGAGATACTCCAGGAGTTGCTTATCTCTGGAACGGAAACATTCAGAAATTCTACAGCGGAATAGATAAGGACAAATTCAATAAAGAAGAGTTTAAAAAAATCGTTCAATAAGGATTTCACGCAAGCAAAAAAGCATTACATTAGTAAATGCGAAAAAAAATACTTGCCGCTAATTGGAAAATGAATTTGCTTCGCGAAGAAGCGATAGAATTGTACAAACAAATTTCTCAATTTTCACATAATCAGAATGTTCAGATTTATGCTCCGTCACTATATTTGAGTGAATTATCGAAGTATGGAAACGTTCATGTTGGAGCACAAAACTTTTACTTTGAAAAATCAGGCGCGTTCACGGGAGAAATTTCATTGTCTCAGTTAAAAAGTTGCGGAGTCAGTCATGCCTTAATTGGTCATTCCGAACGCAGACAATTATTCCAAGAAACTGATGAACTTTTGAAAAAGAAAGTCGATGCGGCTATTTCAAATGATTTTGATATCATCTTTTGTTGCGGAGAAACCTTGGAAGTTCGAGACAAAAATCAACATTTCGAATTTGTATTGAATCAACTGAGAACCTCTTTGCTTCATGTACCCGCAAGTTATTGGAATCAAATCGCTATTGCTTATGAGCCGATATGGGCGATTGGAACTGGTTTAACTGCGTCAACGAAGCAAGCTGAAGAAATGCATGCGTTCATCAGACATAGTGTCGGAAATGAAATTGGACTACAAGTTTCAGATTCACTTTCTATATTATACGGGGGAAGTTGTAACGAAAAGAATGCGAATGAAATATTTGCTTGCGACAATGTTGATGGTGGTTTGATAGGCGGTGCTTCATTAAAAAGTCATTCGTTCAAGGAAATTTTTAATGCATTGTATGAATTACATTGAAGTTGAACTTAACTTATCTCCATTCAATCCTTGGAATGAAGTTTTTGTGGCTTATTTATCTGAAATGGAATTTGAGAGTTTTCAGGAGGAAAAACCTATTTTAAGAGCCTATATTTCTGAAGTAAATTTCGACGGTAGAGCGTTTAATGAATTAATTCAAGAACTCAATTCAAGTGAAGAAATTGTTTTTTCGTATCAAATAAATAGAATCCCCCAACAAAATTGGAATGCAGTTTGGGAATCTCAGTTTGAACCGGTTTTTATAGACGATAAACTCCAAATAATAGCACCTTTCCATCAAAAGAATGAATTTACAGGCGCAACAATTATTATTGAACCAAAAATGTCTTTCGGAACCGGACATCACCAAACAACTTATTTGATGTGCAAATCTATGTTTGACTTGAATTTCAATGATAAAGTTGTTTTGGATATGGGTTCGGGAACAGGAATACTGGCAATTTTAGCTGAAAAATTAGGTTCTAAAGCAATAAAAGCATTTGATATCGAACCTTGGTCAGTTGAAAATTGTGCCGAAAATGCACAAAAAAATAATTGTTCAAAAATCACAAGTTTGCTCGGCGATATTGATCAAGTGGATGAAGTATACGACATTATTTTGGCCAATATCAATAAAAATGTTTTGAAAAATCAACTTCCTTATTATTCGAAACTGATAAAATCAAATGGAAACCTTTTGTTAAGTGGGTTTTTTACGAGTGATGACAATGAAATCAAAAAATGTGCTGAAGAAAACAGCTTTGAGTTTCAAATATCTAAAAATAATGAGGGCTGGTCAATTCTTCAGTTCTACAAAATTTAATTTCAATGAATAGAGTAATCGTAATCTTTTTCATCATTTTTTTGACACAAAACAAGAACGTATTTTCCCAACAATTTACAAATGAAAGAGAAAAATTCACCAAAGAATGGCAAAAAATTTTGGAGGATGCTAGTGCCCAGGAATTTGCCAGAAAAGATTTACCCAAAATTCTCAAATCGTCAAAATTTACTGATTCTCATTTTTCAAAAATGGTCGAGTCTTGCAATTTCTTTTCTTCTAAAAATATCCCGATTTATCCACAACTTTTCCAATACATGCAATGTTGGTTATTTCAAACGGAAAGCAAATTCTCTACTAATTTCAATACAGAATGGCAAAACATCGCAAAATCCTATTTAGACAAGGATGAACAACTTAATTATTTTTTAGAATTCTCTGTCAACTTATACAAACTCAATGTTCTCAGCAATCGAGGAGATTACTTTTGGTCTTTCGAAAAAGGAAATTTATCATGGAATACCGATAAAAAGTTAACAATTCAATGCGTAAATGGAAATTTAGTTTGTCGGGTTTTTAGTCAAAATGAAATCATCGATAGTATTTCTGTTTACAACACTTCCGGAGTTTTCGATGTATTCAAAAACAAATGGGAAGGACGAAATGGAACAATAACTTGGGAAAAGGTAAAGTTTGATAAGTCCAAAACTTTTGCAAACGTTCGAGGCTATAAATTTGAAATGAATTCAGCTCAACTAAGAGTTGATACTGTCGAACTCACCACACCATACTTCTCTTCACCTATTTTAGGTAGATTAGAAGATAAAACTGTCCTTGAGTTGGGAGAAGGCGAAAAATCACCTAAGTTCAATTCATTTGAAAAACGGCTTAAAATAGCGGACTTGAATGAAAATATGGATTACGACGGTGGTTTTACACTTGAGGGTGAGGAGTTTATTGGTCGTGGAACTATAGAAAATCCTGCAAAAATTCTTTTGAAATACAAAGACGATGTTCTGTTTCAAATTTCTGCTGTTAATTTTGAGATGGATCCTCAAAGGGTTATAACTCGTGAAGCAAAAATAAAAATGATCTACAAAAATGGTGACTCACTGTTTCATCCTGCAACATACGTTAATCTCGACTTGAAAAAAAAGTTACTAAGCATTTCGGCTATCGGAAAAGGAAATGATTACTTGCCTTATTTCGATTCATATTTCAAAATAAATATTCAGGCTCCTTTATTGAATTGGAATATGAATTCACCTCTTCCATACTTCACTTATGAAATAGGTACAGCAAGTGAACAACGAATTGCAAAGATTGAATCCATCAATTACTTCGATAAAAAATTATATCAGAAATACAAAGGAATGGGGAATACTCATCCATTTACTCTGATTGCAAAAAAAGTGAAAGAAAACGGCAAAAAACAAATGAAGATCTCTGATTTCGCGAATTCACTGAGTCAATCAGTTATCAATGCAGAAATACTCGCCGTTGATATGGCAAGCGATGGATTCATTCAATTCAATAGCCAAAATAAAACTATTGTTATTCAAGAAAAGCTTTTAAACTACGATGGTGCTAATTCTAGTGAATTAGATTTCGATATCATTCAACTCATTTCGGATTTGCGCCCTATAAAAGTTTCTCAGGAAAACATCAATGAGGGTGGTTATTTGGAGCAAATTAGTATTCGTAGATCAAAACAAATGGCTTTTGCCATAATTGATGTCAGTAAAAACATAATTAGAATAAATGAAGTTGAATCTGTGTTACTTTCTCAGGCTCAAAGAACGGAATTAATAATCGATTCTTCCTATGTTACACTTGAAAAAAATAGGGATATAATTTTTTCAGGTTGGCTTGTTTCAGGGAAATTTGAAGCACATACTCAATGGGCGAAATTTAACTACGATGAGTTTAAAATTCAAATTCCCTCCTCGGATTATGTCTTTTTCCGAGTCAATCCGCTTAATCCTGAAGATGCCAATTCGGGAGAAACAATCCCAATGATAAGTTCAATAAGTCATTTCAAAGGAGAAGTTCAGATAGATTATTCATCGAATAGATCGGGTAAAATTGGAAAAAACAGTCAATTTCCTCTAGTGAAATCCATCGGTGAAGCCTATGTTTACTACAACTCTAAGGACATCGTTTACGGAGCATATGATAGTTTGCGATTTTATTATGAATTGATTCCATTTCAAATTGACAGTTTAGATAATTTCAATGAAAAGAGTTTTGAACTTTCTGGACATTTGGTTTCAGGAGGTATTTTTCCGGATTTGAAAGAAAAGTTAATTATCATGAATGATTATTCATTCGGATTTATTACGAACGCTCCTGAAACCGGATATCCATTTTATGGAACAGCTACTAAGTATAAAAACAAAATTTATTTATCTGGAAACGGACTTCAGGGAGCAGGAAATGTAGATTTTATTCATGCAAACTTTGTTTCAAATAAATTAACATTCATGCCCGACTCTACAATTGGTTTAGCAAAGTTTGTAAATAAACAAATTTCTGAGGGTGTGAAGTTTCCAAGCGTTAAATCAGACCAAGCATATATTTGTTACCAACCTCTTAATGATTTATTAAAAGTATCGTCTTATCGCGAAACACCCTTAGAAATGTTCGATCAAGAAGCATACTTGATTGGGGATTTAAGAATTCGAAAAACTGGAATAATCGGAAGAGGCAGTCTAGATTTGCAGGATGCGACCTTAAAATCTGAAAAATTTTCATTCAAGGATGTGGAGTTTAGTTCAGATTTGTGCTCATTCTACTTGCGTAACCGCTTTTACGAACGAGGCGAAAATCCATTGTCAATTCAATCAGATAGCTTGAAAGCGTATGTTTCATTCAAAGATAGAAAAGGTGAATTTAATTCCAGTGGAACGAAACGAATTAAGTTTCCTCCAAATGAATTTTATTGTCAAATGGATCGATTTACTTGGTTCATGGACAAACAGTCAATAGACCTTGAAAAAGACAAGAAAGGAGAAACCAATTTCGAAAGCAACGCTGGGCTGATTAAAAATAATTTTTTCTCCTTGAACAAAGATCAAGACACGTTGCAATTCAAATCCTTAAATGCTAAATATGATTTAAAACAACAAACTATTTTTTGTGAAAAAGTTGAATTTGTTGAAGTAGGTGATGCACGTATTTTCCCTGATAGTAGCAAGCTAGTAATTCGAAAGAAAGCCGTTTTTGACCCATTAAAAAATGCCAAAATTATAGCTAACGATATCGACTCTTTTCATCGATTCACCAATGCGAATATTCGAATCTTTGGAAGAAACAATTTTGAAGGAGTTTGCACCTATCCTTATCTTGATAAGAATGGAAAAAGCACTAACATTCAGATGAAGTCTATTAAATTTGAGAACAGCTTTACTTTAGCAAAGGGCGATATTTATGAGCGAAATAACTTTAAGTTGAGTGATGAATTTGATTACTTTGGCTCCATTGATGTTTACTCAAATAAAAAAGGTTTATTGCTTGACGGGTACACAAGATTAAATCACAAGTGCAAATATGATCGATCTTGGATGAAATTTAAAGATACTATTGATGTTAATAACATTCAAATTCCAATTGCTGATAAAGTTGTTAATGCGAAAAATGAACCATTAGCTGCTGGATTTCTATGGCGTGATTCTCCGAAAAATGACAGTTTACAGGTTTACCCAGCATTTCTTTCCAAAATGGGAAGCGTTAATGATCCTCATTTATTTTATTCAAACGGGTACATTCAGTTTAACGAAAAAGCGAATGAATTTCAAATAGGTTCAAAAAATCGATTAAATAAAAAGGATTCACTCTCTAATATACTCAAACTTCATCTCGGTTCATGCATACTTACTGGTCTGGGAGAAATTAATTTAGGAATAAATTATGGGGAGGTTACAATTGATGGTTTTGGTAAAATTGAATATAATACGGAGGATTTAAAAACTGAAATTGCTATGAATGCTCGAATTTCGATGCCTGTTTCCAAAGACGTAATTGAAAGTCTCGGTAATAATCTAAAAGTGATTTCTGAATTCGAAGAACTCGATTTGAAGAGACCTGACTTTGAGCTAAGATACAATTTCAATAAATGGTTAGGAGAAAAAAGGACGGATGGTATTTTCAAAGATTACGATGAAGATAAGTTGAGAAAATTGCCCGATGGAATTAGTCAAACTTTTGTTTTGGCGGGACTCAAACTTGAAACTGTAGGTAAATCTAAGTCGGGAATGAAAAAAACTGAAAAAGGATTTATCGCGCGGAATAAGAAAGTTGGTTTAATTAGTGTTTATGGAAATCCAATTATGAAAATGGTTGATTTACAAATGTTTTTCAATCAAACTTTTTCAGATGAATCCGGACAAAGTTTTTATTGGCACTTTTCGACACCAATTGAAAAAAATTATTTTATGTTCTATTCAATGGATAAAAAATCTGGAGAATTAGGATTTTACTCAACAGATGAAATCTTCTCAAAAAGCATTACTGACATCAAATCCGATAAACGAAAAACAAAAAGTTTTAAATTTGATGTTATTCAAGAAAGTAATGCGTTAAATTTACTTTCGAAGTTTAGAGGTTTTTTTCTTTTAAAATGATTCATGTTATTAGTAGTTTTATCAATAGTAGGATATTTAATAGGTTCAATTCCAACGGCTTATTGGTTGGGTAAACGTTTTTACGGAATAGATATTCGTGAGCATGGAAGTAAGAATTCTGGTGCAACGAATACTTTTCGAGTTCTCGGTAAAAAAATAGGTTGGTTAGTTCTCATTATTGATGTGATCAAAGGAACCTTGGCTTCGACATTACCCTTATTTTTCAATTCATTTTTTCTAGGATACAAGGATGAACAACTTATTCTACAACTTACCACTTCATTTTCTGCTGTTTTCGGACACGTTTTTCCAATTTTCGCAGATTTTAGAGGAGGTAAAGGCGTCGCAACATCTTTGGGAATCGTTTTTGGTATTAATCCTTTAGCAGCCTTGATTTGCTTACTCATCTTTCTAATTGTGTTCATTCTATCGCGATTTGTTTCGTTGGGCGCTATATGCACATCACTCATGTTTCCAATCGTTAGTTATTACGTTGTTGGTGAAGACGCTCGAATCATGATCGTATTTACGATTATTTTATCAACTCTAGTAATTGTCGCTCACCGAAAGAATATCGCGAGACTGCTTCGTGGTGAGGAAAATAAAATGAACCTTTTAAAGAGGAAGGCGTAATATTAGCAGTATTTACACAGAACTATTCTTGAAAAATTGTTAGCGACAAATAAACTTTTTTTATTATTCTTTATCTTTTGCGCTGTGCTTTTAAAAGTTCCATTCCTAGCACAGAATGACGCTCCGTTGATAAAAAAGGCAAATAGTGCTTTTCAATCAGGGGATTTTAACAGCGCACTGAATGAATATCGTCAGCTGTTATCAAAAGACCCTAAAAATATAGATTTCAACTACAAATATGCAACTTGTCTTTACAATACAAGCGAAATTAATAAAGCTGCAAAATTCTACGATTTAATTCTAAATATGTATGAACCTCCCGTTGACAGCTATTTTTATAGAGGTAAAATTTATCAACATAATTATGACTTTCAAAATGCCATTAAATCGTTTGAAAAATATAAAAGTCTGTTAGGTAAAAAAGATCTTGATTTAGGGGCGGATAAAGAAATTAAATACTGTGTAAACGCTCAAAATCAATTAAAAAATATAGGAAGTGTCAAAACATTAAATCGCTATTCTGCAAATAGAAGAGACTTCTACCAAACCTATAAATTGTCCAATTCGGCAATTAGTTTCATTCCTATTGATGAACTTTTCAGCAAGCAAAATTCGAAAAAGAACTACAAACCGCTTATTGCTTCTTTTAGGGGAATGAAGTATCGATTTTTCGCTTCTTATGGATTGGAGGCTCGAACAGGAAAGGATATTTACGTCCAAATGAAAAATGAAAAAAACGAATGGGACGAACCAATCAGATTAGGATCCGAAGTAAATTCACTTGGCGATGAAGATTTTCCATTTTTCGATGAGCAAAACGGTATTCTTTACTTCTCATCAGATGGCCATAATTCGATTGGAGGATTTGACCTTTTTAAAGTTAATTTTAATCTTTCTGAGAGTTCTGCATCCGATAGAAAAAATCTAAATTTTCCCTTTTGCTCTCCCAATGACGATCTTTTTTTAGTTCCAGATTTACCTTCAAAAAATGCTTATTTCGCGTCCAATCGAAATGGTGAATTGAATAAGGTAGAGGTTTTTTTAATTGAACTTTCTGACAGTACAATTCCAATGATTACAATTCCTGGGAAGCTCGCTGATCAAGTTGATCCAATGAATAAAAATGTTCAAATTGATCTAATCAGTGCTTTCTCAAATGAACGTTTCGGACCGTATTATTCAGACAGTGAAGGAAATTATTTACTTGCCATTCCAAAAGCTGGTGTCTACACTTTCAAAGTTAAGGTTTCAGGATCGTTAATTGAATTTGAGAAACAAGTAGAAATACCCACAACAAATGATGCCAATAAATTAGAACAAAAAATAATTTATTCTATGAAAGGCACCAAAGAGAATGTTGAAATTATTACTCGATTGGTAGATCAAGACAATTTAACTCCTCAACTTTCTCTAAGGAAATTAAAGGAGACAGCCAACTTACAGGTGAATTCAGGTTCATTAATTACCAATATTCAACCTTTAAATAAAAATACTCTCAAAGATCTGGGATACTCTGATTCCGACAGCTCCAAAGCAATTGAACAATTAATGGATGATTTGCTTGATGTTGAATTAGATATTGAGAAAAACCTAAAGTTTCAAGAAGAATTAGTTCAACAACTTGAACAAAATCAAAATGAAATCTCAACGCTAAAAACGAAGAAAGAATCACTCAATAATGAATTTACTAACGCTAAAAATTCTTCCGAAAAGAATAAAATCAATTCAGAAATCCGAACAATAGATCGGAATATTCAAAAGATAAAAAAACAAAATTTGGTTTTATCTCATGAGATTGATGCCATTGTTAAGAATAGATGGATTTCCAGAGATAATTATACTGAAATAAAGAAAATTAGCACTCAAATAAACGACCAATTGCTAAATTCCAATGATAAGAGTATTGAATCCATTGTTTCTGAAAACAAAGAAAAAATCAAACATTTATTGGATGGAAATCTGGGAGATAAGGAAAAACTAGTCCAACAAAAAGAAAACTCCCTTCTTCAACAAGAAAAGGTTGTAGCTGAAAAAATTGCCAATTATAACGCCCAAATCGCGAATCTAAATTCTGAAATTAAGGTTCAGGAACAAATTGTAAAAACAGATAAAAATAAGAAACAACAAGAACTTGTTCAATCAAAAATTAAAGAACTGACTCAAAATCGAAACTTAACTGAAGAATTACTAAATGAAGCTAACTACCAGCTAAAAATTATTAAGCTAACTCAATCTGCAATTGCTGAAAATAAGGAGCTAATTCAAAAAATAGATGCTAGAGCGGAGCAAAAATCAACTTTTTCAACCAATAAACTAATTCAAAATTTTGAAATAGATGCACTCAGTTTGGCCGATGAAATTTTAGAACAGGAATTGGGAATGATTGATTCCATTGAAAATAATTATCAAAATGATATCGTAGCCCTAGAAAAAATTGAGGATGAAAAAGAACGTTATTCATCACTCAAAGTTCGTGAAGAAAAATACCAATCCGAGCTAAAACAAAAAATACGAGATAATTTATCTGATTCAGAAAAAGACAAATTATTCGAGCAGATTCAACTTTCGGAAAATCGTTTGAATGAAATAAATGAAAATTTCAATAAACTTGGTTCCAATGAAGTGTCTAAATCAGCAAATCCAGTTTCATCAGACAAATCAGTTGTGAATGAGAATGAAACTCAGTCTGAAATCAAATCCTCGCAAAATGAAATTGCAAAGTCAGCAAATCCTGTTTCATCGGATAAATCAGCTGTGAATGAAAATTCAACGCAGACTGAAAACAAATCTTCGCAAAATGAAATTGCAAAGTCAGCAAATCCTGTTTCATCAGATAAATCAGTTGTAAATGAAAATGAAACTCAGACTGAAAACAAATCCTCGCAAAACGAAATTGCAAAGTCAGCAAATCCCGTTTCATCGGACAAATCAGCTGTGAATGAAAATTCAACGCAGACTGAAAACAAATCTTCGCAAAATGAAATTGCAAAGTCAGCAAATCCTGTTTCATCAGATAAATCAGTTGTAAATGAAAATGAAACTCAGACTGAAAACAAATCCTCGCAAAACGAAATTGCAAAGTCAGCAAATCCCGTTT
>JBIKSL010000059.1:0-2913 GCA_044348645.1 Crocinitomicaceae bacterium | reverse complement strand
TCAATAAGTTGCTCTTCTGTAAATTCAACTGGGGAAGTTGGGATTCTTTTCAAGCTAGATTTTTGAACTTCAATTTGCTTGTCTTCCAAAGCTTTTGCTAGCGAACCAAAGGCGGTATAATCTCCATAGACAACGATTTGATCTTCAGAAACTTCAATTTCTTCACAGCCGGCATCAATGAGCTCCAACTCCAATTCTTCCACATCAATGGCATCGGATTTGTTCATCTCAAAAACGCTTTTTCTGGAAAACATAAATTCCATAGAACCGTTAGGTACTACGGAGCCACCAGCCTTATTAAAGTAAGACTTGACATTGGCTACTGTTCGAGTAGGATTGTCGGTAGCACATTCAACATAAACCAATACACCGTGAGGACCCTTTCCTTCATAATTGACTTCGGTAAATGAAGCTATATCTTTTTGAGCGGCGCGTTTAATTGCTGATTCGATGTTGTCTTTGGGCATATTCTCTGCTTTCGCATTTTGAATTGCGGTTCTGAGCTTGGCGTTCGTTGTAGGATCCATTCCTCCTTCCTTGGCAGCCATAGTGATTGCTTTACCAAGTTTTGGAAACATTTTGGACATTTTATCCCAACGTTTTTCCTTTGCCGCACGACGATATTCAAATGCTCTTCCCATAGACTAATTTTGAGCAAAAGTAAAGATTTGGATTCAAAATTTCAAGCCACATTTGTTTGACAAGAAAACACCATGATTTACATACTAAGACCGTTGCAAAATACTCCACTTTCTATTATTTCATTTGAATAACTAAAATTCTGTCAAATAAATTCAATTTCTGATCATTATTTCAATTTTTCTATTCCAAAAGGTCATATTCTGACCCTTTTCAACCCCTATTTTGACATTTTGAATGAATTGGACGCAACTATCCCAGGTGCTCGATACAGATTATAGGCGATTGCTTCGATCAGGTTTTGAGTATGCGTTTTAGCCATTCCTTTATACCTAGTGTGTGTTGAGTTGAACCACCGCTTAATACTTCCAAATGTTCGTTCTATTTTGAAGCGGGTTTTTCCAATTAATTTGTTGCGTAATTTTTCTCTTTCAGTGAGTGGCTTTCCTTTTCTAGCTCGGTGCAATATTCTGCTTTTAATTTTCCTTGCTTCAAGAAGCTCTTCATTTTTAGCCGATGCGTATCCTTTGTCTGCATTTAAATGAATGCCTTCTGGCAAATCAGCAGTATCCAAGACTTCTTCCAGATTGCTGATTTCATTCACGTTGGCTGGTGTAGTTAAAATTCCCAAAATCAACCCCTCTTCATCGGTAACAGTGTGTTTCTTGTAACCAAATCTTGTTACTCCCGACTTTTTAATCCATCGTCCTTCGGGATCAGCTCCTTTCTGGGTTTTGGTAACTGTTGAGTGATGTGTGTTTTCATTATTCTTGTCTTCATCACTCCGTTCTTCTTCTGATCGATCATTTTCAATTTCAAAAGTTGTTTGACCTTTGGGTTTAAGCGGGGAATCAACAATACTTGCATCTACGATAGCTCCTGTTTTAACGATTATTTTATGCTTTTCAAGTTGTTTATTCATGGCTTTAAACAATTTATCATACACATTTTTTTGAGTCATCTCTGTTCTAAAACGGCTCAAAACACTATGATCCGGAACTGAATCGTCTAAACTTATTCCCACAAAACGTCCAAAAGAAATACTATCATTTACGCGATCTTCTACTTCGTAATCGCTCAAGCCATACCAAGTCTGCAATAGAGCCATCTTGAACAAAACCAGACCATCATATGACGGTCGACCTACTGCACTTTCACCTTTTTGATAATGTTTATTGATAATATTGGAAATGGGTCGCCAATCAACAATGGTATTTACTTGATTGAAAAATTCTTGTTTGATTTTTCGTTTCTCAACCATAAAATCTGCGAAACCTAATTTTTGCTCATTTTTCATGATTAAAATTAATCAAAATAACGGATAATTAAGCTTAAAATACACGCAACTAATTAACAATCAATATGTTAACAACATGATTTCCTTGCAACGGTCTTATATGCTTTCACAATTTTCATTTATAGCACAAGGTTTTAGAGATGTTTTCTCGAAAAAACGAGCATCTGGATTATGGAAACGCTAATTATTATTCGATTGTCAGCAAAGTATCATCTTTTTTCAGACTCGTTGAAGGATTCGTTGGTTTTTGAGTATGTCTTAAATTGATTTATTTTGCATAAAATATTGTTTCAAGCAATGAACATTTTTGGAAAGGTTGGCGTTTAACTATTGTTTTTTGTCACACTCATAACCTAAGCTATTTATCTAACTCTCAAAATAAGTCTCAGTGGAAAATCAAAATGAATTTATTAATCCAATTGATCCTGAAAAAATTACTCAAAATCCTCATTCATTGGAATATGCGCATCATTCAGGCAGTGCTTTAATCAAACCAGAGGATCAAGGAAAATTGAAAAGCAGAGCTTTGAATGCGATGGAATATCAAACGGATATGCAGCTCAATCAAATTTACGAACAAATGAAATTATTGGCAGAACAAGCCAAGAAACTAAATGATCGTAAGAAAATCTCTGAATTTATTTATCAAGCAGAAATAAGATTTGAACCCTTTATAAATCATGATTATCATTTATACAAAAAAGCTCAAGGAACATATTTACTTTCTTTAATCGGACCAAATCAATGGGGTCGTTCCGGAAAAGAATTGCTTTTTATGGCAAGTGTCAAGTTATTAGCAGACCACACCTGGGATATTTTGGAACAAAGTCCCGATTTATCACTTTAACGAACGAATACCCATTGTTTTTCAGATGATAATTTATCATCGAAGGAATATCCATCTAGGTTATATAGTTTGAATTTTTCGAAATGGCAATTTGAATTTTCCGAAATATAACGCGCCATCTTACCACGTG
>JBIKSL010000024.1:0-41304 GCA_044348645.1 Crocinitomicaceae bacterium | reverse complement strand
CCTTTTTTGGTCAATATTTTACAACCACAGTAAAAGCAGTTTTTTTAGTCATAAGTAATAAATGGCTGCAAGTTAATATCAATAATACTTTCAGAGGTTTTTAGGCACTATTTTGTCCATTAACCCTAATAGTTTGATTTATTTTCAATCTATCAGTTTACACATTTAGTCGAAAGGTGTTTATTTAATTGTCTTACATTTAGCACTTGCACAAACCAACTGCCAAAGCGCTCGAGCACCGACATTCGCGTCCCAATCTCCTTTCAGACCTGGAGCAACTTCGTTTAAATCAAAACCGATAATTTTTCGACCTGATTCAACTAATTTGAAAAACAAATAACTGATTTCCTGCAATTCAAAACCTCCTGCAACAGGTGTTCCGGTATTTGGACACAATTCGGGTTTCAAACCATCAATATCAAAAGAGATATAAACATTTTTTGGCAGCGATGCGATGATTTCATCCACTTGTTGAGCCCATGTTTTTCCAACATAGGATTCATTCTTCAAATTCCAGTCATAAAAAGTTTTCACGCGATCGTGCTGTTCTGAAAGTTGAACTTCTCGCTCCGAAACATCTCGAATTCCTACTTGAACTAATTTCGACATGTTAGAACAATACTTAATTACGTTGAACATTATACTTGCGTGTGATTGCTGAAAACCTTCATAAGCATCTCGCAAATCTGCATGCGCATCAATTTGCAGTATTCCAAAATCGGAATAGGTTTCGTTCAAGGCTTCAATCAATCCTAGCGGAGTTGAGTGTTCACCACCTAAAACGGCAACCATTTTTCCTTGTTTTAACAATTCAAGACTACGTTCCTTTAAATTCTGTCTCAGAGCTTCGTGCGCTTCATTGATTTCATTTACATCCGATTGGAATTTTTCCAAAGCCAATTCTTCTCCGTTTTCTTCCAAAAAATGAATGTATCGCAGCCCTTTTTCACAACAAATGTCGTTTATTTCTTTCCATTCCTTTGAAATCGGAGCCATAAATACTTTTGTATCGTACGCCCTTTCCAGTTCAGGATGATAGAAATCCAATTGGGTTGAAGCATCCAAAATCGCTTGTGGACCATTACTTGTTCCTTTTCCGTAAGAAGCTGTCGCATCCCAGGGAATTGGAATAATTACGATATCAGCCTCGTTCTCTGTGTATGGAAATCCAAAAATATTACCATTGGCAATTCCAACACCGTTCGGATCAAATTGTGTCATTTATTAATACTTTTATAGTAATCTACCGCCTTGCGAACAGAACCATTTTTTTGAAGCAGCTCAGCGGCTAAATCGTAATCAATTCTTAATTCATCTGCGACCATTCGAGTTCCACGGTCAACTAATTTATTGTTACTCAATTGCATGTCTACCATTTTATTTCCTTTAACGCGACCTAATTTGATCATCAACGAAGTGGAAATCATATTCAAAACAAGCTTTTGTGCAGTTCCTGATTTCATACGTGTGCTTCCTGTTACAAATTCAGGCCCAACAACTGGCGTCATTGGAAAATCAGCAAGATTGGCAAGAGGAGAATCCGGATTGCATGAAATTCCACCAGTCAAAATTTCTTCCGATTTGGCTTTTTCCAAAGCACCCAAAACGTAGGGCGTGGTTCCAGAAGCAGCAATTCCAACAACCGTATCGTTTGCATTGATGTTGTATTCCAATAAATCTTTCCAACCTTGTTCCCGATCATCTTCTGCGAATTCTACCGCGCGGCGAATAGCCTTGTCTCCTCCAGCGATAATTCCAACAACAATTCCATGCTCAATTCCAAACGTTGGTGGACATTCGCTCGCATCAACAATTCCAAGTCTTCCGCTCGTTCCCGCTCCCATGTAAAAGAGCCTTCCACCATTTATCATTCGCTCGTAACAAGCTTCAACAAATGCATCAATTGCAGGAATCTCTTTCTCAACTGCCAATGAAACAGTTTGATCTTCGCGATTGATTTTTCGCAATAAATCATTGGTTGACATTTTTTCAAGGTCGTTGTAATTCGAGCTGGATTCGGTAATTCGTTTCATTCAATTCGATTTTTTTAGTTTAAACCAAATACGCTTTCATCTCAGTAGATTTCATTTCAATCTCGATGCGGTCTTTGAGTGTTGTCGACAAACGTAAACCAATAAAATCAGTCTTTATCGGATAACGACGATGCTGACGGTCAACCAGGGCAACCGTTTTAATTGCTTTCGTTGCCTGTTCCAAGAATTTCATCAGGGCGTATTGCATCGTTTTTCCAGAGTTCACCACATCATCAACCAAAATGATATATCCTTTTTTCAAAGTCTTTTGATCAATGCTCAATTGAATCGGCTGATTCCAAGGTTCATCCTTGTTCACTTCAATTTCAAAATAAACCACTTCAATGTCGGAATTCGCTCGGATAATTTCTGCTAATTTCTTTGCTAAAATGGAACCATTTCCAACAATTCCCCCAATGAAAATAGTCTGTTCTTCAAAACAATTTTCGAGAATTTGGTGTCCAAGACGAGTAATTTTTTGGTCGATTTGACGATGATCTAAAATAATTTGCATAGCATTTGAATGTAAGCAAAGGTATTTGTTTCCTGAGAAAAAAAGTTGACTTGAAAAGAAAGAAATGAACAAAGATTTTTGCATTATCAATTGTATTGTCCGATTAGTTGTATTTTTAAGTTTTTATGAAGCAAGAATTCTATCAATTTCAAAAAATACTGTTTGTCAATTCACCAAAGAATGACTTTTTATCGGACAGTTTTTTAATTGGATTAAAAGAAATTTTTGGGAAAAGAGTTTTTGAATTTCCAGCCAACAAATTTATTTATAAATCAAGAAATGAGGATCCAAATCACATGCATGGCATTGGATTTACGCTATACGGAATTTGGGATTTTTCTGAATGTCAAGAATATGATCCATCAATGAGTTTAGAGGAGTTTGATTTGGTAATTTTTGGTGATATTTACCGACAGTCTGAACTATATTTAAAATGGCACAAAAGATTAACCAAAAAACAAACCATTATTTTAGATGGAGAAGATACACCGGCAATTTGGCCTTACTATAAAGCACCGTGGAAAGCCCCATATTCCTTGATTTACCCAAAACCACACAAGAGATTCAATTACTTTAAACGGGAAATAATAGCAAGAAGAACAAACTACTACCGATTTTACAAGCTTATTCCGAAATTTTTGTGTTCCTTCATATCACTGCCAAAAATTTACCCTATTTCTTTCTCTATTCCTGCTTTCAAAATCAAAGCTGAATTAACCGAAAAACTAAAAACATTCGGAAAGCATATCGTGGATGAAGAGATTAGCCAACGTATTGAGGGAAGCACATCAAAATATGCGTTTAGTAATGAAGAAGATTACTACAAAGATTTACAGAATTCAAAATACGGTATTTCCACTAAACGCGGTGGATGGGATTGCCTAAGACATTATGAAATTGCGGCAAATCAAGCTGTAATTTGTTTCAAAAGGTTGAGTGAAAAGCCAAGCGATTGTGCGCCGCATGGTTTGATTCATCGAGTAAATTGCATTGAGTATTTTAATTACGAAGACTTAATGCAAAAACTATCAACTATTAGCGACAAAGAGTATGAAATTTTAAGAAAAAACTCCTTGGAGTGGATTAGAAATCATTCTTGTGAAAACTTGGTTAGAAGTGTAATTCAACAGCATGTGAATCTGTTGGTAACTTAAAACGCTTAATTTTAGTAATTTAAATTACAATTAATTGCCATTTTTATTGTTTGAATTTCGTTTCAATGTTTCATTCAATGTTATTTATTTTTTCAAAATAAACGAGCTATCCGGTAATTAGATTCCATCATTTGAATAGCTAATTGCAGTCATTTTAATTTTTTTTCGAGTCTGCAGTAATTTAGAATTCGTATATTTGACTGCGTCATCTGTGAAATGCTTAGAAAAAAAACATGTATTCAAAAAACAATATTAGAAAGAGCTTATGAGCTCATGATCACAGCCAAAACAATGACCGAAAAATTTGATGTTCACAAGGAAATTACTGCAAAATATGTGCATGCTACTTCTCGCGGACACGAAGCCATCCAATTAGCTGTTGGAATGCAATTAAAACCTCATGACTGGATTTCACCTTATTATCGTGATGATAGCATTCTATTAGGAATTGGCATCAGTCCTTACGAGTTGATGCTTCAACTATTTGCAAAAAAAGAGGATCCGTTTTCTGGTGGAAGAACCTATTATTCGCATCCGTCATTAAATCGAGAAGGCTTTCCGAAAATACCCCATCAATCATCAGCAACAGGAATGCAAGCAATCCCAACAGCCGGAATCGCGATGGGTATTCAATACAAGGAAAAACAGAAATTAGTTGAATACAATTCATGGGAAGATGCTCCTGTTGTCGTATGTTCTATGGGCGATGCATCTTTTACCGAAGGCGAAGTTTCTGAAGCTCTTCAAATGACGGCAATTAAACAACTTCCAATCATTTTCTTAATTCAAGATAACGATTGGGATATTTCTGCAAATGCAAATGAAACAAGATCTCAAGATATTTCTTTTTTTGCGAAAGGCTTTGGTGGAATTGAGGTTAGATCGATAGATGGAAGTGATTTCGAAGAATCATATCAGTGTGTCCAAGATGTTTTTGAAGTAATCCGAAAAGAAAGACGCCCATTCGTAGTTCATGCAAAAGTTCCTTTACTCGGTCATCACACTTCAGGTGTCCGCAAAGAATGGTATCGAGATGATTTAGATGAAGTTTCAAAGAAAGATCCCATTCCCAAACTGAAGAATTTATTAATTCAACAGGGGAAGGAATCTTCTTATTTTTCGGAGCTAGAGCAGGAAATTTGGAATTTGGTTAATGTTGAATTTGAAAAAGCAATAAATTCTGATGACCCGACTCCCGAAAGTTTAACAGATTATATTTTTGCTCCAACGCCAATCACTGAGGAAAAAGGAGAAAGAAGTCCTCAGTCGAAGAAAAAAACAGTCATGGTTGATTCGGCACTTTTTGCCATGCGCGAAATCATGCGTTCACACCCTGAAGCTTTGTTTTATGGACAGGATGTTGGGGAAAGACTCGGCGGTGTTTTTCGTGAGGCAGCAACGTTGGCGCAAACGTTTGGAAACAATCGCGTATTTAACACTCCTATTCAGGAGGCATTTATCATTGGTTCAACGGTTGGAATGTCGCTAGTAGGATTAAAGCCAATTGTTGAGATACAGTTTGCGGATTATATTTGGCCAGGGTTAAATCAGCTTTTTACGGAAGTTTCACGTTCTTATTATTTGTCGAATGGTAAATGGCCAGTAAGTTGTGTCATTCGAATTCCGATAGGAGCCTATGGGTCTGGAGGTCCTTACCATTCGTCAAGTATCGAATCCGTTATAACAAACATTTGTGGAATAAAAATCGTCTATCCGTCAACTGGAGCTGATTTAAAAGGCTTACTGAAAGCTGCGTTTTACGATCCAAATCCGGTTGTGATACTTGAACATAAAGGTCTGTACTGGTCAAAAATTCCTGGAACAGAAGAAGCGATGTCTATTGAGCCAAGTGATGATTACATTATTCCAATTGGAAAGGCAAGAATTGTTTTGGAATCAAGTCAAATAGCAGTTGAAAAAGGTTTGTCTGTTGGAATAATTACATATGGTCGAGGAGTTTATTGGGCTTTAGAGGCCGCAAAGGATTTCGAAAGTAACGTTGAAATCGTAGATCTAAGAAGCCTCAATCCCTTGGATCATGAAACCATGAACGATGTCTGCAGAAAGCACGGCAAAATCCTCTTAGTTACGGAAGAGTCGGTTGAATCTTCCTTTTGTCTTGCTCTTGCCGGACGTTTGCAACGCGATAATTTTCAGTTTCTTGACGCTCCCATTTTGGTTGTTGGATCAGTTGAAACTCCAGCAATTCCTCTTAATGAAAATTTAGAACTTGCTCTTTTGCCATCGGTAGAAAAAATAAAAGAAGCCATTAAGAAATTAATATATTACTAACCACTATAAATTGAACGAATGAACTAAAACTCAAAAATTACATTTATGAAACTCCTTATTTCTCCTTTTCATTTATTTAATCGAAATTCATGTATCTTCCTTCGGAAAAAGTTGAATGGATTTCTGATTTTCGCTACGCTGATTTTTTCTTTCTCCGCTAAAAGTCAGCCGTTAATCAACGAAGTAATGATTAATCCTCAAACAGACGATTCGGACGCTGAATTTCAATCCTTAAAAGTGTGTTCACAATCCACTTTTGGGAGTGAATACATCGAACTTTACAATCCAACGTCTTGTCCGTTGGATATTAGTTGTTATCTCATAGGATTTAACTCATCATCTCATGGAACATTTCGATTTCCTCAGAACTCAATTATTCCTCCTAATGGATTTATTTCGGTCGGTGGGCCAAATTCCGGCGCAACAATTAACTTATTCGGTTTCTGTTCAACCAGTCAATTAAATACTGCTGGAGATAGGTGGTATATCCCCAATGGTGAAGGATATATCATGCTTTGGGATGCCGCTGGTATTGCTATAGATGCTGTATATTGGACATTGAGTGCTAATCAGGCTACTAAATGGGGGATAGATTCTGACATTTCCTTTGCACCAACAAGGATTGCTAACCCCAATAGCTGCAACTCTTTATCGAGCCTTAACGGACCTTCACTGATTCAGAGAAGTTCACCTATTGTTCATTACGCAGGAGAATCACCTACTATAGGAAGTGTCATTCACAGAATCACAGATGGCTCGAAAATTTGGGCTACAGACGGTGTGCCATCCTTGAATAGTTGTAACGGCAAATGTCAAACGTCTAAAGCAACATTCTCATTAAACGCACAAATATCACAACCAAATTGTGGACAAAGTGATGGGGTTATTGATTTGAATCCAGCGCCAAATGAAAACTACACATACAGCTGGTCAAAACCAATTGGAAATGAATCAAAGACAGCTTCAAATTTGGCTCAAGGATCCTACTCAATTCGAATTAAAAACGCTAAAGAATGTTTCATTGACACAACAATTGTATTGGTTGCGAATTGTGGTGGATGCAGTCTTGTGTCTGATGTTACAGTTAGCCCAAATTCAGATTGTAAACCTTGTAATTACGTTGGCCCATCAGTCGTTATCAATGAAATCAATGTTTTTCCCAATAATGGAGATGGTTGTATATTTGGTAAATTTCCCAATCCTCCGGGTAAAGGTGAATGGATTGAGTTATTTAATCCGAATTGGTGTAAACCGTTAGATATTTCGAACTTTATTTTGGGAAGTTATAACTCTGTTAATTCTACTGAAATACCAGCGTCAAATGGAATGTCATTTATTCTTCCGAAAGGATTAATTTTACCGCCATTAGGTTATGCTATCATTAGAGGCTCAGAGGCTCCAAAACCTCCGGTAGGAGTTATTGATGTGGTGGTTAACGGTAATAATCTATGCATAGATGGAGGAATTTCCAATAGCAGAATGTGGTTTGCAAATAATGGAGGTTGGCTTGCATTATATAACTCCTCGGGTGTTCCACAGGACGCCATTAAATGGTCATATCCGGCTCTAACAGACTTGAACAAAAGTCCGTGCATACCGCCATCAAATTCTCTTCCCGCGGGAACAACTAGTTTACCTACATTTAATCAAATTGCTGCATTGGGTTTGACTTCCACCCTCATTCCTCCATCCAAAGGTAAATCTTTTCGAAGATTTCCGGATGGTGGTTCATGGTCTGGCACGTTGGCAGATGAAAATTCGTCTTATGGTACGTGTAACGATATCAATTCTTGTGCGATATTTTCAACTGTATCTAAGTGCAATGGCTCGGCTACTGTCAATATAAATTCTGGAGTTGAACCATTTACTTTTCAATGGAATGATCCATTAAAGCAAACGAAACAAACAGCGACAAATTTGTGCGAAGGAAATTATAAAGTAGTGGTTATGGATGCTAGTAACTGTTCGAAAACGTATGATGTAATTGTGGGTAAAGGAAATTTTTCCATAACAGCTAATGTAACTCAACCTGGGTGTTCTCAAAGTAATGGATCTATCAATCTCAATCCGCAAAACGTTAATTACAGTTATAAATGGACACCCAATGTTTCAACATCAAACATTGCTAATAATTTAGGAAAAGGCATTTATAAAATTGTCATTTCCGAGGGGTCTTGTACTTTTGATACAACCATTGTACTTCAAAATCCAACTGCTTTTTCAGCATCGGTGAATTCCACGAATACTACTTGTGGATTAGATAACGGTGATGCTGAGGTTATTGTTATGACTCCGGGGAATTATACCTACACATGGACGCCCAATATTTCTTCGACAAATTTTGCGAGTAATTTGAAAGCGGGTGATTATTATATTTCTGTTTCAGACAATAATTGTGATCAAATTCTAACTGCCAATATTGGTTCAAGTATGGCTATTAAAGCAGTAATTAATTTGAAAAATACTACCTGTAATGAAAAAAATGGTGCAGTAGGAGTTGATTTATCACCACCTTCAGAATACACCTATTCCTGGATTCCAAGTGTTTCAAACACTGATAGCGCGTCTAATCTCCAAAGCGGTAGTTACGAGATTTCTTTCACCGACGGCATTTGTTCAGGCGATACCGCGGTTTTGATTTCGTCTATTCCAGTTCCAACAGATATTATTTATCAAATTGTTCCAACAAATTGTGGTACGAGCAATGGATCAATATCTGTAAATGAAGTCTTAGGTGGTCAAAAGCCCTATTCATTTAGTTTCAACGGACAAAAAAGTTTTACATCTTCAACTGATACTTCCGGTCTGTCAAATAAGGAATATTTCATTGCGGTTAAAGATTCTAACAATTGTATCTTCCAAAAGTCATTTTCAATAGATGAATTACCAGGGCCAAATGGGTTAATTAGTGAACAAACCAATCCAATTTGTGGAGATAGTAGCGGAAGTATCTTGTTGATTGACGGTATTGGAGGGGTTGCTCCGTATACTTTCAAATGGAATGGGCAGTCAACAACAAATACGCAATTTTCAGCACTATCGGTTGGGTCATATTCCGTTGAAGTTGTTGATTTATTTGGATGCGTATTTTCAAAAAGTATAGAATTAATTAATGAAACAGGTTCTTCAACTGTTTTCATTCCGAATGTTTTTACACCTAATTCAGACGAAAATGACGTGAATGAATATTGGAAAATTGATGCATCATGTATTGAATCCGTTTCAGGTGTCGTATTAAACCGTTGGGGAAATCCTGTTTTTGAGTTTGATGATATTTCCGATAAGTGGGATGGCAAAACTCTTAGCGGAGATTCCGTCACGGATGGAGTTTATTTTTATAAAGTTTTGGTCAATTATTTGGATCAATCAAGTGAAACGTTGCATGGAAATATAACGGTAATTCGATAATTGAAAGTTTATGTTCTAGCTAAATAAGATGTTTCAACGAGTTGTGTCTTTAAATATCTGATTTTGTTTTTGGAACTGTGATTTTCATCCAAAATCAAGCTTCAGGGCATTACATTTAGCAACAAAATATAATAAATTGGCCTCAGGTTAAGATTTTAATGGAATTGCAGAGTCACACTACCACATTCACAATTTTCCCGGGAACAATAATCACCTTTTTCGGAGCTTTGCCTTCCAACCATTTTATTGAGTCATCTAATTCTAATACTTGTTTCTCAATTTCTTTCGGAGTCAAACTTAAACTTAAATTGACCTTAAAGCGCATTTTTCCATTGAAAGAAACAGGATAATCGTAGGAGGATTCAACTATAAACGTTTCATTGAAAACCGGGAATTTTGCCTTAGAAATGGTTCCTGGAGGGTTTCCTATCCGAACCCAAAGTTCTTCCGAAATATGTGGCGCATACGGCGAAAGCATAATGACCAAATCACTTAAAATTGCCTTGTTGTTGCATTTTTGATCCGTTAGTTCATTGACGCAAATCATGAAATTGGAAACGCCCGTATTGAAGGAAAAACGATCCAAATCGTCAGTCATTTTTTTGATGGTTTTATGCAAGGTCTTGAGCGAATCTTTTAATGGTTCATTTTCCGATAAAACGATATTTCCCTCCGAATCATGGAACAAACGCCATAATTTACGCAAGAAATTATATACACCGTTTATTCCTTTGGTATCCCAAGGTTTGGTTTGCTCAAGAGGTCCTAAAAACATTTCATACATACGTAACGTATCAGCACCGAATTTATCAACCAATTCATCAGGTGTTTGTACGTTGTATTTCGATTTCGACATTTTCTCAACTTCATAACCACATGAATAAGTGCCGTCCAGTTCGCAAATAAATTCAGCGTCTGCATATTCTGGTCTCCATTTTCGGAAAGCTTCAATATCCAGCTTATCATTGTCAACTAATGAAATGTCCACATGAATTGAGGCACAAACGTAATTGTCTTTCAGCGAATAGGTAACAAACTTATTTTCTCCGATTACCAAATAAACAAAGCTGCTTCGACCTAAAATCATGCCTTGATTGATCATTTTTTTGAAGGGCTCATCAAACGAAATATACCCACGATCAAAAAGGAATTTTGTCCAAAAACGTGCGTACAACAAATGTCCAGTTGCATGCTCGGAACCACCAATATACAGATCAACGTTTTGCCAATAATCGACTTTGTCCTTGCCTACAAATTCTGATTCGTTTTTCGGGTCTAAATAGCGTAAAAAATACCACGAACTTCCTGCCCATCCTGGCATGGTCGAAAGCTCGTATTCAAAATCTGCATTATATTTCCAATTGTTGGCACGAGCGAGAGGTGGTTCGCCATCTTCTGTTGGCAAATATTTGTCGACTTCAGGAAGGGTTAGCGGCAATTCACTTTCCTTCAATGCGAAGGGAGTTTCTTCTTGATAATAAATTGGAATTGGCTCGCCCCAATAACGTTGACGCCCAAAAACAGCATCTCGCAAGCGGTAATTCATACGACCTTTTCCAAATCCATTTTTTGCAATTTCTTCAATGGCTCTTGGAATTGCTTGTTTCACAGAAAGGCCATTTAAAAAGTCTGAATTTATTAAGGTTCCCTCTTTCTCTGTCCAAGCCGCCTTTTCCATATCGTGCGCTTCATTCGAGGGAGAAATCACCTGTTTGATCCGAATATCAAAGTGTTTAGCGAATTTAAAATCTCGTTCATCGTGAGCAGGAACAGCCATCACGGCTCCTGTCCCATATCCAACAAGCACGTAATCGCCCACCCAAATTGGAATTGGTTCTTTTGTAAATGGATGTTCAACATACGAGCCAGTAAAAACACCGCTGATGGTATTCACATCCGCTTGTCGCTCACGTTCACTGCGGTTTTTCGCTTTTTCTACATAGGCTTCGACCTCATTTTTTTGTTCCAGAGATGTGATTTTTGAAACTAAATCGTGTTCTGGAGCCAAGGTAACGAAAGATACTCCAAAAATGGTATCTGGACGGGTGGTGAATACTTCAATTTCTCCCCTTGAGGTGAAATCTAGAGAGGTGATTTCTTTCTTCCAAAGTGGGAAGAAAATAGAAGCCCCTTCACTTCTTCCGATCCAATTTCGTTGTGTTTCCTTAATGCTTTCAGACCAATCGATTTCAATCAGTCCATCTAACAATCGTTGCGAGTAGGCCGTGATGCGCATGCTCCATTGTTTCATCAGTTTGCGTTCAACGGGGTGACCTCCACGCTCGGAAACGCCATTGACAACTTCATCATTAGCTAGAACCGTTCCAAGAGCGGCACACCAATTCACATACGATTCGCCAAGGTAAGCCAAACGAAAATTCATCAGAATTTCTAATTTCTTATTTTCGTTGTATTTATTCCATTCTTCAGCTGTAAAAGGAATCACATCTTTTTCGATGTCGCCTGTTAGCATATCCAAATTGACACCATTTGAACCTTGTGCTTCAAAGATTTCAATTAGTGTTTGAATGTCTTCAGCTTTATTGGTTTTAGGATTGTACCACGAATTGAACAGTTGAATAAAAATCCATTGAGTCCATTTATAATATGTTGGTGAAGATGTTCGAACCTCTCTATCCCAATCGAACGAAAACCCGATTTTATCCATTTGATCGCGATAACGAGCAATATTTTGTTCGGTAGTAATTGCAGGATGCTGACCAGTTTGAATGGCGTATTGTTCTGCCGGCAAACCGAATGAATCATAACCCATTGGATGTAAAACATTGAACCCCTTTAACCGTTTGTAGCGTGCGTATATGTCAGAAGCAATGTAGCCTAGCGGATGGCCGACATGCAATCCAGCACCAGAAGGGTAGGGGAACATATCCAAAACATAGAATTTTGGTTTGCTGTGATTTTCTGTTACCTTAAATGTTTTGTTTTCAGCCCAAAATTTTCGCCATTTATTTTCAATCGCTCTAAAATCGTAATCCATTCTGTTTGTTTATAGTGCAAAGATAAAAGTTCATTTCGGGTCTTGGTCGTGGAATAACAAAATGTTTCTTTATCAATTGACTTGTGAATTTGGTTTAAAATGTTTTTTATCAAATTTAACATTTTGCCAAGAAATACTTTAACACATTGGTAAGTGGTTGTTTTTTTCGAATATGTTCTGAGTGAAGACAAGAAGAAGTTATCCTGTAAAGTATAAAATAGTTATTTTAAGATTTTCATCTTTTTTCAGAAAAATAGGTTGCTTTCAGAAAATAAAATTCTCGGGAACTTCTGAAAAAATGATTCAAAAGCAATGAAATTTTCTAACACCACAAAAAATCTAAAAAGGAATTAAACGGTTGAGAAAATTTATTCGAAATCAATTGAAAATTGACAAATTGTCAGAATTTTAAAATTGGTTTTATTCTTGTAAATGAAAAACTCGTAATTTTACACCTATCCATTTGATAGGATTTTTATTAATTAAATATATTTAAAAATGGCATTAGAAATAACAGACGCGAATTTTGATGAATTAGTGTTGAAATCGGATAAGCCCGTAATTGTTGATTTTTGGGCGGAATGGTGCGGACCTTGTAGAATGATTGGGCCGGTAATCGATGAAATGTCCAAAGAATACGAAGGAAAGGCAGTAATAGGAAAAGTGAACGTAGATTTGAATTCGAATGTTTCTGCACAATTCAACGTTAGAAGTATTCCTACGGTTCTTTTCATAAAAAATGGAGAAGTAGTTGACAAATCAGTTGGAGCTGTTCCAAAAGCAAGTTTGGTCTCTAAATTAGAAGCATTACTTTAAAAACGAATAATCTATACAAAACCGTCAGATAATGACGGTTTTTTTTTGTCCTATGGAAAATTTCTTTCGACGACTTAAATACTATGGCATCGGCTTTGGCATTGGATTGCTCTTTGTCATTTTCTTTTTCAAAAACAAAGGTTGTGCTTGGACTCCTGAAAATCGAGTTAAAACCGCAATTTTTGAGCGATTGATTGTTGTTAATAAAGAAAACCAAATTGAACTCAAAAAACTAAATATTAATGAAAAGGAGTTGATTCAAATCCTTCGAAACAGCGATATTAATTTTCAAAAAAGTAAAAAATCAGATCGATTTAAAGTTTACCATTTCGATTGTAAAACCAAATCAGGTAGAAATTTTTCTGCGCTTTTAACATTGGGAAAAGATAGCTTTTTGTCAGAGGTGATTTTGACACAGAGAAATTCGTTCAAGACAAAAAACTCCGCAAAAGGTTTGGGAAAAATCGTCTTTTTTCCGAAAGAAAGGAATTTAGTTTATGTTGACACGACAGATAGGTTGATTTGTCAAAAAGAGGTTTTAAATCTTCGAGATAACGAGCAACTATTTCAAGAAATCCGGAAATCTGGAGTTGTTGATTTTGAGGGCTCAAGACTCAATCGTTCACCAAAACCAGAACATTGTATTCTATTCAAAGATCAAAAAAGTCGCCAAGTTCGAGCATTCGCTTTATGGCACATGGAAAAAATTGAAATTTATAGATTGGATTTACCTTTCGATAATTCATGTGAATAAATTCTTGTTAATAAATTGAAGAGTTTAACGTCAAACTCAATTCAGTCTTTTTTTAATTTTGAATAATGGAATTTACGGCAGAGCAAATAGCTGAAATACTTCAAGGTGAAATTGTTGGAGATAAAACAATAACCGTCAAGGGATTAGCAAAAATTGAAGAAGGACAACCTCAAGCGCTTTCTTTTCTGTCCAATCCAAAATATGAGGAGTATATTTACACGACTCAATCAAGCATTTGTATCGTTAATAATGCCTTTGAGCCTTCTAAAGAACTTCCTTCAACCTTGACTTTGATAAAGGTTGCTGATGCGTATGCGTGTTTTGCGAAATTATTGGAGGTTTATAATAACCTGAGTAAAAAAAATCCGGAAATTGAACCGAATAGTTTCATTCACTCAACTTCCAAAATTGGCGAAGGACTTTATTTAGGTTCCTTTTCTTACATCAGCAAAAATGCCGAGATAGGTAAAAACGTTACGATTTATCCAAACGTTTTCGTCGGCGAAGGCGTAAAAATTGGGGATAATACCACGTTGCATCCAAATGTAATCGTATATCAGGATTGTCAAGTTGGCAACAATTGTATTCTTCACGGAGGAACGGTAATCGGTTCTGATGGTTTTGGATTCGCTCCAAATGAGCAAGGAGAATTTCAGAAAGTGCCTCAGATTGGAAATGTAATCATTGAAGATAACGTAGAGGTTGGCTCCAATTGTTCAATCGATCGCGCAACAATGGGTTCGACCATTATCCGACGAGGCGTAAAAATCGATAATCTTTGTCAAATTGCTCATAATGTTGAGGTCGGTCAGAATTCGGCGATGGCTGCACAAGTTGGAATTGCTGGCTCAGCAAAAATTGGCAAAAGTGTCATGATTGGAGGTCAAGCTGGAATAAGTGGTCATTTGCATATTGCTGATGGAACGAAAATAGTTGCACAATCGGGTATTCCTTCCACCGTGAAAAAAGCGGAGACATTAATGGGCTCACCGGGCATTCCTTTAGATGACTTTAAAAAATCCTATTTTGGATTTAGAAAATTACCATACATTTTAAATAAACTAGCTGAATTGGAAAAAGAGCTAGAGGTCTTAAGAAATAAATAAATATGTCGGAAAAACAAAGGACATTAAAAGATATCATTTCCTTAGATGGAGTGGGTTTACATACCGGAGAGCAAGTTAAAATTGAGATTTGTCCTGCGCCTGAAAATCACGGATATAAATTTCAACGAATTGATTTACCCGAACAACCGATTGTAAAAGCAGATGCTGACCTAGTTGTTTCAACAGAAAGAGGTACAACTCTTGAATTCAAAGGAGCCAAAGTTCATACGACTGAGCACGTTTTAGCTGCACTTTACGGTTGTCAAGTTGATAATGCATTAATCAAAATTAACGGAGCTGAAATTCCAATTTTAGATGGTAGCTCCAAGCCCTACGTAGATGCCATTTTAAATGTTGGGTTTGAAGAACAAGAAGCAGAAAGAGAGTATTTTGAGTTAACTGAAAATATACCTTGGGAGGATGTTGACAAAGGAATTGAATTTCTCGCAATTCCAGATGTGAATTATCGTCTTACTGTTATGGTAGATTATAAATCTCCAGTTCTTGGAACACAGCATGCCAGCATGTACAACATTAGCGAGTTTAATTCAGAGATTGCTCCTTGTCGAACTTTTGTTTTCTTGAGAGAACTGGAATATTTAGCTACACATAATTTAATCAAAGGTGGCGATCTTGATAATGCTATTGTTCTCGTTGATAAAGTAGATATTAGTAAAGATGAGCTTAATCGGTTAGCGAAACTTCTTGGAAAAGAGAATTTACAGGTAAATATTGAAGGAATTGGAGTCTTGAATAGCACGAAACTTCAATTCGAAAATGAGCCAGCTCGCCATAAATTACTTGATATTGTCGGTGATTTGGCACTTGTTGGAAAGCCAATTAAAGCACACATATTAGCCGCTAGACCAGGACATTTTGGAAATGTTAGCTTTGCTAAAGTCTTGAAAGAACAAATCAAGAAACAACAAAATGCTCCAAAAAATTTCAATTTAACCAAAGAACCTCTATACAACATCAATGATATTGAGCGCATGCTTCCTCATCGATTTCCGTTTTTAATGGTTGACAAAATAATGGAAATTAAAGAAGAGTCGATTATTGGTGTTAAAAATGTAACCATGAATGAACCAATTTTTACTGGTCATTTTCCTGGTAATCCAGTATTTCCGGGAGTTCTTCAGATTGAAGCTATGGCTCAAGTTGGTGGCATTTTCGCATTGAGTAAAGTTGAGGATCCACATCTATATTCTACTTATTTCATGAAAATCGACAATGTTAAATTCAAACAAAAAGTTCTCCCAGGAGATACATTGGTATTTGAATTAAGATTATTATCACCAATTCGTCGTGGGCTTGTAGAAATGGGTGGTCAAGCATATGTCAATGGAAAAGTTGTAATGGAAGCCGAAATGCTTGCTCAAGTAATCAAAGACAAAGCATGATCAGTTCACTTGCTTCGGTTTCTAGCAAAGCTCAACTTGGAGAGAATGTTCAAATTGACGCTTTTTCAACAATTTTTGATGACGTAATTATTGGAAAGAATTCTCGAATACATCCAAATGTCACAATTTACTCAGGAACCAGAATAGGTGAGAATTGT
The DNA here is from genome assembly GCA_044348645.1 of Crocinitomicaceae bacterium. Lineage (GTDB taxonomy): Bacteria > Bacteroidota > Bacteroidia > Flavobacteriales_D > Crocinitomicaceae > UBA952. The sequence continues at coordinate 24,668 of JBIKSL010000024.1, read as the reverse complement.
GAAATTTTTCCTGGAGCGGTCATTGGTGTCATTCCTCAAGATTTAAAGTTCGATGGTGAGTATACAACGGTTGAAATTGGTAACAACACGAAAATTAGAGAATGTGTAACAATTCATCGTGGTACAAAAGACAAATTAAAAACGTCAATTGGTGATAATTGTTTGTTAATGACTTATGTTCATGTCGCACATGATTGTCAGATTGGAAATAATGTTATTTTGGCAAGTTATACGGGTTTATCCGGGCATGTCGAGATCGATGATTGGGCTATTCTCGAGGGAAAAGTTGCCGCGCAGCAATTCGTAAAAATCGGAAAACATGCATTCATAGGTGGTGCATCCTTAGTAAGAAAAGATGTCCCGCCATACATTAAAGCAGCGAGAGAACCACTAACGTTCGCAGGGGTAAATTCTGTTGGATTAAGAAGAAGAGGTTTTTCAGATGAGTTGGTTCGACAAATTGAAGATATCTATAGGATTCTTTACGTTCAAAATAGTAATTTGTCGAAAGGAATAACTGCGGTTAAAGAAGCCATTGAGGCTTGCGAAAATCGTGATGAAATTCTTTCATTCATTGAGACATCGGATAAAGGTGTCATCCGAGGTATGATCTAATATGTTCAATCGAGGTCAAGAAGTTGAATTAGAGATTACCGATTACGCTTTTGGTGGTCGTGGAATTGCAAAAATTCTATCTAATGAGGGTCAATTTATAGTTTTCGTAGATAACACGTTTCCTGGACAAGTCGTTCGAGCTAAAATTGATGTAAAACGAAAAAAGCACGCTGAGGCGAAGTTGATCGAAATATTAAATCGATCTAAACATGAAACTCAGACTCAATTCCAAGAAATTTCAGGTGGGCCTTACATTCGAGTTCCCGTTGAGGTTCAAGAGGAAGTTAAGAAAGAATCAACATTAGAAACATTTGCTCGTCTTTCAGGTATTCAAGATATTCGTTCAAAATTCGATTTATTTATTTCGTCACCAAATCACTATTTCTATAGAAATAAAATGGAATATAGTTTCTCGTCAATTGAACATTGTTTGGAAACGGATACAGAAAAAGACGATTCTTTTGCACTTGGCTTTAAGCGACGTGGAACTTGGTGGAAGGTTGAAAGTTTGAATAAACCTTCTGGACTTTTTGATGAAGAGTGGGAATCGAAACTTCATTTGATTCGAAATTTTCTTGAAAAAACGGATTTACCTGCTTGGCATCCGCCGAAAAAAACTGGATTTTTCAGGCATATTGTCGTTCGAAAGTCATTCGCGGAAGATAAACTTTTGGTAAATCTTGTTACGTCATCCGTTGGATTTAAAGAATTCAATCGAAATGCTTTTGTTGATTTTTTGCTTTCCTTATTTGGTGAACGAATTGCAGGAATTCAGCACACGGTAAATGATAACGTTGCTGATCGAGCTAAAATCGAAAATGGAGAATCCAAGCTTCTTTATGGCAAACCTGTCGTAGAAGAAACGTTATCAGGCCTAAAGTTTGAGATCAGTATGGAGAGCTTTTTTCAAACGAATCCAAAATGCGCTGAATTACTTTATGCCAAGGCACTTGATTTTGTATTTGAGGAGGAAATTGCTTCAGATAAGGTGGTATTGGATTTATTTTGTGGAACCGGGACAATTGGGCAGCTTCTTGCTAAGCGAAATCCAAACGTCAAAATTGTAGGGGTGGATATTGTTGAAGAAGCAATTGAAGACGCAAAACGAAATGCGAAGAAAAACAACATCAATTCAATTTCATTTTTCGCTGCAGACGTTGGGAAATTCTTAAAAGAATACCCAAATTATCAAGGAAATATATCTTCGATTGTATTAGATCCACCACGAGCTGGAATTGCGCCAAAAACATTGCAAAAAGTAATTGAACTTGGAGCCGAAAATATTGTTTACATTTCGTGTAATCCTTCCACACAAGCGCGAGATGCGGCAACATTGCGTGATGCAGGATTTGAATTAGAGAAATATGCATTGGTTGATCAATTCCCACACACAGGACACATTGAGTCAATCGCGAAATTTAAACGAAAATGATTGTTGAAATTCTGAGTATCGGCGATGAATTACTTATCGGACAGACCGTAAACACGAATGCTTCTTGGCTTGGTTCGGAACTTGCGAAAATGGGAGGTCGTGTTATTCGAGTAAAAACAATTTCAGATGATAAAAATGAAATCATTTCGGCACTTGAAAATCTTCATCCGAATACAAATTGCTTAATTATTACAGGTGGACTTGGTCCAACCAAAGATGATATCACAAAACATACGCTTTCTGAGTTTTTCGAAACCGAACTTGAAATTCACCAACCTACCTTGGAGAAAATCCAAGCCTATTTTGCTGCTAGAAATCGTCCGATGTTGGAATCCAATAATTTACAAGCGGCGCTTCCGAAAAATTGTACTATTCTCAACAATAGTTACGGAACAGCAAGTGGAATGTGGTTTGAAAAAAATGATATCATAACAATCAGTTTACCTGGTGTTCCTTACGAAATGAAAGGAATTATTACGGAGGAAGTTTTTCCACGACTTAAATCAAGGTTTAACCTAAGAGCCATTTATCACAAAACTGCATTGACTCAAGGAATTGGAGAATCTTTCCTAGCAGAAAAAATCAAGGATTGGGAAAATCGCATTCGTGAAGAGGGATTTGGATTGGCTTATTTGCCTTCACCTGGAATGGTTAAATTGAGAATTACTTCCTACAACGGAATATCTGACTCCAAAAAAATTGATTTGTATTTTCAGGAATTAAAGTCTATTATTCCAGATGCGCTTTGGGGTTTTGAGCAAGATACGTTACCCGAAGTAATTGGGAAATTGCTCACTCAAAAATGTTTGACAATTGGAACCATTGAAAGTTGCACAGGCGGACTTTTGGCAAATACAATTGTCAGTAATTCAGGAGCATCTCATTATTTTACTGGATCTTTAATAACTTATAGTAACGATCAAAAACATCGATTGGCAAATGTTTCAGTAGACACAATTTTGAGTCACGGGGCTGTAAGTGAGCAAGTTGCTATTGAGATGGCGAATGGTGCAAAAGAACGATTAGGAGTTGATGTTTGTATTGCAACCACAGGGATTGCTGGGCCTAATGGGGGCACAGAGGAAAAACCTGTTGGACTTGTTTGGATTGCGATTGCTTTTAAAGACAAAACGATTGCCAGAAAATTTCAATTTGGTGACAACCGAGAAAGGAATATGCTTATGACTACATTATCAGCATTAAACTGGCTTCGATTTGAATTGGAAAAGGTCTAGATTGACACTATTCTATACATTTCATAAATTCAAAGATTAGTCCAAATTTCAACTCCAATTTGTTTACTTTTGTTTATGCATTATTCGGAAATTGATAGCTCACTTGAACTTCCGGTTATGGAACATTTCTACACCATACAAGGTGAAGGATTTTATTCCGGACGAGCTGCTTATTTTATCAGGTTGGCAGGCTGTGATGTTGGTTGTGTTTGGTGCGATGTGAAAGAAAGTTGGGAGTTAGGTGGTCATCCGATATTTAAAATCACAGATTTAATAAAGATAATTCAATCAACTTCTACAAATTTGGTTGTAATAACTGGCGGCGAACCGGCACTTTACAATTTAGAGACGTTAATCGATTCCATTCGCTTTTTCGGAATAGAAACGGCAATAGAAACTTCGGGATGTTATTCGTTGATTGGAAATATTGATTGGTATTGCTTTTCTCCAAAAAAATTCAAGGCTCCATGTGATGAGTCATATGTCCGGGCGAATGAATTAAAAGTTGTCATTTATCATGAATCGGATTTAGTTTGGGCGGAGGAACACGCATCAAAAGTTGGAGAAAATTGTTTTTTGTTTTTGCAACCCGAATGGAGCAGAAAAGAACGAATTCTTCCTCAACTAATTGATTACGTGAAAAGTAACCCTAAATGGAGAATATCGTTACAAACACATAAGTACATGCAAATACCTTAATATCAGATGATAAAACTAAAATTCAATCTTTTCCTCTCTTTTATTTTATTGGTAGTAAGTTGCGCTCAATCTCAATTTCCCTATTCTTCAAAAGATAAAAAAGCTATAAAACTTTTTGAAAAAGCACAAAAAGCACCAAGAGAATCGCTAGATTCTGAAACTCAAGGCCCCAATTTCAAGGAAGGAATTACAATTGTTGAAAAAGCATTAGAGAAAGATCCCGACTTTTGGGAAGCACATTTGCTGGCTGCAGAATTTTACGAGCGAACCCTGAAATATCCTGAAGCAATTGTTCATTATGAAGCGGCCTTGAAACTAAATCCAAATAGTGTGGCAACAGTCAATTCCTATTTCTATGTTTCCGCGTTGCAATTGGCACTTGGTCGTCATGATGATGCATTGAAAAATATCGAACTATTTATTCGAAATCCAAATGCCAGTGAAAGTCTTCTAAATGATGCACACAAGATTCGTGAAAGTTCAGTTTTTGCAAAAAATGCTCTCAAAAATCCAAAACCGTTTGATCCCCAAAATATTGGTTCTGGAATTAATACCAGTTTACCTGAATATTTTCCAACACTAACTGTTGATGGTAAAACGATGCTTTTTACGAGAAGAATTCCGGATAGTCGTGTGAGACACTTTGGTGAACAAGAAGACTTTTATGTTTCAGGATTAAATCAAAACGAATGGGGTCAGTCTGTTTCAATGCCTCCAAATGTCAATACGCTTAACAATGAAGGAGCTCCAAGCATTGCTGCAGATGGAAAGACTTTGATTTTTGTCGCTTGTTCAGACGAATCAGGCACCTATTATGGTGAAAATCGAACGGGGAAAGGAAGTTGTGATTTATTTATCACACGGAAAATTGGAAATCGTTGGACAAATCCAGTCAATTTACCAGGAGAAGTCAATACGTCCAATTGGGAAACGCAACCTTCACTTTCCTCTGACGGAAAAACGTTGTATTTCATTCGTGGAATTAGAAATAGAGGTGGTAAGCAAAACGCGGATATTTATGTTTCGACTTTAAGAGAAGATGGAACTTGGGGTCCGGGACAGCGATTGCCTAATATCATTAATACGCCCGACATGGAGGAATCGGTTCACATTCACCCAGATGGAAGAACGCTGTACTTTGCCTCACGGGGACATATTGGAATGGGAGGCTCTGATTTGTATGTAACGCGTTTAGACGAAAATGGAAATTGGTCGAAACCGGAGAATTTAGGTTATCCAATAAATACTATGTATGATGAAAATTCGTTGATGGTGAATGCAAACGGAGATATTGCGTTTTTTGCATCAGATCGCGATGGTGGCTTCGGTGGACTTGATATTTATTATTTTGATTTACCAAAAGATTTGAGACCAATCACCACACTTTATTTTGATGGCCTTGTTTTTGATTCCAAAACGAAAAAACCAATATCTGGATTTTTTGAATTAACAGATTTGAATTCAGGTAAAACCGTTATCATTTCTGAAGCAGATAAAGTGGATGGATCATTCACGGTTCCTCTGCCTTTGGAACGAGATTATGCGATTCAGGTTACTTACCCCGGGTACTTTCCCTATTCCTTAAATTTCAATTTGCGAGGAATTCCCGATCAAAAAAGCTATCATATTGATATTCCTTTAAATTCCGAAACGAGTGGGGATGAAAATATATTGGCAAATGTATTTTTCGATTTGAATAAGTCCACATTAAGACCAGAATCCAAAGTTGAATTAGATAAATTCGCAAATTACCTCAAGTCAAATCCAAAGCTGAAGATTGAACTTGGAGGACATACTGACTCGCGAGGAAATAAAGAGGAAAATTTGAAATTATCTTCAGATCGTGCGAAAGCAGTATTGGATTACCTCGTTCAATCGGGTATTTCAGCTGCTCGTTTGACGTGGAAGGGTTATGGATCCTCTCAACCAATCGTTTCCGATGAGGAAATTTCTAAACTGTCAAAAATTGAGGAGATAGAGATAGCTCATCAAAAGAATAGAAGAACTGTTTATAAATTTATTCCATGATACACTTCTTTCGCCTTATTCGATTAACGAACTTGATAATCATTGCTTTTACGATGATTGGTGTTGCTTTCTTCATATTTAGAAACAATTCGTACCTCAAAATCGATTTTAACGCGCTAGACTTTGCATTATTGGTTTTTTCGACTGTGATTATTGCAGCAGCTGGAAATATGATCAACGACTACTTCGACATAAAAGCCGATCGAATCAATAAACCGCAGAAACTAATCATTTCGAAATACATGAAAAAAAGATGGGCAATTGTTTTGCATTGGGGACTGAATATAATAGCCGTTTTAATCTCGATTTATTTATCTGTAAAATATCACAGTTTACTTTTTGTATTCGTACATATTTTGTCAATGAATTTACTTTGGTTTTACAGCATTTATTTCAAGAAAAAACTTTTTGTAGGGAACCTTGTGATCGCTATTCTAACAGGAATGGTGCCGTTGCTTGCCGTTTGGTTTTTTAGAATTTTAAATGAAAGTTCATTGCCCTACAATCCATTTCATTCTAACACATGGTCCACAAAACTTGATTATTCATTCATTTATTTTTTAACAATTTGCGCTTTTATTCAAAATTTGGCGAGAGAAATAAGTAAGGATATACAGGATATTTCAGGCGATAAAGTGATCTCCGTGTATTCACTTCCTATGAAATTTGGTATTAGAAAAACAGGAATTTTTGTTGCGTTGCTGCTTCAATTACCCGTTTTCATTTGGATTATTTATAATATGGAATTTAATCTCGTCATCAATTTTATTTCTTTAACGCTTCTATTCATTTCCACATTAGTAAATTTCAGTTGTTTCATATTAATCATATTAAAAAAGGAATATCCTTTCAAATTGGTAAACAGTTTGATGAAGTGGAGTATGTTTGTTGGACTGATAACACTTTACACGAATTTTTAATGAAACTTGTTTTAGGCTCTGAATCGCCCAGAAGGAAGGAACTTCTCAGTACATTGGGATTCCAATTTAGAACGCTCAGACCCAACGCTGATGAAACTATTCCTGAAGAAATATCGATCGAACAAGTTCCCATAAAATTAGCAGAATTAAAAGCTAATATTTTACTGCCGGAGTTATTTGAGGATGAGACCATCGTTTGCGCTGATACCATTGTCGTTTTGAATAACCAAATCATCGGAAAACCTATCAACTTTGATCATGCAGTCTCAATTTTAACAGCGCTTTCTGGAAAAACGCATTGTGTGTACACAGGCGTATCAATTAAAAATCATCGAGAATTAGTTTCTTTTGTTGACAAAACGGAGGTTACCTTTACCGAACTGAGTTTAGCTCAAATCGAATATTATGTTCGTGAATTTAAGCCATTCGATAAAGCGGGAGCTTATGGAATTCAAGATTGGATTGGAGCAACTGCCGTTGAAAAAATAAATGGTTCCTACACTAATGTTATGGGGCTTCCAACATGTCGATTGAGATTGGAATTGGATAAGCTGAATATTTCATGAAAGGACTCAACTCTCATTATATTGATGTTTGATCTATTTTTTCCACTACTTTTTCGATTTGGTTTAAAATCGGGCTTTGTTCATCATTAACAATGACATAATCGGATAATTGAATCTTTTTCTCATCCGACCATTGTTTGTCCATTCGAATAGTTACGGATTCTCTGGAACAATTTTCACGTTCAGTTACACGCTTTATTTTTAATTCGAGGGGCGCACAAACAAGTATGGTAGCATCTAGGTTTCGATATGCTCCAGTTTCAAATAGTATAGCTGCTTCATTGAAGACCATCCGTGATTCTTGACTTAAAGACCATTCATAAAAGTCTTCACGAACTATTGGGTGAATCAATGTGTTTAATTTTTTCCGTAAAATATCATCTGTAAATATTTTGGAGGCAATAAGCTTTTTATTTAATTCACTATTTATGTAAACGTCTTCTCCAAAAAGAGAAATCAGCCCTTCACGTATGACTTTGTTTGATAATGTTAATTCTTTGGAACGCAAATCAGAATTGTAAATAGGAAAACCCATCTGCTCAATAATTTTAGCAATGTAGCTCTTGCCCGAACCAATCCCGCCGGTTATACCAATGCGTTTCAACTTAGAGAAGCACTGTGGGTTAAAAGTTCACGATTCACTTTCTTGAACAATCCTTGAAGCACTTTTCCAGGTCCGACCTCAATTACTTCATCGCATCCATCCTTCAACATGTTGTTCATGATTTGTGTCCATTTCACAGGTCCAGTAAGTTGCAAAACCAAATTTTTCTTGATTTCTTGAGGGTCAGAAACGGATTTTGCATTCACGTTTTGATAAACAGGACATATCGGATTGGAAAAATGGGTTGTTTCAATAGCTGAGGCCAGTTTTTCACGCGCTGGTTCCATCAAAGGAGAGTGGAATGCACCACCTACTTGTAAAATCATTGCTCTTTTTGCTCCTGCTTCAGTCAATTTTGTACATGCAACCTCGACGGCAGAAATTGATCCAGAAATTACCAATTGTCCTGGACAGTTATAATTTGCCGGAACAACAACACCGTCAATTTCAGTGCAAATTTTTTCAACGACTTCATCTTCCAAACCCAAAATTGCTGCCATCGTTGACGGTTCTAATTCACAAGCATCTTGCATTGCCAAAGCACGTTGAGAAACTAATTTCAAACCGTCTTCAAAACTTAGCGTCTTGTTAGCTACTAATGCTGAAAATTCACCTAAAGAATGTCCCGCAACCATATCTGGTTTGAATGAATCACCCAAGCATGCTGCCAAAATAGTTGAATGTAAGAAAATCGCAGGTTGTGTAACTTTCGTCTGTTTTAATTCTTCGTCTGTTCCTTCAAACATGATCTTTTGGATATCGAAACCTAAAATTTCATTGGCGTCTTTGAACATTGATTTTGCCAAGTCTGAATTATCGAATAAATCTTTTCCCATTCCGGAAAATTGAGCCCCTTGTCCAGGGAATACGTATGCTTTCATTATAAAATAATTTCTTCAAAATTAAAAATCATTCCATGAAAAAGATAAAATCTTCTAAAATAATGATAGTTTTTACCACGATTTATTACTCTTTGGTTCGATCATTCAAATACAAATCTTTTGATTTAGTTTCGAAAAATTACGAATTGTTATCAATTTTTCTTGTATTAACAAATCTTTGTTTTGAGCTAATGATGAATGTTATAATTTCGGTAAAAAACGCTATGCTAAATAAAGACTTTTATATAATATTCGGTAAATTATTGTATGCTTTGGCCAAAAGTGATGGATTTATTCAAGAAATCGAGAAGAATAAAATCACGGAATTAGTAAAAGATAAAATGGTTTTGATAGAACAGCAAAACGACTTTTCAGGAACCGATTTGGCATACTACACTGAATTTGCATTTGAAGCAGCCGAAGAAATTGAGTTGACCCTTGAAGATGCATTGCTAGAGTTCAATTCATTTTTTAAACTTCATCATATCGAGTTTAATCGAGAACAGAAAATGGTATTAACCGAAATTTTAGAGGAGGTAGCAGTAATTTATGGTAAATTGACAACGAAAGAACTCGAAATTATTAATAAATTCAAGCAGTTGCAATAATATCAGGTTTTAAGCTAAAATTTATTTCAGAATTTTTGAAAACAAGGGTTTTTTGAGGTCTGACCAATTATTTAGTTATTTTATCAACGCCATAATTGATCTTTTGAATGTAAAGTAAGATTATAAACCTTTCAAAAAGTAATAATGATTATCTATTTTTGTTAAGTGAAGATTACGAAAATATTATTCATAAATTTCCTATTACTTCTTCTGTTTTGGATTTTACTTTTCGATGTTCAGCGCCTTTTGTTTTCTGTAATTCATAACGATGTTTTCGCAAAAGCAGGAATAAGTTTTCCATTGATTTTTATCTATTCACTACGACTGGATTTAGCAACGGCCGGATTTCTTTCAGTTATTCCACTCTTCTTTATCTTTTTGCTGAAATTCCGCAATTACAAATGGCTTCGTTTGTTATTATATGTGATTTTCGGAATGGAAATTCTCGCAGTTTCGATTATTCACAGTGCTGAAATAAACGCATATTTTGAGTGGAATCACAAGCTGACTTCACGGGTTTTTATGCACCTTTCGAATCCTGATGAAGTTTTCAGAACGGCAGATTACTCAATGACCATGTATTTCTCACTGTTTTTGATTTTTGAAGGATTTGTCGCATTTTACCTTTTAAAGAAATTGCTTCCTGCACGGCGATTTGAAGTTGTAGCAGAAAATTGGAACGATCGCGCTTTTTTGATACTTACGTTTCCTTTAATGGTGGGTTTTTGTTTTTTATTTGTGCGAGGTGGCTGGCAGCAAATTCCAATCAATATCAACTCGGCTTGTTTTTCAAACCAGCATAAGCTCAATGATGTTTCTATTAATTCAAGCTATTTCTTTGGAAACAGCTATTTCCTATATATGAAAACAGATTTTAGTGATATACTACCTAAAATTGAAGAAAAGAAAGCTGAGAAAACAGTTCAATCGCTTTTTGAATACGATAGAAATCATTCAAATTATATTTTAGATGACAGAAAACCGAATTTAGTCTTCGTAATCATGGAGAGCTGGACGGCAAATGCAATCGGTTGTTTGAGCAATACAAAAGGTGCAACACCTAATTTTGATAGGTTGGCGAAAGATGGCCTCCTATTTTCCAATATTTTTGCGACCAATACGACATCTGAAATTGGAAACACATCCATTCTTGCTGGATATCCAGGAATTCCTGAGGTGGCGATTTCACTTTATCCTGAAAAGCATCGAAAGATAAAATCCATCAATCAGTTGCTCAAACCTTATGGCTATTTTTCCTCCTATACATTCGCTGGCGATTTAAAATACGGAAACATTGAAAGTTTCATTGTTGAACATCAATTCGATAAAGTAATGGATGAAGATGATTTTCCAAACGGATTAGAACACGGAAAATTAACTTATCACGACAAAGATTTATTCAAATTCTTCCTAAAAGAAATCAATGCGACTAAAGCTCCATTTATGCAGTGCGCATTTACTGGTAGTACACATGCACCTTTCGATTATCCAAAAACAGGAAATGAAAAATGGAAGGGAACGGAGTCTGATTTCATGAATTCCATTCAATATTCGGACAAATGTATTGGTGACTTCATTAAGAAAGCGAAAAAAGAAAAATGGTATAAAAACACGGTGTTTGTCTTTGTTGCCGATCACAGTCATGGGTCACCAGAATATCCAGAACCATACAGTACTACGTTTTTTAGAATACCTATTTTAATTTATGGCGAACCTATAATAAAGTCAAAAAGAGGAGCTGTATTTAAAAACATTGGCTCTCAGGCGGATTTAGCTGCAACCTTGTTACATCAATTGCGAATTAAAAATGATGCTCTCAAATTCAGCAAGGATTTGCTTAGTCCGAATGTGAAACAATTTGCCTTTCACGCGACCATCCGTGGCTACGGTTTCATTGATCCCAATGGCAGTCTGCTCTATAATTTTGATAGTAAGAGTTATACGGAAAATACATTTTCAAAAGCGTATTCTCAGCAATCAAAACAGAATAGTGAAGCCTTATTTTTGGAATACTTTAAAGACTTTGACAGATTGGATAAGAAGTAATATAATTTAATGACTTTAGTTTAAAAAGATAACTAAAATGTTTCAGGGAATTAGTATTTCGAACAATTATTCTATTTAAGCGAAACAAACGTAATCTGAAAAACTAAAATGGCAAACTAATTCGAATCGTTGTGCCAATATCGATTTCAGATTTAAGTACAAATACTTTTCCATTATGATATTCTTCGATAATGCGCTTCACGAGAGTTAATCCAAGTCCCCAACCTCTTTTTTTAGTGGAATAGCCCGGTTGAAAAATGCTTTTGAATTGTTTGGGTGTCAGACCCTTTCCTGAATCTGTAATATCTATAAAAATGCGTTCTGGAACACGTTTAATTTCAATGTTAAGTTCTCCTTTTCCGTTCATAGCATCAACCGCATTTTTACATATATTTTCAATCACCCACTCCATCAAGGATGGATTGTGCATGATTAAAATGGGTTTTTCATCTTTCACTTTGAAATGGATTACAATTTTATCAGACAATCTCGCTCTCAAATATTCAAGGTTATTTCCTATTGTAACGACCAAATCTTCCTCAATTAGTTTAGCTCCTGAACCAATTTTTGAAAAACGATCCGTGATTTTTTCCAACCGATCCAAATCTTTTGTCATTTCATTAACAACCATTTCATTGCCACCAGTCGCATCTAAATGTGAAACCCAAGCCATCATAGATGATAGAGGTGTTCCGAGCTGATGTGCTGTTTCCTTAGCCATACCAGCCCAAACTTGATTTTGCTCCGCTTTTCGAAAAGTAGAAAACATTAGATATCCAATGATTACGATGAGTCCAATGACCGAAAACTGAATAAATGGAAACCAAGTCAGTTGTTTTAGTTCCGGACTTTCTTTGAAGTAAATTAACTTTGTTCCTGTTCCGAAATCGATTTTCAATGGTTGATTATACAGTTTGAATTCTTCAATTATTTGGCTTTTTTTCAGTTCATTTTCAGACAAATTACTCGCCTCAATTTTGCTACTTTTTTCATCGACCAAAAGAACTGGAATCAAGCTCGAATTATTAATCAAATCACGATTGAAGGAATTTATTAAGGAATCGCTCACATTTTTTAATCGAATCAACTCTTTTGACTCACCGTAAACGAACTGCATTTTAATACCACCGAAAACCTCTATTTCATAAGATCTTCCAGAAGCAATCCAATCGGTGAAAGCAGCTGTTTTCTCTTGTTCCGTTAAATTAAAGTCCAAGTTTTTACTTTGTGCCAATTTTCCGTCATCCATTAGAATTGCGACAGGAATGTCTTTGTTATTAGCAATTATATTCAGTGCAAAATCGATATCCTGATTCATATTCAAATCCGATGGATTAAGAATTGTGCGCTGTGCATCCACAACAATTTGAATTTTTTGACGTTCTTTTTCTCGCAATTCATCAAAAATCTGATTGGTCAACTTCACCAATTCTACTTTTTTACGAATAGCATCTGCCCACTGCTCTGCTTTGGCTTTTTCACGTTGAGCTATTTTATCAATCATCTGATTGGAAACAAACAACGAGACAATAATGATGGTCAATGAAACCAAAATTAAGGCAATTTTCCAGCGTTGCTTTAACGAATAAATATCCATTAACTACGAATTTAGCAGTTTTTCAACCATTTCACAAACCTTGTTCGAATCGAAGTAGGAAGCCCTTTCTCTTAGTTTTTTGCGGTTAAAAACAATTTTTCCTGATGCTGCCAAATCAAGTTTTTCAGCTAGATCCGTTGCTGATTTCGTTTGATAGAGTAAACCTAATTCGCCATAATTCAGTAATTCAGGAGTCCCACCCGCGTTGCTACCAATTACAGGAGTTCCTTGTGCCATAGATTCCAAGGTTACCATTCCAAATGTTTCGGAATCGGAAGTCATCAAGGTAAAATTCAAGGCATTGAAAACACGAAAAGGATTCTCTTGAAATGGCATAAAATGAATGCGATCCTGCAAGTTAAATTCAAGCACTTTTCTAAGAATAAACTCATCGTAATCATTCGATTTATCTTTGGTTGGTTCACCCACAAAAATCACTTCAAAGTTCTTGTTTTTTGCTCGTTTCATTGCATTAATAACCAATTCGTGACCTTTCAATATATCAAAGCGACCAACCAGACCAAAATATTTTGCACCTTTTTTCCAGCCTAATTGTTGTCTAGACTGCTCCATCGATTCATTCACAACAGAGGCTAGATCGATCCCAGATGGAATAACGTTTAGTTTTTCGGGATTAACATGTGAATTTTCAAGAACCTGATTTTTCAAGTATTCCAGTGGGCAATTCCAACTTGAAAAAAATGAATAACGCAAAGTTCTAAAAAACTGTTTTTTTCGATTTCCAAAAGCCATTTCCATGAAGAAATGCACTTTGATTTTTTCTTTAGAAAGGAATGCAATTGATGCCGCAATACTTTGATCGAAAGTTGCACGAATAATTAAGTGATTTATAGAGTTAATTTTTAGGCATTTATACAGTTCCCAAGCGCTTATAAAATCGTAATGGTTTTTGTGTTTGTTAATTTCTACCAATGATAGATTTTTTTCGATAGCCGAAATGGCAATGGGACTGTTTTTATACGCGTAAATTTGAACAAAATGCCCTCGTTCATGCATCCAAATAGCATTTTTCAACTGGTTCATTTCCAATCCACCCCAACCCATTGTTCCGCATAAATACGCAATTCTCAGTTGCATTCGTCAAATTTATTGTTTCGAATATATGTATTTAAGGTAACTTTGAGTATGTTTTTAAAAGTTTTATCAAAACCTATTGTTGTTTTCATTGTAATTTTTTTAGCGATAGCCCTGCCTCTCTTTTCTTTACCTATTAATTTATTTCCAGGTGAAGCGATTCAACAAGTTGGAGCTGTTGAGCATCCAATTAAAATTCCATTAAGTCTGTCCTATTTCATTGGAGTTGGTTATGAACCGAAAGATATAGAGGGGATTAAGGATTTTTACCTATTGCCTCAAGGATATGCTCTTGCATTCTGTTTTCTTATAGGTTTTCCTGCAATTTTGGCCTTTCGTATTCATATTTCAAATAGAAATGAGAAAAATAGCTAGAAGATCAATATGTTCGGGTTTTAATACTTGATTTAGTATTAACATTCAAGAATTGAATCTCTACTTATATTCGCTATTGTTTGTGAGGAATTTCGTTACGGCTTATTTCATTCCCGAATAGATGGTTGCAATTCCACCCGAAACAAGTTTTGATTTTACTTGCTTGTACTTGAGTTTTTTAAGAACGTTTTCAAAATCCTTTCCTTCTGGGAAGACCGCCACGCTTTCAGGTAGGTAAGCATATGCTTTTTCATCTTTCGAAATGCGTTTCCCGAAAAAAGGAATGAAGTATTTTGAATAGAAAGTAAAAGCTTGCTTGATTGGAAATTTCTTTGGTTTTGAAAATTCAAGAATGACCAATTTGCCGCCGGGTCTTACAACTCGGAGCATTTCACTTAATCCTTTTTCCAAATTTTCATAGTTTCTAACACCAAATCCAACTGTCAAAGCATCGAAAAAATTATCTTCAAAGGGAAGATTTTCTGAATCTCCCAAACGCATATCAATAATGTGATTGTATTTTTTCTTCAGCATTTTCATTTTTCCGACTTCGAGCATTCCTACGGAAATGTCCATGCCAATGATCTGATCCGGTTTGAGTCTCAAAGCAGCTATTGCAAAATCTCCAGTTCCAGTTGCGAGATCAAGAATTCGTTTGGGTTTGATTTCCTTTAGTTCATTGATTGCTTTGAAACGCCAAATATGGTCGATTCCTAAGGATAGAAAATGATTCAGAAAATCGTATTTAATCGCGATATTGTTAAACATCTCGGCAACTTCCTCTTTCTTTGAGCGATCAGAATTGTAAGGCTTTACGATTTTTTCCGACATCTATCCTAAAAGTTCTTCTACTTCCTGAAGTAATTCTTGTTTATCAATACTCACTACTCCTGATTTTTCGCAGACTAATCCTCCAGCAATATTTGAAATCTCTGCAATTTGCTCTATTTCCAATTTGGTAGCCAAACAAAGAGTTGCGACAGCGATTACTGTATCACCCGCTCCAGATACATCCGAGATATTTCGCAGATGAGCTTTAGCGTAATGTTTTTTAGATGAATTTTTAATGAAGACACCATGTTCGGAAAGAGTAATGAACGAAATTTCATTATTCAGTTTGCCTTCCAAGTTGTTAACAGCTTGTTCAAATTCTAATTTTGTGTTTGAGATGTTAAAATCCACATTCAATCCTTCTTTCAATTCTTTCAGGTTCGGTTTGAATAAAGTAACATTTCGGTATGCTAAAAAGTTTTCTTTTTTCGGGTCAACTGCAGTTGGAATGTTTTTAATTTGAGCCAATTCAACAACTTTCGAAATTAATTTTTCCGTCAAAACGCCTTTATTGTAATCCTCAAAAATGATTGCATCCAATCCTGATTCTATTAGTTTTTCAATTCGAGAGATTAATTGTTCCTCTTCCGAGTTCGAAATTGGAAATGTGTCTTCAGAGTCGATTCTTAAAAGTTGCTGTTTGTCGGAGATAACTCTCGTTTTTACCGTTGTTTTACGTTTTTCACTGAAAATGACTCCATCAATCGAAATCCCATTTGATTCGAGTAGAATGGCTAATTTTTCTCCATACGAATCAGTTCCAACCGCTGTGGCAATTATGGGTTTTGCACCAAGTGAAACTAAGTTCAAAGCGACATTTCCAGCCCCACCGATACGCTCATCTTCATCATCCAAAGAAACAATAGGAACGGGAGCCTCTGGACTAATGCGCGTTACTTTACCCAGAACATAAGCATCCATCATCACGTCACCGATTACTAGAACACGAAGACCATTGAATTTATCAAATAGTTCTTTGTAATTCACTTATGACAATTTTGCTAACGCTTCTTTGATTCGATTCATTGCTTTTGTGAGCGTTTCCTCCGATGCAGCATACGAAATACGGAAACAATTTGGTGCGCCAAATGCTTCACCTCCAACCAATGCAACTAAACCTTCCTCCAATAAATACATGCAAAGATCGTCTGAATTGCTTATTACACGACCGTTAAATGATTTCCCAAAAAACGATGAGCAATCAGGAAACACATAAAATGCTCCACCGGGTTGATTGGATTTAATTCCAGGCATATTCGCAAGCGCATCCAAAACCAACTGTCTTCTTTTTTTGAAAGCCTCAATCATTTCATTCAAAACACTTGGGTCAGCCTTCATTGCTGCGATTGTTGCACGTTGTGTAATGGAACAAGTTCCTGATGTGAATTGTCCTTGAACTTTGTCGCATGCTGAAGCGATTTCTTTTGGTGCTCCTATGTACCCAAGCCTCCAACCTGTCATGGCCCATGCTTTCGAAACACCGTTTACCGTAACTACTTGATTGTATACTTCAGGAAATTGAGCTAAACTTTCATGTTTACCTATGAAATTGATATGTTCATAGATTTCATCGCTCAAAGCAATAACTTGTGGGTATTTTACTAGAACGTCCGCTAAATCTCTTAACTCCTCTTTTGTGTAAACCGATCCTGTTGGATTACAAGGAGTTGAGAAAATAAGCATTTTCGTTTTTGGCGTAATCGCAGCCTCCAAATCAGCGCCTGAAATTTTAAAATCCTTTTCGATTCCAGCATCAATGATTACAGGAATTCCTTCAGCCACCTTCACAATTTCCACATAGGAAACCCAATAAGGTGCAGGAATGATAACTTCATCACCAGGATTAATCAAACTCAAAACGACATTCGCAATGGATTGCTTGGCTCCTGTTGAAACAACAATTTGATCTTTTGCATAATCTAATCCATTGTCGCGTTTGAATTTCAATGAAATACTTTCACGTAAATCGTCATAGCCTGGAACAGGCGTGTACATCGTGTAATTTTTCTCCAAAGCTTCTACAGCTGCATCTTTGATGAATTGCGGAGTATAGAAATCCGGTTCTCCCAACGAAAGTGAAATAACATCTTTACCTTGAGACTTTAATTCACGGCTTTTTTTAGCCATGGCAATTGTCGCGGATTCCTCCATCGCCAACAATCGTTCTGATAAATGAATCATACAAATAAATTTTTGCAAAGATAATCTTTTTAGTCGTTGACTGAGAATCAAAATTAATCCCACAAAACAACTTGAATTTATCTATGTTGTTATTTTTGCAAAAACAATTTTACCATGTCTGCAAGAAATTGGGAAACACTCAAGAAATATGCCGATATCAAATTTGAATTTTTCGAAGGTATCGCTAAAATAACCATTAATCGTCCACACGTTTACAACGCATTCCGACCGGAAACAAATTTTGAAATGCTGGATGCCATGAATATTTGTCGTGAAAATCCAGATATTAATGTGGTTGTTTTTACAGGAGAAGGTGACAAAGCATTTTGTTCAGGTGGCGACCAAAATGTGAAGGGAGTTGGAGGCTATATTTCTGAAAATGGCGTTCCTAGATTGAATGTTTTGGATTTGCATAAAGCGATTCGTTCGCTTCCTAAACCAGTAATTGCCATGGTAAATGGTTATGCAATCGGAGGAGGTCACGTGCTACACGTGGTATGTGATTTAACCATTGCTTCTGATAATGCTCGTTTCGGACAAACAGGTCCTAAGGTTGGAAGTTTTGATGGCGGATTTGGATCGTCCTATTTAGCGAGACATGTCGGACAGAAAAAAGCCAGAGAAATTTGGTTCCTTTGTAATCAATATACAGCCCAAGAAGCCGAAAAAATGGGAATGGTAAACAAGGTTGTTCCATTGGCTCAATTGGAAGATACGGTTGTGGAATGGTGCAAAACCATCATGAAAAGAAGTCCGCTTGCCGTGAGAATGATTAAACGTGCTTTAAACGCGGAGTTAGATGGTCAACATGGTTTGATGGAGCTTGCAGGTGATGCTACCTTACTCTATTATCTAACAGAAGAAGCACAAGAAGGGAAACATGCTTTTCTTGAAAAACGTGATCCTAATTTCTTGATATATCCAAAATTCCCATAATCTGAAAAACATGTCAGTTCGCTTATTAGAACCTCAAATCCTGTGGAATCATTTTGCTGATTTAAATGCTGTTCCGCGTCCTTCAAAAAATGAAGAGCGTGTGCGTCAGTTTATGGTTGATTTCGGAACCAAGCTTGGATTGGAAACAATCGTTGATAAAATTGGCAATGTAATCATCAAAAAACCAGCTTCTTCTGGAATGGAAAATCGCAAAACGGTTATTCTTCAATCCCACTTAGACATGGTTCATCAGAAAAACTCTGATAAAGTATTTGATTTTGACAACGAAGGAATCGAAATGCTTGTTGATGGTGATTGGGTAAGAGCAAACGGAACAACACTTGGTGCTGATAATGGAATTGGTGTGGCAGCAATTATGGCTGTTCTTTCCTCAAATGAAATTGCACATCCAGCTGTTGAAGCGTTTTTTACGATCGATGAAGAAACTGGAATGACGGGTGCTATGCAAATGGATGGTACTTTGTTTCAAGGTGAAATATTGCTGAATATTGACACCGAAGACGACGACGAACTTTCAATTGGTTGTGCAGGAGGAATCGATACTAATACTTCATATAAATATACTGAATCAACTATAAATCAGAATAGTAAAACTATTGAGCTATCCATCCGAGGCTTGCTTGGTGGACATTCAGGAATGGACATCGACAAAGGTCGCGGTAACGCAAACAAGTGGATGGCTCGTATTTTATGGGAAATTAGTCGTAAAATATCGATTCAATTGGTTTCATTTGACGGTGGAAGTTTGAGAAATGCCATTCCACGTGAAGCAACGGCAACAATTACTGTATTATCTGAAGATTTAAATGAATTTCAGTTCCTTTTTGATTCCCAAGTTACAAAACTGAAAGAAGAATACAAAAGAATCGAGCCAGCCATTAATATCGAGAAAAAGGAAGTTAATTCCTCTGATAAAGCAATGTCAAATTCGGATTTCAAGAAAATTATCAACCTACTTTGTTCGATCCAAAATGGCGTTTTCCGAATGAGTCCTGATATTATTGGATTGGTTGAAGCATCTTCAAGTTTAGCTCGTGTAATCATAAAAGATGGTTTATTTACAACACAATCATTGCAACGAAGCAGTGTTGAATCTACAAAATCCGAAGTTGCCATGGCGATTCGTTGTGCGTTCGAAAATATTGGTTGCGAAGTAATTCAAGGAGGCGAATATCCCGGTTGGAAACCGAATCCCAATTCAGCAATATTGAACGTGATGGAAAACTTGTACAAGGATTTGTTCAATGAAAACCCAAAGGTAAAAGCATGTCACGCTGGATTGGAATGTGGAATTCTAGGAAAACACCTACCCGGAGTTGATATGATTTCATTTGGGCCAAACATTCGTGAAGCACATTCACCGGATGAGAAAGTTCAGATTTCTTCGGTTCAGAAATTTTGGAAGTTTTACTTAAATACGCTTCAGTCTATTCCTACTAAATAAAGCTCCGAACGTTATTCTTTTAAACACCTGACCGACATTCCAAAGTCCTTAATGGTATAGTTCATAATTAATTCATCTTCCATATTCGAAAGAATTCGATATCTGCCGTAGAGAGAGTATTGCGGCGTGGAGCTCCATAAATAGCATTGTTGACCCAATTTTTCAAATTCACCATTTGGATTTCTAAATCCTCCTGGTAAAGCAGTAAATCCTGAACTATTGGTGCCATTTCCAGATTTTGTTTTAGATTTATGTACTCCTTTGTTATTACATAAAGAGCATTTTTTTGCTCTTTTTTGATCATCAGTCCACCCTAAACAAACTTTACAACGCTCCTCAACATACCAAGAATCCCATCCAGATTCATTTTTCAATTTAACTCCAACATCACCCCATAAATAAGTATCAAGTAAGTTA
Organism: Crocinitomicaceae bacterium; assembly: GCA_044348645.1. Classification (GTDB taxonomy): domain Bacteria; phylum Bacteroidota; class Bacteroidia; order Flavobacteriales_D; family Crocinitomicaceae; genus UBA952. The sequence goes on along the minus strand of JBIKSL010000024.1, from coordinate 4,137 downwards.
AAATGTTCGAACTCGGGAATTTTCCAACCAACTGGAGCCAATCCTCTGGGATCACTAACGGCATACCAATTATAAAGTTTACCGTACTTTTCATCATTTTTTGGATCGTTTCCGTAATGGCACCAAGCCGGATTTCCTTGTGTGCCTGCTGCAATCCATTCCTCATTTGTTTTAGCCTCCGGAATGGGATCTCCGTTTCGAAAAAAAGAAACATTCAAATTTTCTTTCATCCAAGTTTGTTTGCCAATTAAAATGGTTTGATACGTTTTGTTTAAATCACTAATACTAACATTTGGTTCAATCTTCTTCGTTCCTAGTTGTTGTCCCAAAAGTGCGAGTTGATTTTCTTTTTCTTGGAGTTGTTTCTTTAAATCAGAAATTCTCTCATGATTGGATGCCCGTTCTAATTGTATTAAATTAGTTAAGCTATCGATACGCTTTACCAATGAATTTAATTGATGACTGCTGGTTTGAGCGCTAAAGATTCCAATTATAGAACCAAACAAAAACGTGAGAAACATTTTCATTTAGCAAATTTCATCATTTACAGCTAAAAATCAAATAATTTTTGGTTAATATAATTAAACTGGAAATGAACATATTATTTAAATTAACTTTGCAGGGATGAAATTTCAACTAAATACAATTGAAGAAGCAATTGAAGAAATTGAAAACGGACGCGTTATCATTGTGGTAGATGACGAGGATCGTGAAAACGAAGGTGATTTTTTAACCGCCGCTCGCAATGCAACTCCGGAGGTCATCAATTTTATGGCTACTCATGGACGAGGTTTGATTTGTGCACCACTCAGTGAAAGTAGATGCGATGAGTTGGGATTGGAAATGATGGTTAGAAATAACTCTGCAGCCTACGAAACTCCTTTTACGGTAAGTATAGATTTAATTGGTCACGGCTGTACTACTGGAATTTCAGCAAGTGATCGTTCCAAAACAATTTTGGCTTTAATTGATCCAAATACAAGACCTGAAGAGCTTGGGAAACCTGGCCACATCTTTCCGCTTCGTGCGAGAAAGGGTGGTGTACTGAGAAGAGCAGGGCATACGGAAGCAGCAGTTGATTTATCGCGTATGGCAGGATTCGAAGAGGCTGGGGTTATTGTTGAAATTCTCAATGAGGACGGAACCATGGCTCGACTTCCAGAGCTCATGGAAATTGCAAAAAGATTCAATCTTAAAATCATTTCCATTGAAGATTTAATCAAATACCGTATCAAAAATGAAACGCATGTCGAAAGGGTTGTAAATGTTCACCTACCTACCGAAATCGGTGACTTTCAGCTACATGCATTTAAAGACAAAAATACGGATCAAGATCATTTGGCTTTAGTCAAAGGAACTTGGGAAAAGGATGAGCCAATTTTAGTTCGCGTGCATTCCTCTTGTTTGACGGGAGATATTTTTGGTTCGTGTAGATGTGATTGCGGACCACAATTACATAAGGCTATGGAGCTTATTGAAAATGAAGGGAAAGGAGTTATTATCTATATGAATCAGGAAGGTCGAGGAATTGGACTGGTAAATAAGCTAAAGGCTTATAAATTGCAAGAGGAAGGTTACGATACCTTTGATGCGAATGTTCAACTTGGATTCAAGCCAGATGAAAGGGATTATGGCGTTGGAGCTCAAATGCTTCGTGACTTGGGGGTTTCAAAAATGAAATTGATGTCGAATAATCCAAAAAAGCGAACAGGTTTAGTAGGTTATGGATTAGAGATTGTTGAAAACGTGCCTTTGGAGATAAAAAGCAATTCTCACAATGAAAATTACCTTCAAACGAAAAAAAATAAATTTGGGCATAATCTAAAATTGAACAAATAATGCTTTTCGCTAAAGGAATTGAGAAGAAATATGGTCAACTTGAAATTCTAAAGGGAGTTGACTTACGAATTAATTCAGGCGAAATCGTTTCTATTGTAGGTTCCTCCGGAGCCGGAAAGACTACGTTGCTTCAGATTCTAGGAACGCTTGATCGACCAGACTCAGGAATGTTGGAGATTGCAGGTGTAAATCCATTCAAGCTTAATTCGAAAGAATTATCCCATTTTCGGAATCGATCATTGGGATTCATTTTTCAATTTCATCAATTGCTTCCCGAATTCAATGCACTTGAAAACGTTATGTTACCTGCGCTCATCGGAGGGAAATCAAAGAAAGAAGCTGAAATATTGGCAAGACCATTGCTCAATAGACTTGGAATTGAGGATCGTAGCGAGCATAAACCGTCCGAATTATCAGGTGGAGAACAACAACGAGTCGCAGTTGGTCGGGCATTAGTCAACAATCCTAAAATCATTTTCGCAGATGAACCTTCTGGAAATCTGGACACGAAAAACGCGAGGGAACTCCACGAATTGTTTTTTCAACTTCGAGATGAATTCAAACAAACATTTGTAATCGTCACACATAATGAAGAATTAGCGCAAATGGCCGATCGCAGTTTGGTTATGCGCGATGGGAGGTTTGTGAATGAGTAAATAGATTTTATTTCTTACACATTCCAATTCCGAATGAATTGATTAGGTCATTCATCTTTTTTCAACAATGATATTGGTGTGATTTGTAGTGATTCACAAATAGCAAATAGAATTTTCATACTCATATTAAATTCTCCTTTTTCAATGCGTTGAATTGTTCTAATATCAATATCGCATAATGAAGCTAAACTACTTTGAGTTAGTTTTTTAGAAACCCGTATTTCTTTAATGTTTTGACCAATTAATATAAATTCCTTGTCGTAGCTTTTATTCACACTCAAATGTGAAGCATTATTTAAAAAATTAATACGACATATATGACGTATATAAAAAGAACTTTTATATTTGTAAAAAATTCTATAACAGTTAAGTATTTAAAAACGCGGATCCCGAAAAGCGATATGAGTAGGGGAAATTTAAAATTTTATTAAATGAAAAAAGTTTATTTTCTAACAGCTGGTATAATTGGTTTGACAATGAATTTATCAGCACAACAAGAATTAATTAGTAACGGTAGTTTTGAACAAGGTGATCAAGATTGGGATGTAACCTTGGCCCCGAATGGTTACGCAGATTTGGGAGCATGTGCTGCTGATGATGGTGACGCTTACTTATGGTTTGGAGACGCCGATGAGATAACCGGATTAGAAGATATTGATTATGAAGAAGTTAGCCAAACTGTTACATTGCCTGTAAATTTAGATTTTGCAGAATTTTCATTTCGATGGTCCGGAACTTCTGATGAACAAGATGATGTAAACGAGTTTGATTATTTGTATTTTGGATTGTATGACGAAAATGGGGACGAAATTTTTTCGGATTCAATTTCAAATGCAGATTTAGATCCCACACTTCTAGTTGATGATTGTGATGATTGGTATGGAGGAGTTGTTTTTATACTTGACTCTGATTATGCGGGTCAGGATGTCACAATAAGCTTTGCTGCATTTACAGATGATGCAAACCCAACAATTTTTAGAATTGATAATGTAAGTCTAATTGCAGAGACAATAACAGCTGGATTAACGGAAAACAAAACCTCTGAAATTCAAATATCGCCAAATCCGGCAAGCGAACAATTGTTCATTGACAACCTGAAGGCATCAGATTCAGAAATATTAATTTACAATTCAACAGGTAAGAAACTCAATTCTTATCAATTAAAATCAGGAAAAAACAACATAAATATCTCAAATCTTACAACCGGATTTTATTTCGTTAAAGAACAAAATGGGGTTGTTTCAAAAATCGTTAAACAGTAATATACGCGGATCCCGAAAAGCGATATGAGTAGGGGAAATTTTAAAAATAAAAAATCATGAAAAAAGTATTATTAGGAATCGGTTTAGTTGCCTTTTTGGCAAGCTGTTCTTATCGAGTTGTTGATTTTACCATTATTTCTACTAAAAATGTTGATTTGTCAAAAGCAGGAACATTTAAAAGAGGAAAAACCAGAGTTGAGGGTAAAGATGTTGCTCACATGATTATTTACTTTCCTATAGGAAGGCCAAGCATGAAAGAAATAATAATATTTTCCAAACCATCGATCATATTCTTACGCTTGGGAACAACCAATGGATTAAAACTCGAATCACGATCTCTTGGAACTTGAATCTCAAATTCGCCCATAGAAGATTTTATC
>JBIKSL010000023.1:0-41316 GCA_044348645.1 Crocinitomicaceae bacterium | reverse complement strand
GTTTCATATTCATCCGATTCCTCGAATTCCAAACCATACGTTTCATTCAAATAATCAATTTCAACTCGAGCAGAGAATAAATATTCATCATTGGAAATTTTTTCTTCCAACCAATCATCTTTATCGTGTTCATCTTCAATTTCACCAAAAATTTCTTCGATGACATCCTCCAAAGTTACAAGACCAGCAGTTCCACCATATTCATCGGTAACAATGGCCATATTACTTCGTTCGGATGTAAATTTTTCTAAAAGCTCCTTACCTGTAATCACCTCTGGTACAAATGGTATCGATTTTAAAATTTGCTTTATGGAAGGTGGATTCTTGAATAAATCAAAGGAATGAACGTATCCAATTACATTATCAATCGAATCTCTGTAAATGATAATTTTTGAAAGTCCTTTTTCTATAAATAAGGTCTTCAAATCGCTAATTTCCTCATCAATTTCAACCGCTATTATTTCCGTTCTTGGAATCATGCAGTCTCTAGCTTTAATATTAGAAAAATCGAGTGCATTCCTGAGAATATGCATGTCTTTCCCCAATTCTTGCTCCGACTTTATTCGAGATGCCAAGTCTTCCACGTAATGTTCTAAGTCCACTCGAGAAAACACCTTGTCTGAGGTTTCATGTTTGGAACCAAACGCTTTTAAAATCGCAGAGCTGATGAATAATATAATCTGCGTAGGAATATAAAGTAAAATATATATCACCAACATAGGAACGCTTCCTAAGTTCATGAATCGGTTGGGGTTAATTTGTCCGATTGCTTTGGGCAGAAATTCCGCGGTAAAAAGAACGATTATTGTAGAAATAAACGTTTGTAAAACAAGAAGTGAAGCATCGTTTCCAATTCCAAAACCTCGAAGCCAAGGATTTAATATTTCCGCAGCAGCCATACCATAAACAACCAATGCAACGTTGTTACCTAGCAGAAGCAAAGCGATCATCGTCGATTCATTCTTATAGAATACCGACATGACTTTACTTTGAATCGTTCCCTGCTTGATTTGAACCTCAATCTTCAACCGGTTGGAAGCCAGATAAGCGATTTCCATTCCAGAAAAAAATGCAGAAGCAATCAAAGAAAACAATACCATCAAATAGTCAGGACTCATAGAAATATTTTAGATAACATCTTGACCGATGTCTTTTCTGAAATAAGCGCCTTCGAATTTTATTTTTGAAATCGATTCATAGGACTTTTCAACGGCAGTTTCGATGTTCTTTCCGTAAGAAGTAACAGCGAGCACGCGTCCACCAGCAGAAAGAATAGAAGGACCATCGGCACTAGTTCCTGCATGAAAAACTATGCTCTCGGCAATGGTATTCAAGCCATAAATTGATTTTCCTTTTTCATACGCTTCGGGATACCCCCCAGAAACCATCATCACCGTTGCGGCGCTTTTATCGGTAAATTGAATGTCGCGTTCTGACAGCGTATTCGTTGCAACGCCTTCAAATAAATCGAGAATATCTGATTTCAATCTTGGAATTACCACTTCCGTTTCAGGGTCTCCCATTCTGCAATTGTATTCAATCACATAAGGATCACCTTTAACATTAATCAAACCAAAGAAAATAAATCCTTTGTAGGAAATCCCTTCGCTTTTCAAACCTTTAACAGTTGGAACTATGATTCGGTTGTGAACTTTATCCATGAAACCACTATCTGCAAATGGAACAGGAGAGATTGCGCCCATTCCTCCAGTATTCAGACCAGTATCACCTTCTCCGATTCGCTTATAATCTTTGGCTTCTGGTAGCAATTTAAAAGATTCACCATCCGTAACAACAAATACCGATAGTTCAATCCCATCCAAAAACTGTTCTATTACAACTTTATTACTAGCGGCACCAAACTTTTGATGCTTCAGCATACTTTTCAGCTCACTTTTCGCTTCGTTTAAATCCTTCAAAATGAGCACTCCTTTTCCAGCTGCAAGTCCATCTGCTTTCAACACATAAGGTGGTTTCATGTTTTGCAGAAAGTCCAACCCTTCATTCAACGTTTCACTTGTAAATGTCGCATATTTCGCAGTTGGAATTTTGTGACGAGCCATAAATGCTTTTGCAAAATCCTTGCTTCCTTCGAGTTGAGCTCCAAATTTACTCGGCCCGATCACCGGCACTTTCCTCAACTTCTCATCAGTTTGAAAGAAATCGTAAATCCCATTAACCAATGGTTCTTCTGGGCCAACAATTACCATTTCAATGCTATTTTCAAGAACGAAATTTTTGATAGATTCAAAATCAGTTGGAGAGATTGCAATATTCTTCCCATGTTGTCTTGTCCCTGCATTTCCAGGAGCGATGAATAATTCGTCTAAAATTGAACTTTGAGCTATTTTCCATGCCAACGCGTGCTCTCTACCTCCAGATCCTAACAATAAAACTTTCATGAACAATGGTTTAAAATAGATTCGAAAATCGCTAACCCATCTAAATTATTTAATTGCTCATCTGCCGCGCGTTCTGGATGAGGCATCATTCCAAAAACATTTTTCTTTTTATTTGTAATACCTGCAATGTTATGAAGCGAACCATTCGGGTTAAATTCATCGCTTACCTCTCCTTCAGGGCTGGCATATCGAAAAAGCACCTGATCGTTATCTTCAATAGACTTCAACGTATCATCAGAAGCATAAAACCTTCCTTCTCCATGTGCAATTGGAATTTTATAAGTAGCTGTAGTCTTTAAATCTTTATTTATCGTTGCAGATTTGGAAACCGTCTTCAGGAAAACATTTTTACAAATAAATCGCTGATTGTTGTTGTGTAAAAGAGCCCCTTCCAACAATCCCGATTCAGTCAGTATTTGAAATCCATTACAGATTCCCATTACATATCCACCTTTACGAGCGTGTTTGACCACTTCGGTCATTATAGGGGAAAATTTAGCAATGGCTCCTGAGCGTAAGTAATCTCCGTAAGAAAAACCGCCGGGTAAAATAACCATATCAACACCCTTTAAATCGGTATCCTTGTGCCAAAGGGCTTCAACCGGCTGACCAAGCAAATCATTCAACACATAAATCATGTCTTGGTCACAATTCGAACCTGGAAAAGTTACTACACCAAATTTCATTTCAATTCTTTATTTCAAAGTTAGTTATTTAAGACTGTGCATTAGGCAGAAAAATGAAAAATTTAACCACCGAATAGATTATAGTAAGATAAAATAAGATTGAAGATATTATTCCATAGGATTTATGTAAAAAGGAATAAGTTAACAAAATCGAAAGTGGAATAAGCAACAAACTAAAACGCTCTATCTGGTGAAAATAGAGAAAATCAAAAACTCCAAAACAGATTGAAATAAAAACAAGTAACCAGATTATTTGAATTTGTTTCTTTAACCGTATTGAAGATTTCTGCATCCTTGTTCTCAGGCTAAATGTACCTAACGCAAGTAGAATTCCAAAGAAAATTAAGGTAACCAGAAAGTCTGTTTGAAGTTGAAAATTAGATGAATTCTTTAGAATCTGAAAACTCAGTCCATAATCGAAATACCATTGATAAACCAACGCATAAATTATGGGAATCATAAATCCTGCCAATGCCAAGAAAAATTCTCTAAAAATAAATGGTCTGATTATCAACACCATCACCAATAGAATGGGAAAAGTAAATACCATAAAAGGATGAAAAGTTACAGCTATTCCAGCAAAGAAAAAACCATTAAAAACATTCCTTCTTCCATCTACGTTTTGTTTCAATCGAAAGAACTGTGAGAGCATTAAAATAATGAACGATTGAGCAATAAGCAATCCATCAATGCAATAAAAGGAATGGTAAAAACTCATGGTTATCACGTACAAAAGCGATACCATATATGAATTGCGTTCCAAAAATTCATGATTATTAAAAATCCAATTTAATCCAATCGCGTTAATTAGAACAAACAACCCACCGAGAAGCGAATTAATCCAAATAGGCTCTGTGAATGCAAAACTCCAAAAACCGAGGTTAGTATCTTTAACAATATGATAATAAGAAAACTGTGCGTTCAACAAGATATAAATCCCGATGAAAAAAGGCAAGGTAAAAAGAGCTCCAACACGATTTTCAAGAAATAACCGAATCATATCGCGAAAGTATTGATTTATTTAAAGTTGATGTCATAATTGTGGATAATTCGAGGTATTTGTTTAAAGTGTTTTTTTCAGATTAATTATTCCTTGTAAATTTTTCAACATGCTGATTTAGAATACCTAAATATTTTATATTTGTGGCTCTTTTTTAGTATAGTTATAAATAATAGCAATGGCAACACAAAAAACTAGATATTCAGATTTGGAACTTGATGAGTTCAAGACGTTGATTCAGGATAAATTAAAAGAAGCTCAAGAAAATTATAATCTATTAATTGGTTCATTATCTCACAACGACGATCATGGAACGGATGATACGGGTCGAACTTTCAATATGATGGAAGATGGTTCTGAGACTTTGTCACGCGAGGAAGTTGCTCAATTAGCTGCTCGACAAGAAAAATTTATTCAAAATTTACATGCGGCTTTAGTTCGAATTGAAAATAAAACCTATGGAATTTGCCGAGTGAATGGAACTTTGATTCCAAAAGAACGATTGAGATTAGTACCTCACGCCACCATGAGTATTGATGCTAAAAATGCACAACGCTAGTTAGTGAAAAAGAGACTCGGCCTTGTAGCCATTCTAGTATTCATTTTATTAGTTATTGACCAAGCTGTAAAAATTTGGATTAAAACTTCATTTTCCTCTGACGAAGTTCGTTATGTCTTTGGAAATTGGTTTGCTTTGCATTACATTGAAAATCAGGGAATGGCTTTCGGAACTACTTTTGGTTCAGCTATTTGGCACAAGTTAGCATTAAGTGTTTTTCGAATTATTGCCATCGGATTTATCATCTACTACATCATTCGTGAGTCAAAAAAAGCAGATGTTCACACAGAATATCTTATGGCCATAGGGCTGATTCTTGCTGGTGCTTCCGGAAACTTGATTGATTCAATGTTCTACGATTTTATATTCTCATTTGACCCATGTGAAGGATTTAACCAGCTTCCAGATTCAGGAAAATATATGAATTGTAAAGATTACGGATTTTCTTATCCTGTAGAAGTTAGACATAGAGGATTTTTATTAGCTAACGTAGTGGACATGTTTCAGTTTGAAGCTTATTGGCCTAAATGGATTCCAGTAGTTGGCGGAGGACAAGTTTTTCCAGCAATATGGAATGTAGCTGACTCTTGTATTTCAATCGGAATTGGATGGATTTTATTGCGCCAAAAAAGATTCTTTCCTAAGAAATAAGCTTCGAATAGAATATAGCAGAGGATACCATTGAATTTGTTAGATAGCCTGAAAATAGTTTTATTCTTTTGGGATTCAACATGTCGAATGATTCAGATATAAATCTATTCAATTGTTCTAATAATTCGAGAAAATTGGGACTCAAGTGTTTTAGCGAAGTGTTGTAAATAGAATTGAGTAAATTTGTTTTATCACATTTTGAAATCTATTTTTTGATTGCAAATGATTACTTGGAGTATTACCGATCAAATTAATATGTGAAATAAAATTTATTAAATTAGCTAGAGTGATGCGAAAGTTGTATAGTTTAATTATTTTATTAATTACGAGTTATTGTGGTTTTGGTCAATACAATATAGGTGTTAACGGCTTTCAATTCATAAATGGATTTTACTCTGCTCGAAGCATTGGAACAGGAAACAATCTAATCAGTGTGATTGATAATGATTTGGTATTGAGTTCCGAAAACCCGGCATTACTTAATGAAAAAATGATGAATCAATTAGCACTGAATCAATCCTTACTTCCAACTGGAGTTAATTTTGGTTCACTTCAATATGCCTTTAAATCTCAATTTGGTCTCTTTTCTCCATTAATTAAATATGCGAATTTCGGGAGTTTTCAAGAAACAGATGAAGCAGGAAATGTTTTGGGGAATTTTGGGGCAATTGATTATTCAATTGGAATGTTATTCTCAAAAAAGTTCAATCCTTTAATTTCACTGGGAGCTGGAATAAATTTATTAGGTTCACATTTGGGAAATTATTCGGGATATGGAATTTCATCTATTTTTTCAGTTGTTTTTAAGCATCCTAATCAATTGTTTGCCGCTGCAATAGTTGCCAAAGGAATTGGATTTACCTTCAAAAATTACACTTCTTCAAATAAAACCACTTTGCCAATAGATTTGCAAGCATCGTTGAGTTATAAATTGAAATATGCGCCTTTTCGTTTTTCAATACTGGCTAAACAATTGAATGGTTCCAACATAATTTATCAAGATCCGAATGAAAAACCTGTTTTTGATGTGCTTTCAGGCGAAATTATTCCGGTTCAAACTCCCAACTTACTAGAAAAATTAGCCCATCACATGAGTTTGCAAGTTGAATTAATCGCCTCGAATTCTTTGCACTTTCGCACTGGATTTGATTTTCACAGACAACAACAATTGCGTGTTTACAATCGTCCAGGTATGGCAGGCTTTTCTTTTGGAATTGGATTAAACTTGAAAAAAATTCGATTGGACTATGGGGTTTTGATCTATTCAAAAGCCGGACAAAATCATGCCATTGGGATTAGCACCAATTTAGGGAATTGGAAATAGATTTTGATGTGAATTATGGTTATTTTTGATTGAATGAAATTAATCGCTTTTTCCTCTTTCCTAATTTACTTTTCAGTCTCAATTGCACAAGTCGTTGTTCCTTTGAAAGATTTCAATAATTTCTTTGTTTCTTTTCAAAACGGATTTTTTCAAACGATTGAGTTGCAGCCAATCATTGAATTTAAGGCTGGAGATGAGTTTGTTTCATACGTTGACACTCGCGGTAATTTACGCTTGTATGATGGAAAAAGTAGAAAAGATGTTACAAATCTTACAACAGATTATCAAGTTTCAGATCATTTAATGGGATTTTATATTTCGGGTTCTTTGAGAGCTTATTCAGAAGGAAAATTTGTTCGCTTAACGAATTTTGCTCGTGACTTTTCTGTTAAAGATAGTATTATTGTTTTCGAGGACACCCAATATAAATCGCTGAATGTTCATTACAAAGGGGCTTCGATTCAGTTAGCTACATTTTCTGAATTAGATTTCTTGAAACTTCCTCATTACATTGGTGAAAATATTCTTATTTATCAGGATAATGCAATGAATGCTTTTGCATTTTGGAGAGGAAATAGCTTCGAAATTGGAAATTTCAATGAAGAAATTATCAAATATAATGTTGGAACAGACGTATTTTGTTTTAATGATCCATATCATCAAACTTTTGTGGTTTTTGAAAATGGTAAATTTTTTGACGTAGAACAATTGCATGTAAAAAAATACAAAAGTGGACGCGGATTCGTCATTTACGAGGATATCAATGGAAATCTTTTCCATTATGCACATGGAGAAAAAACACAATTATCAAACTTTTCAGCCGCATTTTGGGACACAAAGGACGACATGGTTGTTTGGTCTGAAAACAGCTATATTTTTGCCTTTACGAATGGAAAAAAAATTCAAGTTGCTAATTTCATTCCCGAAAAATACTTGATTAAAAACAACATTTTTGCATTTAAAAATATCTACGGCGGTGTGAGTGCATTAGTCAATGGAAAAGTGGAGGAAATAACGAACAATATTGATTCGGAATTTGAGATTTTTGGAAATATGGTTTTGGTAAAATTGTTTAATAAAACTAATATCGTTTTTAGTGAAGGAAAAAAATATTCCAATTAGTTTTTGGATTCTTTCGTTGGCTTTCATATCCTCTTCATTCGCTTTCACGCAGGTGCCAGCCTTTGATCGATTGGAACAATTGTTCTTTCAAAAACACTATAAAATCGTTTATCGCAAATCAAACCGTTTAATAAACAATCCGAATTACGACTATTCACAAATCCCACGCTATTACCGTTCAATTAGTGCATTGGAAATGGCCTCAAATACCCACTGGTATAAACGAAATGAGGAGATTTTTGAAAAAGGAATTATTGATTTGTTAGAGATCAAATCGTCAAATCAAGGTCAACATATTTTTGAAGCTCACATTTATGAATTGTCCGTTTTAAAAATTGATTTAGATAGTTGGTTGTCTGATATCAAACGTCAAGGTGCACTTGAGAAACACGAAAAGTATTCTGAATTAATTTCAAAAATATTTTCTGGTTTGAACTTAAATGATGTTTATGAAATTAGTTCCAAAGAAATAGTGACGCTTTCTAGTTCAGCTCTTTCTTCTCGTTTTGAAATGGTCAAGTTTGCTCAAATGCACCTGAATGTTCCCTATGTTTCTGCAGGAGATACGCCGGTTGGTTTTGATTGCAGCGGATTTACATGTTTTATTTTTGAAAATTACGGTAAAAAAATTCCGCGAAGAGCCAAAGATCAATTTGAAGCTTCGAATAAATTAAAAGCAAATGATGCAAAGATGGGAGATTTGGTATTTTTTTCGAATGGTGGCGAAATTTCTCATGTTGGGTTACTCATCAATGAACCAGGCAAAGCTAAAACCATGATTCATGCAAGTACATCGAAAGGAATTTCAATTGTGGAAATTGACTCATCAGAATATTGGACAAAACGATTAGTTGGTTTTGGTTCATTTCTTCAGCACTAAAGTATCTAATGTTTAGATTTTTCTGATTTATAACCTGAAAAAATCAAAAGCCATGATATCCATAAAATTGTTGCCATAATTAGATTATTCAGATTAGAAAAAGCATTAATAAACTTCAAAAAGGTTAAAATCAATAGAATTAAGCAGGAAATTCTACCTAAAAATTGAATTTGATGATTTCTACGCGAAAATAAATCCCAAAAAATAAGACAGAAAATAAGGGTTATAGGAAAAAATATCCATTGCCATTGATTTCTCAATAATTTAGTCTGCATCAAGAGGATTGAGCTAATAATAATTTCAATTCCTGAAACAATAATTATCGAATTTTTGATTCTCATGGATTGTATTTTAACAATCATTCCGAAAATCAAACAAATCAATGTGGCGCCAGAAATAATGGATAAATTGACCCACGGAAATAAATTCCACCCCAAAACCTGATAAATAGAAAAAGTAAAAAATAAACCAAAAATGATTCCATTGATTTTAAGGATATTGGTCTGTGTTAATTTTGGCATTCTCAAAATGATATATTAAGCGATTATTGAGCAAAGATAGGCTTTAGCCCGAATTATTTATTAAAATCACCATCTATCATAAAAACCAAAACAGTATGGAATGAAAAATAAATATTAAGATTCAATCAACGCCCCCTCCTTCAACGACATCGGAGAAACAAAAACTTTTTCTACCCCTAATTTATTCATTACCCAGCGTGTTTTAACAGCCGCAATTGGCGCCATTTTTTTTCTAATTGGAATGATGAACTCATTTTGATCTCGCTCGGCTTGCGTTGACTGAATGATTTTCTGGATTTCTCGATTGAATGAATCAATTGGAATTTCAAATGGTTGTGTTTTCGAAGGAAATGGTTTCTGGAAAGCGAGTTCGTAAAACGTTTCAAAACTTCCCGAAGCACCAACTAAAATAGAGCATTTCTTCCTATCAAAAAAAGATTGACTGTTTTCATCCAGAAATGACTCAATTCGAGAAATATCGTTTTTGGACAGGGGATCTTCAAATGAAAACAATTGAAAGATTCGAGAAACGCCAATATTTAAAGAAATCAGATCAATTATACCTTCGGAATTAGCTAAAATGAATTCGGTGCTTCCACCTCCGATATCCATTATCATTGCTGGCTCATGGAACGGATAGGTTTGTCGAATTCCTTGATAAATTAATCGAGCTTCTTCTTCGCCTGAAACGACTTGAATTTCTATTCCTGTTTCAGCTTTTACAACTTGAATGAACTCAAATTGATTTTTTGCGTCACGAATAGCGGAAGTTCCAATCGCGGTCATTTTTTCTACTTGAAATTCTTCGCACTTCACTTTGAATCGACTCAAACAGTCAATAGCACGATCAACGGCATCTTCTGAAATTCTACGTTCATTGATTCCTCCCATTCCTAATGCGACCCCTTCCTTGGTAGAGAAAATGTGTTGAATTTCATTTCCTGAAACTTCAGCAATGATCAAATTGAAGGTGTTTGTTCCCAAATCAATTAGGGCTTTTCGCATAGTAATACGAATTTACAAAAAACATTTAGGGTCGGGATTATTACGAAAAAAATGAAATCCATTGAAATGGATGAATAATTGCCATGTAAACCCATAGGTACGGGATTAATCCCGTACCTATGGGTAAAATAATCACAAATCAATAATGGTTTCAACCATTTATCACTGCAACACAATCTTTTTAATATCCACCGTATTATTTTGCAAATCGAATGATAGTGTTTAAAACCAGTGCCCAATAACTCAATCAATTCCTATTAAATTTTCTTTGGAAATAACCCTAAAAAATAGGAGTTGCATCCGTTTTATAAAATGAAATAAAATCCCCCGATCCGCTGGATTTGCAATCCTGCGAGCTGCACTTAACATTACACTTTTCATTTTTTTTCAAGAAAATGTACTTAATCGTTGTGGTAATCTTTCAACTTCTAGAATACTTTCCATTTCTTGATAATTGGATGCAGATGAATAGCACCAGTCTTCGGGATTTTTAACCAAGCCTTCTTTTACAGGATTGTTGTGGATATAATTGATTTTTTCCCACACAAATTTTTCTGAATACAATTCAATGGCATGATTGCCTGCCTTCCAAAATTTATATGTTTTATGTTTTTGACTTGTTACCGCATGGTCTTCAAACAGCTTAAGCATCCAGTCCCTTCTGCTTTCTGGCTCTTTTTTAATCTGCGCTATAATTTTCTTGGCGGTAAATTTTTTGAAGTCCCGCATCACATCGCTAAGATGAAATTGCTCGTCAGTGTTTGCAATAATGTGGATATGATTGCTCATTATGCAATAAGCGAAAATGATTAATCCTTTTTCTTTTTGACAATATTTGAAGGATTCAATTACAGCATCTCTGTGGTTTTTGCGCATAAATACATCAACCCAGTCTACAACGGTGAGCGTGAGATAATATGCGCTGTTGGTTTTAATCGTATGTTTTATACCTTTTTGCATTGGAAAATCATAAAATTTTGAAATATGTCTTTTTTTAAGGAAATTGCATTGGTAAAGCGAAGGATTACAAATCCTTCGTAGCTTGGGTTGTTCGGTGTCTGCGACATCAGTCATTCTCATTTTTCCATCAAGCGCCATCATTTTCAAACCGTGACAATTCGTCACGGTTTCATTTCCTTCAGCTTTTAAACGTTGTTTTAATTTTCTCCAATATGCATTTGGATTTGGGCTATCCGTTAACACCGCGACAACATCCACAATTGAAAAATACCATTTGTTTTGTTCATCAATCCAAGCTGTTCGAACTGGTTTATCATTGAAATTTTGTAAGAGACTCATTTTTTTAGGATTCTTACCTAAATATACAAAAAAAAAACGATGAATGAGAAAATAATAATTTGGGTATGATTTAACCCATTTGCCATGTAAACCCATAGGTGCGGGTTTCCACCTACACGTTCGTTTCGGTCGATGAATAATCCCGTACCTATGGGTAAAATAATCACAAATCAATAATGGTTTCAACCATTTATCATTGCAACACAATCTTCTTAATATCCACGGTATTTCCTTGTGGGTCAATGATTCTTACGAAATACAAACCATTGCCGCCCCACGTGGTGATATCCACATAAAACTGCTGTTGGTTTACCGCATTTTGAAATACTTGCTGTCCTTGCGCATCTTCAATTTTGATGCTATACCCATTCATTGTTGCTAAATTTCCTGCATCAATGGTAATGTGGTCATTACTTGGATTGGGCCAAATTTTCAAAGTGTTTAGATACGTTATTGGGTTGTAGCCTGTTATTCCTGTATTGATTACCAAGGTATCTGTCACTGTAACATACTCGTAACAAATGTTTGCGTTGTATAAATCTGAAATTTCTTGATCGGTTAAAGCACGATTCCAAATTCCGATGTCATCTAAATCACCATAGTATCTTTGACCAGCATATGTGTTATTCGGATCGAAGAAATAACCAAAGATTACAGGAGCATTATTTCCATTTCCCATTTGAAAAGGAGGAGTTGATGAACTAATGTTTATTCCATCCAAATAAATTTTAAATATATTTGACGTAAAATCATAAGTTGCTACTACAAAATGCCATGAATTATCAATATTGAGATTACTATTAAAACTCGTATTCCAATTTGCCGACCCTGAAGAAATGTTAAATTGCAATTCATTTGGCTTAACATCTATAGAAAAAGCATCACTAAAACCTCCATATTTTGTAACAAGATTTTTTTTCTGTTGAGTTTGGTTCAATGATTTTATCCAGATTGAAACAGATATTTTAGAATTAAAGTTGTAACTCTGCAAACTTTGAATAAGTATTTCGTCATCCACCCCATCAAAACTATACGCCTTCCCCGCATTACCAAAACGATCTGTCGTCAAGGTCGCTCCATTCACCATTCCATTGTTGCCATTCCCACTTTCGTCATTGGCATTTCCATTAAAGGGCCACCAACCTACTAAACCATTTGAGGGAACATAACTTGGCACTTGCGCCATCACATTTGCAGTTAAACCAAGCCCAACTGCGAAGGCTGTAAACATAACTTTTTTCATTTTTTAAAAGTTTTAGTTTCTACTCTGCCCCGCAGTAGAGTTAATATAAAAAATCAGCGTGGGACACCTAGAGAATCCGTCGCTGAGGTACTGGAATACCTGACAAACGAAATAAACTAAAGCCCACGCCTTGACGCAAGCGTTAAAGTCTATTATTCGTTTGTCTTGTAAAATTTCCAGTTTTCAGCGACGCGAATAAACTAACGCTAATATTATATGTCAGTCATAAAGACTGTATTTTGTTCTATTTCATTAAACTCAAATTTTGTTGGTTCAAAATTACAACTTTCTAATTATGTTTCACAGTCTGTTTACAATGCCTTACGCATCTCACGATTTTTTAAGCCAATTGACTAAGTTTCTAATTCGAACGTGATGTCCGAAATGCAATATTCCGTTTTTGTAAAGTCTTCCTGCCACATTCAAGAAAATGTAGGCCGAAACGACTAGAATGAGAATTGATAAAATCGCAAAATAATAAGTTCCGTCTGGATAACCCTGTGCAATTTTTACCATCACAACAACCGGAGAGGTAAACGGAATAAACTGCATCCATTGGGTGAAAGTCGAATCGGGAAGAATAATTGCGTAATACCCTGCATACAAGGAAAATCCAAGTATGAAAAGAACGGGAAATAGAAATTGTTGTCCATCACTTTCAGTTCCCGCTGTGGCACCAATTGCGCTAAAGAAAGCACCATAGAAAAAGTAGGCTAAAACGAAAAGAACTACAAAGTGAATCAGCATATAACCAAAATTGATGCGCTCGTAAATCAATTCGATAAACTGATTGTAACGACCAACGGGAGTTGAATCAATGATTTGTTGCTGCACATCCGATGAAACTTGAATTCCCTTCCAATTGGACAAATCAAACAAATCCGGGAAAATAGTCTGACGAAACACAAACAAACCAAGTGAAATAAGAATGATCCAACCAATAATTTGAATCAACGCCGAAATACCAATTCCTGTAATTTTACCAAGCATCAACTGCGAAGGTTTAACGGAAGCCAATAAAACTTCAACGATTCGGTTGCTTTTTTCTCGCGTGGTGCTTCGGAGAATCGTCATTCCAAAGAGTAAAACAAACAATACGATAATTGCACCAAATACAAATCCAACCCAACCTTCCATATCCGAAGCTTCGTTTTTTGGATCGTAAACATTTCTAAAATCGACATTCAACGGTTGTTTGATTTGTCTAAATTCATCGACTGACAAACGCGTAAACTGCTCAATTATGACCTCCTCTACCCTGCGCTCCAATTGGAATTTTAATTGCATTTTCAAATCAGGCGATGGATTTTCTCGGTAAAAAATGAACGCTTTCTTATTCATTAGAATTTTCTCATTCACCTCCATCAACGCGTCGAAATCACGGTATTTCTTACTATCCCGAAATTCTTCAACTTCAATATATTTATCGGTAAAATAGTAATCGATTGTTTTTCCTTCTTGAGCAACGATTTTCGTATCCATCAAATTTACCGGATCTACAATTAGAATTCGTAAGGTAGATTTTCCTTCATCGCCCGCTTTGAACAATAAATAAATTAAAAACAAGCAAACGATCGGACCAATGAAAAGCATCCACAAAAAAGCACTATTTGAAATGCGCTCTTTTAGTTCGCGTTTTGCAATCAACCAACTATTTCTCATCTTCCTCCTCCTTTTCTTTCGTTAGTTCAATGAAAACTTCCTGCATGGATGGGAATCGTTCTTCAACGGCTTCAATTTCCACATTTCCCATCAAAGCTTTCAATAAATCGTCGATTTTATTCCCACGTCTCATTTTAACAATGGTCTCAAAACGTGAATCACTGATTTCTTTTTTATCAATTAACTCAAAATCAATCCAAAGCGAATTCGCAAATGAAATCATATTTCCTTTGAATCGAATGGAAAATTCACCTTGTTTTTGAGCTTCACGTAAATTCCAAACAGTGTCCTCTGCTATTTTTTTTGAAGCGTGAATTAAAGCAGCTCGATCACAAATTTCTTCAACGCTTCGCATGTTGTGAGTGGAAAGAACGATGGTTCTCCCCTGCTCTTTGAACGACTTCAATTCGTTTAAAATCAATTCCACATTAACTGGATCGAAACCACTTAATGGTTCGTCTAGAATAAGCATTTCGGGCTCATGTAAGACGGATGCAATAAACTGAATCTTCTGAGCCATTCCTTTGGAAAGTTCTTCTATTCGTTTTTTTGACCAATCTTGAATTTGAAATTTCTCAAGCCAAAACATGGCGTTTCGCTTAGCCTCCGATTTATTCAAACCACGAATTTCAGCCAAGAAAACAAGTTGATCCAAAACACGCATCGTTTTATACAAACCTCGTTCTTCGGGGAGGTAACCGATATGGCGCAAATGCTCTTCTGTCATCAACTTACCATCAAAACGAATGGTTCCCTTATCTTGCTGAATGATTTGGTTTATGATTCGAATTAAAGTTGTCTTCCCTGCTCCATTTGGACCGAGTAAACCGTAAATTTCTCCTTTCTTAATTTCCAAAGAAACTGAATCGAGCGCGAATTTCCGATTGAATGATTTTGTGATTTCGTTGACCGTCAACATAGTAACGTAAAACTAAAAAAAGTCTTTTGAATAGCGTTTAGCCATTCCATTTTTCTTTCAACGATTGCCAGTTGTATTTTTTTGAAAAAACATAAAAAATGAAAGGTAAAACAATGAACATCCCGAGTATAACATCCCATGCAAATCCCGGCTGACTCGTATCTAGAAATAAAGCATCCGTCTGAAAAGCTTGCCAGTCATTCGTTACAACGATTGCGGCAAAAATATTATTAGCAGCGTGATAACCAATAGCCAATTCCATTCCATTATCAAAAAGGGTTATCAAGCCTAAGAAAATTCCAACAGCAATGTAATAAATCAAAATGTGATAACCGATTGCTTGAATTTCAGGATTGCCCATGTGAATGGCTCCGAACATAATTCCGGAAATCAAAACCGCTGCTTTGTTACTTCTTAATCGGTTTTTTAGACCTTGTATAAGATAGGAACGAAAAATAACTTCTTCACACGTTGTTTGAATCGAAAGCATAATTACTGAAACCAATAACAACGGTAGAAATTTTTGAATGTCAAATTGAAATTGCAAATCAAGACCAAAAAAGCTTTGAACAACAAGTGAAAGTGCTAGAATTCCGAAAACCAAACCAAATGAAAAAAAAGTTCGCTTCCAAATGAACTTCTCTTTTCCTGTAAAAATGGATAAAATTGTTCTTCCGTGAACTTTATTGATGTGAAAAATTAATCCAAAAAAGACCAAAGCAAAAGGCAAGGTTAACCAAAATAATAATTCCGTTTTACCTAATGATTCTGTTATTTTAGACTGTGTCCAAGAGTCGATTGGTTCATTCGGATACTGAATATTCAAATAGAAAAACAGTGAAGAATTACCGAGAAGAAATAATCCTAAAATGACTAAAATCCCAGTTAAATAACTAAAAAAGTTACTCTTACCTGTTGAACCTTGATCGATGAATTGCATTATGAAAACATGTCGCGCATCCGCTTAAAGAATCCTTTTGATTTTTCATCCGCACTCGGTGTGAAATTCTCACTTGACTTCAATTTTTCCATGATTTCACGTTCTTCCTTTGTTAAAGTTGAAGGCGTAAAAATATTGATATGAACAAATTGATCGCCAGTTGAATAACCTTGAAGACTTGGAAGTCCTTTTCCTCTTAAGCGTAAAACTTTCCCACTTTGCGTTCCAGGTTCTATTTTGATTTTTGCTTTTCCATTAATAGTTGGGACTTCAATTGAATCACCCAAAACAGCATCTGCAAAATTGATTACTGCATCGTAATGAATATTATCACCGTCACGTCTTAGTTCAGGATGCTCTGTTTCTTCGATTTGAACAATCAGATCACCTGAAATTCCATTGAATGGACCCGCATTTCCCTTTCCCTGAAAACTCAATTGAATTCCTTCCTCAACTCCTGCAGGGATATCGATTTCAATAACTTCTTCTTGTCTACGCAATCCTTGTGCATCCGAATCAGCTGGCTTTTTGTCGATCATTTTTCCCGCACCTTGACAAACATGACAAGTCGATTGCGTTTGCATCGCACCTAAAAAAGTTTGAGCTACACGCGTTATTCTTCCTGTTCCATTGCAAGTTTGACAATTTTTGAAGGTTACCCCGTCAGCATTGACTAATTTATTGACTTTGATTTTCTTTTTAACTCCAGTTGCAATTTCTTCTAAAGTCAATTTCATTTTGACACGCAGATTTGTTCCTTTTACGACTCTAGATCCTCCACGACTTCCTCCAAAACTTCCTCCACCGCCGCCAAATGCGTTTCCGAAAATATCACCGAACTGAGAGAAAATGTCGTCCATATTCATTCCGCCTCCGAAACCACCTTGTCCCATTCCTGCGTGACCAAAACGATCATACTGTGCTCGTTTTTCGGAATTACTCAAAACTTCATATGCTTCTGCCGCCTCTTTAAACATTTCTTCAGCTTCAGAATCCCCTGGGTTTTTGTCGGGATGATATTTCAAAGCCATTTTCCGATAAGCCTTTTTGATTTCAGACTCATCTGCATTTTTGGCAATCCCCAATATTTCGTAATAATCTCTTTTCTGACTCATAAAAATTAAATCGAATGTTACTGCCCAACGACAACTTTTGCAAAACGTATCACTTTATCATTCAGATAATAACCTTTTTCTATATCATCTATAACTTTACCTTTTTGATCTTCTTCGGAAACCGGAATATTGGCAATTGCTTCGTGTAATTCACTATCAAAAGGTTCCCCTTTCGCATTCATTTCCTTCAGTCCTTTTGAATCCAAAATTGACTTGAATTTATTTTGAATTAATGCAAAACCTTCTTTTACGATTTCAATATCGGTTACTTGATCGTTGTTAATGATGGCACGTTCAAAGTCGTCTAGAACTGGAAGTAAATCTTTCAAAAGTCCCGCATTTGCAGAAGAAATAACATCCAAACGTTCTTTGTTCGATCGACGTCTAAAATTCTCAAATTCAGCGTAAAGACGAATAAAACGGTCATTTAATTCAGCGTATTTTTCTTCAGCCGTTGGTTCAGAATTTTGTTTTTCCTGCTGCTCTTGATTTTCAACTTGCGATTCAGAATTTTCTTTCTGTTCTTCTTGTGCATTCAACTCATCTTTTAATTCTTCGTTTTCTGTTGACATAAATGAAAATTTTATTTTCTTGATTATTCAAAGATACTGCCAATAGAATTAATACGACATGCTGTCATCTTTTTTTGTCAAAGATTGAAAAAGTGGCAGATATATTTAATTGATAGCTTATTATATTTTGTAATTTATAGTGTTTTTCAAGAAATCTAGATTCTTTTCATTTTTTTTGTTTCTTCTATTTCCAATTAGAAACATTTCCTAATTTTGAGAAAAAAAACAATTCAATATGTCTTCACATTCAAATGATTCAGGAAATCGCAGTTATTTTGACGATTCAACAGTAGCACTAGGTACAATGTATACCATCGCGTTGATCACTATCATTACTTCGATTCTTATTTGGGGATAATTTAATAAAATCTTGAGCCATGCCATTCAACTCGGTTTTTTCATGGTTGATCGGTAAGCGAATGGCTCGACTGAATGAATGCCGAGAGAATTCTTTTGCATTACAAGATTCTGTTTTCAGTTTTTTAATAAGTCAAGGTCGGCTGACCAATTTTGGTGTAAATAATCAGTTTCATTTAATTGAAAACTATTCTGACTATTCGAAAATTGTTCCGATTCAAGATTACGGAACGCTCAAAGAATTAATAGACCGAAGCATTCAAGGTGAAGAGAATCTCCTTTGGCCCGGAAAAACGAATTGGTTTGCGAAATCTTCTGGGACAACTGCCGACAGAGTTAAAATATTACCTGTTACTTCCAATTCACTTTTCAATAATCATTATGCAGGAGGAAAAGACCTTTTAGCGCAGTATTACGCTAATTTACCAAACAGAAAATTATTCAACGCCAAACATCTTATTGTTGGTGGAAGTGGAGAAACACAGACAAAGGAAAACGGAGTATTTGTAGGTGATTTGTCAGCAATTATTGTCAAAAACTTACCCTGGTGGACAGAATGGAGAAGAACTCCTAAAATAGAAATTGCTTTGCAATCTGATTGGGATAAAAAACTCAACGAAATGGCGAAGACAACAATTGAAGAAAACGTCTGTATTTTAGCTGGAGTACCAAGTTGGACCTTACTTCTTTTAAAACGTGTTTTAGAAATTTCAGGTAAAAAAACAATTTATGATGTTTGGCCAAATCTCGAATTATACATTCATGGCGGAATGAACTTCGGGCCTTATCAAGTGCAATTCGAAGAGTTGATTGGAAATTCAGAAACGAATTATGTGGAATCCTATAATTCATCAGAAGGTTATTTCGGTTTACAAGATCAACTTGATTCAAAGGAATTATTGCTGTTGACTAATTCAGAGGTCTTCTACGAATTTATTCCAATGACAGATTTTGACGGGATTCATTCTAAAAAAGTTATCCCATTGGAGGGAGTTCAAACAGATATCGATTACGCAATGGTGATTTCAACTTCAGCGGGACTTTGGCGATACATCATAGGCGATACAATTCGTTTTTCTTCTGTCAAACCTTTTCGTTTCAGAGTGACGGGAAGAACCTCTCATTTTATTAATGGATTTGGAGAGAAAATGATTGTAGATCATACCGAGAAGGCTATTTCGGAGGCATGCATTAAAACAAACTCAGCAATTGTTGATTATACAGTTGCACCTTATTTCAATTTGCAGAACTCCAATGGAGGTCACGAATGGTTAATTGAATTCGCAAATGAACCAGATAATTTTGAGGATTTTAAAGTTATTCTGGATGAAGCCCTTAAAAAATATAATTCCGATTACGATGTGAAACGTTATCAAAATCTAAATATCGATTTCCCGAAATATCATTTTGTAGAAAAAGGAACCTTTCATCGTTGGTTGAAATCTAAGAATAAATTAGGTGGTCAGCATAAAGTTCCCCGATTGTTAAATAATCGTGAGATTTTGGAACAAATTCTACAAAAGAATGATTAAATTTCAGTTGTGAAAAGACTTTTCAGTTTGATTTTAGTTTTTCTTAATTGTATCAAATCATCCTTTGCGCAAGATAATTCAGCTAGTTTGATAAAAATTAAGGATTATCCTTTTCAAAAATCAATAGCCATTTGGAATGTAGACAACCTTGGAAATTTGTATGTCATTCAAAATAATTCTATTTCGAAATTAGACTCAAGTGGCAAACAAACATACTCACAGAGCATTAAATCTTTGGGTCGAATTAGCGAAATTGAGCCCATTAATGCCATGAAATTGGTTTTGTTTTCGGAAGAACAACAAAGTATCTGTTTCATGGATAATACTCTGTCCTTAAATGGTAATTGCAAATATTTCGATGCTTTTGACATAAAAAACGCGAAGTTGATTGCGACGTCGAATCGACCGAATTTGATTTGGGTTTTGGATGAATATCGTTCGACCATTCTTTTGATTGATATTGTAAACAATAAAATAATGCAACGAGTCGAAAACATGAAAGGAATTTTAAATGAAACTTCCGATTTTGTTGACTTGACCGAGAAAAATAATTTTCTTTACCTAACTTCTGCGAGTGGAAAAGTTTATCAATTTGACCAAATGCTTTCGGAAACTGGAATTCAATTGGAAAACTTCGCTCAACAATCTAACGAAAAAATTGAATATGCATTTTTATTAAAGAACGATCAAATCATAATTCTTAATTTATCTTCTAATGATTCAAAATCGATAAATTCACCAGAAAAAAATGTAATTGATTTCAAAATTCAAGGAGATTTTTTATACTTTCGTTCTGAAAGAATTATTTCCAAATATTCAGTCAAATAAGCTGAATTTTAGGTGCTCAATTCGTTGTTTTATTTTAATTTTATCGCTCTTAAATAATCTATTATGCATATCGCTGTTGCTGGAAATATTGGCTCTGGAAAAACAACCTTAACAAATATGCTTTCAAAGCATTACGGCTGGGAAACACATTTTGAAGATGTCGACCAAAACCCTTATTTGAATGACTTTTACCACGATATGCAGCGTTGGTCTTTCAACCTTCAAATCTATTATTTAAATAGTCGCTTTACACAGATTCAAGAAATCAAAGAAACGAAGCATACGGTAATTCAGGATCGAACAATTTACGAGGATGCCTTTATTTTTGCACCAAACCTACATTCCATGGGTTTGATGACAACTCGTGACTTTGAAAATTATTTTTCGTTATTCAATTTGATGGATTCATTCGTTTCATCACCTGATTTGTTGATTTATTTACGAGCGAGCGTTCCAACTCTAGTGAACCAAATTCAATTGCGTGGACGTGATTACGAGGAAAGTATTCGTTTGGATTACTTAAAAAGATTGAATGAGCGCTACGAAGCTTGGATTTCTACCTATGACAAAGGAAAGTTATTAATAATTGATATCGATAATAATCGTTTCCCAGAGAGCCAAGAAGATTTGGGTAAAATTATCAATTCAATTGATGCAGAAATCAATGGTTTATTCTAATTCAAGAAAATGATTGTCATAACAGGAGCTGCAGGATTCATAGCTAGTTTTTTAGTTGAGCATCTAAACGAAAAAGGTAACGAAGATTTGATCTTAGTAGATGATTTCTCGCGAGAGGATAAATTTCCAAATCTTGTTGATAAAAAATATATTCGAAAAATTGAACGAGCTGAATTTCCTAGTTGGCTGAATAATTGTCATGAGAAAATAGAAGTAGTTTTTCATTTGGGAGCCCGCACTGATACAACAGAAATGTCGGTGGAATTATTCAATAAACTCAATTTGAATTATTCAAAAGAAATTTGGTCGATTTGCACAGAAAAAGAAATCCCACTTATTTATGCTAGCAGTGCTGCAACATACGGTGGAGGAGAGTTTGGCTACGATGACAATCACGATAATATTCCGAAATTGAAGCCTTTAAATCCCTATGGAGAATCAAAAAATGATTTTGATAAATGGGTATTGGAGCAAACGAAAACACCTCCTTTTTGGGCTGGATTGAAGTTTTTTAATGTTTATGGCCCGAACGAATATCACAAAGGAAGAATGGCAAGTGTTATTTTTCACACATTTAAACAAATCAAAGAAGTTGGCAAAATGAAGTTATTCCGTTCGCATAATCCAAACTATTCGGATGGTGGTCAGTTGCGAGATTTTGTTTATGTAAAAGATGTGGTTAGTGTTTGTGAATACTTAATGAATGAAAAACCTCAATCAGCGATTTACAATTTGGGATCAGGTAAAGCTCGAACATTTCTGGATTTAGCAACACTAACTTTCAAAGCCCTGAATTTGGAACCAAAAATCGAATTTATTGACACACCAATTGATATTCGTGATAAATATCAGTATTTCACGGAAGCCAACATGACTAAACTCATTAACTCTGGTTATTCAAAACCATTTTATTCGTTAGAGGAGGGTGTTGAAGATTACGTGAAAAACTATTTGATTTTTAATCATTAGGTCCTTTCCACTATTAATATCAAAATACTATCGCTTTAATATTGCATTGAATGGAATCGAAATTTGGAATTTAAAGAAATCCCAATTCCAATTTTGCTTCCTCGCTCATCATATCTTTGTCCCAAGGAGGATCGAAGACTATGTTTACTTTGGCAGATTTCACATGCTCAACGGAGGCAACTTTATCTTCCACTTCTTTTGGTAAGGTTTCAGCAACTGGACAATTTGGAGAGGTGAGCGTCATGTCGATTTCCACATGCTGATCCTCATCGATCCGAACTTCGTAGATAAGACCCAATTCAAAAATATCCACTGGAATTTCCGGATCGTATATCGTTTTCAACATCTCAACAATCTTGTTCTCTAACTCTACCATGTTAAACCGTTAAATTTTTTAAGGCTTCTAATTTCATTCTTTTGACCATTCCCGCAAGGCCATTCGCACGAGTTGGAGAGAGATGTTCTTGCAAACCGATGTCTTTAATGAAATGTAAATCTGTTTCAACAACTGTTTTTGGATCTTCTGAGTTCAATACCCGAATGAGTAAACCAATAATTCCTTTTGTGATGATGGCATCAGAATCCGCTGTAAAATTCATTTTTCCATCGGTGATTTCTGAGTTCAACCAAACCCGCGATTGACATCCTTCAATCAAACGATCTTCGGTTTTTAGATTTTCATCGATCAGCGGCAAATCTTTTCCTAAGTCAATGATGTATTCGTATTTTTCCATCCAATCATCAAACAGACTGAATTCTGAAATTATTTCTTGTTGTTTGTCTTCGATTGATTTCATTGTTTATTTCAGCATCGCGATACTTTTCTCCAATGCGGCGACAAATGTATCTATTTCTTGTTTTGTATTGTAGAAAGCGAAGGACGCTCTTACAGTTCCTGGAATTTTATAGAAATCCATCAAGGGTTGGGTGCAATGATGTCCGGTACGAACGGCGATTCCTTGTTTGTCAAGTAAAGTTCCAATGTCAAAAGGATGTAAACCATCAACCGTAAACGAAACCACACTCGTTTTATTTTTCGCTTCTCCAATTATATTGAGACCTTCGAATGTATCTAATATATCTTCGGCATATTTGGCCAATTCTCGTTCATGTTTTTCAGCCGCTGCCATATCAATGGATTCCAAAAATTGAAACGCTGTTCCCAAACAAATTCCTCCTGCAATGTGCGGTGTTCCTGCTTCAAACTTGAATGGAAGTTCATTGTAGGTTGTTCGTTCAAACGTCACGCGAGAAATCATATCGCCACCACCTTGGTAAGGAGGCATTCGATCCAAAATATCTTCTTTACCATAAAGAACGCCAATTCCGGTAGGGCCGAACACTTTGTGACTCGAAAAAACATAGAAATCGCAGTTCAAATCTTTCACATCGACGCGTGTATGCTGAATGCTTTGTGCTCCATCAACTAAAACTTTCGCTCCAACTGCGTGGGCTTTTTCAATTACTTCTTTTACAGGGTTAACTGTCCCTAAAGTATTCGAAATATGCGTAATTGCGACAAGTTTAGTCTTTTTGGATAGCATTTTCTCAAACTCATCCATCAAAAGTTCACCTTTCTTGTTTATTGGAGCCACGCGAAGTCCTAATCCCTTTCGAATACAAAGCATTTGCCACGGAACGATGTTTGAATGGTGCTCCATCGCTGAAATAATAATTTCATCTCCGGCTTGCAATAACTCTCCAAAAGAATAAGCTACCAAATTGATTCCGTCCGTTGTTCCCTTCGTGAAAATAATTTCCTCCGATTTTCGTGCGTTGATATATTTCTGAATTCTCTTTCGTGATTCTTCATAC
Source organism: Crocinitomicaceae bacterium (assembly GCA_044348645.1). GTDB lineage: Bacteria > Bacteroidota > Bacteroidia > Flavobacteriales_D > Crocinitomicaceae > UBA952. The sequence goes on along the minus strand of JBIKSL010000023.1, from coordinate 17,237 downwards.
TCAGTTGTTGCTTTCTGACTCATGAAATGCACGCCACGATGGATGTTTGCATTTTCTTTCGAGTAGAATTTATTAATGGCATCGAGAACTAGCTGTGGTTTCTGGGAGGTAGCACCATTGTCGAAATAAATCAAATTCTTTCCGTAAATCTGTTGACGCAAAGCTGGAAATTCCTCTCGAATCTCGCGAACGCTAAATGGTTTTTTAGTAGTTTCTCCCATACTTCGGCAAATTTACGAATTCAGTTATTTTGAATCATTCTAAACAAAGAAATTTCTACAAAAAATGTTATTTAAAATCAAACACCTTTCCCTTTCAAAACAACGTAAGGAATTAAAAGTTCTTCCAACGAGATTCCTCCATGTTGAAACGTGTTGCCGTAATAATTCACGAAATGATTGTAATTATTCGGATACACAAAGAAATCTTGTTCTCTTGAAAATACGAATTCGGAAGACATTTTCAATTTCGGAAGAAAAGCATCAGCCGGATTTTTTACCACAAAAACTTCTTTTTCATTGTAACTCAGTCCACGACCCACTTTGTATCGTAGATTGGTGTTCGTGCTTCGCTCTCCCACAATTTTAACTGGATTCGTAACTTTAACGGTTCCGTGATCAGTTGTGATGATTAAGCGCATCCCTGACTCCGCAATTTTCCGAACGATATCAAACAATGGCGAATGCTCAAACCAAGAAACGGTAATAGAGCGATAAGCCGCTTCATCATCCGCTAATTCCCGAATGACTTCCATCTCAGTTCGAGCGTGAGAGAGCATATCCACAAAATTATAAACGATGAAATTCACGTCGTTTTCTTTCCAAACGTGAAACTGATCGCTCAGTTTTTTGCCTGCTTCGTAATTCGTTATTTTGTTGTAACTCCATTTCACATTCTTGCCAAGACGTTTCAAGTTGGCCTCCAAAAAGTCTTTTTCGTGCAAGTTTTTACCACCTTCATCTTCTTCATTTTTCCAAAGGTTTGGAAATCGTTTTTCAATCTCCGATGGCAGTAATCCAGCGAAAAAAGAATTTCGTGCGTAATGCGTAGCGGTTGGCAAAATCGAATAAACAATCTCTTCCTCTTCCTTATTGAAATACTTTGAGAAAATAGGTTCGAGCATTTTCCATTGGTCGTAACGTAAATTATCAATTACTAAAACAACCGCTTTTTCAGTTCCAATTTTCGGAGCGATTTTCTGTTTGATGACATTTTGAATCATCAGTGGCGCGTCATCAGTTCCGTTTAACCAATCGAGGTAATTATCTTCAATGAAATCAGCAAAGGTATGATTGGCCTCTTTTTTTTGCATTTCTAAAATTTGGCGCATCCCTGAATCTTCGATGTTCTCGAGCTCCAATTCCCAATAAACCAATTTAGCATAAAGTTCTTTCCATTCTTCTGCATCTAGACGGTCGTTTAGCATCATTCCCAATTGACGGAATTCCTGCTGATAATTTGAATTTGTTTTTTGTGAAATGAGTTTAGAATGCTCCAAATTTTTCTTCAAACTCAAAAGGATTTGATTAGGATTAACCGGTTTGATGAGGTAATCCGCAATTTTACTTCCGATCGCCTCCTCCATGATATGTTCCTCTTCGCTTTTGGTAATCATTACGACTGGAACGAGCGGATTGGTTTCTTTAATTCTCGACAAAGTTTCCAAACCGGAAATTCCAGGCATATTTTCGTCTAGAAAAATTATGCTGTAATTGGTTTCATTGCATTTATCGATCGCATCTGCACCATTCGTCACAGCATCCACCGCGTAACCTTTTGATTCTAAAAAGAGAATGTGAGGTTTCAACAATTCAATTTCATCATCTGCCCACAGAATTTTATCGACCATTTTCCTTTATTTTTAATAGTTTTGAATAGAATTTTAAAGTTACTCAATTGCGACCTAATTATAATCGAAATAACAAGAAGAAAATAGTTAACGATCCGGTTTATGGATTTATTTCAATTCCTGATGACATTATTTTTGATGTAATCGAGCATCCATACATGCAACGTCTTCGACGGATTATGCAATTGGGGCTGAGCCATTTGGTTTATCCAGGGGCCATTCATACGCGTTTTCATCACGTTTTGGGAGCGATGCATTTGATGGTACAAGCTGTTTCTACCTTGCGACGAAAAGGACATGAAATTACACAAGAAGAGGAGCGGGCAGTTTACTTGGCGATTCTCTTGCACGATATCGGTCACGGGCCATTTAGTCACGCTTTGGAATTTGACATCGTTTCTGGCGTGAGTCATGAAGACATTTCAGGTTTCTTTATCGAACGCATGAGTCGAGAGTTCGGTGATGATTTGTCGCGAGCACTTTTGATTTTTCAAAACAAATACAACAAGCCGTTTTTACATCAATTGGTTTCCAGTCAATTGGATATGGACCGTTTGGATTATTTGAATCGCGATAGTTTTTATTCGGGTGTAAGTGAAGGAATTATCGGTAGTGATCGTTTAATTGAAATGTTGAATGTGCATGAAGGAAATTTGGTTCTCGAAGAAAAAGGAATTTACTCCATCGAGAAATTCATTGTTGCGCGTCGACTAATGTATTGGCAAGTTTATTTGCACAAAACGGTTGTGTCTGCTGAATTCATGTTGATACACACACTTCGAAGAGCCAAGGAATTGGTGAAATCTGGTGAAACACTTTTTGCGAGTAAGCCTTTGCAGTTTTTTCTTAAAAATGACATTACACATCACGATTTCAAGTCGAATCCTGAGGTGTTAGATTACTTCGCCCAATTGGATGATTTTGATATTTTGAGCGCCATCAAAGAGTGGCAGCGACATTCGGATAAGATTTTGTCTGCGTTGTCACAAAGCATTGTGAATCGCAGATTGTTTAAAATTGAAATTTCCAAAGAACCTTTTACCCAAGCGCGCATCGACATGGAGAAAGAATTTGCTCGTTCGTTGTTTGATCTGAACGGAAATGAAGTGGATTATTTCGTTTATTCAGACGTTCTTTCAAACAAAGCCTACAACCAAGACAAGCAAAACATCAATATGCTTATGAAAAACGGCGAAATAATTGATTTGACGAAGGCTTCTGATAATTTAAACATTTCAGCGCTCGCGCAACCGGTGGAGAAGTATTTTCTGTGCTATCCGTTGAGGATGAGTAATGCGAATAATTTTTCAAGTTAATATATCCGCATTATTTCGAGTAAATGATTTTGAATGTCGCAACTAACTTTGAGTTTAACCGAAATAGAGCAAATTTTAGTAATTCGGATTAAGGAATAATTTTTTCTTTGTTGACAGTTTAGGGTTAATGGACAAAATAGTGCCTAAAAATCCCTGAAAGCATTATTGGTATTAACTTGCAGCCATTTCTAACTTCAATAAAAATTTTACTTTGCGAATATTGGTTATAATTTACCCAGCCATTTCATCGTGTCAACATTATCCGCGTAATCATTGAGGGTTGGACACTGCGCTTTTCCAAATGGTATGTAATTTCTTCCAATTACACATTGAATGTCATCCTGATGCTCCAAAATGTAGTTTGAAACTTCGATTTCATTTTCGTAAAAATGATAGTGTAACATGGCGATCGGTGAAAACAAGTCCTTACTTTCTTTTACAAGAAGAAAATTATTATCCAAGAAAACGGCTTGATTCATCAAATTTATTGCTTTGTTGTAATCGTAATTATTTCCGTATTTTTTATTATTGATGACATTGCCTTGATTGACAATTGCTTCAAAAAAACGGTTCAATTCGAATCCTTTAGGCAAGAACAAGTGAGTGACATTGCGACAACCTCGTCCGAAATAATCTAAGATATCATTTCCTAATAATGTTAGCTCATCTTTTGTTTCTTCACCCGTCAAAACAGCTACTGAAGTTCTGTTATGTCTGAACAAATGCGGATATTTTGAAAAATAGTGTTTGAAATGAACCAGTGAATTATTATTACCGGTAGCTATTATAGCTTCAAATCCTTTTAAATTTCGCTCAGAAAATGAAATTCGTGATTCCAAATCCGGATGAATCTGAATTAAAATCCTTGAAAGAAGAGGTAATAATTTGTTGTCATCCGAACTAAGCTTGCAATTTATTCGATTTCCAGAGGCCAAGACACATAAGAAGTCATGAAATCCAACCAAGGGAATATTTCCCGCCATAATTACAGCGATATTTTTTGGATTATTGGAAAATACATAGTTCGACAACCAAGCTCTTAAATCTTTTTCGTTAAGCCAGAAACTCAAATTTCTAAATGACTTTCGTATCAAATCTTCTGTGAACCAGCCATTTAGATGTTGATGCGTTTGAATTACGTTATTGAATTCCTCTAGTTCGCTTTCGGTCAAACCAAGTTCATAGCCATTCCATGAAAGATTATTACCAATGTGATTCATAATCTTTCCGAGATGACAGAAGGATTGAATAAGTTGTTCTTTTTTCACAATGCAAATTTAGATACTAGAACAAGTTAATCGGGAAATTTAGTTCGGATTTTAAAAATTATCTTGAATCGAACAAAATCATTCGGTTTTACGTTCTTATATTTGCAAAAAAAATACTTGTCATGGCGATAATGATTACCGAAGAATGCATCAATTGTGGGGCTTGTGAACCTGAATGTCCGAATAACGCTATTTACGAAGGTGGAGCTGAATGGAAATTTTCTGATGGTACTACCTTGAAAGGAATGATTACGTCGTTGGATGGGGAAGAAATTCTTGCAGATCAATCTCAAGAACCGGTACACATGGATGTTTACTACATTGCTCATGAAAAGTGTACGGAATGTGTTGGGTTTCACGATGAACCGCAATGTGCTGCTGTTTGTCCGGTTGATTGTTGCGTGGATGACCCCGATTACCGGGAATCAGAAGACGAACTTCTTGCTAAAAAGAACTTCATGCATTTGTAGGAATCCGGATGATTCCGTGGTTTTTAACTATAATTACTTTTTTCTTCTTGTATCTGAATTTAGGTTCGGATTGCTTATCTCAAACTTACACAAATCAATCATTTGATTTACTCTCCGTTCGAGCCAAAAAAATCAATTTATACATTGTTCCTGTTGGTTCCAAAGTCAGCCGAGATTTGGTTGCTCATATTGGTAAACCTTTTCAAAAAGCGAAAATACATATTGAATCCGCTGTTCTTCCGGAATTAAAGTCTGAAAATCTAAGCAGTTGGAACAACCCATTCTTGGATCACAAACAATTCACGCAAGAAATGAAGCAAGTTCGAAATACATATTTCGAGCGCTTTAATCGAGATCCTAACGCAATCTATTTTTTTATCATTCCAAGTTTTTCATCAGATTCCATTCAAGGTTATTCGATTCCGGGAAAATCGATGGCATTTTTAACCGAAAAAGGAATACGAAACCAAAATGTTGTCAATTTGAATTTAGGTTCATCATTAGGTCTTAAGTTTGAAACTGACTCGTTAAATGTAATGAGCCCAAACGATCATTTAGGTAAAGAACTCAATTGGGAACAGTGTGTTCAACTGCGGGAAAAACTCATTTCATTTTCGATTTTTGATGATTTTGAAAACGTTTCAACAAACAATGGATTAGTGACTAAATTATTATGGGAAGCTGATGAAAATGGAGAAATTTTATTTGATGTAAAAGACCCATTTTCAAGTATAAAACAAGCGGAATTAAACAATTTTTATCTTGTTTACAGAAAAGTTTCTAATCCACTTTTCAAAGAGCTATTAACCATTTCAAATTACTCAATCTGCATTATTCACCTAATGAGTATTTTGTTCAGCATCACGCTCACACTTTATTTCCGAAGAAAATTCAATCGAAGAATTGAAAATAGTGGCTTCTTTAAGAGAATTTCTATTCGTTTCATGAAATTGATATTGTGGATTCTCTTCTTTTCAATTCAAATAACTACATTTTTTGCTGTTGACTACTATTACGACCAGAGTTATTTGAAATCCATATATTTGCGAGATTTTAGAGGGAAGGATTTGGATGAATTCAAGAGTAAGTTGTTGAACAGACAACTGTTTATGCCAAAGTCAGCGAAAAGCCAACTAATCCAATGTTTTCAGAAAGAGGGAGAAAATTGGGTTGTTACAAAGGAACGAAACGTTTTGTATTTTGAGCTAAAATTGATTGCTGACAAATGTGTTGGTAAATTTGTTGGATCTCGGAATAACCTGAATCTCCATTCGGATTCACAAATTGATCAGAAATTAAACACACAGGCGCAATGTCCCTATCTCGTTTTCAATTATTTCAATGAAAACAATGAGTTTATTAAATATGAGGTTTTCAATATTGAAGGAAAAAATATTACACCAAAATTAAAGTTGGATGATCCTGCTAAACGCATTTTGGTTTTTGTAAATGGTTATCGTCCTGTTTCAGTTAGCACCTCATTTGAGGACAATTTAAAAGACATTCAAAAAAATGGTGTTGAATACCCCGATTCAAAAAATATCTTGTTTGATTTCGATCGTCATCAATATTGGACTCCATGGAATGAAATCAATAACTTATTTATTGATCGAATTAATCCATCAGAGGTTTGGTATGCTGATGGTCATCATTCTGTTGCAACCTCAAATTTTGGATCGGTGGTTAATTTTTCAGCCATTTCATCTATTTATCCAACGCCATGTAAAAATCTTAAAAAACATACTTGTTTGAAAACAAAAATAGCTGGAAACAAAACGGTTGAAACCTATTCATTACTTGCAACCAAGCCAAATGTATCAGGATTTATGAAACGTAAAAAATCAGGAAGAATTGCGGGATTAAATCTTCATAAATTATTGAATGAATTGCCTAATTATTCTGAAAACGACACGCTTTTTATCGTATGTCACAGCATGGGTTACGCCTACTCTTTGGGTATGATTCAAGAACTCAGAGATAAGATAAATTTTGGTGGGTTTTACCTGTTGGCTCCCGAAAATGCAGGAGCTGGAAGGATACACCTCAACGAATGGAAAGAAGTTTGGCAATACGGCGCTAATTTTGAACCGAAGCAAGGAAATGCACCTTGTTTGCAGGATGGAGTGGCAGCCCAAGTGAAAGCGAAAGGCCTAAAAAATGATAATCGCATATTTTTTCCAAAAGACAAAGAGCATCAAATGGGATTCTTTAAAAGTCACTTTGTAGGTTATTACACGTGGCTTTTTGATATTGAAGAGGGAAAAAAAGGAGCTATTTCGAAAAGGTAACTTGAATCTCACGATGTTTTGTTAAATCTATTGATTTCATCGAAAATTATCATAAGATAATCCTCAATGAGTTGCATTGATGGATTCTAAAACTTAAGCTCAAAAATGTCAAGTTTAAGATTAGTTTGAATAATTTAGATCGAATTTAGTTTTTTATTTAATCTGACTCGTTGCTGTAACCTGTAGTAACCACAAATCGCATCTTTAGTTTTCTTATTAAGCAAATAATTTTTTCAGAAAATTGTAATATATTTGAGACAATTTAAGTATTACTAATGAAATTACAATTCACGCTTAACAATTTTCCATTAAAGTGCGATAGAGTCAGACCATTATTACAAACCATTTTTCAGTTTCAATTATGAGAATTTTCTTTAATGCCCTTTTCATTTTGATTTTTATTACCAGTTGTAACAAGACTGACTATTCAAAAATTAAGGGAATCAAGTGGGATCCTGATTTGGCCGCACCTGTTGGATACTCGAACTTCGATGTCTACGATATTTTGGCAAGTCAAGATAAAAATGATCTTGTTGTGATAAACAATTTAGGTGAGTTAGCGCTATTTTACAACAGTGAGATTGCCTCTTTCACAGCAGATCAGATCGCTCAACTCAATAATCAAAATATCGCTGTAATCTTATCTCCTTCCGATCAAGGAATTATGGCATATTCTGATTTTTCTGGAAAAATCCAATCTCAATCAATTGAAGAATTACTTAAATTCAATTTAAATAAGGAAGTGGAGATAAAAGAGGTATTTCTTCATTCCGGCAAATTAAACATTCAAGTATCAACCGAACTGCAACACGATGTTGATTTTAATCTTTCTTTTCCAGATTTAACAAAAAACGGAAATATTTTAACAAAAAAAATAGAAACAAACTATAATGGAAATTCTCCTCACGGTAATTCGGTCAGTATTGATTTGTCTGACTACAAATTAAATTTAACCGCTGGAAATAATTCTGAAAGAAACAAACTGAGAGTTAATATCACAACCTCAATTTATGGTCGTAATAACCCCATTTCAGGTACAGAGAATTCTACCATAAATTTTGAATTTGATGGCATGTCTATTGACAAAGCTTTCGGCTATTTTGGGAAGCAATCTATTGTGGCTGAAAGTGACTCTATTTTTCTAAAAATTTTTGACTCATCAACGTCAGGAACGGTACAACTTACAAATCCTAAGTTGAACTTTACAGTCTTTAACTCATTTGGAATACCCGTTCAGATGGATATAACTAGTTTGAAATCGATCAATTCAAACACCGGAGTTACAACAAAATTGATCTCTGACTCCCTGAATAATATTCAATTAAATTCAGCAAGCAATTTGGGGGAATCCTCAATAACTAGTATTAAGCTTAATAAATCGAACACCATTGGTATTAATTCCCTGGTAAATAATACTCCAAAATATTTAAGTTATTCAGTGAATGCAGTAACAAATCCATTCGGATTGAGTGAAAATTTTATCTCTAGAGACAGTAAAATTAAAGTTAAAGCTGAACTAGAACTTCCATTAGAAGGTTTTGCCTCCAACATTGTGATCACTGATACAATACCATTTAATTTCTCCGAAAATACAGAACTAGTTGAAGCCGTATTGATTCGAATAATTTCAGAAAATGGTTTTCCGATCAGTTTTCAATCACAATTGGAATTTATTGATAATATGAATAATTCATTATTTACACTTTTGGAAGATAATCCCGTGATAATTGACGCCGCTCCAGTTAACGGGGAGGGAAAGGTAACCGTTAAAACCAAAAAAGTCAAAGACATAATAATTCCGAAAAATCATATAACCCTTTTGCAAAATGTTAAACAAATTGTAATTAAAGGGATGGCATCTACTACAGAACCTCAACAAACTACTGTGAAAATTTTTGACAATTACAACCTTAATTTAAAATTGAGTATGCAAGTGCAACTTAAACTAAGCATTTGATTTACATGAAGAAGCTTACACCATTAATTTTTATTATATGTTGCCTTCCAGTTATTTCAATTGGGCAACAAAGTCTGACTTTGTACGGTATGAAAGACCTAAGTCAAGCATTTTATTTAAATCCTGGTTTCAAACAAAAAAATAGGGTTTATGTAAGTTTACCCATTGGTATACAAACATTTGCGATAAACCATAGTGGATTTACTCTTAATCAATTATTGGAAAAACCCAATAACGATTCATTGATGATTCGACCTGATCTAGCCATAGACAAAATGGAAGCGCAGAACGTTATATCATTTGAGCAATCCTCAGAACTTTTGGGTTTTGGATTTAAGTTTAAAGGTAAAAATTTCGTATCATTCAGTACTTCGGTTAAATCCAATTTCAATTTGACATATCCTCGCGATTTGTTCCGATTCGTAAACGAGGGAAATGGAGGCTCTACATTTTTAGGCAGTAGAGCTTCGTTGGATGGACTTGGTATCAATTGTAGCGTATATTCGGAATATGCAATTGGCTATAATCGATCAGTTACAAATAAATTAACCGTTGGCGGACGTGTGAAACTTTTGTTAGGTATTTCTAATGTCCATACCAGCAATTCAGTGCTTGGTATTTCAACCGATAGTGAAACGTTTGATATTACCATTGATGGACAGCTGACAATTAAGTCTTCAAATTCATTGTTCTTCACGGATACACTGAATAAAGGTATTCAACCCCAAACTATATTTTCTACCGCTGCTTACGACTTTAAAAACATTGGATACGGTATAGATGCAGGAGCCAGTTATAAACTTAATGATCGATTAGATTTTTCTGCCAGTGTGGTTGATCTCGGAATGATTAAATGGAAGGCAAACACTAGGAATTTTGAAAGCAAAGATGTTAATTATAAATTTCAAGGAGTAGATTTAAATAGTGTTTTATTTGATAGCTCGGAAGTAGGAAAATTTCTCGCTGATACACTAAATAAGATATTCGGTTTAAATTCGTTCAAACAATCTTATTCCACTTCTCTTTATACACGTTTTTACCTTGGAGGTACTTACAACATTAACAAGTCATTTAGCTCAAGTATCACTCTTCATAATCAATTAATTGCGAATAGACTGAGGACAGGTGCTGCAATTGCGTTCAATGTACATTTAAGAAACTGGTTGAATTTTTCAATTAATTATGCTGCTTTCGGGCGAAGTTTAAGAAATGTTGGACTCGGAGTGAGTTTAAAAGGTGGGCCTTTACAATTTTTCTTAATTTCGGATAATATTTTGACTTTCACTAATCCTGAAAACACTAAAAATTTACATCTCGCTTTCGGTCTTAACTTATGCATTGGGGCATTAAAAGATAAGGACGGAGATAACATTAAAGACAAAAAAGACTTATGTCCCGATCTTTATGGTAAACCTGAAAATAAAGGTTGTCCTGATCCCAAAAATTAAAGATTATGATCACTTTATTGATATGGGTGAACTTGCCCGAATGTGAGAGTAAGTTATGCTGGCTTTCCCGACAGATATAACGATAGTGTTGTTTAGAAAAAACAAACATATAAATACATGAAATGGTAAATAATGTTGAATATCTAGCGACTACATTTGCGATAAAGAAGTTAATTACCTAAATATTTTAGATTCTTTGATCATTCGAGGATGTTCCGATTTCAACAATGATTACTTGTTCGATTATCTTGATCGAGACCTGAAGATAACTAAAAGAATCAATAACGCTGAAATGGATAAAAACTGAGGCTTACATGTTACGGCTGTCTTCAATTATTTTTTCAAAAAGATATAATTTCACAATCATTGTTTCGCCCTCATCAAAATAAATTAAATATATTTGCAACGTATGATTTGACGAGTCATTATATTCGCTTGAATCAAATCAACTTTTTTGGCCTCGTAGCTCAACTGAATAGAGCATCAGATTACGGCTCTGAAGGTTTAAGGTTTGAATCCTTACGAGGTCACAAGTTAAGCTAAAAGTCCCATTCCATATAGGTTTGGGGCTTTTTTTAGGTTATACCCCAAGCGGAGAACATGAAGGTATTTTAGGCGTTCCCCCCTTTATTTTACTGAGTTTAGAGAAAAAACGAAAGTTAGAACTATAACGCAGTAATTAAGTGTTTTTCACTTAAATTATATTATTTTAAGTGAATTTCATCCTTATCACAAAAATTTCACCTACCTTGCACTTAATTAAATTTCACCGATTAGCATGAATATTAAGCGTTTTTCCTTGCGATTAAGTGTTTTTCACGGTAGGACAGTTCCAGAAGATGGTGTTATTGTCGGATATGGCGCAATAATAGAAGCATATAAATTAGCTGTTCCCATACCTGCGAAATTGACATTTATAAGTACAAAGAAAAGAAAATTTGAAAATAATGAATGGAAAGTATTCCCTTCAATATATCTCCCGGAGGAAAACATCTACAAACAAATAACTTTCGCTCTAAAGTATGAGGGAGTCGATCTACTCATATTTAAAAAATTATTTGAGGTGCTCAAAAAAACAGAGCTAGAAGAAATGATTCAACAGGAAATACAAGGACAGTATAGTCGCAGAATTTGGTTCTTGTATGAATGGATGACAGGAAAAAAATTAAATATCCCAGACTTAAAAACAGGAAATTTGGTTCCTGTTATTGATGAAAAATTACAATATGCAATTGATGGCGTAAGTTCACCTAGACATAAAGTAATTAATAATCTTCCCGGAAATCAAGATTTTTGCCCTCTAATTCGTAAAACAGAAAAGCTTGAGATGTTTATTGAATCAAACATCCGTCAGGAAAAAAGTAACTACTTAAATAGAGTTCATAAGGATGTACTGCAGCGTGCTTCATCATTTCTCCTTTTAAAAGATTCAAAAGCATCATTTTCAATTGAGGGAGAAAATCCAAGAAATAATCGTGCGGCCCGCTGGGGGAAAACAATTGGTCAGGCGGGTAAAAACGAACTGACAATTGCTGAATTGAATCGCTTGCAACAATTGGTAACAGAAAATGACCGATTTATCAAAATGGGAATAAGGCAGCAGCAAGGATTTATTGGAGATAGGGATCGTGCAACACAAGAACCAATTCCGGATCACATTTCTGCAAAGTTTGAAGATCTTGACACATTAATGGCAGGATGGATACAAACACAAAAAGTGCTCACGCAATCGAGAATGGACCCCGTATTAGTGGCCGCTAAAATTGCATTTGGATTTGTTTTTATTCACCCTTTTGTAGATGGAAACGGACGTTTACATCGCTATATCATTCACCATATTTTATCGCAAACAGGTTATACAGAACAAGGAATCATTTTTCCTATTTCAGCATCTATCCTAAAACATATTAAGGACTATGCAAAAACATTAGAATCCTATTCACATCCAATTTTGAATTTTATTGATTGGAAACCATCTGAGAATAATAATGTCGAAATTTTAAATGATACCATTGACTATTACCGCTATTTTGATGCAACAGCACAGGCTGAATTTCTATTTTATTGTGTTAATGACACTTTGGTTAATGTTATCCCTAAAGAAGTCGAATATTTAATGAGGTTTGACGAATTCAAAAGTTTCTTAGATAATAAATATGAAATGCCAGACAATATGATCTCCCTTTTAATTGGATTTTTAGAACAAGGAAATGGAAGATTATCTAAAAGAGTAATAACTAAAGAATTCGACGCATTAAATTTGGATGAAATCAGAAGCATTGAGGAGCAATATCAATTAATTTTCTTGGAGAATTAACGAATAAAGCAATAACATGTAAATGGTTATTTTACTGCTTACCTCCTTCTGTATTTTTGACGGAATCTCCCCGATACAATACCCCTTCCAAATCCTTATAAAAGTTTGATTTTTTGACTTCATGGGTCACTCTAGCGGAGATTTGATCAATTTTGATTGAATCTCCGTTTTTTATTTCTTAAATTCAAATAACAATTGTAACTTTTAGATTTGATGGGGAGATAAACTTCAAAACAGGAGGATGGCTACTACGATGCGTATCCTAAAAACTAAATGAAAAAGACTTTTGAGTTAGCTGTTTTATCTTAGAAATCATACTAAAAATGCACGTTTTTACTTTATAAAGATAAGAAAATTGCAGAAATATACATCAAAAAAAATAAATACAAATTATTAACAATCAAATAGTTAAATACTTTTTAATGGTTGACTAAATAATATGCAAATCAAAACTTGGACTTATTAGAATACCAAAACAATAGCAACAAAATAAGGATATATTTTCTTTTCTAATAAAACAAAACAACGATTTTACAGGGATACAAGAGAATATTTCGCTCTTTGAAAAAAACTTTCGAATGAATATGTCGCGAACTATTCTAAATTTGTTTACCCTGAGTTGTTAAAACTTATTCTCAGGTTAATAAAATGAAATAGATAGTTTTAGACTTCTAAATAACATCCCTTTTAGCTACGAAATTGTACCTTTGTAGCACATGTCTTCTAATTACGCAACTCATTTAAAACATCCCGTATTTAAAGTTGTTTCTCAATATATTCTGGAACACAATCTAGAAGCATATGTAGTAGGTGGATTTGTGAGGGATTTATTACTAGACAAACCATCAAAGGATATTGATATTGTCGTTGTTGGAGATGGAACTGTTGTTGCCAAAGAAGTTTCCGAAATTCTCCGAGTAAAATCACTTAGCATTTTCAAGAACTATGGTACGGCCCACTTCAAGTACAAAGATTTAGATATTGAATTTGTAGGTGCTCGAAAAGAATCATATGAATCGAATTCAAGAAAGCCTTATACCGAAAAGGGAACCTTAAGGGACGATCAGTACCGAAGAGATTTCACGATCAACGCGTTAGCTTTAGATTTGAGTTCTGAAAGGTATGGGGATCTTGTTGATCCATTTAATGGGTTGGATGATTTAAAGAACGGAATAATTCGCACACCACTCGAACCAGAAGTTACATTTAGCGATGATCCGTTGCGCATGTTGAGAGCAATACGATTTGCAACTAGACTGAATTTCAAAATTGAAAACAAATGTTTGGAGGCAATCAAAAGGCAATCTGCTCGATTGGAAATAATATCCAAAGAGCGTATTTCAGATGAGTTGAATAAAATTATTCTAACCGAAACACCATCTCGAGGATTTAAACTTTTGAATTCAACACATTTACTACATCAATTTTTTCCGGAAATGATTGCCTTACATGGAATTGAAACCATAAACGGAAAAAGTCATAAAGATAATTTCTTACATACACTTGAAGTACTTGATAATTTAGCAGAGAATTCCGAAAATTTATGGTTGCGATGGGCAGCAATCCTTCACGATATTGCCAAACCTCCAACGAAACGATTTGATGAAACGGTTGGTTGGACTTTCCACGGCCATGAAGAGATTGGTGCTCGGATGGTTCCAAAAATATTTCAGCGTTTAAAACTTCCGTTGGATCAGAAAATGAAGTATGTTCAGAAATTGGTTCGACTTCACCTCCGCCCTATTGCTTTGGTTAAAGGATCTGTTACCGATTCGGCAATTCGTAGGCTGCTCAATGAAGCAGGTGATGATATTGAAGATTTGATGCTTCTTTGTAATGCTGATATAACCTCAAAAAATGAATTCAAGGTAAAAAGATACAAGCAGAACTTTGAATTGGTCTCCCAAAAACTTCGTTTAGTAGAGGAAAAAGATCGCATTCGAAATTTTCAACCACCGGTTTCAGGCGACCTCATTATGAAAACCTTTGGAATCGGCCCTCAAGCTGAAATTGGAATCATAAAAAGTCAAATTAAGGAGGCTATTTTAGAAGGAATTATTTCTAACAATTATAATGAAGCTGTTCGTGAAATGTTGCGAATTGGGAATGACCTAGGATTGTCAGTAAAAATGATTCCTGAATTAAAGAATTGATTAATTTTATAATTGCACAAAAACTATGTTATGCCTGGTTTAAAATTTAGAGTTTTATTGGATTCAGAGAAAAACGAAGAAATATTCCGAGATATTCTGATTGCGGACTCGGATAACTTTGAATCCTTGTATCATGCCATCATAAAAGCCTTCAAGTTCAAAGGAGATCAAATGGCAAGTTTTTATGTTTCTAACGATCAATGGGACAAAGGCCACGAAATTAGCTTGATGGATATGTCTTATGACGATGATTCCATCGATTCGCCTGCTGCAGTTATGAAAAGTGCAATCATCAAGGATTTTCTTGAAGAACCTGATCAAAAATTTATTTTGGTCTATGATTTCATGCGCATGTGGATTTTTTTAATTGAATTAATTGGCTTTGACCGCAATGATCCAAAAGCTCCTGAATTACTTCTATCAGTGGGAAATCCTCCAATGGAAGAATCAAGAGAGGAAATTGACGAAGAACTTTTTCTTGGTGAAGAAATCGAGGAGGATGAAGATGAATTGGGCTTCAATGACTTCGACGACGATTATTCAGACGATGATTTGAACGATTACAACGAATACGACTATTAATTTGATGAATACAAACTCCAACGATCCAATTGGTCAAGCCATTTTGGATTACTCGAAAAATAAAAAACCTTTCGATATTATGGTAAGTTCGGATATTTGCGAGGATGATATCATTCCAATCGAAGTTCTTTTTCGAAGTTTCAAAGACATGCCAGAGATTGAAAAAAAAGCAATCAAATTGTGTAAAGGGAATGTGCTTGATGTAGGCGCAGGTGCAGGGATTCATTGCCACGAATTAATTAAAAACGGGTTGAAAGTGCACGCCATTGATTCATCTCAAGGAGCTGTTAATTATCTGAAATCGATCGGCATTCCATCAACCGTTAGTTCATTTGAATCATTCTCAAGTTCAACCGAATTTGATACCATTTTGATGATGATGAATGGAATTGGGATAGCAGGAACTTTATCCAACCTCGAAAAAACCTTAATTAAAGCTAAATCGCTATTGAAAAAAGGTGGTCAACTTATTTGTGATTCATCAGATATTCGAAACTTATATGAAGATGAAGATGGAAGCATGTGGATGGATTTAAATTCTGAATATTACGGCAATTTCAAATTTCAAATGCACTACAAAAAAATCTCGGGACCTTGGTTCGATTGGCTTTATGTGGATTATGATAACCTTCACCTAGCAGCAAAAAAAGTAGGATTTAAATCAGTAAAAGTTATGGAACAAGACAATCATTTTCTAGCACAGTTAACGTTGTTGTAAATGAAACTTCTTATTGCATTTATCTTTTCCATCTTATTTCTTTTTGGCGCAAAAAGCCAAATTGAAAAAAGCGCACTTCTTTGGGAGGTGAAATCAAATGCTTCTAAAAGCATCTCTTATGTTTTCGGAACAATGCATTTAATGGATGCCGATTTGTTTTTATTTCCAAAGAAACTTGAAAAAACGTTACTCAAAACTGATGTTTTGTGCATGGAAATAGTTAGTATAAATCCAAATTTATCTCCCGATGCTTTATTTATGAAAGACAAATCTTTATCGGATCTTTTTAGCATAAATCAATTGGATTCAATTTATAATTGGGCTGAAAGTAATTTATTGATGAAAAAGGAACAATTTGATGAAAATTTCAAAAATGCCAAACCTTTTCTTTTAATGCAATTTATTTTGCAAGCCTCTTTACCAACAAATTCAAAATCATATGAAAAAGAATTTGAAGCACTTGCTGATCAAAAATTAACCATGAAAGGACTTGAAAATATTGATCAACAATTGAATTTATTTGATGGACTTGTCGACAAAGATCAAGTGGAAATGGTCATGAGTGCGCTGCGTAATGAAGAAAAATCAAAAAAATCATTTGAAGAAATGCAGCAAATTTATTTAACACAAAATTTGGATGATCTTTATGTTTTTGTGAAAAAAGAAACTGATTCACCTATTGGAAAATCAAGAAAATTCCTAGAAGATCGCAATCAGAACTGGATTCCTATAATGAAAGAACTTATGAAAACACAAAGTGTTTTCTTTGCAGTCGGAGCAGCACATCTTGCAGGCCCTGAAGGCGTCATTGAACTTTTGATTAAAGAAGGATATCAGTTAACACCCATAAAATTATGAAGAGATTAATTAC
>JBIKSL010000022.1:0-41869 GCA_044348645.1 Crocinitomicaceae bacterium | reverse complement strand
AATTAAAATTCATGCAACAAATCATCAAAAATATATAGGCACTATTTTGTCCACTTGAACAAAACATCTAAAAACTAGGCACTATTTTGTCCATTACTCCTGAAAAAAATTAAGATCTGTTAGAAAAGTTGTTGATTGAAAGACACTTTGGTGCTCCCTTGCAACCGGCTTAAATGAGAGAAAAACAACGATACTACTGGTCTTACAAAAGAGAATTTGGATTCCACTGATAATCGAACTGTAGTCAATATCAAAACAAAAATTGTGGGGTAATAGAATAAAAAAAGGGCAACCTTTCGATTACCCTCTAAATTAATATGAGTAGGAATTAAGCTTGTTCAGTTAATTCTTCTAACACTTCGTTGGAACCAACAATCATTTTTTGGAAATCCCTTACACCCGTTCCGGCAGGAATTAAATGCCCAACGATAACGTTTTCTTTCAATCCTAACAAGTGATCTTCTTTTCCTGAAATCGCTGCCTCGTTCAAAACTTTGGTTGTTTCTTGGAAGGAAGCCGCAGAAATGAATGATTGTGTTTGAAGCGACGCTCTTGTAATACCTTGAAGCAAAGGAGTTGAAGTTGCAGGACGAGCCTCACGCGCTTCAATTAATTTTTTGTCCTCACGCTTCAATTTCGAGTTCTCATCACGCAATCTTCTAACTGAAATCAACGATCCTTTTCTTACTTCAGTAGAATCACCCGCATCTTTCACGAACATCATTCCAAACAATTCATCGTTTGCTTCCATGATATCTGCTTTGTGAACAGATTGACCTTCAAGGAAACGTGTATCTCCAGAATCTATAATTTCAGCTTTCAACATCATTTGACGAACAATTACTTCGAAATGCTTGTCATTGATTTTCACACCTTGCAAACGATAAACCTCTTGAATTTCATTAACAATATACTCTTGGACTTTAGTTGGTCCTTCGATGTTCAAAATATCATTTGGTGTAATCGCCCCATCTGAAAGTGGTTGACCAGCTCTTACGAAGTCATTTTGCTGAACTAAGATATGTTTTGAAAGAGGAACCAAATATTTTCTTACCTCTCCAAATTTCGGAGTAACGATTACTTCTCTATTTCCTCGTTTGATGTTACCAAACGTTGCTGTTCCATCAATTTCAGAAACAACTGCCGGATTTGAAGGATTTCGAGCTTCAAATAATTCCGTTACACGTGGTAAACCACCGGTGATATCTCCAGTTTTACCGGCCATTCTCGGGATTTTAACCAAAATCGCACCAGCATCAATCAAATCTCCATCATTTACATCAACGTGCGCATTGACAGGAATTGAGTACTCACGGATTGTTTCTTTCGTCTTCGTATCAATGATGTGAATAGAAGGACTTTTCTTTTTATCGCGTGATTCAATAATAACGATTTCTGTTTTACCAGTTTGCTCATCAATTTCCTCGCGGTAAGTAACATTTGAAATAATATTATCAAACTTCACTTTTCCTTTCACTTCAGAAACAATCAAGGCATTGTATGGATCCCATTTACAAATTACATCACCTTTTTTGATTTTCGTGTTATTTTCTACCAACAATTCAGAACCATAAGGAACGTTTGCGGTCATCACAACGATACCAGTTTTCTCGTCGGTGATTTTAAGTTCTGCTGATCGTCCAACCACAATTACTTGGGTTGTACCATCAGAATTCTTCTTTTCAATAGTTCTTAATTCGTCGATTTCCAACTTACCGTTAGCCTTGGCTTTCAAGTCAGAAATATCAGCAATGTTCGAAGCCGTACCACCCACGTGGAAAGTTCTTAATGTCAACTGAGTACCTGGCTCACCAATCGATTGTGCTGCGATAACCCCAACTGAATCTCCCATTTGAGCAAGTCTGTGGTTAGCTAAGTTTCTACCGTAACATTTTGCACAAACTCCTCTTCTCATTTCACAAGTAAGAACTGAACGAATTTCTACTTCTTCAATTCCAGCTTTTTCAATCTCTTTCGCAACATCTTCAGAAATCAATTCACCAGCTTCGATAATCAAATTATCTGATTCAGGGAAATAAATATCATGGACAGACGTTCTACCTAAAATGCGATCATATAATGGCTCAACTACTTCGTCATTCTTTTTAAGTGCAGTTGCAACAATTCCACGAAGTGTACCACAATCATTTGAATTAATTACAACGTCTTGTGCAACGTCAACCAAACGACGTGTCAAATAACCAGCGTCTGCAGTTTTAAGAGCCGTATCAGCAAGACCCTTACGAGCACCGTGGGTTGAAATAAAGTATTCAAGAATTGAAAGACCTTCCTTAAAGTTAGACAGAATTGGGTTTTCAATAATTTCTTGAACCGTAGCACCAGATTTTTGCGGTTTCGCCATCAATCCTCGCATACCTGAAAGCTGACGAATCTGTTCTTTCGATCCACGTGCACCTGAGTCAAACATCATATAGATTGAATTGAATCCTTGGCGATCGTTTTTCAACTGATCCATCAACGTTGCTGTAAGGCGTGAATTTGTATGCGTCCAAATATCGATGATTTGATTGTAGCGCTCATTATTCGTGATAAGACCCATGTTGTAATTATTCATTACGTCCTTCACTTCATTTTCAGCTTTTCCAACTAGAATTTCTTTTTCCTTCGGAATGATAATATCATCTAAATTGAACGAAAGTCCTCCTCTGAAAGCCATTTCATAACCCAAACCTTTAATATCATCCAAGAATTGAGCTGTGCGAGAAGTTCCACAAACTTTTAGAACTTCACCAATAATATCACGCAATGCTTTCTTCGTTAAGACATCATTCAAGTAACCAACTTCTCTTGGAACTTTTTCATTGAATAAAACGCGACCACAAGTTGTCTCAATAATCTTCAATTCTGGCTCACCTTGAGTGTTTAAATCGTATGATTTAACTTTAATGTGTGCATGTAAATCAAGCTTTTTCTCATTGTATGCAATGATAACTTCCTCCGGAGAATAATAAATACTTCCTTCTCCTTTAACTTTTTCGGTTTCAGTTGACTTTTTACCTTTTGTAATGTAATAAAGACCAAGAACCATGTCTTGAGATGGAACCGCAATTGGAGCTCCGTTGGCAGGATTCAATACGTTGTGAGAAGCAAGCATCAACATCTGTGCTTCCAAAATTGCAGCGTTACCAAGTGGTAAGTGAACCGCCATTTGGTCACCATCAAAGTCAGCGTTGAATGCCGTCGTTACAAGTGGATGTAATCGAATCGCTTTTCCTTCAATTAATTTGGGTTGGAATGCTTGAATACCCAAACGGTGAAGTGTTGGTGCTCTGTTCAAAAGAACTGGATGTCCTTTCAATACATTTTCAAGAATATCCCAAACAACTGGTTCTTTACGATCAACGATTTTCTTTGCTGATTTTACCGTTTTCACGATACCACGCTCAATCATTTTACGAATGATGAACGGTTTGTAAAGCTCTGCAGCCATGTCTTTCGGAAGACCACACTCATGTAATTTCAAGTCTGGACCAACAACAATTACCGAACGAGCTGAATAATCAACACGTTTACCAAGCAAGTTTTGACGGAAACGACCTTGCTTACCTTTCAATGAGTCAGAAAGTGATTTTAATGCTCTGTTAGATTCTGTTTTTACCGCGCTCGACTTTCTTGAATTGTCAAATAATGAATCAACAGACTCTTGAAGCATACGTTTCTCGTTTCGAAGAATTACTTCTGGAGCTTTGATTTCAATCAATCTCTTCAAACGGTTGTTTCGAATAATTACTCTTCGGTATAAATCATTTAAATCAGAAGTAGCAAAACGACCTCCATCTAGTGGTACTAAAGGACGTAATTCAGGTGGAATAACTGGGACAACTTTCACAATCATCCATTCTGGTCGGTTTTCGATGCGTGTTTGAGAATCTTTCATTGATTCAACAACTTGAAGTCTTTTCAGTGCTTCATTTTTACGTTGAACAGAAGTTTCATTTTCAGCTTGATCTCTTAGGGCATCAGATAGTTCATCCAATTTCAGATCCTTCAACAAATCATGAAGTGCTTCTGCACCCATTTTCGCAACGAATTTGTTGGGATCGCTATCATCCAAATAATGATTGTCTTTTAGAATTGGATTATCGATGATGTCAAGGTATTCCTCTTCAGTTAAGAAATCCATTTTCTTCAGATTCACACCATCAATTGTTAAAGCTGCTCCAGCATTAATTACGACATAACGCTCGTAATAAATAATTTGATCCAACTTCTTGGTAGGTAAACCTAACAAATAACCAATCTTATTCGGAAGTGAACGGAAATACCAAATATGAGCAACAGGAACAACTAATGAAATATGTCCCATTCGTTCTCTTCGAACTTTCTTTTCAGTTACTTCAACACCACATCGGTCACAAACGATTCCTTTGTATCGGATTCTTTTGTATTTACCACAGTGACATTCGTAATCTTTTACCGGTCCAAAAATACGCTCACAAAATAAACCATCTCTTTCAGGCTTATAAGTTCGGTAGTTGATTGTTTCCGGTTTTAAAACTTCACCACTTGAATGTCCAAGAATTACTTCAGGAGAAGCAAGCGAGATAGTTATTTTATTAAAGCTACTTTGTTTTTTAGGTGTTTCTTTTTTGAAAGCCATTTTATATAACGTTTTCGTTTAAAAAATCAATTAATCCATGGATACGTTAAGACATAATCCTCTAAGCTCATGTAACAATACGTTGAACGATTCAGGAATTCCTGGTTCAGGAATATTGTCACCTTTCACGATTGCTTCGTAAGCTTTTGCTCTACCCATTACGTCATCAGACTTAACAGTCAGAATTTCTTGAAGGATATTAGATGCTCCGAATGCCTCAAGTGCCCAAACTTCCATCTCTCCAAAACGCTGACCTCCGAATTGAGCTTTACCTCCAAGTGGCTGTTGCGTAATTAACGAGTATGGTCCGATTGAACGAGCATGCATTTTATCATCAACCATGTGGGATAACTTAAGCATGTAAATCACCCCAACAGTTGCCGGTTGATGGAAACGCTCTCCTGTACCACCATCATACAAATAAGTTTTTCCTGACTTTGGAACTCCTGCCTTCGCAGTCCAAGAATCAATTTCTTCAGGAGTCGCTCCATCAAAAATAGGTGTAGCAAATTTAACTCCAAGTTTCTCTCCTGCCCAACCTAGAACAGTTTCGTAAATCTGTCCTAAGTTCATACGAGAAGGAACTCCAAGTGGGTTCAAAACTATATCTACTGGTGTTCCATCTTCTAAGAATGGCATATCCTCAGCACGAACGATATTGGCAACGATACCTTTGTTTCCGTGACGTCCTGCCATTTTATCTCCAACTTTTAATTTACGTTTTTTAGCAACATAAACTTTCGCTAATTTCACGATTCCTGCTGGAAGTTCATCACCTACTGAAATATGGAATTTGCGACGCTTATAGTTTCCTAATAAATCGTTTGCCTTAATATTAAAGTTGTGGATTACGCGACTTACCAATTGATTAACATTCGCATCAGCTGTCCAATTCAAAGGATTTACAATTGAATAGTCAAGAGCCAAAAGAGATTTGTTTGCAAACTTTGTTCCCTTTTTAATTAACTCTTCTTTAAAGTTATTGAAGACTCCTGAAGATTTATGCTCTCCAAGAATTACCATCAACTTGTCAACCAATTTTTCTTTTAAATCAATAAAATCCTTGTTGTATTCGGCATCTATTGTTTCTAAAATCGGTTTATCTTGAGTCTTCGATTTACGATCTTTGATTGCTCTTGAGAATAACTTCTTGTCAATTACAACTCCTCTCAATGATGGACCTGCTTTCAATGAAGCATCTTTAACGTCACCAGCCTTGTCTCCAAAAATTGCACGAAGAAGTTTTTCTTCAGGAGAAGGATCAGTTTCACCCTTGGGGGTGATTTTTCCAATCAATATATCTCCTTCTTTGATCTCGGCACCGATACGAATTAAGCCATTTTCATCTAAGTCTTTGGTAGCTTCTTCGCTTACGTTGGGAATGTCAGATGTTAATTCTTCCATACCACGTTTAGTATCACGCACTTCAAGAGAATATTCATCAATATGAATCGAAGTGAAGATATCATCTCGAACAACTTTTTCCGAAATCACAATCGCATCTTCAAAGTTGTAACCTTTCCAAGGCATGAATGCCACTTTCAGGTTTTGACCAAGCGCTAATTCGCCACTTTGTGTAGCGTAACCTTCACAGAGTACTTGACCTTGCTCAACGCGATCACCTTTCTTAACAATAGGCTTCAAATTGATACAAGTACTTTGATTTGTCTTCATAAACTTAGTCAAAGAATAATGTTTAACCTCGTTATCGAAACTAACTAATTTATCCTCTGAAGTCCAATCGTAACGAATTACAATTTCGTTTGAATCAACATATTCAACAACACCTGTTCCTTCCGAATTGATGAGAACACGTGAATCTCTTGCTACCAATCGCTCAATTCCAGTTCCCACGATTGGAGAATTTGGTTTTAATAATGGAACCGCTTGGCGTTGCATGTTAGATCCCATCAAAGCTCTATTCGCATCATCATGCTCCAAAAATGGAATTGAAGATGCAGCAATCGATGCAATTTGGTTAGTTCCAACATCCATTAAATTCAATGCTTTCGGAGAAACGACAGGGAAATCACCTTCATATCTTGCCTTAACAACATCTGACAAGAAATTACCTTTTTCATCAACTTTCGCGTTTGCTTGAGCAATCATTTTTGAATCTTCTTCCTCCGCAGCTAAGTACAAAGGAGATTCACTTAAAACAACCTTACCGTTTTCAACTTTGCGATAAGGCGTTTCAATGAATCCAAGTTTATTAACTTTCGCAAATACACAAAGTGAAGAAATCAAACCAATGTTTGGTCCTTCAGGTGTTTCGATGGTACATAAACGACCGTAGTGCGTGTAGTGAACGTCACGTACCTCAAAACCAGCTCTTTCACGAGAAAGTCCACCTGGTCCGAGAGCTGATAAACGTCTTTTGTGCGTTACCTCAGAAAGTGGATTCGTTTGATCCATGAACTGAGATAACTGATTCGTTCCAAAGAATGAATTAATTACAGATGATAATGTTTTCGCATTAATCAAATCGATTGGTGTAAATACTTCATTGTCACGAACATTCATTCTTTCACGAATTGTACGAGCCATTCTAGCAAGACCTACTCCAAACTGAGCATATAGTTGTTCTCCAACCGTTCTTACACGACGATTTGATAAGTGATCAATGTCATCAATGTCCGCTTTTGAATTAATAAGCTCGATTAAATATTTGATGATGTTAATGATGTCATTTTTCGTCAAAACTCGAGATTCTTCAGAATTATCAAGTCCTAACTTTTTATTCAATCGGAAACGACCAACCTCACCTAAATCATAACGAGCATCTGAGAAGAATAACTTCTCAAATACACCCTTCGCTGTTTCATAATCTGGCGGATCTGCGTTTCTTAACTGACGATAAATATGCTCAACAGCTTCTTTTTCAGAATTCGAAATATCTTTTTGAAGCGTATTATAGATAATTGTATAGTCAGTAGAGTTAGCATCCTCTTTATGAAGAATCAACGATTTAACTCCTGAATCTAGAATTGCATCGAGGTGATCATCTGTAATTACTAACTCACGATCTAAAATCACATCATTACGTTCAATGGAAACAACTTCTCCTGTATCCTCGTCCACAAAATCTTCGATCCAAGTTTTAAGAACCCTAGCTGCAAGACGTCTTCCTACCAATTTTTTAATGTTCGCTTTCGTTACTTTAACTTCATCCGCAAGTCCGAAAATTTCAAGAATATCGCGGTCTGTTTCGTAACCAATTGCTCTAAACAAAGTCGTTACAGGAAGCTTTTTCTTACGATCGATGTAGGCATACATGATATTATTAATATCCGTTGCAAATTCAATCCAAGAACCCTTGAAAGGAATAATTCTAGCTGAATATAACTTTGTGCCATTTGCATGGCGGCTTTGACCAAAGAAAACACCTGGTGAACGATGCAACTGAGAAACTATTACACGCTCAGCACCGTTAACAACAAATGAACCTTTCGGAGTCATATAAGGAATTGTACCTAAATATACATCCTGCACGATTGTTTCGAAATCTTCGTGCTCCGGATCGGTACAATATAATTTCAATTTGGCTTTTAGAGGCACACTGTAAGTAAGACCTCTTTCAATACATTCTTCAATCGTATATCTCGGTGGATCAATGAAATAATCCAAAAATTCCAGTACGAATTGATTTCTTGTATCGGTAATTGGGAAGTTTTCTGCGAACACTTTAAATAGTCCTTCACTTTCCCTGTTTTCTGGAGTTGTTTCTAATTGAAAAAACTCTTTGAAAGATTTTAGCTGAATTTCCAAAAAATCTGGGTATTCAAACTGATTTTTGCTTGAAGCAAAATTAATTCTGGTTGAATTAGTTGATGTTGCCAAGGCTTTAATTTTTAGGTTTAAAGATTAAATTTTCTTAATGTATGCCAAAAAACAGGATTAGGCATACGCAATAATGCGATGCCTATCCTGTATATGAAGAAGATAATTACTTAATCTCAACTTCAGCTCCAGCCTCTTCAAGAGACTTTTTAAGTCCTTCAGCTTCGTCTTTCGAAACACCTTCTTTCAATGTAGAAGGAGCCGCGTCAACTAGATCTTTAGACTCTTTTAAACCGTTACCAGTCAACTCTTTCACAAGTTTCACAACTGCTAACTTGTTAGCGCCACCTGCTTTAAGAATTACATCGAATTCAGTTTTTTCAGCAGCAGCTTCTTCAGCACCACCACCAGCAGCTCCACCAGCAACCACTACAGGTGCTGCGGCAGCAGGTTCGATACCGTACTCATCTTTCATAATCGTTGCTAACTCATTAACTTCTTTTACTGTTAGGTTAACCAACGTTTCTGCAATTTGCTTTAAATCAGCCATTTTATTTAAATTAAAAAAGGTTTAAAAATTATTTAATTATGCTCTTTCTTCGAGCGTTTTTAGGATACCAGCAAGTTTACCACCAGCACCTTTAAGACCAGACAATACATTTTTAGCAGGACTTTGTAACAATCCAATGATTTCACCAACAAGTTCTTCTTTGCTTTTCAGCGATTCAAGAACCACAAGTTGGTTATCTCCAACAAAAATTGCTTCGTCAATGTATGCGCCTTTTAAAACTGGTTTTGGATTCTTTTTACGGAAATCTTGAATCAGTTTTGCAGGTGCGTTCGCTACTTCACTAAACATGATAGAAGTTGAACCCTTCAAAGTACCTTTCAAGCCTTCGTAATCTTTCGATTCAACTCGCTCCATTGCTTTTTGAAGAAGCGCATTTTTTACGACTCTCAATTTAATGTTTGATTGAAAACATCTTCTTCTTAATGTGTTAATGGTTTCAACATTCAAGTCTGCTGTGTCTGTCAGATAAACAACGCTGTTCGCCGCTAATTCTGCTGCTAAATCGTCGATGTATTTTGCTTTTTCTTCTCTTGTCATTTTCTTAAGTATTAAGCATTAACAGACTTTGCGTCAATTTGAATACCTGGACTCATCGTAGCGCTTAAGTAGATACTTTTGATGTAAGTTCCTTTTGCTGCAGAAGGTTTAAGTTTGATTAGAGTTTGAATTAATTCGTTTGCATTTTCACGAATTTTTTCTCCTTCAAAACTAACTTTTCCAACAGACGAATGTACGATACCATACTTGTCCACTTTAAAATCAATTTTACCAGCTTTAACCTCTTGCACAGCTTTTCCAACTTCCATCGTTACCGTACCTGTCTTAGGATTCGGCATTAAACCACGTGGACCCAAAATTCTACCAAGAGCACCTACTTTACCCATAACAGATGGCATGGTAATAATTACATCTATGTCGGTCCAACCGCCTTTAATTTTGTTGATGTAATCATCCAAACCAACATGGTCTGCACCAGCTTCTTTAGCTTCATTTTCTTTCTCAGGAGTACAAAGTACTAATACTCGAACATCCTTTCCAGTTCCGTGTGGTAATGCAACAGTTCCACGAACCATTTGGTTAGCTTTACGCGGGTCAACGCCCAAACGTACGCTAATGTCTACCGAAGCATCAAATTTAGTGGTCGAAATACCTTTCACCAAATCACATGCTTCTGGCAGAGTGTAAGATTTAGTAAAATCATATTTTGCTAAAATCTCTTTTCTTTTTTTAGAAATTCTCTTCATAACACTAATTATTTGGATTTCGGTGCCTCTCCACCTTTAACTGTAACTCCCATGCTTCTTGCAGTTCCAGCAACCATTTTCATAGCTGAATCAACAGTAAAACAATTTAAATCAGGTAACTTATCCTCTGCTATAGTACGAACTTGATCCCATGAAATAGAACCAACTTTCACACGATTCGGTTCAGCAGAACCCTTTTTAATTTTTGTTTGTTCGATGATTTGAACTGCAGCTGGTGGAGTTTTTAATACAAAATCAAAGGACTTATCACCATAAACAGTGATAACAACCGGAACCACTTTTCCCATTTTGTCTTGCGTACGTGCATTAAACTGCTTGCAAAACTCCATGATGTTAACACCTTTCGCTCCTAGAGCTGGACCAATTGGTGGCGATGGATTGGCTGCACCTCCTTTGATCTGTAATTTGATCAACGCTGCTACTTCTTTTGCCATATATATTCAATTTATGTAGTCTAACGTGAGATTCGACGGGAAGCTTTAGTCATCTGTCTCACTCCTACGGTTAATACAACTTTATCCCTCTTTCTCAACCTGCATGTAACTCAATTCAAGCAAGTTTTTACGACCGAAGATTTTAACCATTACCTTCAGTTTCTTCTTTTCTTCGTTTATTTCATCAATAACACCGCTAAAGTTATTGAAGGGTCCATCGATTACTTTTACAGACTCGCCAACAACAAACGGAATTTTCAATTCTTCCTCTGTTTCTGAAAGCTCGTCAACTTTTCCTAATATTCGATTAACTTCTGCCATTCTCATGGGAACAGGCTCACCGCCTTTCTCTGTGCCCAAAAATCCAATAACATTGGGAATACTTTTAATAACGTGTGTAACTTCACCAACTAAGGAAGCTTCTATCAACACATAACCAGGTAAAAAAGCTTTTTCTTTATTAACTTTTTTTCCATTTTGAATTTTAAATACCTTTTCTGTCGGAATTAAAACTTGATTGACATAATCATTCAGCTTCATTCTAGAGATCTCCAGTTCTAAGTATTCCTTTACCTTCTTCTCTTTTCCGCTTACGGCACGAACAACATACCACTTTTTAACGATTTCACCCATGGTAGAATAGTATTAGAACATTTTGTAATAAATAAAACCAAGCAATCCTCTCCAGAATGAATCTTCCTCACCGGTAATACCGAATAAATAATCCATTGAAAAAATGATAAGAGAAATAAAAATTGAAGATACGACAACAAGGATAGTATTGTTCTGCAACTCTTTCCAAGTAGGCCAAGTTACGTGATTAACCATTTCGTCGTAGGTTTCTCTAAAGTATGCTTTTATCTTCGACACGTTTTATATTTTTTCAGCACGGGCGGTAGGATTCGAACCCACGACCAATGGTTTTGGAGACCACTACTCTACCAGCTGAGCTACACCCGTTTAAAAAGGGGAGTTCGTAAAAAACTCCCCTTTAATTAAACATGATATTTTATATTATGCTACAATTTCTGTAACTTGTCCAGCTCCTACTGTTCTACCTCCTTCACGGATTGCAAAACGAAGACCTTTGTCCATTGCTACAGGAACAATCAATTTAACTGTGATTGATACGTTGTCACCTGGCATAACCATTTCGCGACCATCTGTTAACAAGATTTCACCTGTAACGTCAGTTGTACGGAAATAGAATTGAGGACGATATTTGTTGTGGAACGGAGTGTGACGACCACCTTCTTCTTTCTTCAATACATAAATTTCAGCCTTGAATTCTTGGTGTGGTTTAACTGAACCTGGTTTACAAATAACCATTCCTCTTTTGATTTGAGTTTTCTCAATACCTCTTAAAAGAAGACCTACGTTATCACCTGCTTCACCACGATCTAGAATTTTACGGAACATCTCAACTCCTGTAACAGTTGAAGTTAACTTAGCTTCACCCATTCCAAGAATTTCAACGGCCTCACCAGAGTTAATAACACCAGTTTCAATTCTTCCAGTAGCCACTGTACCACGACCAGTAATTGTAAATACGTCTTCAACTGGCATTAAGAAAGGCTTATCGATATCACGTGGAGGTAATTCAATGTATGAATCAACTGCATCCATCAAGTCTTCAACAGTTTTAACCCACTGTGGTTCACCATTCAATGCACCTAGAGCAGATCCTTGAATCACTGGAGCGTTGTCACCATCGTAGCTGTAAAAAGAAAGTAACTCACGCACTTCCATTTCAACCAACTCTAATAATTCTGGATCGTCAACCATATCCACTTTGTTCATGAATACAACCAAACGAGGAACACCTACTTGTTTACCCAAAAGGATGTGCTCACGAGTTTGTGGCATCGGTCCGTCAGTTGCAGCAACAACCAAAATTGCACCATCCATCTGAGCAGCTCCTGTAACCATGTTCTTTACGTAATCCGCGTGACCTGGACAGTCAACGTGAGCGTAGTGACGTTTTTCAGTTTCGTACTCAATGTGTGAGGTGTTGATTGTGATACCACGTTCTTTTTCCTCAGGAGCGTTGTCAATTGAGGAGAAATCACGCACTGCAGCCAAGCCTTTGCTAGCCAAAACGCTAGATATAGCAGCTGTTAAAGTAGTTTTACCATGGTCAACGTGTCCAATAGTTCCAATGTTCACGTGTGGTTTGGATCGGTCAAAATTTTCCTTAGCCATTTTTCTATTTGTTACTTAGTTAATAATTTACTTTTATAATTTACCTCCATGAGGTTAAATCCATTTTTTCTCCGAGCCAATGACGAGATTTGAACTCGTGACCTCTTCCTTACCAAGGAAGCGCTCTACCCCTGAGCTACACCGGCCTGCAGTATTTTGAGCGGGAGACGAGATTCGAACTCGCGACGTTCAGCTTGGAAGGCTGACGCTCTACCAACTGAGCTACTCCCGCTTGTAATACGAAATTTTGTGGGGATGGATGGACTCGAACCAACGATACCAAACGGTGACAGATTTACAGTCTGCTGCAATAGCCACTATGCGACATCCCCAACATTGTGAGCCGATGGAGGGATTCGAACCCCCGACCAGCTGATTACAAATCAGCTGCTCTGGCCAACTGAGCTACATCGGCAATTGTTGGTGCAATAAATAAAAGAACAAAAATTCACTCCAAAAACAGATTTTGGGATTGCAAAGTTACAAAACTTTTTTTGACTACAAAGATTTTTTGAAAAAATATCAAGCTTTCTAAAATTTTATTTGAAAGTGCAACCTTAAATAACTCTGAATTAAAATCTCTGCAAAAAGTTAACTTTGCATTTTAAATCTCAAATGAAAAAAGCAATTGTTTCAGTTTCAAATGATCTTGTTACCGATAATCGCGTTAAGCGGACGTGTTTGCTTTTAACAGAATTGGGGTATCAGGTTGTTCTTGTTGGTCGCTTGAGAAAAAATAGTTTGCCCATTGATAAACGTATTTATGAAACTAGGCGGTTAAAACTTTTTTTTAATAAGGGCTCACTTTTCTACGCTGAACTGAACATTCGCCTATTTTTATTTTTACTTTTCAAGAAAGCAGATATTTTTTATTCAAATGATTTAGATACGCTACCAGCCAATTTTTTTTGCTCAAAATTTAAGTCTAAAAC
The DNA here is from genome assembly GCA_044348645.1 of Crocinitomicaceae bacterium. GTDB lineage: Bacteria > Bacteroidota > Bacteroidia > Flavobacteriales_D > Crocinitomicaceae > UBA952. The sequence goes on along the minus strand of JBIKSL010000022.1, from coordinate 28,064 downwards.
CAAACTAATTTATGATACACATGAACTGTTTACAGAGGTACCTGAATTAGAAAATAGAAAGTTTGCTAAAAATGTTTGGTTAAGTATTGAAAATTATATATTTCCCAAATTGGAACATGTGATAACCGTAAATCAATCTATTGCGAATATTTACCAAAAAAAATATAATAAAGCTATACTGGTAGCTAGAAATACCCCTGAAAAATTCCTTTTTAAAACGAAGGTTTCTAAATTCGATTTGGGATTACCTGAAGATAAATTTTTAATTATCATTCAAGGGTCAGGATTAAATGTAGATCGAGGAATTGAGGAAGCAATAATGGCTATGAATTTGATAAATCAGGCCATGTTGGTTATTGTTGGCAACGGCGATGTAATTCCAACCGCTCATAAGTTGGTTGAAAGAGAAAAACTATCCGATAAAGTGAAGTTTTTTGGTAAAAGACCCTATGAAGAATTAATGCAATTCACATTAAACGCAGATATTGGTCTAGCTTTGGATAAACCCTTGAGTGAAAATTACAAGTTTTCATTACCTAACAAACTATTTGATTACATTCAAGCGGGGATTCCTGTTATAAGTTCGGAGTTGATTGAACTCAAAAAAATTATAGATAAATACCAATTAGGATGTTTTGTAGCGTCTGTTACGCCTGAAGAAATTGCAAAAAAAATAAATTTCTTAATCCAAAATCCTGAAATACTCCATACGTACAGGTCAAATTGCGCACAAGCAGCTGAAATTGAAATTTGGGAGAACGAAAAAGTTGTTTTGAAAAAACTAATTGAAAATTTGGAGATTAATTCTTCCTTAAATTAATTGTCTGTTAATTACTGAGAAAATAAATTTGGTGACGAAACTTTTCCCTGTTAGTTTTTAATTTTTTTCAAAAGAAATGGAAGCTCATTCCACCTCACGAATTGATATTCGGTTTCAAAAGATCCAAAACCTTTAAAAAATCGTGCAACCACAAGAATTTCGATAATTTTTGAATATTAAGTGATAATGAACTTTGCAAAATTTCTAAGTTAGTTCAATAAACTGGATGTCGTGATACTTCGTTTAAGAAACTGAATATCATTTTTTACTATTAGCAGATCGAAAATTCTTGTTATTGCAATCTCTAGAGATTTTAATTAGCTTAAAATCGATTTGATATCCGGCTTGAAGTATAATTCGGATTTCAATACTTTTCCGTCTTCCCTGTAGATCGGATTACCGTCTTTATCGAGCTTACTCATGTTTGAGCGCTGAATTTCCCGAAATACTTCTACGATTTTTTCCTGCAGCCCGTGTTTCAGAATTGTTCCGCACAAAATGTATAGTTGATCGCCAAGAGCATCGGCAACTTCAATAATATCACCACGTTTTGCCGCCTCCAGATATTCTTCGTTCTCTTCCTTCATCAAATTAAAACGAAGTTCACATTCTGCTTCCGTTAAATTTGAAATCGGTGAATAATGATTTTTTATTCCAAAAGCGTTGTGAAACTTTTCAACTTCTTGAATTACCTCTTTTAAGGTCATTGATTAACGAATTAACGTAATATAACCGTGATAATTTTCTTGTTTGTCACCTTCGGAAGACACAACTAATTTGTAAAAGTAAACTCCGGCTGCTGAATCTTTTCCATCCCAAGAACCTTTTGGATCGGTTATTTCATGAACAAGATTTCCCCAACGATTGAAAATTTGACAATTCAACTCTTTCACACAAGAAGCTGAGACGTTCCAAACTTCGTTTACGTCATTTTCGTCATCGTTCGGAGTGAAAACATTTGGTATGAATACCGTTGGGTTTCCATTTCCAGGAGCTAAAACAATCGGTTTTTGAAATTGACAACTTTTATCATCTCTAACATTAATTGTGTAATTCCCAGCTGCTAAGTTTTCGAATGCAGGACTTGTTTGAAAAGCAACTGTATCTAAGGCATATTCGAAATTTGGATTTGATCCACCGATAACATTCATTACAGTAATTTTACCATCGGCAGCGCCACAAACCGGGCTCAACATTTTTTCTTCGATACCCGTAATTGGCGTTGGGCCAGAAATCGTTAAACTAGCTGGTTGAACGATAACTGGACATCCGTTGGCTGTAAATTTTAAATCGTTGTAGGTTCCTAATTCAACATAAGAAATAATTGCCACATTAGAAATTGCCTGTACTGCTGTGAATTTCTGACTGCCATTGTAAGAAATATCATAAGACGCATCCGGAACATTCTTTAAGACTAGTTCAATGGATCCTTTTTCAAGGCATTTGGCTGCATCTTTTGGTGTTGCCGTAGCACTCGGTGATGCAGGAGGTGGATTTATTGTTACGTTCACTCCCAAAGCAGATGTACAGCCATTAACCGTAATTTGCAAATCACTATATGTATTTGCCGTTAAATCCTGAATAGTTGCAGAATTACTGGATACCAAAACATTTTGGAAGTTGAGACCTGTGCCGTAAGTGATTACGTAAGTACTCCCATCATTTACACCAGTGAAAATGAAATCTATTGCTCCTTTGTCAGTGCAAGTAACAGGTTGTTTGGGTGTAGCAGAGAGCGTAGGTGCGCTCGGACCAACTAACGTAACAGCCTTTCCCATTGGCGATTTACAGCCACCAACTTCAATTTGCAAATCATTGTATGTTCCTGCGACTACATCTAGAATGTTTCCTATACCATTGGTTATTTGAACGTTTGAAAAATTTCCTCCATTGTATGAAATGTCAAATTTTCCATTGACTGTACTTGGAGATATGCTTAAACTAATGGAGCCTTTGCTAGCGCACGTTGTTGGATCTGTTTTTGTAGCCGAAAGCGTTGGTGCATTGGGCGCAGACAAGACGATCGTGGTGTCTTTTGAGCAACCATTTCCAGTAATGGTTATTTTGTACGAATCAGCCTTCAGGTTATTAACCGAAGAAGGATTTGTCGTTGAAGGAAAAGGCCAAGTGTAAAAGTAAGTGGTTGTGGATGTTGGATTAGTAGTGGGAGCAAAAGCTATTGCTCCATCATCAGTACCACAAGAAGTAGGTTGCGTAACGGTTGCGTTTAATTTGAAAGGCACGGGCGCGGAAAGAACAATAGTTGTATCTTTTTTACAACCACCATTTGAAATTACAACTTTATATGTATCTGCTTTAAGACTCGTTCCTTTAGCTACATTTCCTATTGTCGTGGGTGTCCAGGTGTAAGTATAACTTCCAGTTGGCGTTGGCGTTGGTGTTGGAGCAAAAGCTATTTCTCCATCTGAACCACCACAACTTGGTTGCTTTACGGTTGCATTTAATTTAATAGCGATTTTTTCAGCGCACGTGCCGCTGTTACAATTACCAGTTGTCAAATCATTAATAGATGGGGTTACATTTCTCGACCAAGCTTCTCCATCAGGCATTCTACTAAAAGTTAACCCAACATTTGTTGAATTTCCCACATAACTTAATACAGAAGGGAAATTTGAATTGATTTGTTGTGCACTAAATAAACTTGTAATTCCTGATGGACTTCCTTGTGGGACACACGGTTTACCACCATAATCGTCAGACTGGGAAATTTTACTTGCTAATGAGCTCCAGAAAATAGCATCAACAGGTTTTCCATCAGGATTATAAAGTGCTAACCAACCATCCGCATTGGCAAGAATGAAATTAGCACCATTTTGACAGTAGTTAGATTGAAATAAAGGAATTTGAATATCCACGCTATTCATATCAGCACTTGAATTCTTTGTTCCAATAACGAGATGTCCTCTTGGTTCAATAATCGCCTTTGAAATATTGGGTATCCTAAATGCTCCACCACTAATAGTCCCTGAAAATTCTTGCCGAGATGCTAAAAAATAACCAGAGACATCAATAGCTTCACTACAAGACGTATTATACAATTCAATATATTCCTTACCAACTTTATTGTTATATTCAATCAGACCCTGATCACCTGATGGATAATGCATTACCTCATTTATAACAACCTGAGCACGAAGCGTTTGTAAGGAACCAAAACAAATAAAAAAAAGAATGAATCGTTTTTTCATGACATTTAATTGTAATTTCATAATTGTGTTTCTAACTAGTTTAAAGCATTAAATTCAAGTATTCTGAATGCGAAAGAATCAGAACCGAAGATTTCACCAAACGTTGACGATGAATAAGCTTGTTCGTTGCTCTCAAAAAACATTTAATGATTCAATCGTTCGCACCCAAAAATAGAAATTTTATAAGATTTACATTCGTTAAATGAAAACAAAAAACTGCAAATTTCATAAAAACCCTACGACAAATATAAAATTTATTTCATTGGTTTAATGTTACTTAATCTGATGTTAACAATTCTTTTTTATTGATTTATTCTGCAATTAATGTTTTGTGTTTCTTATTCAATCTTTTCCGAAATGGAGTTGCTTTGGAAAAATTGAGTGTTCTGTCGTTTTCCAAAATAAAGTGTAGTTTTGACGGCGTTAAAGCATAAATCAAACGTTTAGCAATATAAAAGGATGCAATTCTTCAACTTGATCTTTCAATTAGGTGTGCTTTTTTCCGTGTATGGATTTTTGTGGTTTTTCATTGATTTAATCTTGAAAATGCTCGTTGGCGCTCGAAAAAGAACGATTGGTGAAGTATATTTAATCAAATCGGTGAAGTATTTATTTTTGGTGAATGTCACTTTTCTATTCTGTTTGGATATCCATGAAGAACGAGTTACACTGAACAATTTGTTGCCAAGTGCGATTGTACTGCTAGTTTATTTTATCGGAAAATTTCAGAAAAAACAAGAGCAATTGAAATTCTTGGCGTCCATTGGAAAAGATTATTTTCGAGATGTGTTTAACATAAAGGCTGAAATTGTCCTCATCATTATTTCCATTTCTTTTTTTGCAACGTTTATATACTTCCCACAATTTGCTTCCAATGTGGTTGCTAATTGGTTTCATGAGCGAATTATTGAATTGGAAACAACACTATTATTGGGATTTATATTCAAAATAGTTGGTTTTTTCTTTCTTATCAGCATGCTTTTAAAAATGTTGAATGCACTTCTTTATATTTTCACAGGCAAACCATTGATGGAGATCAATTCCCTCATTACGAAAGGTAAAACACGTTCAAAAGAGGATAAATTCGATGATTTTGAAGAGGTTGAATAGTTGATAATTGTCAGTTTTTTTCGGAATAAAAATCAAGTAATTTCAGATTATTTGTCATTTTTAAGTTGCTGCATCCGAGCCAACTTTGTATAAAAAAGTAAAGCTATGGAAACAACAATTTCAAATGAAATGGAATTCAATCGATTTGGATTCATTGCAGCAATTTTATTGATTGTAGGATGTTTAGGTGGGATTACCATCGGATTGGGAGCGATTGAAAACACATTAACGCTAATTGCGGTTGTGATACCAACGATGATTACCCTGAGTTTGCTTCTGGCTGTGGCTCCCATGCGTTGGATTATGCTGGCAGCAAGTTCTAGCGTAATGATTGATTTATTGTTGATGATTTATTTTCTTTCAGTAAAGTAATTAACCTGAGTTCGATTTATAAAATTGGATTCAGGTAATTAGGTTTTAATCTTGCTCGTCATCGGATAGGTTTTCGTTTTCCGGAAATTCAAGTGCTTTAACCGATTGAATCGCATTACCGGCAATACCGCGAATGGAAGCGTGCATTTCAATGGTATTGAAGATGACCTTTTCGAGCTGTTTTTCACGTTCTTTCCAAATACGGTGCATGGAACGTTTTTCACTTTCCAAACTGTTCTTCATGGCGCTAAATCCATCGACTATGGCTTCAATCGACATTCTAAAACCGTTGCTGGTTAGATAGTCGTAAAGCATTTGCATTTTATCGCCTTTGTTTACCTGTGAGCCGAGGGCGTTGTTCACCTGAACAATGGTTTCCCTCAAAATGCCACTTAACGCTTTAAATTCTTCGTAGGTACAAATGTAAATCCCATCTTTCATTCCCATTCGCTCCATTCCTGCTGGCATTACCTCCGTTACCAGAACTCCTATATCAGCATCTTTTTCGCGCATGTCGCCCTTTAATTTATCAATCCAAGCGGCGGAAAAATCTTTTGTACGTTTACTTTCGTAGTATATTTTCCCGCAATTCTGAATTTCGCGTGTGTTCACAATCTGAATACAATCTCCACCACGAGCGCCTTTTTTAATTTCTTCAACGCTGTCGAGTGGGAATTGTGCCTCCAACCATTCTTCGATGGCGAGTTCCTGCACTTCTCCTTGCAATTGCATGGAACCTTGTTCTTGCTTTCGCTTCATTTCTTCGGTAAGCTGTCGTTGATCGTCTAATTTTTTCAGAAGCTCTTTGATTTTCAATTCATTTTCTTCCTCGACGGCACGCTTGATTTTGAATTTTTCTTCATTTAATAGTTCGTTCAATTTTTTTTGAGCTTCCAATTCAGCGAGTGATTTTGCCTCTTCATTTTCTCGTTTTAACTTTTCAATTTCAGCTTTTGCCAGATTCAATTCGCTTATTTTCTTTGTTTTTTCATTTAATTCTTCCTGTAATTTTTGAAATTGTTCAGCTTGTTCTTCTGAGATTTTAGTTTTGATTTTCTCCTCTATTAACCGACGTTCCTCTTTGATTTTTTCATCTAATTTTTCTTGAAAAAGCTCATTTTCACGTTTCTTTTTTAATTCAAATTCGTTTTTCTCTTTTCGAATTAATTCAATCTGATCCAATACTTTTTGTCGCTCCAGCGTCAATTCAGCATCATATTTTGATTTAATGTCTTTCTCAAGTTGATGCGTGATGAGTGTATTAACATCGATGCTTGTACCACATTTTGGACAGTTAATTTGATTTTGCTCAATCATTTTAAAATAATTCTTAAATATAACAATGTTCAAAATTAACTGAAATGACATATGTTGATATAATGTTGGCATCATTCATTGATATTATACCAACATCAAACCCGTTTTGCTTATGAATAAAAAAATTGTATATCATTGATTCATATTGGTTTATGTAACTATTTTGAATTAACTTTGGCGTCCAATGAAATACCTTAAATTCCATTTAATTTCGTTTATCATTTTGTTCGCATTTGACTTATTTGGAAATCACGACACCATTCAAAAGTGGAAGCTAAAATCCATTTTTTCATTAAACGGAACCCAATCTTCATTTGTGAATTGGAATGCGGGAGGTAGGAATAATGCCTCCTTTATTGGAACAATTCGTTCTAGTGCGAATTATTCAGACTTAAATTGGAAGTGGACCAATGATTTGAATATCTCTTTTGGGGCAATTAAATATTTGGATAATCAACCTGCGTCATTTCAAAAGACGGATGACAAAATTGACCTTTCATCGATCTTTGAACATCGATTTTCAAAAAAAATGTTCTTTTCTCTTTTCACTGGTTTAAACACTCAGATGATTAAAGGTTTTGTTTATCCGAATGATTCCGTTTTTGTATCTACTTTTATGGCGCCTGGCTACCTCAATCTCGCTTTGGGAATTAATTACAACCCCTCAGATAATTTTTCCATTTTCACCTCATTCATATCAGAAAAGTCAACATTTGTGCTCAATGAATATCTCTCGCAACTTGGGGTTTTTGGGGTTGAGAAATCTAAGCGATCAAGACATGAAATTGGAGCATATATAAAATTGAGATACAACGAAAATATTATGAAAAACATCGAATTGCGCTCTAAATTGGAAATGTTCAGTAATTATTTGATGAATCCTCAAAATATTGATGTCAATGCAGAAGTTATCCTCAATTTCAAAATTAATTCTCTTTTTTCTGCCCTAGCGCAATGGAATTTAATTTATGATGATGATGTAATAATCCGTGATTCGAAGGGAAATAATGGCCCTAGAACTCAATTTAAATCTGTAATTGGAATCGGAATTGCCTATAAATTAGAGAACTAAGACCTAAGCGAGATGTAAATGCCATGAAATAACACGTTTTTTTAGATAAAAAGACATTATTTCTTCTTCTTCGCTACAAATTCCACAACAATTCCAATTGTCGGTTGAACGATTCCATTGACGTTTTCAATTAGCTTTGTTTTGTACCGTGAAGGATCATTTGGATCGGTTACAGGAATTCCATTGGCATCTTTTTCAACAAGTAAAATTGGCGCTAATTTGGTTTGATAACCATACAAGTTTTGAATATCCAAATAAAAGTTCATGGAGAATTTTTCCAAGAAAATCTTTTTGTCAACGCGTACATTCAACTGATGAAACGGTGCCTCACGTTCTGTATTCAATCTGCTGTAATCTAAAACTCCTTGACCGTTTATGTCCCAATTTTGTTTAAGTGCGGAAACTCCAATATTGTATGGCGTATAAGGTGACCCTCCTGAGTACAACCAACGGAAACCAAACTGCCAACCCTTCTTGAATATTTTTCCTCCGGTGAATGAAACGATGTGCTTACTGTCCCAAGATGTTGGCACGTAATTTCCATTTTTGTCCTTGAATTCGGAATTTACAAATGTGTAGGCCAAAATCGCATAGTAACCTTTGAACATTTTTTGTTGATATAAGAACTCGAAACCATACGTTCTTCCTTCCGAACTAGATTTTACAGCTTCATTCCCGACTACACCAAAGTCAGAGCCGACATTAGCTAAAGAAAGTGAATCTTTTATGGAAAATGGGTAATTCTGATACTTTTTGTAAAAACCTTCAAGTGTGAATCGTGCATTGAATTTTGTCAAATATTCCGTTCCCAAAACAAAATGATCTGCACTGATGTATTTCAAATCATTCTCTTTGTTCACCAAAACGCCATTCGCATCTCTGTATCCAAGAATTGTGTAGGATGGCAACTGATGGAAGCGAGCTACATTGGCATTAATGGCCCATTGTTCGTTAAATCTATAATTTGCTGAAAAACTTGGCGAAAGTTGATTTAACGGATTCATTAAACTTTTTGAATAATTTGAAAAGTCAGTTCGAAGTCCAAAAGACAAATTCAAGCGCTCGTTGTAAAAACCTTTACTAACTTGACCAAATGCTGCCATTTTGCTTAAAAATAGATTTGATTCAAAGTCAATGATTACTGGAAAACCCTGAACAGTTATGTTATTGTAGGTCGAATTGAAATACCTGGCATATTCGTAACCAAAACCTGCATTCAAGCGCCATCCGTTCTTTGTATAGGTATGTTCAAATCGAAATTTGTTTTCGGCTTCAAACGATTTATAATTCAACAATAAATTTTCTGGGACTTCAATCAAATCTTTGTAACGAGTTGAGGTATTGTTCAGCATATTTCGGCTAACCACAAAATTCTGATACGAATTCTTGGAGTAATGCACCCAATTAACACCCACCGTGTAATTCCATTGATTTTGAATTGGTAAATTGTTCAAGATAAAACTATTGTATTCACGTTGAGTTGAATCGGTTACTTTGTCATTGACTTTTTGATAGAGTTGAAATAAATCAATCGCACCAAGACCAATGAATGTTACTTTATTTTTTTCGTTGATATTCAAATTCACTTTATATTGAAAGTCATTGTATTCTGGAAGAATTGGCAATCTGAGAGCAGTAAATAAAAATTGCAAATAGGATCTTCGTGCAGAGAAAATAAAATCGGCTTTCTTTCCGATTGGACCATCAAAAGTCAAAGCGACATCACTTGATCCCAATGCAAAATTGGTAATGAGTCCATCTTTGTTTCCATCTTTTTGTTTGAACGCAAGAACTGAGCTCAATCCATTGGCACGATTTGCAGGAAAAGCTCCGGAATAAAAGTCTACCTCTCGTATGAAATTCACATTTAAAAGTCCAACAGGTCCACCGCTACTTCCTTGTGTTGCAAAGTGATTAATATTTGGGACTTCAATACCATCCAGGTAGAATTTATTTTCACTTGGTGCGCCGCCGCGAATAATTATGTCGTTTCTAAAAGTTGCACGTGAAGCCACACCGGGAAGTGCTGCAATTACTCGACTAACATCTCTGTTAGCTCCGGGAAGACGCTCAATTTCCGTTGTATTCAACGTTTTTAATGAAACTGGAGATTCGGTTTTGCGAACGAATGGGCTTGCTTTCACCACCACTTCTTTGTTCTCGAGAACAAATTCTTCTAATGCAAATTCTAAATCAACTGATCTTGCGTTCGTAACAGTAATTTCATTTAAAATCAATTCTCTAAATCCTGGTGCTGTTGCTTTAAATGAATAAATACCTGGCGTGATTCCTGAAAACTCGAAATTACCATTGTCATCTGTAATTGTTCCTTTGGTTAATTCTACAATTTGAACCTTGGATTGGGGAATTCCCTGATTGTTGGAAGAGTTGTAAACGCGTCCTTTGATTAGACCAGTTTGTGAAAATGAAAATAAAATGGATAATGTGAAAAATAAGGAAAATCTGAATTTCATTCTAATAGTTTATTTTACAAACACATATTGAACAAAAAAGTTCTTTTGATTTACAAAAATACAATAATACATTATCACTTCGAAGGGGGGATATTGGGGGATGAAAATCATTGCAACACAATCTTCCTCACCTTCATCGTATTATTTTGCTAATTAATCAAATGCACGAAATGCAATCCGTCTCCAATCCACGTGTTTAAATCGACATAAAAATACACTTAGTTGATTGAATTTTTATTTATAAATAAATAGTTGTAATTTTGATTTCCGAAATGTTTGTTTCGGAAATAAATGTTTTTTATAATGGATAAATTTTACAACAGAGAAAAAGAAATAGCCTATTTACAAGAAATTGCAGATCGTTCAAAACAAACTGGTCAATTTACAGTTGTAACAGGTAGAAGGCGTATTGGTAAGACACAATTACTTTTAAAGACATTTGAAAACAAAACTTTTCTTTATTTTTTCGTCGCCAGAAAATCAGAAACATTGTTATGTCAAGATTTTCAAGAGGAAATTAAACGAAACCTTAATATTCCTCAATTAGGCGAAGCAACTTCACTTGTTTCAATCTTTGAATTCTTATTTGAGCTCTCCAAACGTGAGAATCTAACGCTGATTATTGATGAAATCCAAGAACTTCTATTTATAAATCAATCCATTTTTAGCGATTTACAGCGTATGTGGGATTTAAATTCCAAAACAAGCAAAATCAATTTAATTGTTTCTGGTTCGCTCATTTCATTGATGTATAAAATTTTTGAAGATAAAAATGAACCTTTGTTTGGTCGGGCTAATCATAAAATAATGGTTAAACCTTTCGAAATAAGTGTTTTAAAAGAAATACTACATGATCATTTTCCTAATTATAAAGCAGACGATTTATTAGCATTTTATTGTTTTACGGGAGGTGTTGCAAAATATTGTCAGCTTTTTATGGAAAACAAAGCTGTTACGAAGGACAAAATGATTTCCTATTTAACTTCCGAAAATTCCTTATTACTTAACGAAGGCAAAAATATTCTTGTAGAAGAATTTGGGCGTGAATACAACATTTATTTCAGTATTTTATCAGAAATAGCTCAGGGAAGGCAACGGAGGAGTGAATTAGAAAATATTTTAAAACGTGAAATTGGCGGTTATTTGACCAAATTGGAACGTGATTTCAACTTGATTAAAAGAGCAACTCCCATTTTTAGTCTGACAGCCGAATCCAAAAATATGAAGTACATTTTGGAGGATAATTTCCTAATTTTCTGGTTCAGATTTATTTATAAATATCAGCACATGATTGAAATTGAGGCACACCATCAACTACGAGAAATAGTGCAACGAGATTATGAAACATTCAGCGGAATGCTATTAGAAAAATATTTTCGAACTGTTGCTATGGAATCAAAACAATTCACTCAAATTGGCAATTATTGGAATCGTAAAGGGACACTTGAAATTGATTATATCGCCCTGAACGAATTGAAAAAAACCATTGTTTTTGGTGAAGTCAAAAGGCAGGCAAAAAAAATAAATCTCGATAAATTGAAAGAAAATGTTGCCGTTTTATCAAACGAAATAAAATTTCTAAATGATTACAAAAAAGAATTTATTGGATTGAGCATGGATGAAATGTGAGGGATGTGATAAATGGTTGGGCAGGATTTTAAATCCTGCCCAACGATTCAGCTTACTGCAACACAATCTTCCTAACCGTCACAGTATTATTTTGCGGATCAATCAAATGCACGAAATGAAACCCGAGCCTATGTGATATAAAATCCCGAACCAATGTGTGAAATCATTTTATGAATGCTGAACGCTGGGCAGGATTTTAATCCTGCCCAACGATTCAGCTTACTGCAATACAATCTTCCTCACTGTCACCGTATTATTTTGCGGATCAATAAGGTGCACGAAATACAATCCATTGCCTGTCCAGGTGCTTAAATCCACATAAAACTGCGCTTGGTTGATGGCACTTTGAAATACCTGTTGACCTGCATTGTTTTCAATTTTAATGCTGTAACCAGCCATAGCTGCAAAGTTTCCATTATCAATGGTGATGTGGTCACTTGCCGGGTTAGGATAAATCAAAATCGTATTCTCGTTATTAGGTGCAGGTAAACCAAGTGTTGTGTTTATGATGAGCGTGTCGGTTACGGTGGTTAGCAGCGTATCGTAAACAGTAACGTTTGTGATACACGTATCAGCAATTTGGATGGTTGCTATATTGGAGGTGTCTCCACACGCTAAAACTCGAAAAGGTTGGTTGTGGTTGGATAGTTGCAAATTTGAAACAACTAAGGTATCGTTATTGACTCCATTATAATTTGAATTATCAGAAAGATCAACCCAACCAATATTGGAAGGATTACTTTGCCATTGAAGATTTTGTATTGGAGTTGAAATAGATAATGTTGCATTTGAACCTAACAGACTTGGCGTTGGGTTGATTGAAACTGTTGAGTTTGAAAAAGAACCTAATTGTGCATTGTATAAGTCAGCAATTTCACATTCGGTTAATGCACGATTCCATATTCCAATGTCGTCTAACGTTCCTTTGAAGAAAAGATTACTACTTAAAAGTGAATTTGCACCAAATCTTAATGGATTATTATTTGTTGGCGAAATACCCGATTTTTGAATAGCGTTGTTGAGTGATCCGTTTATGTAGAACTTTACAAAATTTTGATCGTAAGTAACTGTTATATTGGTTAAGGTCAAAGGAATAAATGATCCAGGAAGTGCTGATGGTTGATTAGATGTGCTATTCGCTACTATCATTCGAAATCTATCAGAAGGATAAACATCCAATAAATAAGCATCTGCCAGTCCATTAGTTGATTTATCAACGAATCTATAAGACAAAGTCTGATCACCTAAAACCCAAACACATATTGATATGTCACTTGTAATATCTAATGAATTATTATCAGGTACTTGAATATAATCGTTTACCCCATCAAAACTATACGCCTTATTTGCCACCCCAAAACGATCTGCGGTTAACGTAGCCCCATTTACCGTCCCGTTATTTCCATTCCCACTTTCATCATTGGCGTTTCCATTAAACGGCCACCAACCCACCAATCCATACGTTGGTACATAACTCGGTACTTGACCTACAATACTCGCAGTCAAACCAAGCCCAACTGCGAAGGCTGTAAACATAACTTTTTTCATAATTTAAAATTTGTTTGTTTCACCCGCCCCGCAGTGAGATTATACACAATAAAAAAAGCGTGGGACAGTTGCTTAGCTTGTCAATGAGGTCCGACCAAGAACCCGTACACAAAGCAAAGCAACGCCCACGCCTATAACATGAGCGTTTAACTTTTACTTCCCTGTGTACATTGAAAATTGGTCGGTTTCATTGACAGGTCGTTTAGCAAACGCTATTTTTTTCTAATAAGTTTTCCTCGTTAGGATAGAGCAAATGTATAATTTATTCACGAAATAAGAAAAGTGCATTTCGGCAAGCTCAATGCACTTGAAGATCATTTTTTTGATTTTCACATAATAAATAGTATATTCGTGTAAAAAATCACATAATTCATAGATAAAAATGGAAAGAGCCTTACAAAAAGAGTTAATTGCTTGGAAAAATAAACCGAGTAGAATGCCTCTCATTCTGCAAGGCGCTCGTCAAGTTGGTAAAACCTATTTGATGCGCTGGCTGGGTAAGGAAGCGTTTTCCGATTATGCCTATTTTAATTTTGATGAACGTCCCGAACTCAAGGAATTTTTTCAAAAAAACAAAGATACTTCCCGAATTCTTGAATCACTTTCATTCATTAGCGGAAAGAAAATTAGTAATCAAACGCTAATCATTTTTGATGAAATTCAAGAATGTTCAGAGGCACTGAATGCCTTGAAATATTTTGCGGAACAAAAACCTGAAATTCCGATAATTTGCGCTGGCTCTCTGTTGGGAATACTATTGAATTCTGGCGTTTCGTTCCCTGTCGGAAAAGTTGAGTTTTTGACACTTTACCCAATGACGTTTCGCGAGGTTTTACCCAATTGGAACAATCAATTACATGCTTATTTAGAGCAATTGAATTCATTGGACGCGTTACCGGAATACTATTTCAATGATTTACTTCATCATTTTAAAAAATACATGATTACTGGTGGCATGCCTGCCGTTGTCAAAGCGTTTAATGAATCTCAAACATTTGAAAATACAGACGACGTTCTGAATAATTTAATCTTATCTTACAAAGGTGATTTTGCAAAACATCCCGTTATGAGTGATGTCGCTAAAATTTCGGAAGTATTTGATTCATTGCCCGCTCAGTTGGCGCGTGAAAATAAAAAATTCGTTTTTCAATTAGTGCGTAGTGGCGCGAGAGCAAGAGAATACGAGGATGCCATTCGCTGGTTAATGAATGCAGGATTGGTGTATCAGATAAAATTATGCACAAAACCTGCTTTACCTCTTTCGGCCTATGATCAGCATAATGCTTTCAAGTTGTATGGGCTTGATGTCGGAATTATTCGCAAATTATCCAAACTTTCTCCTGCCGCTATTATTGAAGGGAATCGTTTATTTACAGAATTTAAAGGGGCATTAACTGAAAATTATATTCTTCAGAGTTTAATTGTCCAATTCAAAACAATCCCTCACTATTGGACCTCAGGAAATACCGCTGAGGTTGATTTTTTAATTCAACTAAATAATGAAATTATTCCTGTAGAGATCAAAAGCGATGAAAATGTTAGAAGTAAAAGTTTGGCTGCTTATCAATCGGCATTCAAGCCTAAGCTGCGCATTCGATATTCCTTAAAAAATCTTCATCATCGAGATGGATTATTGAATATTCCTTTGTTTTTGTCTGATTATACACAGGATCTTATACAATTGACCAAACAAGGCCAATCACATTATTAATATGGTTTATGTGTAAAAAATCACATAATTCATGCTTAAAATGTTCAATGGGTTTGGAATTAGTTTAAATACGTTCATTTTTTTATGTTTTTCTGAACATATACCGTTTTTATGTTCACATTTATGATTCGGAATAGATTGTTAGGATTTCTCTTAAAAATAAGTTGAATGTTTCAAAGATGGAAAATGAGAACAAAGGAAGCTGCAATACCAAACATTCATTTCGAGCTACTCAAAGCATTCCATTTTTTACCTAACAATAAAAAACGTGCATATTGAAAGTTGGAGTTTCAATTTGCATAAAAAATAAAATTAGTTATCTTTGTGCTTCATAATCAAGGAGTAATAAAATGTATATCCATCGAAAATTAGAGGATGAAATTCAAAAATACCTGCAAATCTTTCCAATTGTAGCGATTTTAGGACCTCGGCAGTGTGGAAAGTCAACTATTGTCAAACAGTTATTTTCAAATTCTCAACACGGAATTTACCTCGATTTACAAAATCAGGAAGATCTGAATAAACTTGTTGATCCCCGTTTATTTTTTAAAACCAATGAAGAAAAAGTAGTTTGTCTAGATGAAATTCAATTAGTTCCTCAATTATTTGGAACCTTGAGAAGTGTTGTTGATGAGAATAGACAAAATGGAAAATTTATTTTATTGGGCTCAGCTTCTCGCGATTTAATTCAAAAAAGTTCAGAATCCCTTGCAGGAAGAATAGGCTTTCTATACTTGACCCCTTTCTTAATGAACGAAGTTCCAGAAACTGATTTGAGTGTTTTTTGGAACCGAGGAGCTTATCCTAATAGTCTTTTAGCTGAAAATGATGAATTCAGCTCAATTTGGAGAGAAAACTACATCAAAACGTATGTTGAACGTGACATTCCTCAACTCGGATTTGATATTCCAGCCTTGAAACTTCGTCGTTTCCTAACAATGTGCGCTCACAATCACGGGCAAACATTAAACCTGAGCAAATTGGCTAGTTCCATGGATTTAACACATCCAACAATTCGTAAATACATAGATATTTTTGAACAAACTTTTGTGCTACGTTCACTTCCACCGTATGAATTGAATATAAAAAAACGAATGGTTAAATCTCCTAAAATTTATGTGCGAGATAGTGGAATTTTACATCAATTGTTACTCATAAAAAATATGGATGCACTTTTTGGTCATCCTATTTTTGGTTCTTCGTGGGAAGGGTTGGTCATTGAGCAATTGCTCTCAAATCTTAATTGCCCAGCATATTTTTACCGAACGGCAACTGGAGATGAAATCGACTTGGTTTTGGAGTTAAACAATAAAATCATCGCCGTTGAATGTAAGGCATCAACGTCACCTCAATTGACAAAAGGTTCCTTTCGCGCGCTTGAGATAATAAAACCAGATCTGAATTTTATTGTTGCACCAATCAATTCAGCGATGTATCAAATTCAAGAAAACATATTTGTTGGAACGATCTCGTCCGTTTTAGAAAAATTGTTGGAGTTAAAGTGAAGTGTCTTTTGTACTTAAATTTATATTTCACTTTTTTTATTTAGCGATTTGTGATTTATTCGCTACTTTATTTTTGCTTTTTAAATATATATCGCTACTTTTATTTAGCGTTTTATTATATTTGTAATCAAAATTAAGAAGATGGAACGATTAATAGCTCAGTTTCGAGCATTGATAGAAAAAACTGATATACGACTTGTAAGGTATTTACATCCAAAAATAAATTGGGAAAACAGAATAATAGCCATTCTAGGAGCTCGAGGAGTCGGCAAAACAACGCTATTATTACAACACATAAAATTGAATTGCGATATTCAAAAAACCTTATACGTTAGTGCTGATGATTTTTATTTTTCATCGAATACTTTATTTGATTTGGCAACTCACTTTCATTTAAACGGAGGAGAATACCTTTTCATTGATGAAATTCACAAGTATCCAAATTGGTCGAAAGAGATTAAAATGATGTATGACAATCTTCAACAATTGAAAATTATAATTACCGGCTCATCGATTTTAGATTTATATAAAGGAACTGATGATTTGAGCCGTCGCGTTATTCGCTATACACTAAAAGGATTATCGTTTCGAGAATTCCTCAATTTGACAAATGGTTTAGACATTAAACCTTATTCTTTTGAGCAAATTTTGAAAAATGAAGTCACCATAAAAGAAGTAGAATTTCCATTGATGCACTTTAAAAATTACCTCAAAAACGGATATTATCCCTTTTTCAACGAACCTGATTATGAAGTAAGGTTAAATAACATATTGAACATGACGATTGAAACAGATATTCCCATGTATGCAAAAATGAATATCGGAACAGCATTGAAAATGAAGCAATTATTATCCATCATTGCGAAGAGTGTTCCGTTTAAACCCAATTTTACCAAAATTGCAGAATTGGTAGATGTGCATCGAAATCAAATAGTTGAGTTTATTCATTATTTTGAAAAAGCAGGAATTGTCATGCAATTGAGAGACAAAACAGAAGGAATTCGAGCGATGGGAAAAGTTGAAAAAATCTATTTGGACAATCCCAATCTAATGTATTCAATAGGATCTAATGCAACAGATATTGGCAATGTGAGAGAAACTTTTTTCTTTAATCAGATGAAACTGGAACATGATATTTTCACTCATAAAAATGCTGACTTTCAAATAAATGACTCAATTTTTGAAGTAGGAGGTAAAAACAAAACCAAAAAACAAATCGAAGCACTATCAAATGCTTTTCTCGTCAAAGATGACATTGTTTTCGGCTACCAAAACACGATTCCACTCTGGTATTTTGGAATGAGTTATTGATTAATAAGGTTGAAAGAAAATTCAATCAACTAAACTTACCGGCTGGCTGGCATTAAAATGGATAATCCAAACCGATTTAAACCCATAGGTGCGGGTTTCCACCTTCACGTTCGTTTCGGTCGATAAATATACCCGAACCTATGGGTGAAATCAATTCGTAAGAGCTGAGCGTTGGGCAGGATTAAAAATCCTGCCCAGCGATTCAGCTTACTGCAATACAATCTTCCTTACCGTCACCGTATTATTTTGCGGATCAATCAAATGCACGAAATACAAGCCATTTCCTGTCCACGTGCTCAAATCCACATAAAATTGCGCTTGATTTATGAGACTTTGAAACACCTGCTGACCGGCATTGTTTTCAATTTTAATGCTATATCCTGCCATTGCTGCAAAGTTTCCATTATCAATAGTGATGTGGTCACTAGCAGGGTTAGGGTAAATTAAAATAGTATTCTCATTATTTGGTGCCGGCAAACTCAAGGTGGTGTTGATGATGAGTGTATCGGTTACGGTGGTTAATAATGTGTCGTAAACCGTAACGTTGGTAATGCAGGTATCAGCAATTTGAATGGTGGCGATGTTGGATGTGTCAATACAGTTTCCATTAGAAGCAATAACTCTAAATGGTTGATTGTGATTAGACAACTGAACATTATTTACTGTTAATGTATTAGTTGTTCCACCGCTGTATGTTGAATTAGAAGGGACATTTTGCCAACCATTATTTAGAGGGTTATTTTGCCATTGAACATTGGTTGAATTTGAGGCAGTTGTTAATGAAACATTTGAACCAGTTGAAGCAGGCTGAGGAGAAACAGCTATTGAACCAGCTACAGAATTAATTTGCGCATTGTATAAGTCTTGAATCTCGCATTCTGACAAGGCACGATTCCAAATCCCGATGTCATCAAGGTCACCATCAAACCATTCATTATTGTATAAACTATTGACCCCAATTCGAACCGAATTATTATTACTCGGTGTACTTCCAATTTGAGAAATAGAATATACCATTATACCATTGACATAGAATTTTACAGAAGTTCCATTATAAGTAGTTAATACATGTGTCCATATATTATTTTCTATTATATTAGCCTGACTCATTGCTTGATTAATTACTGAACCAGCAACTATTAACCTTAAATCTCCAACCCCCATTACACCTAAATCAAAACACCATGAATCGGCCTGCCCAACAGTACTTTTATCAATTATTCTTTGAGTAACGGAAATGCTATTAGTATTGATCCATGCACTTAATGTCAATTCAAAATTTAGATCTAGTGAACTATTGTCAGAAATCTCAATCCAATCATTTATTCCATCAAAATTGTATGCATTACCAGCATTCCCAAATCGATCCGTCGTTAACGTCGCCCCATTCACCGTTCCATTGTTCCCATTTCCACTCTCGTCGTTCGCATTTCCATTAAATGGCCACCAACCTACCAATCCATTAGTAGGCACATAACTCGGCACTTGCGCCATCATACTCGCAGTTAAACCAAGCCCAACTGCAACGGCTGTAAATAAACTTTTTTTACGGATGCTTTTTCTGTTTTTAAAGGAATCCGTGATTACTTTGTAATTCATTTTATAAAGTTTTAGTTTTCACTCGCCCCACAGTGAGATTATACATAACAAAAAAAGCGTGGGGCTGTTGCTATGCTCGTCTAGAAGGTTCGACCAAGAACCCGAAAACCAAGCAAAGCAACGCCCACGCCGTAGCATGAGCGTTCAACTTTCACTTCCTGGTCTTCTAAATAATTGGTCGATTCTCTAGACAGGTCGTTTAGCAAACGCTATTTTTTTCTAATAAATTTTCCTCGTTAGGATAGACAAATGTATAAAATAAATTACGAAAGTGAAAGGGTTTTAGGTTCAGATTATTTTTTGTATATTAGATTATGGATAAAAACTCGGCAATAAAGCTTTTTAATCAAAATGAAATTCGCACGCATTGGGATGATGATAATGAGTGTTGGTATTTTTCTGTGGTGGATGTGATACAAGCATTAACAGGATCTGATCGTCCAAGAAAATATTGGAGTGATCTTAAAAACAAATTGAAAAAGGAAGGGAGTGAGTTGTCCGAAAAAATCGGACAACTGAAATTAATTGCCTCTGATGGGAAATTTTACAAAACAGATGTAGCAGACACAGAACAACTTTTTCGCTTAATTCAAAGTATACCCTCTCCAAAAGCGGAACCGTTTAAATTGTGGCTTGCCCAAGTGGGCCGTGAACGGATTGATGAAATTGAAGATCCGGAAATTGGCTTTGATCGTTTAATGGAAACTTACCTTAAGAAAGGATATTCGAAGGAATGGATTAATCAACGTCTCAAAACTATTGAAGTCAGAAAAGAATTAACTGATGAATGGGAAAAACGTGGCGTAAAAAAAGGATTGGAATTTGCAATTTTAACGGATGAAATAACAAAAGCTTGGAGTGGGTTGACGACCAAAGAATACAAGAATTTAAAGCATCTAAAAAAAGAAAATCTTCGTGACCACATGTCTAACCTTGAGCTTGTATTGACAATGCTTTCTGAGGCAACAACTACAGAAATTTCAAAGGAAAAAAAGCCAAAAACACTCAATGAAAATAAAATTATTGCGAATCAAGGAGGCACAATTGCTGGAAATACAAGAAAAGAAATCGAAGAAAAAATAGGTAAGAAAATAGTTTCAGGTAATAACTCTAAAAAATTGAAGTAATCAATTTTAAAAGAAAATTTACACCTATCTTTTAAATGTCCACTTTTTATGAATTCCTGAACATTTATGGATTTTATGTTCATTATTAGGATTCAACGTAAAAATAAGCCGTATACCCAAAATGAATTTTCCCTGAACGGAAATCGATGGGTGTTGCATGTTTCAGTAGACAAGTCGTTTAGCAAACGCTATTTTTTCACAATAAATTTTCCCCTTTGGGATGGAGCAAATGTAAAAATTATTTCACAAAATAAAAAGAAATTTAGATTAAGAATTATAAAAGCTCTGATAGAAAGTGTTAAGAAATCAAGCTCAAGAAATTATTTAAAATTTCTTTACCCTCAGGTGTCATAATAGATTCAGGATGAAATTGAACACCGAATAATTTCTTTTCGGGAAATTCCAAGGCCATTATAACCTTGTTTTCGCTGATCGCGGAAATATTTTCTTGAGGAGCACTTTTTACTTTCCACGAGTGATAAAGTCCAACGCTTAGTTTATCAGGCAAATTCTTAAACATACCTTTCTTGTCTAAAATAGTTATTTCTTCCTGAACTCCGTGTTTTACTTTTTGTTGGTTTTCAAGTTGTAAGCCCATGAATTCTGCAATTCCCTGCATTCCCAAGCAGATTCCTAAAACCGGAATTTTTCCTTCGCATATTTTCAAAATATGAAAAAGATTTTTCTTCTCGCTTGGCAAACCTGGTCCCGGTGAAAGAATGATGCCGTTGAAATCCAATAGCTTTTCCAAATTAACTTGATCCTCAAAATTAGTCGTGACCGAGCAATCTAACCCTTCGAGGTAATGCACCAAGTTATAGGTAAATGAGTCATAAAAATCAACCACAAGTAAGTTCACGTGACACGAATTTTGTTACTTTGCAAAAGTAGAAAACAAATGACTTACAATTACGATGAGTAAAAAAGCGATTCAAATTCCAAACGCGCCCGCTCCGGTTGGTCCGTATAGTCAAGCAATTTTATCTGGAAACACACTTTATGTGAGCGGTCAAATTCCACTAAATCCAGAAACGGGCAGTTTGGAAATTGACACCATAGAAAATGCTACACATCGCGTTTTGAGGAACATTGGAAAATTGCTCAATGCGGCTGGATTTCAGTTTGAAGAGGTTGTGAAATGCTCTATTTTCTTGAAGGACCTCAATGATTTTGCAATTGTAAATAGAATCTACGCATCTTATTTTCCTGGAATTCCTCCTGCACGAGAAACAGTTCAAGTAGCGAGATTGCCATTGGATGTGAACATTGAAATTTCCTGCATTGCGGTCAAAAACTGATGTCAAAAACCAATCTTGATTTATCGGTAATTATTGTCAATTACAACGTTGTTTATTTTTTGGAGCAATGTTTAAATTCTGTAATTGCTGCTTCCAAGAATTTGAATGTCGAAGTTTTTGTCGTTGATAATAACAGTGTCGATGGCTCTGTAGAATTGGTTCAAGAAAAATTCCCCGACGTCAAATTAATTGCAAATAAGGAAAATACGGGTTTCTCGAAGGCCAACAATCAGGCGATTCAATTATCTTCGGGAAGATATATTTTATTGCTTAATCCCGATACAGTTGTTGAGGAAGACACCTTTGAAAAAACAATCAAGTTTATGGATGAACATCCCGATGCTGGTGGACTTGGCGTTCGTATGATCGACGGAAAGGGTAAATTTCTTCCTGAATCAAAACGTGGATTTCCGTCGCCTTGGGTTGCGTTTTGTAAAATTTTCGGACTATCCAAAATATTTCCAAAATCAAAAACATTTGGTCAATATCATTTGGGGTATTTATCAGAATTTGAAATCAATGAAATCGATGTTTTGAGCGGAGCTTTTATGCTAATGCGAAAAGAAACATTAGATAAAATTGGTCTTTTGGATGAAACGTTCTTCATGTATGGAGAAGATATCGATTTATCTTATCGCATTAAGTTGGGTGGGTATAAGAATTATTATTTTCCGGATACAAAAATCATACATTACAAAGGAGAAAGTACAAAGAAGAGTTCGGTGAATTATGTATTTGTTTTTTACAAAGCGATGATCATATTTGCGAAGAAACATTTATCCTCCAACAATGCAAAGTTGTTTTCAGTCGCAATTAATTTTGCCATTTATTTTCGAGCATCAGTAGCGATTCTCAAACGTTTCATACAGAAAATAAGTCTGCCCTTTATTGATTATTCAATCTCTCTAATTGGTTTGTTTGTTTTAGCTAACCGTTGGGCGCAGCATGACATTCACTTTCCTGATCGCGCTTATTTTATTTCATTTCCTTTGTATGTGCTCATTTGGTTGATTTGCAATCTAATCAGTGGACTTTACGACAACAAAAACAACAGATTCTTGATTTGGCAAGGAACCTTTATGGGAACAGCAATAATCTTGATTTGCTATGCCTTACTTCCAAAAGAATGGCAATTCTCAAGATTATATACAATCGTTGGTTCACTTTGGTATATCGGTCAATTTTATCTTTCGCGAATCATCATTAATTTGTTTCGAAATAATAGGTTATCCTTACCAGATATTCCAAAGAAAAGATTTGCCATTGCAGGAAATGAATTTGAATTTCATCGAGTTGAACAATTACTATCAGAAACTTATCCGAATATTGAAGTGATTATTCCTGTTTCTGTGGGAGAACGTTATTCAAACTCAGCAGGAAGTTTTGAGCAAATTGACGAGATCATTCGAATTCACAAAATCAACGAACTTATTTTTTGTTCCAAGAATTTAACAGCAAAAGAAATCATTACTGGAATGTCGAAAATCGAGGAGCAAGAAATTGAATTTAAAATTGCTCAACCTGATACGACATACTTGATTGGAAGCAACTCGATTGATTCTTCAGGTGATTTGTACATTTTGAATTCCAATAATTTAAGTCGACCGGAAAATTTGCGTTCAAAACGATTCATGGATTTACTTTTTGGACTTAGTTTTTTATTTATTTCTCCAATATTTATTTGGTTTTTTCGAGCGAAATATCGGTTTATATCAAATATGATTTCTGTTGTTCTTGGAAGGAAAAGTTTTGTTGGATACATTCAAACTGAAAAGCACAAAATGCAACAATTACCCAAAATAAAACCTGGAATTTTGCCTCCATACAACATACAGAAAAACACTTCGGAAGACACCATAGATCGACTGAATTTGATGTATGCGAAAAATTTCAACGTATTATTTGATATTCAAGTGATTATTTCGAATTGGAAAAAACTGGATTTGACTCATTAATGTGAATCCATTTTACAATCTCAGGTTACAAGCTTCAATTAACCCGTTTTTCAGTTAAAATCTCGACTCAACAATCAATAAAATCAAAGTCAGGGGAACATTATCAAACTAAATTTAACCTATTGCGTATCTTTGTAAAATATAATTTTTAGATGCGTTTCGAATTAACAAAAGAGTTTTTGGATCTCTTGCAATTGAAAATTGCGGAGCAAGACATTTTTTGGATACAAGAAAACGTATTGGATTTGCATTATGCAGACGTTGCAGAAATACTTGACAAACTTTCCAATGACGAGGCCAAATACATCTATTTTTTAGTTGACGAAGATACTCAAGCAGACATTTTAATGGAGTTAGAAGACGATGTTCGCGATCGTTTTTTGGCTTCTCTTTCAACGAAAGAATTTGCTGATCAGCTTGAAAATCTAGATTCAGACGATGCCGCAGACATCCTGGGTGATTTACCAAATGAAAAAATTCAAGAGGTTATCTCTCAAATGGACGACAACGATGCTGCTGAGGATATTGTTGACCTCTTGAATTATGACGATGACACTGCCGGAGGTCTGATGCAGAAGGAATTTTTTCAAGCACAGATGGATTGGCCGGTAACCAGAGCTCTGATTGAATTAAGAAAACAAGCTGAAGATGTTGAAAAGGTTTACAACATTTTTGTGGTGAATGAAGCCAATCAATTGGTTGGTGTGCTTTCGCTCAAACGACTTTTATTTGCAAGCAGTAAAACCAAGATTCAGGATTTGTTTCAGTCTAAAAATATTATTTCTGTAAAAACCAGTGATTCTGCCGAGGAAGTTGCCAACGTCATGGAAAAATATGACTTGGTTTCAGTTCCCGTTGTAGATTATCAAAACAAATTGGTTGGTCGAATTACCTTGGATGACGTTGTTGATTTTATCAAGGAAGAAGCAGATAAAGACTTTCAACTAGCAACAGGTATTTCTGAACCCATGGATTCAGGTGCGAGTATATGGCGAATTTCAGCGGCACGTTTACCATGGTTAGTTATTGGGATGTTAGGTGGGATTTTGGGTGCAAAAGTAATTTCGGGTTTCGAAGGAAACATCACATCAATTCCAGCCTTGGCTTTCTTTATACCTTTAATTACAGCTACTGGAGGAAATGTCGGAGTGCAATCATCTGCCATTGTCGTTCAATCTCTGGCAAGAGGTGACAAACATTTCGGGAAAATTTTTCCTAAGCTTCTGAAAGAAACCGCAGTCGGATTGGTAAACGGATTATTACTTGCAGCTTTAATCTTCGGCATTGCTTATGTTTTCGAAAGTCTAAAGTTTGGTTTTGTTGTTAGCATTTCACTCTTCACTGTTATTGTGTTTGCAGCTATTTTAGGGACTTTAATTCCATTGATTCTGAACAAATACAAGATTGATCCTGCTTTAGCTACTGGACCATTCATCACAACACTAAACGATGTTACGGGACTTTTCATCTACTTCACGATTGGAATGTTCCTGCTCGGTGACTAAGAATTAGCGAAAGATTGATTTTAGTTTATTACGCTTTAATAAAAAACCAAAATGAATTCAAATTACAATTATGTAGATTTAGCCGATAAGTATGGCTCACCTTTGTACTGTTATGACGGAGATAAAATTATCGAACAATATCATCTCTTGAAAAATGCCTTTAGCGTCCCGAAAGTACGTTTGTTTTACGCCATGAAAGCACTGAATAATATCAATATCTTAAAGCTTTTGCGAAATGAAGGTTCTGGATTGGATGCTGTTTCCATCGAAGAGGTGAGATTAGGGTTACGTGCGGGATTTGAACCCAACAACATCATGTACACTCCAAATTGCGTCGATTTTTCAGAAATAGAGCAAGCTGTTGAACTTGGAGTACATGTGAATATTGATAACATTCCTTTTTTAGAGAAGTTCGGAGCTTTGTATGGCAATAGTGTGAAATGTTGCATTCGATTAAACCCGCACATTTTTGCCGGTGGAAACACCAATATTTCGGTTGGACACATCGATTCAAAATTCGGCATATCAATTTATCAAATGAAACACATCGAACGTGTTGTTAATAGCTACAACATAAATATCAACGGACTTCACATGCACACGGGAAGTGATATCATCGATGCTGACGTGTTTCTTCGTGGAGCAGAATTGCTCTTTGATTCGGCCAAATCATTCCCCAATTTGGAGTTTATGGATTTTGGTAGCGGATTTAAAGTGGGATATAAAGATGGAGACATTGTGACAGATATTCATTCCATAGGACAAAAAATAAGTAGTGCATTCGAAAAGTTCTGTAAAGATTATGGAAGATCGCTTGAATTATGGTTTGAACCGGGAAAATTTTTGGTGAGTGAGGCGGGTGTATTGCTTGTGAAAGCAAACTTAATTAAGCAAACTACATCAACCGTTTTTGTGGGTGTTAATAGTGGGCAGAATCATCTTATTCGTCCGATGTTTTACCAAGCATATCATCACATTTCCAATTTGAGTAACCCGAATGGAGATCAGCGACTTTATTCAGTAGTTGGGTATATTTGTGAAAGCGACACCTTTGGTTATGATCGTTTGCTGAATGAAGTTCGTGAAGGCGATATTTTAGCAATATCCAATGCAGGAGCCTACGGTTTCTCGATGAGTAATCAGTATAATTCTCGTTTGCGACCTGCAGAAATTCTATTGTTAAATGGAGAAAGTTATTTAATTCGCAAGAGGGAAACACTTGATGATATTTACAAAAATGAAGTCGAAGTATTGTAGAAACCTACGTTCGATTTAAAAAATTGGCTTAAGACCGCTTAGAAACAATGAGTTACGAACATCACTTTTGAAGTTTTATTGGGATAAATCAAGAAAGTGTTGCGAAGTAAATCGTTTTTTATCACTGGAGTAAAAAATGACTTTGCATAAAAACCAGTTTTACGGTGTTGTTTCCTCTCAATTTAGTCCGCTAAATTTTCGAGCAAATGCCTTTTCTAACAGATTTTTATGTCAATCTTAATTTCAATTTTCGAATCGAACTCAGGTTGGAAATAAAAAATTAGGTCAAATACAATGGTTTTTTTTGTAATTATTGTAATTTTGAATAGAATAATTTATGATAAAACTATATTTTTCAATTATTTCGTTGTTGTCGGTTCTAATCTTTTCAGGTTGCAAGCCGAAAACTCCAGCAGAGCTTAAGGTTTTTGTGCGCTCATCAACGAATCAATTGACCAATGGAGCAAAAATTATTGTGATTGGTGATCAGCAGTCAAATCCACCTACTATGGAATTTGTTGATACAGCGTTTACAAATAGTTCAGGATTTGCAGTTGTTGATATGGATCAATACTTTAATAAACTAAACAATGGAAATGCAGTTGGCTATTTTGATATCATCGTAAAATTCAACAATAAAATTGCATACGGTTATTCCCGTTGCCGTGCACACACAACGTCAGTAGAAACGATTTACTTACCAAATTAAAGAAAAATGAAAAAAATAATTTATTTACTCATTACAATTTCTGTTGTTTCAGCTCTTTTCTCTTGTCGAAAAAAGAAAGACACCATTGCTAATATCTACGTTCGAGATGAAAATGACAAAATTGTTGATAATGCAATGGTCATTCTTTATGGAACCAATACGGCTGGAACCCCAAAACAAGTAGCTGTTTTCGATACTGCGTTCACCAACTCTTCTGGATTAGCGTCTTTTAATTACAATCGCCTATATCAACTTGGGCAAGCAGGTGTTGCTGTTTTAGACATTAAAGCTCAAAAACAAAACAAAATCGGAAAAGGTATAATCAAAGTAGAGGCTGAAAAAATAAATGAGGAAACAGTATTTATAAATCCTTGATTAAGCCCGAATTTGCTTTCTGAAAGAATTAACTAACATGAATTGAACCTCATCGAAATCCAGTTGTGTTTTTTCAATTTCCGTGAAATCAATATAAAATTCATCAAATTCCCGGTAATCCGTTGAAATTACGCATTCGTTAAGATCAATTTGTGGATTGT